>NZ_JBFREF010000005.1:0-784393 GCF_052114165.1 Pseudoduganella sp. RAF19 | reverse complement strand
GCAACGCCGTCCGTGGTGTCATGTGTGAGCGCGACAGTGGGCGCGGTCAGTGTTGTATCCAGTGTGAATTCCAGGCTCGCAGTTTTCGTGTTGCCTGCGGCGTCCGTGTCGGTCACACTCACCGTGTGAGCACCGTCAGCGAGCGCAGACGCGTCGTAAGCCGCCACGGCGACGCCATCGACCTTGACGGCGCGTGAGGCATCAGCGTCCTTGGCGCCAAACGTCAGCGCGGTGTTGCTGGTGAGGTGGTCGGTGTCGTGGCCTACGGCGCCATCGGTCGTGTCCTGCACCAGCGCGATGGTTGGCGCGGTCAGCGTCGTATCAAGCGTAAAGTCGAGCGATGCGGTCTTTGCGTTACCTGCTGCGTCGGTGTCCGTCACCGATACATTGTGTGCACCGTCGGCGAGGGAGGCAGCATTGTAGGCGGCTACCGTCACGCCGTCGACTTTGATAGTGCGCGTGGCATCTGCGTCTTTTGCGCCGAAAGTCAGGGCGGCGTTATTGCTCAGGCGGTCGGTATCGTGACCAGCCGCACCGTCGCTGCTATCCGTCCCCAGCGCCACCGTTGGCGCGGTCAAGGTCGTGTCCAGTGTGAAGTCGATAGACGCCGACTTCGTGTTGCCGGCGGCGTCGGTATCGGTGATAACGACATTGTGGGCGCCGTCCGCCAATGCTGCGGCGTCGTAGTTGGCGACAGCAGCGCCATCGACCTTGATGACGCGCGTGGCGTCGGCGTCTTTGGCACCGAAGGACAGCGCCGCGTTGCTGGTCAGGCGGTCGGTGTCGTGGCCCGAACCGCCGTCAGTCGTGTCTTGCGTCAGTGCGATGGTCGGCGCGGTCAGGCTGGTGTCGAGGGTGAAGTCGACGCTGGCGGTTTTTGTATTGCCAGCGGCGTCGGTGTCGGTGACGCTTACTGTGTGGGCGCCATCAGCAAGCAAGGAAGCATCGTAGGCGCCTACCGCAACGCCGTCCACCTTAAGCACGCGGTTGGCGTCGGCGTCTTTCGCGCCGAAGACCAGTGCCGCGTTGCTGGTGAGATGGTCAGTGTTGTGGCCGGCGGCGCGGTCGGTCGTGTCTTGCGCTAGCGCGACGGTCGGCGCGGTCAGCGTCGTGTCGACTGTGAAGTCAATGCTGGCGGTTTTCGTGTTGCCGGCCGCATCGGTATCGGTCACGGTGACGGTGTGCGCGCCATCGGCCAGCGCAGCGGCGTTGTAGCTGCCGACTGCTGTGCCGTCCACCTTGATGATGCGCGCGGCGTCAGCATCCCTGGCGCTGAAGGTCAGCGCTGCGTTGCTGGTCAGCCGATCGCTGTTGTGGCCAGCGCCGCCATCGGTCGTATCCTGCGCAAGCGCTACAGACGGCGTGGTCAGCGTTGTGTCCAACGTGAAGTCCAGGGAGGCGGATTTGGTGTTGCCAGCGGTGTCCGTATCCGTCACGGTGACGGTGTGGGCGCCATCGGCCAGCGAAGCCGGGTTGTAGCTGCCGACGGTAGTGCCGTCTACTTTGATGACACGGGTGGCGTCCGCGTCCTTCGCGCCAAAGACCAGTGCTGCATTGCTGGTAACACGGTCCGTTGCGTGGCCCGCCACGCCGTCAGTGGTATCGCTCGCCAGCGCCAGGGTTGGTGCGGTCAGTGCGGTGTCCAGGGTCAGCGTGGCACCTGCGCCGCCGGCGGTATTGCCTGCCGCATCTTGCGCGGAAATGCTGACGGTGATTGGACCGTCGTTCAGGGTGCTGAGATTGGCCACGCCGCCCGCTCCGGTAACGGTATGCGTGCCGTCACTGAAGGTCACGGTCGCGGAGGCATCGCTGTTCAGGCCAGCGACGGTGTAGGCAACTGCGCCGCGCTCGGAGAGGTTGATCAGGTTGTCCGGCAGCGTGACTTTCAGGTCGCCTTCGGGATCTGCCCTGGTGTCCAGATTGAAGGTAATTGAGCGGATAGTCGCATTGCCCGCCACGTCGGTATCGGTGACGGTGACGATGTGCGAGCCTTGTGCCGCGGGCGCCGTGTAGGTTCCGGCAGGCGCACCGACATCGACGACGAAGCTGCGCGCAGCACCCGATTCGAGCGCGCTAATCGTCAGGGCGGCGTTGTTGGTCACAAGGTCAGTGGCATGGCCGGCGCCGCCATCGGTCGAATCGGTAGTCAGTGACACGCTCAAGGCAGGCGCGGTCGTGTCGAGCGTGAAGCTGAAGGATGTGCTGGCGGTGTTGCCGGCGGCGTCGGTCGATCGCACAACCACGTTGTTCAAGCCTTCTACGGCGCTAAAGCTGCTGTTGAAGCCTCCGCCGTTGTTGCTGTAAGTGAGCGAGGCACCGGACTCGGTACCTGTGACCGTGAGGCCGCCAGCCTTGGTGATCTTGTCCGTCGCGCTGCTGCCGGTGTCGCTGGTGAGCGCGACCACTGGCGCTGCAGTGGCATTGTCAATCGTGATGGTATGGCTGCCGAGCGAATTGGCGAGGTACTGGTTGGGATTATTGCTGGTGCTGGCGACCAGCGTGTAGGTGCCAGGCGACAGCGACAGCCCCACCGACCAGGCGACGTTGCTCTGGTTGGCCGACGCGCTGGTCACTTCGACGAAGTGGGTGCTATCGGTCCAGATATACAGTTTTGCATTGCCGGTGCCGGAGCTGTAAGTACCTTCGATGGTTGGCGTCAGACTGCTGGTGATCCAGTCTCCTTTGGTGCCGGTATCGCTGCCCGTGTTGATGCCGGTGAATGCGGCCGCCGTTACGTTCAGGGTGCCTGCAAAGCTGTCCACTTGCAGGGCCGCGGTTTCGACCGTGCCGGTGGACGCTTCGAGCACCCAGTCACCGCCTGCCGCCGCGCTGCCAGTTGCGTCAGTGGACGCCGCCACGTCTGCACCAGTCGCCTGGGCCAGCTGATTAATGAACTGCTGGCCTTCCGTGCCCGCCGCCACATCGCAGCCATACAGCAGAATGTCGCCGCCGGAAGTGAGGTGGCTGCCGATCTCCGCCAACTGCGTGCTGTAGGCAGCGACCGTGTCGCTATTGAGCACCGTGGAGCCAAGAACGATCTCACCCGGCGCGCCGTGCGACACCACATCCATGCTCGCGATATCGGTAATGATATCGATCGCTGACACCTTGCCTGTGTTGTGCGCCAGGTAATCGCGGATCTGCTGGATGCCGTCTTGGGACGCATCGAGCACCACTGCCGTCGTATTGGCAGGCAGGGCCGCAATGATGTCCTGGTAGTCCGCCACCGAAGGATCAACAAACACCACGCGCGGCGTAAACAGGCCGTCCGTAGCCGCTGCGGGCGAGATGACGTTGATGCTGGCGGCTGTGATCTGATGGGTGGTCAGGTAGTCCTGAATCTGCTGCATGCCGTTCGCCGGATCAGTCAGCATCACCACATTGAACTGGCTGGCGTCGTAGCGAGAGGCCAGTGATTGGAAGTCGGACAGATTGCTGTCCAGAAATACGGTGCGCGCAGCGTCCATTTCTCGTCCCCAAAAGTGGTGAATTGTTGTGTTAGACAATTCATTTAACTCCTTGGAAACGCTTAGTGCATGGTAGTAAACCACCTTTCTTCTCAGGACATTTGCGTGATTTTTCGTGAGAATCCCATGACAAATATCCCGAAAAAATCACACCAACAGAGTGAGACTGCGCGCTGTAGCAGGCGTAGAATAAACACCCCAACCTTGGAACTGGGAGGGCATCATGTCCACTCAAAACACAACACGTGGCCGCAGTCTGGAACAGAAGACGCGCGACGGCACCAGCAGTATCGGCACCATGGGGGCAGGATGCACTGGCCACCTTCAAAGTGACGCCACCCGCAACGAACAATCCGCAGGCCGCACCGATGACCTGCTCTCCGGCTGCGTGGACGAGGAAGAACGTGACCACGGCTTCCAGAGCGGGACGCAAAACTGGGGCCATGTCGTGCCCAGCAACCGCTAGCCGTCTTGCATCGCGCAAGGCTTTGGTGAATAATAATGAGAATTATTCTCAATAAATAAGCCAGCCATCTGATTCCTGCGGGAACGGTCGCCAGCCACGACCACCTCAGGACACCAAAGATGGCATTCACCAAATCTCCTGTCGCGCTGGCGATTGCGCTGGCGCTTCCCCATTTCGCGGCATTTGCCGACGATGCTGAAGGCGTGCTGCCGACCGTCACCGTGAACGGCGCGCGCGACGCGGCCTACAACCCTACCAGCGCCAGCAGCGCGACCAAGATCGATGCGCGGCTGCGCGATATTCCTCAGACCGTGAACGTGGTGCCGGCGGCCTTGCTGCACGATCAGGGCGCCCACTCGATGCAGGATGTGATGAAGACCGTGCCGGGCGTCGGCTTGTCCAGCGGGGACGGGCAGCGCGACCAGGTGACCATTCGCGGCTTTAGCGCGATCGCGGACCAGTTCATCGATGGCATTCGCGACGATGCGATGTACTTCCGCGACTTGTCCAATGTGGAACAGGTGGAGGTGATCAAGGGACCGGCTTCCGTGCTGTATGGTCGCGGTTCTTCCGGTGGCCTGATCAATCGCATCACCAAAAAGCCGGGCATGGACCGCAATGAGGTCAGCCTGACCGTCGGCAGCTGGGGCCAGAAGCGCGGCGAATTCGACTTCGCGCACAAGTTGCCGGACAGCGGCGTGGCTTTCCGCGTCACTGGCGCGAAGGAAGATGCGGACAGCTACCGCGATCAGCAATTCCTCAAGCGCGAGGCGCTGTCGCCTTCCGTCCTGTTCCGGCTTGGTGCGGATACGACCTTGCTGGTGCAGGGTGAATATCTGAGCGACCGCCGCGTGACCGACTTCGGCGTACCGGCGTATCAGGGCCGTCCCGTTGCGGTGGATGCGTCCACCTACTACGGCGCGGCCAATGCGCGCGACAACGACTACTCGCAGTCGCGCGTGAGGGCGGCGGGCTTCCAGCTTGAACATCACTTCAACGGCGAGTGGACCTTGCGCGATAACTTCCGCTATTACGACTACACGCTGGATCGCAACAACACGCTGGTCGGCGGCGTAAACGAGGCCACGCTGAAGGCCACGCTCAATCGCAGCAATGTGAAACGGGACGAGGACGGCTACTTCAATCAGCTGGAGCTGGTGCAGAAGGCCGGCATGCATCAGCTGCTGTATGGCGTGGAGGTGGGCAAGCAGCACAAAGACCAGCTGTTCCGCACCCAGAACAATATCGCGACGGTGGACCTGTTCCATCCCGTGGCGCCGGTGCTGCCCTTCAATGTGACTGCCGCGCCATCGACGGACAATCTGGGCATTCTGACCGTGGCCAGCGCCTATGTGCAGGATCTCGCCACGCTTTCGCAACACTGGAAACTGCTGGCAGGCGTTCGCTTCGACGACTTCAGACAGGAAACGCGCGAGCGCCGCGCCGGTCAGCCGAATCTTGATCGCACCGACCGCGCATGGAGCCCGCGCGTTGGGCTGGTGTATCAGCCGTCGTCAGTGCAGTCCTACTACGCTTCGTTCAGCAAATCCTTCCAGCCTTCGGGCGAAGCGTTTCCTTTGGCCGCGAACAATGCTTCGATTGAGCCGGAGAAAACCACCAACAAGGAAATCGGTGCGAAGTACGATTTGTTCGGTGGACTGGCGTCGCTGGGCGCCTCGCTGTTCCGTCTTGAACGCACGAATATCAAGTCCACCGATCCGGTCACCAACAAGCTGCTGCCGATCGGCACCCAGCGCACCGACGGTGTCGAGCTGACCTTGAGCGGCGAACTTGGCGATGGCTGGCAACTCAGTTCCGGCTACGCGTGGCTGAACGCAAAGATCACCGAGTCCATCGCCCAAGACGACGGCCAGCTCGTGCAAGGCAAGCGCCCAACCCTCACTCCACGCAACAGCGGCAATGTCTGGCTGAGCAAAGCGCTCTTCGGCGGCTTCGGCGCCGGCGCTGGCGTGACTTCGGTCGGCTCGCGCTTCGCCAACCCTGGCAACACGGTCACCCTGCCCGGCTACACCACTGTCGATGCCATGGCCTACTACCGCACCGCACGCTACGACATCCAGCTCAATCTGACCAACCTGCTCGACCGCAGCTACATCGTCGCCGGCCATGGCTCCAGCAAATTCCTCAACATCCCCGGCGCGCCGCGTGCAGTCCAGTTCACGGCCCGCTATCGGTTCTAAGCGGGCATTCTCGCCGTGGCTCTCAGCGCCACGGCGAGACTTCGTGCAAAATAGAACTTTTGACACGCGACGGAACCAACATGATTACTGAAATCGCCGAACTGACCATCAAGAGTGACTCGCACGAAGCTTTTCTGACTGCGGTAAAAGAAGCGGTGCCACTGTTCCAGCGGGCGAAAGGCTGCAAGGCGATGAAGCTGGAACGGGTGATGGAGCGTCCAGACACCTACCTGCTGGTGATCAGCTGGGAGACGCTGGAAAACCACACCGTCGACTTCCGCGGCAGCGATGATTTCCAGGCCTGGCGTGCGCTGGTGGGTCCCTACTTCGCCGGGACGCCGGTCGTTGAGCATACGGCAACCGCGCTGACCGGCTTCTGAGGGAGCCGCGCGCCGGGAACCCGGCCTTTGCAGCACAATGTCTGCAAAGGAGACGAGATCATGCCCGACACCATCTATCGCAATTTCAAACAAGTGGCCGACGCTGAAGGCGCGCGTTCGGCCCTGCTGGACGCGGGCTTCCATGGCTCCGCCGTGCAACTGAACCTGCACGACGCGCGTCCGCTGGACACCACCCAAAGCGCGGTGCAAAACATCATGGATTCGCTGACGCCGGACGACGTCGACAACACCGACAAGCCCGACCGCCCCGCTGCCCTGCTGGCGGTGGACGTGGACAACGATATCCAGCGCGAACAGGCCAACACCATCATGCTGCGCTTCGGCGGCGTAGAAGCCTGAGCACTCAGGCGCCCTCGCCCGACACTATCCGCAGTCCGATCACGCCACAGATAATCACACCGATACAGGCCAGGCGCGCGGGCGATCCCGAATCGCCCAGGAACAGCACGCCCACAATGGCCGTGCCCACCGCGCCAATGCCCGTCCACACCGCGTACGCCGTGCCGACGGGCAGCGTACGCAGCGCCATCGACAGCAAGTAAATACTCACAATGCCCGTCACCGCAGTGAACACGGCGGGCAGCGGCCGGGTGAATCCGGCCGACCATTTCATGCCGAAAGCAAAGGCAATCTCCAGCAGCCCGGCAACCGTTAATAAAATCCAGGACATAGCGTTCCCATCCCAAAAAAGCGCGATTTTCCCCGCTATCCGGTCAACTTGGCCGCCAGATCCAGCGTAAATCCCGCCAAGGCTGGCATTGCGCCGGATTTGGCCGAAAGTGACGGTCTGCGCCGCTTTCGGTCAGATGGAGGCTGGCTGATAATGAACTCAACGCCGATTTCGGCCAATAACGAACATCCCGGAGCTCAATATCATGTCAACTGCAAACCTCAGCGCCACCGCCGCCGCCAGCGGCAGCTCGGTGAAAAACCTTCCCGTCAACCTGTTCGCCGCCGTCATGGGCCTGGCCGGCCTGACGCTGGCCTGGCGCGCCGCCACTGGCGTATTTGGCGTTAGCGAAGCTATCGCCCAGGGCATCAGCGTTGTCACCGTGCTGGCCTTTATCGCCATGGCGCTTGGCTATCTCGCCAAATGGGGCAAATACACGCAAGCCGTACGCGATGAGTTCAACCATCCCATCGCCAGTAACTTTTTCGGCAGCATGACCATTGCCGTCCTGCTGCTGTCGGCCGTGATTGCTCCCTGGAGCGAATCGCTGCAGCAATTCGTGTGGAGCGTCGGCGCCATCGCTACGCTGGTGCTCAGCTATATCGTGGTGTCGCGTGTGATGAGCGGTAAAGTGGCCGCTGCCAATGTGGTGCCGGCCTGGCTGATCCCCGGCGTGGCTTCGCTCGACATTGTGGTCACCGGCGCCACCATGCCCATGCCCTGGGCACCCCAGCTCAACCTGATCGCCCTGGCCATCGGCACCATCGTGGCTGTGGTCTTCTTCGTCATGATCTTCAGCCGCCTGGTGCACGGCGATCCGCTGCCGGCCGGTATGATTCCGTCGCTGCTGGTGATGATGGCTCCCTTCGAAGTCGGCTTCCTCGCCTATACCAACTTTACTCATCAGGTAGACGTGTTCTCCGCCCTGCTGTTCTGGTTCGGCCTGTTCATGACCCTGGTGGTCGGTGCCCGCGTGTTCCGCCCTTCGGTGCCGTTCGCTCCGACCTGGTGGGGTATCAGTTTCCCACTTGCCGCCCTCTCCAATGCCGCTCTGAAGTATGCTTCCGTTAACGGCACGATGCCGCTGATGCTGCTGGCTGGCCTCATCCTGGCCTTCCTGACCGTCGCCATTGCCGTGCTGTTCGTGCGGACCCTGTACTCGCTGTTCTCGGGCAAGCTGCTGTCCGCCTGATTGGAGTCTGAAATGCGTATCTCCGTTCTCGTTTTCCCCGGCGTCCAGATGCTGGACGTCACCGGTCCCCTCGATGTGTTCAGCGAAGGGAACCGCCAGTCCGGCCAGCCGGACGCCTATCAGCTCGACCTGGTTGGGCTGGACGATGGACCGGTACGCGCCGAAAACGGCATGGTCTTCCACGCTAACTACTCGATTGACAATGCCCCTGCCGATATCGACACCTTGCTGGTCGCTGGCGGCCACAATGTGCTCGACCTGGAAACCAACCATCATCTGATGGACTGGCTGGTGCATAAGGCAGGCACGGTGCGCCGCATGGCCTCCGTCTGCTCCGGCGCCCTGCTGCTGGGCGCCGCCGGTCTGCTGGACGGCCGCCGCGTCACCACGCACTGGAACGTGTCGGGCAGCCTGGCGCGCCGCTTTCCGCAGGCGCAGGTGGAGCATGACCGCATCTTCATCCGCGACGGTTCGCTCTACACGTCGGCCGGTGTGAGCGCGGGCATGGATCTGGCTCTGTCGCTGGTGGAAGAAGATCTGGGCCGCGACGTGGCGCTGAAAGTAGCGCGCGAGCTGGTAATGTTCCTGAAGCGCCCCGGCGGCCAGTCGCAGTTCAGCGCCCATCTGGCCGCACAGACGGCAGAGCGCAGCAATATCCGCGCTTTGCAGGAGTGGGTACTGGAGAATCTGGACCAGGATTTATCGGTCGAACGCCTGGCGACGCAGGCCGGCATGAGCGTGCGCAATTTCTCCCGCCAGTTCAAGCAGGACACCGATACCACGCCCGCCGACTTCGTCGAGAGCGCCCGTATCGACGCGGCGCGCCGCATGCTCGAAGATACGCCGACGCCGCTTAAACGCGTAGCGGCGCGTGCCGGTTTCCACGATCCCAACAGTTTGCGCCGTGCCTTCGTGCGACGCCTCGGCGTCACGCCGGGCGATTACCGCAACCGTTTTCAAAACGACGCTTGACCGTACGCAACGGCGGATCAATGATCCGCCCTACGTCATTGATCCGCTGCGCATGAGCAGCCGCTCAGCTCGCAGTATGGTGGAACACCTGGCGCAGGTATGCGAGGAAAGTCTCGTCCTTGCACAAGGTCTTTCCTGGCGAGTCGGACAGCTTGGCCACCGACTGGCCATTGCAGCGGACGATCTTCATCACGATGTTCAGCGGCGTCAGGCCCATGTCGTTGGTGAGCCAGGTTCCGATACCGAATCCGACCATGATGCGGTCGGCGAAGTGCTTGTAGATGCGGAAGGCGGAGTTGAAATCGAGGCCGTCCGAGAACACCAGGCGCTTGGTCTTCGGGTCGATGCGCAATGAGAGGTAGTGCGCGATGGCCTTGTCACCCCATTCAATCGGATCGCCCGAATCGTGGCGCAGGCCGTCGAACAATTTGGCGAAGTAGAGGTCGAAGTCGTCGAGGAAGGCATCCATGCCGACAACGTCGGTTAGCGCGATACCGAGATCGCCGCGATACTCATGCACCCAGGCGTCCAGCGCGGCCTTCTGGAAATCGCGCAGACGCACGCCGAAGGCCTGGAACGACTGCATATACTCGTGCGCCATGGTGCCGATCGGGATCAGGCCGAACTTGTAGGCCTGATAGACATTGGATGTGCCCTTGAAATACTCCGGCACTTCGCGCGCCAGGCGCTGCACCACTTCATCATGCCATTGCGCGGAGAAGCGGCGGCGCAGGCCGAAGTCGGACAGCTCGAAAGGATTGCGCAATGGCGTCTCGCTGCCGAAAGCCTTGAGTGCCTTGATCTTTTCGCCCAGGCGCCGGCAGCCCTCATCCCACGCGGCCTTCTGGTCAAAGCGGCGGAAGTACAGTTCATTGACGATGTAGAGCACGAAGATCTCGAAGGCCATCACGTGCACTTGCGGACCGGCGGCGAGAATCTGCAGCGTGTCGCCATCCGTGGTGACGGTGATGAATTTGCGCTGGAAGCGGAACACCGTGAGGAAGTCCACGAAGTCGCTTTTCATGTAGCGCAGTGAGCGCAGGTAGGCCAGTTCCTGTTCGCTGAAGGTCATGGAGCAGAGATGATCCAGCTGCGCTTCGACTTCCTCTTTCAGCTCGGCCAGCGGAAACGCCGGCTTGTTGCGGCAGACGAATTCGTATTCGGTGTGCGAATTGGGGTGGCTATGCAGGAGCGCCTGCCACATGGTGAATTTATACAGATCGGTTTCGAGCAGGCTGCGTACTACTGGAATCATGATTGGTCTTTCTTATCGGCCCGCGTTCACCAGCAGCTCCTGCAGCACGTCGCCGGATTGGGCGAGGCGCGCGCCGCGCTGCTGCATGCGCTGGATGAAGTCGTGGTACTGGCGATCGAAGCCAGTCACGGCGCTCATGCAGTCGGTGATGAGGACGAGCTTTGCCGGATCGATGTGATCGGCGAGGTGTTCGGTGGTGGCCTTCACGCAGTGGCTGCTGGCTTCACCGGCGATGAAAATGAGGTCGGCGCCAGCCAGGCTGTCGATCAGGCGTTTATTGATTTGCGTGCCGGGATCTTTTGGATCAGGCACTTCGGCCATCACGGCCGAATAGTGCTCGGTCCATGGATTCGAGCCCTTGGTGACTTTGTCGACGATGCCCAGCTTCTGGTCTTCCCAGTGGTTGTAGGCTTCGCGCACGTCTTCGTGCACGTTATGGCCCCAGGAGCCGATCTCGCAATGGACGGGCCAGACCATCAGCTGGTAGCGGCCGGCTTCTTCCAATGCGTCCAGGTATTCGAGTACGCGCGCTTTCGCTGCCGGGTCGCGCGGCGTATAGCCGGCCGCGCGCACGGCGGCTGCGGAGATTTGCGTGAACGGCGCAACCGGGCCGCCATCGCCGGCAATCCAGAAAGTCGGATGGGCGACGTCGTAGCGGTGGTGCGAATCCAGCGTGACGGTGATAGCGGAGATGCCGTTGCGGCCGCGATTGATCAGGCCTGCGAGACGCAGCATGTCCTGATGCGCGCCCGGCACAGGCAGCGCGGGCGCATGCGCAGCGCGCGTGGCGGGATTCTCTGGCAGATAGCTCGCGGGCAGATCGCAGAAGTCGTTCTGCGGGTCGATGATGAGCAAATGCAGGCGTTTCATGAAGTCTCCGGGACGAACATATCGCTACATGATACCCGCCGCGGCTCAGTTGCGGGGATTGAAGGACCAGGTCACCGAATAGATCTTCCATCTGCCATCGCGCTTGACCAGCTGCCAGGCCTCCACGCCATCGTTCTGCACTTTGCCGTCCAAAACGAATTCATAGTCGAACTGCATCCAGGCCAGATCAGTGTCCTGCGTGATCTTTACATTGTGGAAGCGCTCTTCCACCGCGCGCTTTTCGCGCTTCAGATAGCCGGCGAAATCATGGAAGCCTCCAGCCCGCACACCATCCGTGTTCGGATCGGACTCTTCGCGCGCACGGCGCACATACTCGTCCGACGCAGGGGAAGTGAACAGGATGTTCGGATTCAGCATCAGCGAGGCGAGCTGCTTGTGGTTCTTGGTCTTCAGCGCGGACTGGAAATCTTCAGCAATCTGGGTGATGGCCTTGATCTCTTCCGGCTTGTTGGCGGGGGCGGCGATGGCTGCGGTGGCGCAGTACAGCAGGCTGGCAATGATGAGTTTATTCATGTTGCCAGCATAATAAAAAAGGGGCAGGAAAGCCAGCGGCTTGCCTGCCCAGGGGAATACTCAGGGGAGAATCAGATTACGCAGCGACCAGTTCGTCGATCGACTTGCGGCTCTTGGCGATGGCGTCGGCAACCGCCTGCTCGCCCATGGCCACGCCTTCAGCGCGGATGAAGGTCACGTCGGTCAGGCCGATGAAGCCCAGGAAGGTGCGCAGGAAGGTGGTCAGGTGGTCGTATGCCGCTGCAGGACCTTCGCTGTACGCGCCGCCGGATGCGGTGAACACATACACCTTCTTGCCTTTGACCAGGCCTTCAGGACCATTGGCGCCGTACTGGAAGGTGCGGCCAACGCGGGCCACGTGGTCGATCCATGCCTTCAGGTTCGACGGTACGGAGAAGTTGTACATTGGCGCGCCGATCACGATCACGTCAGCAGCCAGCACTTCGTCAACCAGGGTGTCGGAAGTCTTCACCGCGAAAGCCTGCTCCGCGTTGCGCGCTTCGGCCGGGGTGAAGAAGGCGCCCATCATCTGCTCGGTCAGGTGAGGCACTGGATTGATCGCCAGATTGCGCTCGGTAACGGTGCCGGCTGGGTTAGCGGCTTTCCATTTTGCTACGAATTCGGTCGACAGTTGACGGGACAGGGAACCTTCGCTGCGCACGCTGCTGTTGATGTGAAGAATATTTGCCATGTTTTGGAACTCCTCAGGGAATTGGTGAGTGATTGCAGTCATCATAGATCGCGTTTAATATCGAGGAAATCCCCTTTTTATCAATCGATAGCATCGATTTTCTTGATATGCGTGACCCCGGCCTTCCCACTCTCGAACAGCTGCGCGTCTTCATTGCCGTGATCGACCACGGCGGTTTCGCCCATGCCGCGCGCGCCCTGCACCGCACCCAGTCGGTGGTCAGCTACACCATCGCCAACCTGGAAGAGCAGCTGAATATCGAACTGCTCGACCGCAGCAAACGCAAGCCCGTGCTGACCGAAGCAGGCAAGGCCCTGCTGGCCGATGCGCGCGCCGTGGCCAGCAAAGTTGACGGCATGCGTTCGCGCGCGAAAGCGCTGGGACAAGGCCTGGAACCGGAAGTGTCGATCGTGGTGGACATCATGTTCCCCACCTGCCTGCTGGTGCGCATCCTCGAATCCTTCCAGCAGGAGTTCCCCACCGTGTCCCTGCGTCTGCACACGGAAGCGCTGGGCGCGGTGACCCAGCTGGTGAAAGACCGCCGCTGCCAGCTTGGCGTGGCCGGGTGGCAGATGGCGCAAGGCGCGGACCTGGAGCGCCACGCGGCGGGCCACGTGAAGATGATGCCGGTGTGCTCGCCCAAGCATCCGCTGGCGCAGATCGAAGGCGTGATTCCGACCAGCGTGGCGCGCGAGCATTTGCAGCTGGTGGTGACCGACCGCAGCGTACTCACGCAAGGCCAGGACTTCGGCGTGCAGGCGCTGCGCGACTGGCGGCTGGGCGACCTCGGCTCCAAGCACGCCCTGCTGCGCGGCGGTATCGGCTGGGGCAATATGCCTGAAGCCATGATTGCGGACGACCTGAAGGCCGGCTATCTGGTGCGTCTGCACGTACAGGAAGGCAGTGAGTTGCTATATCCCTTGTACGTGATCCATCGCGGCGACGATGAGCTGGGGCCTGCCGGCAAGTGGCTGCGCGAGCAGTTCATCCAGCTCGACCACAAGCTGCCTCAGCATCCTTTCTAGCTGCTGGTCCTACAAATCCGCGGCGCGTGCGCCGACACACCTCGCATGGTCAGCGGCCTAGCATGACCTCTACCTTCACCACGAAATGAAAGGAGACGGATCATGGCATCACAGGACAAGCAAGGCAATCGCAGCGGCAGCAGCCGCCAAAGCAGTGGCGCCGGCAGCTCGGGCAGCCGCGACGATCAAAGCATGCGCGACGACCAGAACGAGGTCAGCCAGCAGAACCAGCAGAGCGGCAGCCAAGGCAGCCAGCAGTCCGAGCGCAAAGGCCGCCAGCTGACGGCTGAGGACGAAGACGAGCGCGCACGCCAGACCCAGCAAGGCGGACAACGTTCCGGCATGGGCAATCCGGGCGGCAGCCAGCAGTCGGACCGCTCACGCGAGAATTCGGACGACTGGCGCCAGCAATCAGGTAGCCAGCAGTCCGGCAACAAGGCCGAAGGCCAGCGTGAAAACCTGACCGGCGGCAATCAGCAGTCGGGCCGCGGCGCAGGCCAGCAAAGCACCGGCAACCAGTCGCGTGGCGAAACCAGCGGTTCGCGTGGCGGCGGCAAAGACCAGTCGCGCTAACGACTGACGAGGCCGTGTCGCATTCGGCGCCTGACCCGAAATGCTACACGTGCTCAGCCGTGGAGGGCGCGCAGGTGCGTGCGCAGGCGCTGCACCTCCTCGGTCAGATCGACCACCAGCGCCGCGAGGTCTTCGTTGGCATCGAAGTCCTGTTCAACGCGGCGCAAATTCCTTGCACGGACCAGATCGACGCTGGTGAAACGCCAGGCTTCCGGCTGCGCGTCCGTGCCTCCCAGCAAAATGCCTGAGTGCACCCGGTGCACCACCCATTCCGGTTCCACCGCGCAGGCGCGGGCCAGTTCTTCCAGAGTCAGTGCCGCTTCGTCCAGCAACACGCAATTGATGATGGAGTTCATGTCTTAGCCTCGTGGATTGAATGGCAGGTCGCGCGCCATTTGCTCGTAGAGCTGGCGCGCCTTGTCGCTGTCGGCCTGCGGCAGCACCACTTCCAGAATCAGGTAGAGATCGCCCGCCGTGCCATTCGGCCCGCTCGCCGGAATGCCGCGTCCTTTCAGGCGCAGCTTGCGGCCGGTCTGGCTTTTCGGCGGCACGGTCACGGTCACGCGGCCGGACGGCGTACTCACTTCGATTTCGCCGCCCAGCATGGCTTCCCATGGCGTGACGGGCACCGTTTCATACACATCGCGGCCCTCGGCGCGGAAGCGGGTGTCCGGCATGAAGCTGATTTCCAGGTAGAGATCGCCCGGCTCGCCGCCGCCCATGCCCGGCTCGCCCTGCCCGCTCAGGCGCAGTTGCTGGCCTTCCGTGACGCCCTTGGGAATATTGAGGTTGAGGGTTTTTTCGCGTGTAACCACGCGGCCCTGCGCATCCATTTCCGGCACACGCATGCTGATGGTGCGCGTGGCGCCGTGGTAGGCGTCATGCAGGTCGATCTGGATGGAGGCATGGCTGTCGCTGCCTTGCATGCGGAAGCTGCCGCCTCCGCCACCGCCACCGCGCCGTCTGCCGGCATGGGCGAACAGGTCGGCAAAGAAGTCGCTGGGATCGCCTTCGAAGCTGGAGCCCCAGTCCGGCGGCGGACGGAACTCCTGGCCGGCGCGGTAGCCGCCCTGCCCCAGCTCGTCGTAGGCGGCCTTTTTCTCGGGGTCGCTCAAGACGCCGTAAGCTTCGTTGAGCTCCTTGGTCTTGGCATCCGCATCCGGTTCCTTGCTCACGTCCGGGTGGTACTTGCGCACCAGCTTGCGGTAGGCCTTCTTGATCTCGTCTTGGCTGGCCGTCTTGGCGACGCCCAGCGCGGCGTAGTAGTCCTTGTATTCCACGGCGTGCTCTCCAGGTGAAGATCCGGGAGAGCACAGCTTAGCAGAAGATCAACGGACGCGTCGCAAGGACGACAGGCGGTCGCGCAGATTGCGCAGGTTGTACTGGCCCGGACCGAACACCTGGCACTGGCCGCGGTAGTCGGCGTGTTCGCACAGTTCCCAGGTGCCTTCGTGGATCACCATGGAATTGGCGTGGTCGTTGAAGCCGACATCGGTCAGGGTGCGGATGTCGCCGCTGATGCCGATGGCGCGGCCGCTGAAGTTGTCGCCGTCGAACAGTTCAACGGCAGCGCCGCCCTGATAGCCGCCGCCCTGCCAGCCATTGCCGTTGTGGTAGCCGCCCTGCCAGTTGCCATCACGGTCGCGGCGGTCGCGCCATTCCTCGCGTTCACGTTCACGATTGCGCTCACGTTCGCGCCATTCGCGGCGCTCGTCGTCGCGGTAGCCACCGCCGCCGCCTTCCACTTCGCGGGCGGAGGAGATGACGTTGTTGAAGCGGCCCAGGTTCGGGTACTCGCCGCGGCCAAACACAGCGCAGGCGCCGCCGAAGTCGCGGTGCTCGCACACTTCCCAGGAACCGGAACGCACGATCATGCTGGAGGCGCGGTCGTTGAAGCCCAGTCCAACGAAGTCGTTGCTGCCGCCGCGGATGGTGACTTGCTGGCCGCTGAAATTGGGGCCGGCAAAGAAGGTGACTTCCGCCGCATTGGCGGCTTGTGCGGCCAGACCTGCTGCAAGGCTGGCCAGGATCATCAGGCGTTTCATGTTATCTCCATAGTGTTGCTGTCGCCGCGCGGCGCCATTACGCATCCAACGCGGCCGTGGGGCCGTGAGCATACAGGACCTTGTAACAATTTCCTACTCCAGTAGAATCATATTCTTTTTGCAAAGCCGCCCATGAAGTTTACGCTCGACCATTTCCGTACCGAAGCCGCCGGCCTGTGGAAGCTGGCCTGGCCTGTACTGGTCGGCCAGGTGGCCACCGTGGGCATGGGCGTGGCCGACGTGGCGATGACGGGCCATTCCAGCGCCGCCGAGCTGGCGGCGGTGTCCCTGGGCGCCTCGATCTGGTCCATCACCATCGTGACCGTCACCGGCATCATGATGGCGATTAATACCGTTGTAGCACACGAGGTGGGCGCCGGCGATTTCGGCACGATTCCCCACACTGTGCGGCAGGCGCTGTGGAAGGCGCTGGGAGTGGGCCTGCTGGCGGCGCTGTTCGCCAATCTGTCGACGCTGCTGTTCGACCACCTGCAAATGGCGCCGGAAGTGAACCGGCGTGCATCGCTGTTCGTTCACATCATCAGCAGCGCCCTGCCCGCTTATGCAGCTTACCGCGCTTTGTACGGCTACAGCGCCAGCATCAACCAGACCAAGCCCGTGATGGTGATTGCGCTGCTTGGGCTGGCGTTCAACGTTTGCGTGAACTGGGTGCTGATCTTCGGCCATTTTGGCATGCCGGCATTGGGCGGCATCGGCTGCGCGATCGCCACCGCCTGCTGCACCTGGCTGATGCTGGGCGCCATGCTGGTGTGGGTGCGCATTGCCGATCCTTACCGCCAGACTTATCCTTTCACGCATTGGGAATGGCCGCACTGGCCGGAAATCCGCAGCATGCTGCGCCTTGGCCTGCCGATCGGCATCACCTATTTTGCGGAAGTCAGCGCCTTCGGTTCGGTCAGCCTGATGGTGGCGCGCTTCGGCGTGGAGCAGGTGTCGGCGCATCAGATTGCGCTGAATTTTTCTTCGCTGGTGTTCATGGTGCCGCTCAGCTTTGGCATCGGCACGGTGACCCGCGTGGGGCAGGCCATGGGCGAAGGCAATCCGGTGCGGGCACGCTTTGCGTCATGGGTGGGCGTGGCGATGGCGCTGGGTTTCGGTGTGCTGTCGGCGGTGTTCATTGCGGTGTTCCGGCATCAGATCGCAGCGGCTTACACCAATGATGTTGCAGTGCAGGCGCTGTGCGTGCAGCTGCTGCTGTTTGCGGCGGTATTCCAGCTGTCGGATGCGACGCAGGTGTCGACCTCTTGCGCGATTCGCGGTTATAAGGTGACACGGCAGCCGATGGTGATCCAGCTGCTGGCGTTCTGGGTGTTCGCGCTGCCGATGGGGTGGATTCTGGGACTGGCGCCTGCCTGGGTGCCGTTTGCACCGGCGCAGCCGATGGCGGCCAGTGGTTTTTGGATTGGTTTGGTAGTGGGGCTGACGATTGCGGCCGTGCTGCTGACCTGGTCATTGCATCGGCTGTCGATGCAGCGACTGCGGACCTGAGCCGGAAGGGTTCGGCGCCCTCAACAGATCCGCCCAACGCATCAGCGCCAGCTGCAGCGCCATTGCAGCGCCATTGCAGCGCCATTGCAGCGTTAAGCGCCGCCTTTCGGCTGCGATTTCTGCACCAGCGACAGGCTGGCGACTTTAGGCGAGTCGTTCAGTGATTGCAGCGCGTCCGGCGACAGGCGGCCGAACAGGATGTGGCGGCGCGTGTCGGCATCGGCCAGGCCCAGTTGCTGGAACCTGGCCACTTCTTCGTCCGTCAATGTGCTGTGGAGGCGTACTGAAACCTGCACCGCTTCGCCGCCATGGTTCACGCAGTGCAGGCAGAGTGCCGCGTCAAATTTTGATGAGGCCATACCCCCACTTTACATCATGCTTGCCTGCCGCGCTGCCCGGTATTTTCGAGTGGGACTTCAGCCACGCCTTGGCCTGGGCCGGCGTCAGCCTGGGCTTCAGTTCCAGTTGCAGGGCCAGTAAGCCGGCAACGAATGGCGTGGCCATGCTGGTGCCGGCCATCAGCTGATAGCGCTTGGCGATGACGAAGCGCTGGTCGGCCTGCGCCGCCGACGCGAGGCAGGAAGCGATCATGGCGCCTGGTGCGGTGACGTCAGGCTTGGGACGGCCGTTGCGCAGAGGCCCGGGACTGCTGAATTCCGACACAGTATTCAACACCAGCCCCACCGTTTCGTGCTCGCCCGCCAGATCGTTCCACTCATTGCGGCAGGTGTAGCTGGCTGCCGTCACCACGTCCGTCGCCGAGCCGGGAGAGCCGATCAGATAAGAAAACGTGGGATCGGCAAAGCGCCCCGAATTGGGCGCAGATGGATCGAGCAGCAGCCACACATGCAGCTGGCCCGGCGTGCCGCTCTTGCGCCGCACCTCCAGCTTCCAGGTGCCACCGAGCACCGGGCCATTGTTATTACCCGCCACCTCGATCACGAATTGCCGGTCGCCATTGGGCGCCAGCGCATTGGGCGATGCGATCGTCACGGAGTCCGAACCGACCGTGTACTTGGTCGCGCCGGGATCATCGGCGATCAGGCCCTGCCACTTGGTCGCATCGCCATTCGGCCCCGTCACGCGCACTTCGCAAACGCCCTTGCCCGAATACCAGCCGTTGAAAAGCAAATACGGTGCAGGTTCCTTTTCGCTGCGCGCATTGACCTTGATGTCGAAACTGGCCGGGCTGCGCGCATTCACCAGCTGATTGACGTGGATAGGATCGCCGCCCTCATTGCCCGCCGCCGCCACCACCAGTTGCCCCGGCCCGCATTCATCGCTGATGGCGACGCTCATATCGTCCTTGCCGTCGTGGCCATCGAAATGGCCACCCAGGCTGAGATTGACCACGCATGGCCGGCCCAGCTTTTTCGCCTCCGCGAAAATCCAGCGTACGCCTTCCACGATGGCGCTGTTCTCGAAATTGGTCTTGCAGATCAGATAGTCCGCGCCGGTGGCAATGCCGGTATAAGGATCGCCCTGGCCACCGCAAATCCCCGCCACGTGGGTGCCGTGGCCTTCGGTATCTTCGCTGGCCGTCATCGCCGCGCCGGTCAGCACCTTGCCCAGAGCGCTGTAGCCCGGACCGGGACCCTGCCCCGCGATTTCCTGGTCCCAGATCTTCAGCACGCGGCCGGCAAATGCAGGATGGGTGAGATCGATGCCCGTGTCCACAATGCCGAGGACGACGCCTTTGCCGCTGACCTTATTCTGCTTGATGAACTTCGGCACGCCAGCCAGCGGCACGGCGATATCCAGAGGCTTCATGCGGCGCGGCGCGGACACGCGCTCCACATCGGGCGAACCGGCAAAGCGCATCAGTTTACTGGCCGGGACAATTGCGGTCGCCACGTCGCCGCTGCCCCACACCAGCGGCACGCCGGCAATCGATTTGGGCGCCCCGTCCTTGCAGCGCACCAGCACGTGATACGTTTGTTCCGCCGACGGCTGCAGGCTGCGCAGCGCCAGCGTCAGCGTGTCGCCCAGCGCCTTGCGCCGCGTTGGCGCCACCACCATTGCCGCCAGGCTGGCCGACAGTTTGCATCCCTTCGATTTGGATCTGGTCGCCATGTCCCGCCTCCTTTTCCGAAAGTTGTGGAAGGAGTATGCGCCTGTCTACCGCTGCGGCCAAACGAAAGTTGGAGATTGCATGATGATTCCGAATATCCGGAGGTGCGCTCTCTGGTATTGTCTTGCGATCCGTAAATCACCAATTACATCGGGACACACATGCGTTTCATCCTCTCCTTCCTGGCCCTGCTGGCCGCCGGTTCCGCCTCCGCCGACCGTCTTACCCTTGATCGAATTCAGTCCGACCCCGCCCTTTCCGGCGCCGGCGTGCGCGCGCTGAAAGTGTCGCCGGACGGCGCCCGCGTGACCTTCCTGCGTGGCCGCGAAGACAACCAGTTCCAGCTCGACCTGTGGGAATACAATATGAAGGACAAGACCACGCGCCGCCTGGTCGACTCCAAAGTGCTGGTCCCGGAAGAGAATCTGTCCGATGCCGAAAAAGCACGCCGCGAGCGTGAGCGCACCGCCGCCCTGAAAGGCATCATCAGCTACAGCTGGTCACCGGACGGCAAGCAATTGCTGGTGCCGATTGCCGGCAATCTGTACCTGGTTGACCTGTCCAAGCCGGACCAGGCGCGCATGGTCGCCTCCGGCAATGTGATCGATCCGAAGATTTCTCCGAAGGGCCGCTACGTTTCCTTCGTGCGCGACCAGAACCTGTACGTGATCGACCTGAAGACCGGCAAGGAACGCCAGCTGACCACTGACGGCAAGGGCACCGTACATAACGGCGAAGCCGAATTCGTGGCGCAGGAAGAGATGCATCAGTTCACCGGTTACTACTGGGCGCCGGACGATTCCGCCATCGCCTTCCGCTGGTACGACGAAGCGCAAGTGCCGGTGGCACGCCGCTTCGAAATCTACGCCGACCGCACCGACGTGGTCGAGCAGCGCTACCCTGCCGCCGGCGATCCGAATGCGATCGTGGGCCTGAAGATCGTATCGCCTGAAACCGGCGTGATCCGCGATGTGGACCTGGGCGCCAACAAGGATATCTACCTGGTGCGTGCCGACTGGAGCGAAGACGCCAGGTCGCTGTTCTTCCAGCGCCAGTCGCGCGATCAGAAAACGCTGGAGCTGATCTCGGTCGATACCGCCTCGCTGGCGCAGCGCCCGATCCTGAGCGAGACGTCGAAGACCTGGACCACCATCAGCGACGACCTGCGCTTCCTGAAAACGGGCAAAGGCTTCATCTGGTCGTCTGAGCGCACCGGCCGCAATCACCTGTACCTGTACGATATGAACGGCAAGCTGCTGCACGCCATTTCCAAGGGCGAGTGGGGCTTCGACAATGTGCTGGCGCTGGATGAAAAAGCGGGTAAGGTCTACGTGGCCGCCAACAAGGATGCCGTGTACGACAAGCAGGTGTATGTGCTGAATCTGGACGGCTCCAATGCCGACAAGCCAAAGCGCATCACCCAGGCCGACGGCTGGCATGAGGCTTCGTTCTCGCGCAATGGCGAAGTGTTCGTGGACACCTGGTCCGATCCTTCGAATCCGCCGCAGGTTTCGATCCGCCGTCCGGATGGCGCTTTCGTGGCGTGGGTGGATCACAATGAGATCAACGCATCGCACCCGTATTACAAGTACAAGGCGGATCTGCTGCCAACGGAATTCGGCAGCATGAAGTCCAAGGATGGCCAGACCATGTACTACTCGCTGATCAAGCCATGGCATTTTGACGCGAACAAGAAGTATCCGGTGTACGTGTCCACCTACGGCGGCCCGCACTCGCAATACGTGAAACGTTCGTGGGAAGGCAGCCACTTCGATCAGTACATGGCGCAGCAGGGTTACGTCGTGTTCCGCCTGGATAACCGCGGTTCCGCACGCCGCGAGCGCGTGTTCACCGATGCGAACTACCGCAACCTGGGCAAGGTGGAAGTGGAAGACCAGCTGACCGGCATCGACTGGCTGGGCACGCAGTCTTACGTCGATCCGAAGCGCGTTGGCGTGTACGGCTGGAGCTTCGGCGGTTTCATGGCACTGCGCCTGCTGTCGCAGGGCTCGGACAAGATTGCGGCCAGCGTATCGGGCGCTCCGGTGACCGACTGGCGCCTGTACGACACCCACTACACCGAGCAGTTCATGGATAAGCCATCCGAAAACCCTGATGGCTACAAGGACTCCACCGTGTTCTCCCACGTGGACGGCCTGAAGTCCAAGCTGCTGCTGTTGCACGGCATGGCCGACGACAACGTCCTGTTCACCAACACCACCAAGATGATCGACGCGCTGGTCAACCGCGGCGTGCAGTTCGAGCTGATGACCTATCCGGGCGCCAAGCACGGTGTGTCCTCGCGTGTCGCCAAGCGCCACGTTCAGGCCTATATCGACGCCTTCTTCCGCAAGAACCTGCACCCGGAATCGAACTGATTCATCCCTCCGCAAAGAACTGGCTGGGTGACTGGCCGAACTGCTTGCGGAACATGGTGGAAAAGGCGCTGGGGCTTTCATAGCCCAGCGCCAGCGCCACATCAATCACCTTCTCTCCTGTCGCCAGCAATTCCAGCGCGCGCAGCAAGCGCGCCTGCTGGCGCCACTGGCCAAACGTCATTCCCGTTTCTTTCGTAAAAAGGCGCTGGATCGTCTTCATGTCCAGCGACAGGCGCCTGGCCCAATCGGCCATGGTCGACGAATCGTCCAGGCGCTGTTGCAGCAGTTCGCAAATGCGCAGCAGGCGTGGATCGGAAGGCAACTGAAGGTGCAGCGGCAGCACCGGCAAGGCGCGTACTTCATCGAGGATCAGCCGCATCAGGCGCCCGTCGCGTGTACCCGGCAGATAGGGCTGCTTCACGTCCATCGCCGCGCGCATCAGTTCACGCAACAGGGGCGAGATGCCGACGGCCTGCGTGACTTCCATCAGATTGCGCGCGGCATCGGTCGCCACCAGCAGGCTGCGCATATGCACCTCGCCAATGCACCAGATTTCGTGCATCATGCCGGCCACCATCCAGATGCCGCGCGTGGGCGGCACGACCCAGCGCCCGGCTTCGGTTTTCACTACCATCACACCGCGTACGGCGTAAATCATCTGGTGCTTGGAATGCAGGTGCGGCTTGATGTGCCAGCCCGCGGGATAATCGGTCGCGCGGCCGGCAATGGGCGATTGCACTGCCTCGATCTCCTTGAGCGACTCGGAAAGCGGTTTTGGCGGACGCGCTGGCATGATGTCCTTTTTGCGATGGTTTGTGGTCGAATATCGTAAGACAGGCATGGTGAATTTTCTCATAATGTGCCCATGACTACCATTACTCTCACCTCCCAATCGCAGAAAGCCAGGCCCGCCCTCGGCATTCTTGGCGCTATCAGCAGCGCCCACATGGTCAATGACATGATGCAGTCACTGATCCTGGCCATGTATCCCATCCTGAAAACGGGACTCGCATTGAGCTTTGCCCAGGTCGGCCTGATCACGCTGACTTACCAGCTCACCGCGTCCCTGCTGCAGCCACTGGTTGGCCTGTTCACCGACCGCCGTCCGCTGCCTTACTCGCTGCCCTTCGGCATGATGTCCACACTGATCGGCTTACTGCTGCTGTCGATTGCACCGACATTTGGCGTGGTGCTGCTGGCTGCGGCCTGCATCGGTATCGGTTCCTCCATCTTCCATCCGGAATCGACACGCATCGCGCGCCTGGCTTCGGGTGGGCAGCATGGCTTCGCGCAGTCCATGTTCCAGGTGGGCGGCAATATGGGCACGGCCATTGGTCCGCTGCTGGCGGCGGCGGTGATCGTGCCGTTCGGCCAGCGCAGCGTAGCCTGGTTTGGCTTGATCGCGCTGGCGGGAATTTTCGTGCTGCTGCAGGTTAGCCGCTGGTATGCGGCGCATCAGAAGGCCAATCAAGGCGCGAAGAAGGCAGCAGTTGCTTCGCCTTATCCGCGTAATGTGGTGATCGGCGCCATCGCCGTGCTGCTGGTGCTGATCTTCTCCAAGTATTTCTACATGGCGGGACTGACCAGTTTCTACACCTTCTACCTGATCGAACACTTCGGACTGAGCGTGCAGAACGCGCAGCTGCACCTGTTCTATTTCCTGTTTGCGTCCGCGGTGGGCACTGTGGCAGGCGGGCCGATTGGCGACCGCATCGGCCGCAAGCCGGTGATCTGGGTGTCGATCCTTGGGGTGGCGCCGTTCGCGCTGCTGCTGCCGCACGCAGATCTTTTCTGGACGACGACGCTGACCATTGTGATTGGTCTGGTGCTCTCTTCCGCCTTCTCCGCCATCCTGGTCTATGCGCAGGAACTGATGCCGGGAAAAATCGGCATGGTGTCCGGCTTGTTCTTTGGCTTCGCGTTCGGCATGGGCGGCCTGGGTGCTGCGCTGCTGGGCATCTTTGCCGACCGCACCAGCATCGCTTTCGTGTACCAGACTATTGCCTATCTGCCGCTGCTCGGCCTTGTGGCGGCCCTGCTGCCAAAAGGCGCACGCCGCGCCTGATCGTCAAACCGGGTCTGCCGCCACCGGCAGACCTTCGACCTTCCAGCGCAGCATGCCGCCCGCCAGATTGGCGACTTGCGGGAAGCCGGCCTTGGTCAGCAGCACGCAGGCTTGCGCCGAACGGGCGCCGGAACGGCAGACGGCGACCACGGGCTTTTCGCGGTCCAGTTCATCGACCCGGTCCATCAGCTTGGATAGCGGCATCAGGCGCGCGCCTTGCAGGTGCCCTAGCTGGTCGATGAATTCGGATGCTTCGCGCACGTCCACGATCTGGGCTTGCGGCGCGTGCTCCAGCAGCGACAAGGGTTCGATTTCCCACACGCCGCTGAAACGCAGGGTCAGCGGCGCCCAGTCCGGTGTTTCCAGTGGCGGCGCCTCGCCTTCCGGTTGGCCACAGCGCATATTGGCGGGCACCGCGACCGCCATCAGCTTGGGATGCGGCAGATTCAGGTTGTTCATATAGCCGCTGAAATCGCCGATGTCCGCATCGCCACCCAGGCGCGGATTGAAGCGGCACTCTTCGCCGACGCTGGATACCGTGATGCCGCGGTAGTCGTGGGCTGGATAGAGCAGGCATTCCCTCGGCAGCG
Source organism: Pseudoduganella sp. RAF19 (assembly GCF_052114165.1). Taxonomy (NCBI): domain Bacteria; kingdom Pseudomonadati; phylum Pseudomonadota; class Betaproteobacteria; order Burkholderiales; family Oxalobacteraceae; genus Pseudoduganella; species Pseudoduganella sp. RAF19. Next base: position 759,418 of record NZ_JBFREF010000005.1, on the reverse strand, counting down.
ACATGATCTGCTCGCGCACCGAAGAAAACAGCTGCTGCGGACTGCCCTGCTGGAAATCGGTCCGTCCGCAGCCGCGGATCAGCAGGCTGTCACCGGTGAAGGCCATGCTTTCGTCATCCAGCACATAAGTCAGGCAGCCATTGGTGTGGCCGGGCGTGGCGCGGACGCTCAGGTAGCGCGCGCCGAAATTAACGCGGTCGCCCTGCTTCAGCGGCATATCCACCAGCGACGCTTCCGCTGCCGCCGCCAGTCCGATACGGCTGCCGCAGCGCTGATGCAGCCGCCATGCACCGGTGACGTGGTCGGCGTGCACGTGGGTGTCGAGCGTGGCGATGAGTTTCAGGCCCAGCTCCTGCAGCAGAGCCAGATCGCGCGGGGCTTGCTCGTAGACCGGATCGATCAGCAGCGCTTCGCCGCTGTCGCCCAGCAAATAGGTGTAGGTAGACGACGTGGCGTCGAATAGCTGGCGGAAAATCATGGCGGCGCTCCGATTGACGAGAAATTCCAGTTTACAACGCGCAGCTATTTAAATGTCGATTTCGGCCAGGCTGCTTCGTCGTGGGATACTTACCCACCAAAAGGAGAACGACCATGTCGCTGAAACTGTATGCTCACCCCTTCTCGTCCTACTGCCAGAAAGTGCTGACTGCACTCTATGAGAACGGCACACCGTTCGAATGGAAGCTGCTGACGCCCGAACAGCCGGAGAATTACCAGCACCTGTCAGAGGTCTGGCCGCTGAAAAAATTCCCGCTGCTGGAGGATGAAGGCAAGGTGGTGACCGAAGCCAGCACCATCATCGAATACCTGCAACTCAACTATCCCGGGCCGGTGAAGCTGCTGCCGGATGATCCGCGCAAGGCATTGGAAGTGCGCAATATGGACCGCTTCTTCGACAACTACATTTCCACGCCTCAGCAGCGCTGCGTGTACAACGTGCTGCGTCCGGAAGACAAGCGCGATGCGCTGGGGGTTGAGGAAGCGAAGGCAATGCTGGAAACGTCGTATGCCTGGCTGGACAAGCATATGGAGGGCCGCACCTGGGCGGCTGGGGAGGCATTCAGTATGGCCGACTGCGGCGCCGGTCCTTTCCTGTTCTATGCGGACTGGACGCACCGGATCGATCCGAAGTTCGCCAATGTGATTGCGTATCGGAACAGGCTGATGGCGCGCCCGTCGTTCAAACGCGCCGTGGATGAGGCGCGCCCCTACAGGCATTTCTTCCCGCTGGGCGCGCCGGATCGCGATTGATTAAGGACGACCCTGACGGTTGCCGCGCTCGATCAGGTCATCGGTTGCGTCATCGACAGCTTCGCGGGCATCGCCCACTTTCTTCTGCAGCTTGCCTTCGGCCTGCTTTGCCATGCCTTTGGCTTGCTGCTTCGAGCTACCGACCAGTTCGCCTGCCTCTTCCTGGATCTTGCCGCCCACTTCCTTGGCCTTACCCTTGATTTGGTCCTTGTTCATGATTGCTCTCCTTTAGTTAAGCTGAGAGGAAATCATACGAACCGGAATTGTTTCCATCCGTTCGGGATCTAACACTTGCGCCAAACGCTGGCCAACCATGGCTGTTGTTCGCGCGGTAGCCCTGCCGGACGGTAATAGTGATGGACGGGTTCAAAGCCTGCCGCGATGCAATAGGCTTCCCAGCTCGCGTAGTCGTAATAGCTGCCGTAACGGGGACCGTTCCAGCCTTCTTCGTTGTGCCCGCGGGGATTGGAACTGAACAGCACGCCGCGCGGTTTCAGCGCGGCCTGCAGGCGCTTCAGCACTTCCGGCAAAGCTGCGCTGGGCACGTGGAAAAGTGAAGCGTTGGCGAAAATGCCGTCGAAGTGTTCGGGCGGCAGCTGCAGGTTGACGAAATCCTGATGCCAGACCTCGCAGCCACTCCAGCGCCGCGCCATCTCGACGAAATGGGCGGCGCCATCGATGCCGATGGGCTCGTGGCCCATGGCCTTGAACGTCCGAAGATCGCGGCCGGGGCCGCAACCAAGGTCGAGGATGCGGAACGGCGCCGCTCCCTCAATCGCACCGAGCAGGGCCGACACATTCTGGCTGACATCATGATCGCGCGTGCCCTCCAAAAAGGCCTGGGCATTGCGTTCGTAGTGCTCCAGCGTGCGCCGGGTAATCTGCTCGATATCGTCCATCCCCTCAGCTTACCAGACGCGCACGCGCTGTTCAGGCGTCAGGTACAGCTTCTGGCCTGGCTTCACGTCGAAGGCCGGATACCATGCGTCGATATTACGCACGGTGTAGGTGCGCCATTTGCCTGGCGAGTGGCCGTCGGTGGCGACCTGGCGGCGCAGCGATGCTTCACGCTGCTTGCTGCGCTCGCTGGCTGCGAAGCCCTGGAAGAATTCGCGGTCGCCTTCCATGGTCGCAGGCTTGCCGCCCAGCGATGCGTGGTAAGCGTCCAGCGAAGCGGACAGGCCGGCCAGGTCAGCCAGGTTTTCGCTCAGGGTCAGCTGGCCGTTCAGGTGCAGGTCAGGGAATGCCTCGTACGCGTTGTACTGCGCCACCAATGCGCCGGCAGCTTTCTGGAAGTGCTCGCCGTCAGCCTTGGTCCACCAGTCACGCAGATGGCCCTTGGAGTCGAACTGCGCGCCCTGGTCATCGAAGCTGTGGCTGATTTCGTGGCCGATCACCGCGCCAATTGCGCCGTAGTTATGCGCGTCGGAGGCGGACATATCGAAGAACGGCGCCTGCAGGATCGCGGCCGGGAAGTTCAGCGCGTTCTGCAGCGGCATGTTCACCGCATTCACCAGGTGCGGCGGCATGCACCATTCGGTCGGATCGACTTTCTGGTGCAGCTTGGCCAGTTCCTGCTTGTAGTGGAATTCTTCCGAACGATCCAGGTTGCCGAAAGCGTCGCCCAGCTTGATGTTCAGGCCATTGTAGGAAGTCCACTTGTCCGGATAGCCCACGCCCACGTACAGGGTGCGCAGCTTCTCCTGCGCTTCCTTCCTGGTGGCTGGCGCCATCCAGTCCAGTTTGTCGATGCGCTGATGGAAGGCTTGCACGATATTGGCCACCATCTGTTGCACGCGCTTCTTCGCCTCAGGCGGGAAATACTTCTCGACATAGATCTTGCCGGTAGCGTCAGGCAGGGTGTTGTTCAGCGAAGCCAGGCCACGCTTCCAGCGCGGCGACAGCTGCTGCACGCCGGACAGGGACTTGTCGTAGAACTCGAAGCGCTGGTCGACGAAGGCTTTCGGCAGCACCGGCGCGGCGTGGTTCACGGTATGGAAGGCCAGGTAGTCTTTCCAGTCCTGCAGCGGCACGTCCTGCACCAGGGCAGCCGCACCAACAACGGCGGTCGGATGGTAGACGGTGAACTTCTTCTGCTTGTCCAGGCCGGCGGCGTGGAAGAAGGCCTTCCAGTCCATGCCCGGCGCCTTGGCGGCGAAGTCTTTATCGGACCAGACGTTGTTAGCCTTCTGGATATCCGCCGAATCTTCGCGGGTTGCGTGCGACTGGGCGATGCGCTTTTCCAGCGCGAAGATGCGGGCGGCGCGCTCTTCCGGCTCGGAGAAACCGGCCAGCTTCAGCATGGCGGCGATGTGCGCCTGATAGGCCGTGCGCAGGCGGCCCATGTGTTCGTTCTCTTCCAGGTAGTAGGCGCGGTCCGGCATGCCCAGACCACCCTGCAGGATGTACGGCATGTAGTGGTCGGAGTCGTTCAGGCCTTGCGCGATCCACACGCCGAAGATGTTTTCGGTCTGGAAATTGGTGGAATTCAGCGGATCGACGTCGGCGCGCACGGTGGATGCCAGGGCGCGGGTCAGGCCGGCCTTGTCCTTGATGGCGGCGATCTTGTCCAGCGATGGCTTCAGCACGGCGGCGCCCCTGGCTTCGATGCCCGCTTCGTCCATGAAGCTCTTGTAATAGCTGGACACGCGCAGCGCGTCACCGGACGGCGACTTGGCGCCCAGTTCGTCGATCAGCTGCGCAATGCGCTGGTTGGTGGCATCGGCCAGTGCACCGAAGGAGCTCCAGGTGCCTTTGTCGGCCGGGATTTCATTCTTGGAAAGCCAGTCGGCATTGGCGTAGGCGAAGAAGTCGTCGCCCGGCAGGACGGCTGCGGCCGGCGCGGCTTGCGGCGCAGCGGTTTGCCGCGCAATCGCCGGGGTCAGAGCCAGGGTGGCGCCGCACAGCACCAGGGTAATGGCGCTCGTGATCGGCGTCCAACGGAAGGAAACTTGCATGTTTGGTCCCTTGTAGTTTTAAAAATTGATGGCGTGGTGAGCCAGGGTGGACTGTAACGGCTCAGCCGGGAAAACGCGACAGCGATGCGACAGAATGCAGAATCCGGGGACTGGCCGCGCAAATTGTGTCCCAACCCGGATGGAATCGCTATATAGTTCACCTGAGGCAACATCCAAAATCACTCTGGGAGATATCCATGAAACTCGAAGCCCTGTTCCAGCACCCGACCGCCCTGCCAACAGCGCCCAAAGTCGTCGATGAACTGATCAGCAGCTTCGACAAGGCCAGTGTCTCGACCGAAGACATTGCCAAGAAAATCTCCACCGACCCGGTCCTGAGCGCCAAGCTGCTGCGTCTGGCCAACTCCGCCTACTACCACGTTTCGCGCAGCATCGGCACGGTGGAAGACGCGGTCCTGATGCTGGGCTTCGTGACCGTGCGTACCCTGGTCATCAGCTCCGGTCTGGTATCCGGCTTCAAGACGGTGCCGGGCCTCGACTTGCGCCAGTTCTGGCGCTACAGCCTGCGCACCGCCGTTGGCGCCAAATGGATTGCCCGCCAGACCAAACAGAACACCGACCTCGCCTTCACCATCGGCATGATGCACGCCATTGGCCAGCTGGTGATCCACGCCGCCATGCCGGAGCAGGCCATGCAGCTGGATAAGATCGCCGGTCCGATGGATTCGCGCCGCCTGGATGCCGAAATGGCTTCCTTCGGCTACAGCTTCGCCGACGTGGGCGCCGAACTGGCCCGTCGCTGGAAGTTCCCGGAAGTGTTCTCCGAGACGATCGCCGCCTTCCCGGCCCCGGAAGACAACGCCCTGGCCGCCGTGGTCCACCTGGCCGCCTGGCGCGCCCGTGTCGACCAGAACCAGCTGGGCGCCGAGGAAATTGCCGCCTGCTACCCGACCGACGTGGCGGAGAGCCTGGGTCTGGAAGATAACGCCCTGATCGACGAAATGCCGCCGCTGGACGAGCTGAGCGCAGGCCTGGAAGAGTTGATCGGCTGACAACTTGAAAATATTTTGAAAATATTTTGAGAAAACCCTAAAGTTCTTCGTCGCCCTGACGTAAATCCTGACAAGCGGTACTCCGTTTCCACTTTTCAGGATGAAAAATGAGCAACCAGGTTCTCTCGATGTACGAAAATATTGCCGGTTTGACCAATCAAATGGTCGTGGCTGCGCGCGCGAGTGACTGGACCAGCCTGAACAGCCTGGAAAATCAGTGCGCAGCCGAGTCGGTTGCCGTGATCGGCGGCGCCGCTCCGCTGGAAGGCGACGCCCGCGCCCGCAAGATCGCGCTGCTGAAACAGATCATGGCCAATGATCGCGCCATCCGCGATGTGACCGAACCATGGATGGGCCGCCTGAACGGCTGATTGCCCCTCCTCCTGCAAAAAAAAGCGCCTCGGGGCGCTTTTTTTTTACCCCTACAGCAAAAAGCAGGTGCCTGCCACGGCGTGGCAGGCACCAGGGTTACGCCTCGGGTTTTTGCTTCACAAAACTTTACACAGCCGGCATCGCAGCTTTACGGTGCCCGGCCAGACTGATGGTGCAGTCTTCCTCAACCTGAACAAGGAACAGCCATGAGTCTCACCCGTAAAACCATCGCAGCACTTCTGCTTGGCACCTCCCTGCTGGGCGGCGTCGGCGCCTATGCCCTCGATCAGCACAGCAGCCAGCACCGCGCCATCGACGCCACTGCGCACGTCGACACCATGCTGAACCACCTGTATGTGGAAGTCGACGCCACCGACGCGCAGAAAGCCCAGATCGAGCCGCTGGTCAAAGCCGCCATGCAGGATCTGATGCCCCTGCACAGCCAGTTGCGCACGGCCCACACCCAGATGCTGACGATGCTCAGCCAGCCCACCATCGACCGCGCGGCACTGGAAGCATCGCGCGCGCAGCATATGCAGATGGCCGACCAAGCCTCGCGCCGCCTGGTGCAGCTGATCGCCGACGTGGGCGACGTGCTCACTCCGGAGCAGCGCAAGAAGCTGGCCGATCACCTGTCCAAGCTGCATCAGGGCGGCATGCACCATCACGGCTGATTCAGCTCGGCGGCGGCCCTTCCCGGCCGCCGCCTGCCTTACAATGCCTTGCATGAACATTAACGCCGACCACATCCTGCTGGTAGAAGACGATCCGCGCCTGGCCGAAATGCTGACCGAATACCTGTCGCAAGCAGGCTTGCGCGTAAGCGTCGCCGCCAGCGGTGGCAGCGCGCTCGGACAACTGGCCGCAGCGCCCTTTGGCGCCGTGGTGCTGGACCTGATGCTGCCCGATATGGATGGCCTGGACGTCTGCCGCCAACTGCGCTCGCATTCCGACATCCCGGTGCTGATGCTGACCGCGCGCGGCGATGCGGTCGACCGCATCGTCGGCCTCGAAATCGGCGCGGATGACTACCTGCCCAAGCCATTCGAACCGCGCGAGCTGCTGGCCCGCCTGCGCGCCATCCTGCGCCGCCGCGTGGATGGTGGCGCACGCGGCGCGTCCGCCGCGAACAATGTGCTGCGCTTCGGCCGTCTCGAAATCGACGCCGCCGCGCACGCGGTGCGGCTGGAGGGCGCCTTGTGCGACCTGACCTCCTACCAGTTCGACCTGCTGCTGGCGCTGGCCAACAACGCTGGCCGCGTGCTGTCGCGCGAACAGCTGATGGACCTGGTCAAAGGCGAACAGCTGGAAGCCTTCGACCGCTCGATTGATGTCCACATGTCGCGCATTCGCGCCGCCGTGGAAGACGATCCCAAAAAGCCGCGCCGCATCATCACCGTGCGCGGCGCGGGCTATGTGTTCGCCAAGGCGCAGGAATGATCTCGCGCCTGTACATCCGTTTTCACCTGACGCTGCTGGGCTGTCTGGCGCTGTTCGCCTTTGCCGTGATCATGCTGTGGCACCGCGCCGGTGGCCCGATCGAACAGGCCGACGCCAACCTGGCCGTGCTGATGCAAAACCAGTTGGCGCCTGCATCCGCCACGCCCGCCGAACAGCAGGCCGCGCTGGAGCGCATGGCCGCCAGCATCCATGCCCGCATGACGCTCTACAGCGCCAACTGGCAGCTGATAGCCAGTGCCGGGACGCCGATCAGGCTGGGTGGCGGCTGGCGCGTGCGGCTGGAGCCACGCCCCGATTCATACGTCCACCTGCCGGATGGACGGCGCCTGCTATCCGACCAGCCGCTGGGCGTCGTGCGCTCGCATACGCTGCTGCATTCTCTGCTGATCCTGCTGACGATCGGCATCGCCATCGCCGCCTATCCGCTGGTGCGCTACATCACGCGGCGGCTGGAACGCTTGCAGCGCGGCGTGGAATCGCTTGGCGCGGGCGACCTGTCGGCGCGCGTGGCGGTGGAAGGCAAGGACGAAGTCGCGCAACTGGCGCGCAGCTTCAACCGCGCCGCGGATCAGATCGAGCAACTGGTCACCGCGCACAAGACCCTGCTGGCGAACGCCTCGCACGAACTGCGCACGCCGCTGGCGCGCATCCGCCTCGCGCTGGAGCTGAGCATGGACTCGCTCGATCCCAAGCGCAAAGCCGGGCTGGAGAAAGACATCGCCGAGCTGGATTATCTGCTGGACGAAATCCTGCTTGCCAGCCGCCTCGATGCCCTGCGCGACACGGTGGAACTGGAAGAACTCGACCTGCTCGCGCTGGCCGCGGAAGAATGCGCGCGCTACGACGAAGTCGAGCTGAACGGCGTGCCGGTGCTGATGCGCGCCTCTCCTCGCCTGCTGCGGCGCCTGCTGCGTAATCTGCTGGAAAACGCGCACCGCCACGGCCAGCCGCCGGCATATGTGCGCATCGAACGCGATGCCGGGATGGCGACGCTGACGGTGTGGGACAGCGGCCCCGGCATCCCGCCGGAGGAATTCGAGCGCGTATTCGAGCCCTTCTACCGCCGGCGCGGCACCCGCGACAACCTCGGCACCGGACTGGGCCTGGCCTTGGTGCGCCAGATCGCCCAGCGCCACGGCGGCGGCGCCCATTGCGCCAGCATGGYCGATGGCCGCAGCAGCTTCGTGATCACCCTTCCCCTGCGGTAGCCGCAATAAAAAAGCGCCTCGGACGAGGCGCTTCAGGGAATTCGGGTGGGGCGAGCGCCAGGTATCTCCTGGCGTCGCCTCAGCGCCGGTTGCACCCGGCGTTCATATGCGCTCAGTCGGCTATGAACAGCTTCCAGGCCAGGTCGTTTCTTCAACGTCGCTCTGCTTATCGCGTCACACTATCGGTGGTGGCTGCGGCAGAACCCGGTCCGTGTGAACCCAGTATAACGCAGTTCAAATTTCTGTGTCGAGGGCGGAAAAGCAACGGCTATTACTCTTGCGCAGTGACCGCAATTGGTGCTTCAGTCTCTTCTTCCAGCACTGGTTCCTGGGACTCTTCCGCCTTTTCTTGCGTCTCTTTCTTGCGGAACGATTGCCAGATCTTCAGCGGACCACCCTTCGAGCGGCGCTTGCGCAGGAAGTGAACTGCCACGCCGATCACTGCAATGAATGCAAGCGAGCCGGCGGCAATCAGCGATATCAGGCGCGGACGGGACATCTTCTTCGGCTCCTGTATCTTGCCGTCAGCCGATACGCTGGCAGACTTCGCCGATGCGGACGGCACTGCCACTTTGGCATGCGCATCGCGTGCATCCGTGATCTTGCCTGAAGCCGCCTGCGCCGCAACAGCCGGCGGAGCGGCGGGCTTCGCCTCGGCCGGTTTGGCCTCTGCCGAAGCGCGTACTGCCTCCTTCGTCGAAGTGCCTGCCGCATGCTCCGCCGGCGTGCCCGCCGCCTCCTTCGCCGGAGCGCCTGCCGCATGTTCCGCCGCTGCCGACGGCTTTGCTGCCAGCTCAGCCTGCAATTGCCTGACCTTCCCTTCCAGATCGACCAGCTTGGTGGTCAGCGCCTTATTGCTGGCGTCCGCCGCCGCGCATTGCCGCGTGCTCGCCTCCAGCTGCTCAGGCGAACAGGCTTGCGCCGGACGCGCGGGGGCGACCGCAAGCTTCGCCGGCATTAGGGCTGGCGCAGCGGTCGCGGCTTTCGTGGCAACGGCGGACGACGGACTCGGCTTCGGCGCAGGCACGGCAGTTGGCGCCACAGCTTGCCCGGTGTGCGCGGCGAACGAGCGCTCAGCGGCGGCCTTCATCGTTTCCTCGTCCGGTGACATGCTCGACATCGGTCGCGCCGGTGGAACTACGCGCGCTGGCGCGGGCGACGTTTTCGCGGGCGCCGGCAAGCTCGCAGCGCCTGCCGCCGCGGAAGATGCCGCAAGCACCTTATCAGCCACCATCCCCGCGGCGGGCACAGGCGCAGGCGCTGAAATCGGCGTCACAGCGGCCGCGGTGGTCGTGGCCGTGGCCGATGCCGTCGTGGTCGTGGCGGTGGCCGATGCCGTCGTGGCCGTGGCCGCTGCCGCTGCCGCCACGCGCGGCGTAGCCGCCCCCGCCGGCTCCGGCGTCAGCCACAAGCTGGCCGTGCGGATAGTCTGTCGCCCTCCACTGCTCAACTCAAAGAAAATATGCACCAGCTCAGCATTCACCGGCTGCAGCGTGGTCAGATGCAAGACCCGGCGCGAATCGCGCTTCACGACCGCGATATTCAACCCGGCCAGCGCCGGATTCATGGCGACATTCGCCCCCTTGAACACATCCGGGCGCGCCAGCCGCACCTGCAATTCGTTGAGATCGGCCGCAGTCAGATCAGCCAGCTCGATATCCGCCGACAGCTGCTGCCCCAGGTGCGAACGTACGGAAATGTCTCCCAATTCCGCCCCGCACACTGGCGCCGATGCGATCAAGGCAAGAGCAATCGAAGAAGCGGCAATAAAACGAGGCATAGTCAAAGTAGTTTCCGGGACGTAACGACTATAACGGCCAAAAATCGCCATTATGAACCCCTGCAAACGGGAAAATCCTTGCCGGGTTAGAATCAAAAGATCAACAACCACACCGAGGCAGCCATGGAAACGCGTATCGAGAAGGATAGTTTTGGCCCAATCAAAGTGCCAGCCAACCAGCTGTGGGGCGCGCAAACCCAGCGCTCGCTGGAGCACTTCAAGATCTCGACCGAGAAAATGCCGCCGGAACTGGTGGCTGCCCTGGCCAGCGTCAAGCGCGCGGCCGCCAAAGTGAACCTGGACCTCGGCGTGCTGGACGACGCCAAAGCCGTCGCCATCATGCAGGCGGCGGACGAAGTGCTGCGTGGCCAACACGCGGGCGAATTCCCGCTGGCGGTGTGGCAGACGGGCTCAGGCACGCAGTCCAATATGAATATGAACGAAGTGCTGGCCAACCGCGGCTCCGAGCTGATGGGTGGCGTGCGCGGCGAATCGCGCATGCTGCACCCGAACGATGACGTCAACAAAGGCCAGTCCTCGAACGACATCTTCCCTACCGCCATCCACGTGGCCGCTGCCCAGGCGATTGCCAATGTTCTGCCCGCTCTTCAGCACCTGCGCACCACGCTGGCCGAAAAATCGACCGCCTTTGCCGACATCGTCAAAATCGGCCGCACCCACCTTCAGGACGCCACCCCGCTGACGCTGGGCCAGGAATTCTCCGGCTACGTCGCTCAGCTGGATTACGCCGAGCACGCCATCCGCGCCACCCTGCCCGCCGTGCTGGAGCTGGCGGCCGGCGGCACCGCGGTCGGCACCGGCCTGAACGCGCATCCCGAATACGCAACCCGCATCGCAGCCGAGCTGGAGCACAACCTGAAGCTGCCTTTCCGCAGCGCCGGCAACAAGTTCGCCGCGCTGGCGGGACACGAAGCCCTCGTCGCCGCCCACGGCGCCCTTAAAACCCTCGCTGCCGCGCTGATGAAAATCGCCAACGACGTGCGCTGGATGGCGTCCGGCCCGCGCTCCGGCCTGGGCGAAATCACCATTCCTGAGAACGAGCCGGGCAGCTCCATCATGCCGGGCAAGGTCAATCCGACGCAATGCGAAGCGCTGACCATGCTGTGCTGCCAGGTGTTTGGCAATGACGTCGCCATCACCGTCGGCGGCGCCTCCGGCAACTTCGAACTGAACGTCTTCAAGCCGCTAATTGCGCATAACTTCCTGCAAAGTGCGCGCTTGCTGGCCGATGGCATGTTGAGCTTCGAAGAACACTGCGCGCACGGTATCGAGCCGAACCATGCACGCATCGCCGACCTGATGGAGCGCTCCCTGATGCTGGTGACAGCGCTGGCTCCGCATATCGGGTATGATCGCGCCGCTCAAATCGCCAAGAAGGCGCAGCACGAGGGCACCACGCTGAAAGAAGCGGCCCTGGCGCTGAGCTTCGTCACGGCCGATCAATTCGAGCAATGGATTAATCCTTTGGCAATGACCAAGCCAGGCGCCAAAGGTTAATGTTGCGCGGAAACGCCGCATCACTGAGCAATGCGAGCGCAAGCCCAACACAAAGAGGATAAAATGCAGAGAGTGAGTTTTGAATTGACATCCGAGTACATCGAGCTGAATCAGCTCCTGAAAGTAGTCGGACTGTGCGACAGCGGTGGGGCCGGCAAGCAGATCGTAGCCAGTGGTCAGGTCTCAGTCGATGGCAAGCAGGAATTGCGCAAAACTTGCAAGATCCGCGCAGGACAGCAGGTCCGTGTTGGCGACGTGCATATCACGGTGATCGGCGAAGGTGGCGCGGACGGCGCCTGACCACACCTTCCGGAAGGGGAGCAGCATGGATAGCCCTGAACGCGATATGCAGACTCAGGAACGCTTGATCGGTGATCTGCGACAAGTCATCGAAAACGCGGAAGAGCTGCTCAAGAACACCGACCACTACACCAGCGTGCTCTACCAGAGCGCCCGCGCCAAGCTGGCACAGGCGCTACTGGCCGCCACCGCTGAACTGGAGCGTTTCGAAGATGCTCAAGTCAGTCGCATGATTGAAGCGACCCATGAAGCCAATCTGTCCCATTGCGACAAGACTGGCGAAGCCAAGGTCATGCGCGCCTTCCATTAAGTCTTAGCCCTGCCGCTTCTTCAGGATCGCATCCAGCGAGAAGCGGCCCGGTCCAAACGCGACCAGCAACAGCAGGCCAGAACCCCAATAGAAGTGATCGTTGATCGCGGCTGGGCACTCGAACGAGAACAGCTGCGGATACGAAATCACGGCCATCGCATTCACGAAGAACAATGCCAGCGCGGCGGGACGCGTGATCACGCCTGCGAACAGCAGCAGCGGCAGAATCAACTCTCCTCCTGCGCCCATATAAGCCGCCAGTTCAGGCGGCAATAGCGGCACATGGTATTCATCCTGGAACAAGGACAGCGTCGCGTCCCACTCGCGGATTTTGGTCAGGCCCGCTTTGAAAAATTGCCAGCCGATGTACCAGCGCAGGGCCAGGCTGGCGATGGACGCACCCCAGTCGCTGAGCGTGGCGTCGAAGCGGGACAGTTGGCGGTGCACGCCGAGAATTGCGTTCATGTTGGTTCTCCAATCGGCAGGCGGACGGCGCTGAATGCGCCCTGCTCCAGCCATTGCTGTAAATGGGCAGCGACGTTGAATTCCTCATCGCGCTCGAAAGCTTCATCCAGGGCTGCGCCGAAGGTGCCGCCTTGCTGCAGCAGGCTCAGCGCGGCGTGCGCGGCCGGGCTTTGCGGCATCACACGCACTTTCCAGTCCGGCCTCGCCAGCAGCGCCTGGCTTGCGGCGCGCATCTCCTGCGGAAACTCGCATTCCCCCTGATGCGCGAGCCACAGCGGGACGACCGCCCATGCGGAAGCAAATGGCTGCGCGGTTGGCGGCAGCGCCAGCGTGACCGACTCGATATCTTCCGGCGCAATTGCCGCCAGGGCTTCTGCGCCCAGGGTTGCGGTCGCCGGTGCGTAATGCATGCGATGCAGCGACCATTCCAATCGCGCCATGTCGGACAGATAAGGCAAGTCCTGCACGTGCTCGAAGCCTTGCAGGAACGCCGCAAAGTGCGCGCCAAAGCGATTGAGATCGCCATCCTCCGAGGGATGCGCGCGGCCGTACTCGCGGGCCAGGGCATCAAAGAATTCATCGCCCACCAATTGGCGAATCACCGGATAAGCCGCACCCAGCGCCTTCGCCCACGTCGCGCTCAAATTGCCGCGATACAGCGCAAAGCGCTCCCCATGCTTTAAATGGGGACGCAACACATTTTCGCGCTCGGGCGCAAACAGTGCGTCGCTGAACTGCTGTTGGGCCAGCGCCAGCGGCTCAGCCGATTCCGAAGCGGCCTCATGTACCATTTGGTGCCTGACCCCAAAGACTACATGGGCTTGGCTGGCGGTCGCCAGGCGGGTTTCGGCCTTGGCCGCCTCGCCTTGTAGGACTTCGAGGGCGGGAATATCGGTGTCCCATTCAATCAGGGTGGGAACCGCGCCGAATCGGGCCAGCGCTGCCTCATACAAGCGCCACACCGGGTCGGCGACAACATCGCCATGGTGGTCGATCACGGCATCCGGCGTGACCAGATGCCCGGCCAGGTGAATTTCGCCGACCGTGCCGACTGCGATGGCCTTGATCGCCGCCAGCGCATCTTCTTCGTGATTGCACTGGTTGACGTACAGGTTGTTCACGTCCAGCAGCAAGCCGCAGCCGGTGCGGCGCGACAGCTCGGCGAGGAATTCGGCCTCGCTCATGGCGTCGCTGCTGAAACGCACATAGGTCGAGACGTTTTCCAGCAGGATGGCGCGGCCCAGCACATCCTGCACGCGTCCGACCCGCTCGCTCAGCAGATCAAGCGCGGCGTGGTCCAGCGCCAGCGGCAGCAGGTCGTTCAGGTGGCGGTCGAAGACGGCGCCCCAGCACAAATGTTCAGAAACCAGCGCCGGCTCGATGCGCTGCACCAGGCTGCGCACGCGTTCCAGGTGGCGTTCGGAAAAGCCGCGCGCTGAGCCTAAGCCAAGTCCCACGCCGTGCATGCTGATCGCATAATCGCGGCGCAGCGCCTGCAGCACGTGGAAGTCCCAGCCGGCCTGGTCGAGATAGTTTTCGGTGTGGACCTCGAGCCAGGCGGCACGCGGCCGCTGCTCGAGGAATTGGCGGTAGTGCGGAGCCCGCAATCCGATGCCGGCACCGGACAGGCTGCTGTTGATGGAATGCGTCATGGCTCCGTTCCCTGCTTGATTACTTGCCTGCTGGCGGATTCATTTTGCCGCCGGCTTTTTCGCAAGTGCCTTTAGCGACGTATTTCCAGTCGGCTGGTGCGTTGTCCATTTTGGCCTGGCCGGAGCAGCTGTGCGAGCCGTTGGCGGTAGCACAGTCGTTCTGGCCGGCCTTGGCGATGCCGTAGCACTTTTCCTGGTCTTTCTTGTCGGCGGCGGAAGCAGTGCCAACGGTGGCGGCGCATACGGTGGCCAGGGCTGCTGCGATCAGGGCTTGACGCTTGTTCATGGTGTATCTCCTCAGGTGAAAGTTTCAGCTCAGTGAGCTGGAATCGGACGCAGATGTCTGCGACTGGACGATTGTCGCGCAGCCAACAGATATCCTTACAACTTTTTTGAAAATTTTTTCGCGGGCGAAAAAAAACCCGCTGACGCCTGCACGGCGCTGCGGGTTTCTTGCGGGGCCGGACGCTGGGTCAGGCCGTGGTATTGATGCGCGTGCCCAGATGAGCTGGCAGGTTGCTAGCCGGAGTCGCTGGCGGGATCGCTTCCAGCAGCGCGGAGGCGGTCGAGGCCTGCACGTCCTGGGCTTTCTTCAGCACGGCAATGCCGACTTCCTGGCGGGTGCCGGTGTCAGCCATAGTGGTAGCGAGATTTGCAATGCTGGAAACGTCCATGGTAATTCTCCATTTGTACTTATCCTGATTTACGGACCAGTTTTGGGGAACTTTAGGGTTTCGCTGCAAATTATTTGAGCTGGGTGCGCAGCCAGTCCAGCACCGACTCCGGGCGGTTGAGGTCGAGCCAGGCAAGGGCTGGCTCCAGCCCTGCGGGCGCCGGCTGGTCACTGGCGACGGCTTTGATGGACTTGTCTTCCAGGTAACGCGCTGCGCCGACCTCCGGGCGATGCACTTCAATCTTGTCAATTGGCCAAGAATGGAAGCCTTCGACCAGGGTCAGGTCGGCTGGGGCCAGGCGCGCCAGCTGCTCGTCCATGGCCGGCTCGGGGGCGTTGCGCAACTCGTGGATGATGGCGAAGCGGTATGGCGATGCGATCATCACTTCGGCAGCACCGGCCTGGCGGAAACGGGCACTGTCCTTGCGCGGCGGCTCCAGCTCGAAGTCGTGGTGGCTGTGCTTGATCACATTGACCTTTAAGCCCTCCTCCGCCAGCCGCGCGACCAGGTATTCAAGCAGCGTCGTTTTGCCGCTGCCCGACGGGCCAACCACGCCGATCACACAGCGCGCAGTCACAGCGGCACCTTGTAGCGATAGCCGCGGAAGCTGAACACCGCCGCGCGCGGCAACAGACGCTCCAGCAGCAGACCAGGCGCAACCTCGTCGCCTTCCTTACGCAGGGTTTTGTCGATCAGGATCAGCCGGTCGGCGGGATTCTTCGAGTACATATAGCCACCCATCGTGATTTGCGGGATGGCGCGCTGGATGGGCTCGGGCAGGTCGCGCAGCGTTTGCACCGGCTCCTCCGCGGGGGCGGGTACAGCGGCCGGCGCCGGAGCGGCTTGCGCGGTTTGTGTCGGCGCGGCGGCTGACCCGCCCTGCGGCTTCTGTGCCGCCTGTGCCGCCTCAGTGACTTTTTCGTGCGTCGCGTCAGCGCCAGCATTCTTGCGGCCTTCCAAGACAGGCTGGCTGGCGCGCGCGGCTGCCGCTGGCGCAACAGCGGACGACGCGCGTGTCGCTGGTGCTGGCGTGGCGGCGGCCATATCAGCCCGCAGATCCGGCGCTGGCGCGACAGGCGCCGCTGCCTGAGCCGCTGGGCGCTGTTCTCCTATGCGCGTCGCTGCTGCCTGAGCGGCTGGGCGCTGTTCCCCAATGGGCGACGGAACTGATGGCTGTGCACTGGCAGGTGCCGACTGCGCGACAGGCGCGGTGGCAAGCGTCGCGTTGGGGGATGCGGTTATCGCCGGCGTCGCATTGGGCGATGCAGTTATCGCCGACGTCGCGTTGGGGGATGCGGTGATCGCCGGCGTCGCGACGGAAGGCGTATCAGACGCGGCGGGCGCGCTGCCCTGCTGGCGCATCAGCAGCATTGCGCCCAGCACGACCACTGCGCCGCCGAGCAGGCCCACCGCGACCATCATCGGCTTGCGCGAGCCCGTGCTGTCGACTGCCGGCGTTGGCGTCATGGTGGGCGCGTGGATGGACGGCGTCTCGCCGATCTGCCGCTCCGCCTGCGCCTTTTTCAATGCTTCGAGTATGTAGGACATATTATTTTCCTGCGATCGCCTGCGCGCTCAGGCGCGGCTCCTGCACGCCGCCCAGCTGGTTGAGTCGGATGAAGGTCTTCGGACCGGCTACACCGTCCGCCTTCAGATTCTGGCTGACCTGGAAATCGCGCAATGCACGTAGCGTGACGCCATCCAGTGGCTGGTTATCCTTCGGCTTTTTGGCGCCGCGCAGTTCGGCGAGGCGGCGCGCGAGCCAATCGACGTCCGGGCCCTTGTCGCCGGACGACACTTCATCACGCCAGGTACGTGGTGCACGCCAGAAGGTGAGGAAGCCTCCATCAAAGCGCGCTTCCAGCGACGCCAGCGTCACGGACTCACGTTTGGCGCCAATCGACAGCGTGGCACGGTCGCCGTTCATCGCGGTCAGCAGCGCGAACGTGGGACGGGTTGGATCGTCGCGCAGTTTGATCAGCACAGGACGATCGAGTAGCTTGATCTCACTCAGGCCGCCTTTTGTGAGCAGACAGCGCAGGTTTTGTTTTGCAGCCTCGGGACAGCCCTCGCCTGCCGCGAGTTGAACGCCCCATTGCGTGGCCAGCGCGCGAACGGCGCCTTCAAAGAGCGACTTCTCCGGCACAGCGCCCTGCGGAGCGCCGGCCAACGGCACATTGCGCGCGGCGCCAGCAGACGTCGAAGACAGCGCAGCGGCGAGAGAGCCGGCAGAAGACGCGGCCGCCGATGCGCCCGCAGCGGCGGACGACACGGCGGACGGTGCGTTCGCGGCAGCGGCCCGCGATGCGCCTGCGGCGGCGGTGGGCGACGCAGCGGACGGCGCGTTCGCGCCAGCGGCCGGCGATGTGCCCGCGGCGGCGGTGGACGACGCGACGGACCGTGCGTTCGCGGCAGCGGTGGACGACGCGGCGACCTGTGCGTTCGCGACGGCGGCCGACGCCGCGGGAAGTAAGTTGGTGGCAGCGGCCGACGCCGCGACGCTCGGAGCTGCCGTCGCTGCGGCGGGCGACGCGGGCGCGGCTGGGTGGGCGTTGGACGCTGGAAGGCGTGCGTCGGCGGTGCGGCTGGACGCGGACGCGCCTGGCGGCATGGCGACATTGCGCGCGCCTGGCATCAGCTGCCAGGCCGCGGCGCCGGTCAGCACGACGCCTGCGAGCACGCCGGCGGCGACATAGGGCCACGGTCCGCGCGCGGCGGCGGCTGCGGCAACGGAGGAGCGTCCTTCACCGGCAAACACTTCTTCCGCCGCACGGCGCAGGATCTTGCGGCTGACTTGATGCTGGTTCTCGACATACGCGCCCAGCAGTGCGCGGTCGCACAGCAAATTGATCCGGCGTGGCACACCTTTGGTCAGCTGGTGCAGCTGTGCCATCAATGGACGCGGGAATGGCGCGATGGACGAGGCGCCGGCGACGGTCAGGCGATGCTCCACATAAGCGCCCACTTCCGCCTCGGACAAGGAGCCCAGGTGATAGCGCGCAATCACACGCTGCGCCAGCTGCTCCAGCTCGGGACGCGCCAGCATGCCGCGCAACTCCGGCTGTCCAATCAGGATAATCTGCAGCAGCTTGCGCTCACTGGTTTCCAGGTTGGTCAGCAGGCGCAATTGTTCCAGCACCTCAGCGGACAAGTTCTGCGCCTCGTCGATCACCAGCACATTGTTCAGCCCCTGCGCATGCGACGACAGCAGATAAGCATTGATCGCATCCACATACCCTTTGACCGAATGCGCCGCGCCGGACATCTCGATGCGGAACTCATCGCATACCGACTGCAGCAGCTCCTCCACCGTCAGCTTCGGATTGAAGATATACGCCAGACGGCAGTTGGCAGGAATCTGCTCCATGAAGCAGCGGCACACCGTCGTCTTGCCCGCGCCGATCTCGCCGGTTAACAGAACGAAGCCACCGCCGCTGCCCACGCCATACAGCAGATGCGCCAAAGCCTCGCGATGGCGTTCGCTCATGAACAGGTAGCGCGGATCGGGCGCGATGGAAAACGGCGACTGTTTGAGATGGAAGAATTGCGTGTACATGAAAACCTTCAGCGCAGCGCCGGTGGCAGCGGCTTGAACTTGGCGCAAAAAATCTTGGAACGGGTATTGAAATACACAATGCGGCTGCCCGCCTTGCTCTCCCGGACCGGATAACGCGAATTTTCGATTGTCGCATACCGCGGGCCGTCCTGCGTCGTAATGGCTTTTTCGAGATCTTCCGGCTTGCCATCGACCACTGCGCCCACGAAGGCGTAGGGGAAGGTTTCGTCACTGACCATCACCTCCAGGATCGGCATATTCCAGAGGGTCGCGCCCTGGGTGCGGAACCAGTAAGCGCCGCCTTCACGCTTATACGGCTGGCCGAAATACTGCACCATGTAGTCGAAATAGTAGCGATTGGTGGTTTCGTCGCGGCATAACAAGCCGCTGCCCATGACCGTGCCGAAGTGGCTGGGTGGAGCAGAATGCGCAAGCGGGGACAGTGCCAGCAGGGCGAGACAGGTCAGGCGTTTCAGCAGCATCAAAGTTTCTGCATCCACGCCCGGTTCGCGCTGATTTTTGCCTTGGCAGCCGCCGGCAAGGCTTCGTAGCAGCCGGGGTATTGCTTCAAAGCACTCTCGCGAATTTCTTTTTGCAGGCCATTGATCAAGAACACGTACAAGGTCGCCCCTTGATCGGTCTTTTTGGTGCCCAGGTACTTGATCATCGTGTCTTCTCCTGACGAGCATTATGACATTTCGAAGGGAAATCACAATGATTTAAGCCAGGGATCGGCATCAGGTTCAGGGAAGGATTTCGCCATGAACTCCGTAAAGGCGCGCACCTTGGCCGACAGCAGGCGGCGGCTCGGATACACCATATAGACACCCAGCCGCCCTACGCAGTGGTCGCGCAGCAGGCGCACCAGTTTTCCGTCGGCAATATCGTCGCCCAAAGTGAAAGACGGGCGCATCATCACGCCCAGCCCGGCAATCGCCGCTTCCCGCAACACGGCGTTGTTATTGGACACCATCCGGCTGACGATCGGCACCTCCACCGGCTTGCCGCCACATTGTACGGGCCAGGTATGGCGTACCTTCTCATATGAATGGTTCAGGCAATCGTGCTTGCTCAGGTCGCGTGGCGCCATCGGCTCCCCCTTCCTGCTGACATAGCCGGGGGCGGCGGTCAGCACCACGCTGGAGGTGGCCAGTTTGCGGGCGATCATGCTGCTGTCGATCTTCTGGTTATCGATGAAGATGCCAATATCGTAGCCCTCCTCCACCAGATCGACCGGACGGTCGGCCAGGGTCACATCCAGCACCACCTTCGGCTCGGCCGCCGCAAACACGGGCAGCAGCGGCGCCAGCGCAGTCTGGCCGAAATTCGGATGGCAGTAGATGCGCAACGTCCCGCTCGGGCAGCGCGCCGACTGGGCGGCCATGGCGTCGGCATCGTCGATATCGCTCAGGATATGGCGCACCCGGTCCAGGTATTGCTGGCCGGTTTCGGTGAGTGAGAGTTTGCGGGTGCTGCGGTTCAGCAGGCGGGTGCCGAGGTGCTGTTCCAGGTCCGCCACATGGCGGGTGACCACGGCATTCGAGATATCCAGCTGGTCGCCCGCTCTGGCGAAGCTGCCCTGCTCCACCACTTTGGCGAATACCCGCATCGATTGAAGACGGTCCATGACAGCGTCCTTTATTTCTGTTTCAGAAATGGTCCATTGCCATTATTGGTCTTTTTTGCGCGAACCGCAACGGTTAGACTGGCTTCACTTCTCCGGTTTCTGAAGCCCGGTAATCTCCCTCCTCAGGCCGCCTTCGGGCGGCTTTTTTTCAAATGCATTTCAGTCGCGTTTTTTTGCAGTTGATTCCGCGAATTTGTGCGTCTGTCTTTTTCCGCACAACGCGGGTGACTGTTTGTCATATCGTTCAATTGTTGCCACCCTGGACAGTGATAAACAAAATGAAAACGCTGATCGCTACCGCTTCCGTTCTTACGCTTGCCGCCCTCGGGGTGAGCGCCCTGCAGACCACCCAAGCCGCCGCCCCGACCTCGGCGGAATTCGGCCGTGAGACACGCACAATGACCGCTTTCACTGCGGTGGACCTGTCCGGTCCTTACAAAGTGCTGATCAATGCATCCGGCGCCCAGCCCGGCCTGGAGCTGAGCGGTGTGCGCAAGGATTTTGCTGAAGTTGAGACGGTGGTGGAGAACGGCACGCTGTTCGTGCGCCCCAAGCACCGCAATCACTTCACGCTGCGCTTTGGCAAAGGACACGAACCTGTGGTCGTCAGCATTGCCGCGATTGGTCTGAAGAGCCTGAACATGTCCGGCAGCGGCGACGTGGAACTTGAACATTTCGAGGGCAATGAGCTGAAGCTGAACTCCAGCGGCCCTGGTGACCTGCATGCTTCCGGCATGGCGCGTGACCTGACGGTCCGCGCCAGCGGCAGCGGCGATCTGGACCTGCACCGCCTGCGTGCCAATAGCCTGAATCTGCAGATGAGCGGTCCTGGCGATGTGCATGCGACCGGCGTAACGCAGGATCTGAACGCCGTGCTGTCCGGTTCCGGCGACCTTGAGGTGGACGATATGCGCGCCGCCAAGGTCAATGCCAGCATGAGCGGCCCTGGCTCGGTGTCGCTGAGCGGCACCAGCCGCGAGATCCGCGCCGAGATTGGCGGTTCGGGCGATCTGGAAGCGTGCTCGCTGGCCGTCGAAACGGTCAGCGCGATGCTGAATGGTCCCGGCGGCGCCTGCGTGAGCGGCACGATCAAGCGCTTCGACGCCGAAGTACACGGTTCTGGCGACCTGGAGGCACGTGGCCTCCAGGCGCAGAACGCGCGCGTCATCATGAGCAGCGCGGGCAATGTAAGCCTGTCCGGCAGCAGCACGACGCTGAGCGCGGACATCAGCGGCTCGGGCGATCTGGATGCGAAAGGCCTTGAAGTGGCGCGCGCCATCACGCGCAGCAAGGGTCCAGGCAATATCAATCTGCGCAAGGTCAGCGAGACTCTGGACGCAGAGGTTCAGGGCTCGGGCGATGTGAACGCCGAGACGGAATGCAAGAACGTGAAAGTGACGATGAGCGGCCCCGGTGGTGTGCACCTGCGCGGCAAGTCGGCTTCGCTCGACGCGAAAGTGAGCGGCTCCGGCAGCCTGGATGCACGCGGCATGCTGACCAGCCAGGCCGCTGTGTCGGTACGCGGAGCGGGCAATGTGGTCGTCAACGTGAAGGGCAAGGTTGATGCGCAGGGCCGCCAGATCGTCACTGACAAGGAGCGCCTGGTCTGGATCGACCGCAGCGGCACCCGCGAAGAACACTGAATTTAAAAATTGTAAAGATTACGAAATCGCTGTCGGCATCTGTGGTGCTGGCAGCGATTAGTTTTTCAGGGCGTCCATTTGGCGCTGCAGGTAGCGCCTGAGCGCGGGGTCGGCTTCCAGGCCGATTGCGCGCTCGTAGGCACGCGCGGCGTCTTTTGTCTGCCCCGACTGCGCCAGCAGCGCTGCACGCGCGGCCCAGTAAGGCTGATACTCCGCCAGCCGCGCATCGCTTTCCAGCACATCCAGAATCGCCAAGCCCTCCAGCGCGCCCGCCTTCGCCGACGCGGCGCTTCCGCTTGCCGCTTCCTGCTCCGCCGCCTGCGCGGCGGCCATGCGCGTTGCGCGCCAGCGTGCGGCACGTCCACGCGGCGGCGCGGCGCGATCGATCGGCACGACGTTGCCGCCGCGCGGCGATGCTGCGTCGGCCGGAGCGGCGACATCAGCCTGCGCGACGCCGCCCCGCGCCGCACCGCGGGCGCCGGCGAGATCGGCGCCGTCGGGTCCTGCGCTGCGGGCGGCAGCGAGGGCGATCGCGCGGTTGATGGCGATGATGACGGAGCCGGTCTGCGCGAGCAGGACGTCGTAGAGTTGCACGACCGAGGCCCAGTCCGTGACACCAGTGTGACGGCGGGCGGCGTGGACGGACTGCACTGCGGCTTCGAGCTGGAAACGTCCCGGCCGTCCGAAAGACGATGCGCGCAGCAGCAGCGACTCCGCCTCGCCGATGGCGGCAGCATCCCACAGCGCAGGATCTTGCTGCAGCAAAGGCACAAACTCGCCCTGCGCATCGCGGCGGGCCGAGCGCCGCGCTTCCGTGTGCAGCATCAGCGACAGCAAACCCAGAACCTCCGGTTCATCCGGCATCAAGGCCGCGAGCAAGCGGCCCAGCCAGATCCCCTCCTCAACCAGCCCACGCGAGGCAGAGGCGGTGCCCGCGGGATCAGCCCACCCTTCCGAATACACCGCATACACCGCCGACAGCACCGCATCCAGCCGTTCGGGCAGCTCATCGCGCTCCGGCACGCGGAACGGAATGCCCGCTTGCCGGATGCGCGACTTGGCGCGCACCAGGCGTTGCGACATGGCGGAAGGTGCAACCAGGAACGCCGAAGCGATGCGGCCCGCGTCAAAGCCCAGCACCGTCTGCAGGATCAAGGGCGCGCGAACGCCCGCCTCCAGCGCCGGGTGCGCGCAAGCAAACATCAGCCGCAAGCGATCGTCGGGGATTTCTTCCATCTCAGGCTCGATCTCATCGGACAGCATCACCAGCGTCGGCTCCGCCTCTTCGGCGGTGATACGGCGGCGCGTCGCATCGACCATGCGCCGCCGCGCCACCGTCAGCAACCAGGCCTCCGGCGTACGCGGGATGCCGCTGACGGGCCACTCCGCCAGCGCTGCGGCAAAGGCTTCGGATAAGGCATCCTCCGCCCCCGCCACATCACGTGTGCGGGCCGCCAGAAAGGCGACCAGCTTGCCGTAGCTCTGGCGCGCGACCGCCTCGGCGGCGCTTACTGCCCCCATACCGGACGCACTTCCACGGCGCCATACGGAGCAGCCGGATGGCGCCGCGCCCAAGCCAATGCAGCGTCCAGGTCCGCCACATCGATCAGATAAAAGCCGGCGAACTGCTCCTTGGTTTCCGCGAAAGGACCATCCTGCACATTGGTCCCGCGCACGGTGGTCGACGCGCCGGTCGGCTTCAGGCCGCGGTTCGACACATAGACGCCGGCGTCCTTCAGCGCCTGGGTGTAAGCCACATAAGCGGCATGGAAATGCTTGGCCTCTTCGCGCGGGATGGCCATCATCTTTTGTTCTTCACCGTATTGCATCAGCAGGAATTCCATAATTATCTCCATTGAGTTTCATTGATTATGACGGGCACTGTGCTTCGTCATGACAATGTCGTCCGGGACGCGGCGATTTCGACATTTGCAAAAATCATATGATAAACCAGCACCAATTCATACCAAAGACCATACCATTTTCCTATCGGAACAATTTTAATGAAATCAATTACTTAGAATCGCAAATAGCAAGTTGTAGCGCGCGACCGCCACGCGCAACACAATACCAGTTAAATACCTGTTGACAATCTGGTGTGGTCGCTCATATAGTGCCCCACAGCTCTCTTATTCCAACTAAAAATGATCGAATTCCTCATCGGGGTAGACGGTGGTGGCAGTGGTACCCGCGTGCGCCTGGCGCGCATTGACGGCGTCGCGCTGGCTGAAGGCACGGCCGGTCCATCCGGTCTGCTGCACGGTATCAAAAGCGCCTGGTCGGCCGTCGAAGAAGCCGCCGCACAAGCCTTCACCAACGCTGGTCTGCCGCAATCGCCGCGCGAAAACGTCGCAATTGGTCTGGGATTGGCAGGCGTCCACAACAAACAATGGGCCGCCAACTTCGTGGCCGCCAATCCCGGCTACGCTGCCGTGGCGCTGGCAACGGACGCCTTCACGACCGTGCTGGGCGCCCACGAAGGCCAGCCCGGCGCCATCATCGCCCTGGGCACCGGCAGCGTCGGCGAAATTCTGCATGCGGACGGCACCCGCCATGAAGTCGGCGGCTGGGGTTTCCCTGCCGGCGATGAAGCGGGTGGCGCATGGATCGGCATGAAAGCCATCAACCATATCCAGCACGTGATCGACGGCCGTGCCAAGCCAAGCGAGTTCGCCAGCGCCGTGATCGAAGCCTGCGGCGGTGACCGTGACCGTATCCAGGTGTGGCTGGCCAACGCCACCCAGACCAATTACGCCCAGCTGGCGCGCATCGTCCTGCAGCACGGCGACAGCAATGACGTGGCACGCGAAATCCTGATCGAAGCCGGCAAGCAGGTCGCCCTCATCGGCGATGCGCTCGATCCGGCCCGCAAGCTGCCGATCGCCTTGTGCGGCGGACTGGGTGAACCGCTGCGGGCCTATCTGCCGAGCGAACTGCTGCAAAGGATCGTTCCACCGAAAGGCGATTCCGCTGCGGGCGGCCTGCGCCTGATCCAACAACATCTGAAGGAGTAGCCCGTGCTATCCCAGTTGAGTGATTTCCGGCCGGACGCCGACAGCGACACCCCTCTGTATATGCAGCTGGCGAACAAGCTGTCGGACGGCATCGCCAGCGGCGACTGGCGCGCCAACGAGGCCCTGCCCTCGGAGCGCGTGCTGTCCGAGATGCTCAACATCTCGCGCGTGACAGCGCGCAAGGCGATCGACATGCTGTGCGACCGCGGCATGCTGACCCGCAAGCGCGGCTCGGGTACTTACATCACGCCGAAACTGGAACAGCCGCTCTCGCGCCTGACCAGCTTTTCCGAAGAGCTGCGCCAGCGCGGCTTTACGGCCGGCTCGCGCTGGTTGCAGCGTGAGATCGGCATCGCCGCGCCACTGGAGCTGCTGTCTCTCGGCCTGTCGCCCAACATGCCGGTCGCGCGCCTGAAGCGCCTGCGGACGGCGGACGATGTGGTGATGGCCATCGAAACCTCGACCATTCCGGCAGCCTATATGCCGAATCCGAACAGCGTCACCGATTCGCTGTACGGCTATCTGGAAGCGAATGGCACGGTGCCGATGCGCGCCCTGCAGCACATCCGCGCCATCAATGCCAATACTGAACAAGCCCGGCTGGCGAACATCGCTCCCGGCACGGCCATGCTGCACATCACGCGCGTGAGCTATCTTGAAAACGGCGCAGCAGTGGAATTGACCCACTCTTTCTGCCGTAGTGATTATTATGAATTTGTAGCGGAGTCGCGTCGATGACCGAGTCAATCAAAGGCAATATCCTGACACCATTCGGCTGGGTGAACGGTGAGATCGCGTTCGCCGATCGCATCGCGAATATCAGCGGCAACAGCAGCGATCCAACGCTCAACAGCGACGATTACATCCTGCCCGGCTTTATCGATCTGCACGTGCACGGCGGCGCCGGCAAGGATGTGATGGAAGGCGGCGACGCGGTACACGCCATCGCCCGCATTCATGCCCGCCACGGCACTACCAGCCTGCTGGCCACCACCATGACCGCTCCGCCGGAAGACATCGACCTCGCACTGACTGCGATCGGCAAGGCCGTCAAGCAGCGCGGCAAGAACGAGGCGCGGGTGCTGGGCGCCCATCTGGAAGGTCCGTACATCAACTCCGGCAAGCTGGGTGCGCAGCCGAATTTCGCCCGCCCTGCCACGCTGGCCGAAGTGCAGCGCCTCGAAACCATGGCGCCGCTCAAAGTGATTACCGTTGCGCCGGAAATCGCCGGCCACCTGGAACTGGTGCGCGACCTGACCAATGAAGGCATGCGCGTACAGATCGGCCACACGCTGGGCTCTTATGAAGAAGGCGTGGCGGCACTGGAACACGGCGCGTCCGGTTTCACCCACCTGTTCAATGCCATGAGCGCCCTGCACCACCGTGAGCCGGGCATGGTCGGCGCCGCGCTGGCGCATGCCGAATTTGCCGAACTGATTCCGGACCTGCTGCATGTGCATCCAGGAGCGATCAAGACCGCGCTGCGCGCCATTCCGCGCCTGTACTGCGTGACCGATTCCACCGCTGCCACCGGCATGCCGGACGGCGAGTACATGCTGGGCCGTCACATCGTCCACAAGTGCATGGGCGGCGTGCGCCTGCCGGATGGCACGCTGGCCGGCTCCACGCTGACGCTGGACCAGGCGCTGCGCAATCTGGTCGGCCTGGGCATCGACCTGGCCGATGCGTCCAAGCGCGTGTCGACCCACGCCGCCGACTATCTGGGCATCGATGAGCGTGGCCGCCTGAAGCCGGGCGCCTATGCCGACCTGGTGGTGCTGGACCGTGAACTGAATCTGAAAGCCGTTTATATCGAAGGAGAACGTTGTGACCTCAATGATGCTTAAAGAAGCCCTGTCCTCCGCGGAGTGCGTCGCCGAAGCGCTGGCGCACGATGCGGACCGCTACGCGGAACTGGGACGCAAATTGAGGAGCACGTCCTTCTCGACCGCGCTGACCGTGGCGCGCGGCAGCTCGGACCATGCTTCCAATTACATCGCCTACCTGATCATGTCGCGCCTGGGCCGTGTGGTGGCATCGTTGCCGATGTCGCTGGTCACGCTGCACAAGTCGCCGCTGATCACGCGCGACACGCTGACCATCGCCGTATCGCAATCCGGCCAGAGCCCGGACGTGGTGGAACCGATCCGCTACTTCCGCGACGGCGGCGCCACCACCGTGGCGCTGGTGAACGATATCGACTCGCCGCTGGCGCACGCTGCCGAGTGGGCGATGCCGCTGCGCGCAGGTAAAGAACAGAGCGTGGCCGCGACCAAGAGCTTCATCACTTCGCTGGTGGCTGGCGCGCGCATGGTGGCGCAGTGGCAGAACGATCCCGAACTGATGGCAGGTCTGGATGCGCTGCCGGAAGCACTGCGCGCCGCTGGCCAGGCTGACTGGTCGCAGGCGCTGGATGTGCTGGCACCGGCCAAGAACATCATGGTGGTCGGCCGCGGCATCAGCTTCCCTGTCGCGCTGGAATCCGCACTGAAGTTCAAGGAAACCTCGGCCCTGCAGGCGGAAGCCTTCAGCGGCGCGGAAATCAAGCACGGCCCGATGGCGCTGATCGAAGAAGGCTATCCCCTGCTGATCTTCGCAACCCGTGGTCCGACCCAGGCTGGCCTGCTGGCGCTGGCCGACGAAATGCGCGGCCGTGGCGCACGCGTGCTGCTGGCGGCTCCGGATGATGTGGCTTCGCGCGATCTGACGCTGCCGGTAGCCTCGACGCCGGACCTGGACCCGATCGTGGCAATCCAGGCCTTCTATGTGATGGCGGCCAAGCTGTCGGCTGCGCGCGGCCTGGACCCGGATCGTCCGCGCCATCTGCAAAAAGTCACCAAGACCAACTGATCCCCTCCCCGGCCATCAATGAAGATCAAGACTATGGTTGTTGCATTGATGGCCGCGACTACCTGCGCCTGGGCGGCGCCGGTCCAGAAGATCGAGTTCTGGACCTTCAGCATGAAGCCCAAGTTCACGCCTTATTTCGAAGACCTGGTGCGGCGCTATGAGACCGCCAATCCGGACGTGAAGCTGGAGTGGGTCGACTTCCCCTGGGATATCATCCAGACCAAACTGGTGACGCGCATTGTGGCCGGAACGCCGCCGGCGCTGGTCAATCTCAACGTACCCTGGGCTGATGAATTTGCGCGCGACGGCTTGCTGCAGCCGGTCAACGGCCTGCTTGATGGCGCCCACTATATGCCCGCCGCGCTCCAGGACCTCACTTTCCGCGGCAAGACCTACGGCTTCCCGCTGTACAGCAATGTCGCGGTGATCGCCTACAACCGCGAGATCTTCCGCGCTGCGGGAATTCCTCACGCGCCGCGCAATCTGGATGAGCAGCTGGCGTTTGCGCGTCAGATCGCCCAGCGCACGGGCAAGGCTGGTTTGTGTCCCGCGCTGTCGAAGATTGATGGACTGATGATGCAGCAAGGGTTGCCCGTGCTTGCGGGCGGACGCGCCGTCTTCAACTCCGAAGCGCACGTCGCCTTCATCCGCAAGCTGGCCGATACATACCGCGTGGGTGGTCTGCTAAAGGATAGCCTGTTCGCGGAGGACAATTTCCCTGCCGCGATTGATGCCTACAAAGGCGGCCGCCTCGGCATGCTGCTGGCGCCACCGACTGCCATGAAACGCATCCAGTCGGACGCGCAGGATATTTATTCGATTACCGATGTCGCACCCGCGCCGCTTGGCCCCACGGGCATTGCGGATGGCGGTTGGCTGATTCACTTCGGCATTCCGGCTGGCGTGCCCTCGTCGCAACTGCCCGCGATCGGCAAGTTTGCGCGCTACCTGACCAATGACGCGAATGCACTGGCGTTTGCCAAGCAGGCCAGTGTCTATCCATCCTCAACCCAAGCGGCGAATGATGCGTTCTTTGTTTCCGTGCCGCTTGGCGCGGGCGCGGCGGAGAAGGCTGTCGCAGCCGGCGCTGTGTCGATGCCGCATGCACGCACCATGTACGTCTCCGGCATCGAAGACTATGACGAGCTGCGTCGCGCGCTGGTGAAAGCCGTCGAAGCGGGCGTCACCGGCCGCCAGGACATCCAGGCCGCGCTGGACGCCGCCGTCGCCATCTGGAACAAGAAACTTGCCGCGCACCCTGCCGCTTCGGCCGCCGGTGCAGTACCAGCGCATCCCGCCCCGACGGCGCGCCCTGTCGCAGGGGCTGGCGGCAAGGCAGCGGCGTGCACTGTCACAGAGCCGGGCGGCGACAAGGCAGTGGCGTACGCTGTCGCAGAGTCGGGCGCGGGCGCGCCGGCGGAGGTCCGCTGATGCCGCGCTCCCTGGCCGCCTGGCTCTTCCTCGCTCCCGCGCTGATCCTGCTCGCGGTGTTCTCGTTCTGGCCTGTCGGCTACGGCTCGTATCTGGCCTTCACCGACTACAGCCTGATCCGTCCTACTCACTGGGTCGGCCTGGATAACTTTCGCTACATCTTCGATAACGAGATGTTCGTGACCGGCTTGCGCAATTCGCTCATTTTTCTGCTGATGGTCCCTTTCGTGCAGATTGGCGCGCTGTCGCTGGCGGTGCTGGTCAATAACAACCTGCCCGGCATTAGGCTATTCCGCGCGGCTTACTACGTGCCGGTAGTCACCACCGTCTCCGTGGTCGGCATCATGTGGGGATTCATGTTCCACGAACAGGGCGCATTGAACTACGCATTGATGGCGCTTCGAATGGTCGACGCGCCAGTCGGCTGGCTGCAAGACCCAGCCCTCGCGCTGGCCGCGATCATGTTCGTGACCATGTGGCGCGGCCTTGGCTGGTATATGGTGATGTACCTCGCCGCCCTGCAATCGGTTCCCGCCGACATGCAGGAAGCGGCCATTCTCGATGGCGCCAACCGCTGGCAGCGATTCTGGAAGATCACCGTGCCGATGCTGCGTCCGACCATCATGGTCAGCTCCATCCTGTCCGTGCTGGCCGCGCTCAAGGCCTATCAGGAAGTGGACGTGCTGACGCAAGGCGGCCCAATGAATTCCACCTTCACGGCCCTGTACTACGCCTACGACCAGGGACTGAAGCACCTGAAGCTGCCGCGCGCGCTGGCCGCGAGCTTTATCGTTTCGCTGATCTGCATCGGCATTGCTCTGCTCTGCCTGCGCTACCTGAAGCCCAAGCACCGATGAAGACTGCCGCCCATTACCTGCTGCTCGGCGCCATCGCGCTGCTGTGCGTCTTCCCGTTCTGGTGGACGCTGGTGACGGCGCTGTCTACCGAAGGCAATATCTTCGCTTACCCACCGACCTTCTGGCCTAAATCGCCTTCGCTGGCAAATTTCGCGGAAGTGTTCCGCGTGATCCCGATCCTGTCCTTCCTCAAGAACTCGATCCTGATCGCCGTCTTCACGGTGTTCTGGAAGCTGGTGCTGTGCTCCATGGCTGCCTATCCGCTGGCGCGCATGCAGTTCCGTGGGCGCAAACTGGTGTTCGGCCTGATTCTCGCCACGCTGGTGCTGCCTTCCGAGGTCAACTTCCTCGTCAATTTCATCACGGTCACCAAACTGAGCCTGGTCGATACCTACGCCGGCGTGATCCTGCCGAACGTGGTCACGGCGGTTGCCATTCTGCTGTTGAAGCAGGCATTCGAGGAAGTGCCTCAGGACCTGATCGATGCAGCGCGCGTGGACGGCGCCTCTGAATGGATCATCTTCTCGCGCATCATGCTGCCGTTGATCGCACCGTGGCTCGCCACAGTCGGCATCCTGACCGCGGTGGAAGCCTGGAACGAATACATCTGGCCATCCATCGTGATGAGCAAGCCGGACGAATTTCCGCTGTCGGTTGGCGTGCTGTATTTGCGCGGCACCTTTGGCAGCAGCACGCGCGTGATCGCGGCGGGCACCATCATCACTATTCTGCCGACACTGGCGGCATTCCTTTTCACCCAACGTTATTTCATGCGCGGCATGGACGGAGCTGTTAAATGACCCATAATGAACTCAGAAAAATCGCCGGTAAGCTGATCATGATCCGTTTCCCCGGCACGGTCCTCGATGCCGCGACGGCAGACTTCATCCGCGATAACGGCATCCGTGGCGTATGCCTGTTCCGCGGGAATATGACCGACTCCGCCCAGCTGTCCAAGCTGACCGCCGATCTGCGCGCGGTGATGGGGCCTGAATCGCTGATCGCCATCGATCAGGAAGGCGGCGCCGTGGTACGTTCAACCTGGGTGCCTGCGCCGCCTGCCGCGATGGGCCTGGGCGCCGCCGACGACCTCGAACTGGCGCGCCGCACTGGCGCAGCGGTGGCACGTGCCGCGAAGTCGCTTGGCTTCAACTGGAACTTCGCACCGGTACTGGACCTGAACAACAATCCGAACAACCCGGTAATCGCCGAGCGCTCTTTTGGTGCGGAGCCAAAGCGCGCCGCCGAACTGGCGATGGCGTGGATGGCGGGCAGCCATGCTGAAGGCGTAGCCTGCTGCGTCAAGCACTTCCCAGGTCACGGCGACACGCACGTGGATTCTCACCGCGACCTGCCAACTGTGGACAAATCCGTCGACGAACTGAACGCGCTGGAACTGGCGCCGTTCCGCATGGCCGCGCCGCAAGCGCCTGCCATGATGACCGCGCACATCGTCTATCCGGCCATCGATGCGGAAAATCCGGCCACCATGTCGCCTGCCATTCTGGACGGGATTCTGCGCAATCAGTGGGACTACAAGGGCGTGATCATCACCGACGGCATGGACATGCACGCGATTGCGGGCCGCTACGGCGTAGGCAATGCCGCCGTGCGTGCGCTGGTGGCGGGCGCCGACATGGTCATGGCGCTGGGCACCACGGAAACGCAGAACGAAACGCTGGATGCGATTGCCAAGGCCATCGCCGACGGTTCAATCACCCAGGTGCAAATTGACGAACGCCTTGCGCGCCTGTCCGCGCTGGCGCAAGAGTATCCATGCACACCGCGTGCTTATGCGGAAGATGCGGCCGATCGCGAAATCATGTCCGAAGGCTGGCGCCGCGCACTGACCGCGCGCGGCAACCCGCAACGTCCGGCGGCGGGCAGCAAAGTGCGCCTGGTTGCACGTCAGGACGTGGTGAGCGACGGCGTTTCCGAAGCCGGCGTACCGGCGGGTGTTGTCGCGGCCTCGCTGGGCAAGCTGTACGAAGTGGAGTTGATCACCTTCAGCGACGCCAACACTTTCGACTGGAATGCGCTGCCGCAGGATGGCCGCTTCACCTTCCTGGCGTCCACCTCGCGCCTGCGCTACGGCGACCACGCCCGCAACAACTGGAAGCCGGACCTGCACCTGGCGCTGTGGAATCCGTATCAGGCGCTGGACATCCAGTCCCCGGCACTGATGACTTACGGCTTCGCCGCTCCAGCATTGGAAGCCATCAACGCCTGGTTGTCCGGTGCGTTGGAAGCCCAAGGCCGCTGCCCTGTTCCCGGTTTCGAATAAGGACCATAAACGATGAGCGCCAACCGCAGCCCGCTGACGTGGGTGCCGACCCTGTACTTTGCACAGGGCCTGCCTTACTTCTCCGTCGCCCTGATCGCCAGCCTGATGCTGAAAAGCCTTGGTGTGCCGAACGACGATATCGCGCATTGGACCGCCTACATCGGCGCGGCCTGGATCTTCAAGCCGCTGTGGAGCCCCTTCCTCGAACTCGCGCCGAGCAAGAAGCTCATCGTCGTCTCCTTCCAGCTGATTGGCGGCGTGTGCATGGGGCTTGTCGCCATCTCGCTGCATCTGCCCTTCTGGCTGGCGGCCTGCATCGCCATGCTGGCCCTCGTCGCCATCGCATCCGCGACCCACGATATCTGCTGCGATGGCCTGTACATCTTCAGCCTGACGGAAAAGCAGCAGGCGCAGTACGCGGGATGGACCGGCACTTTCTTCAATGCAGGCCGCTTCATTTCGCTGGGCGGTCTGGTGATCCTCGCGGGCATTCTGGAAAAATCGCAGGGTATCGTTCCTGCGTGGACCATCATCTTCTGCATCCTGTGCGCGACCATGATTGCGCTGGGCCTGTACCACAGCTGGGCGCTGCCGCTGGCGCCCAACGCCAGGCTGGAGGATCACACGATCGCCGGCGTGGCGCGTACGCTGAAGGACGTGATCATCGAATACTTCCGCAAGCCGGGTATCTGGGTATCGATCCTGTTCATCATTCTGTTCCGCGCCGGCGAAGCACAGGTGCAGACGATTGGCCCGCTGTTCCTGCGCGATGCACGCAATCTGGGCGGCCTGGGCCTGACCACGGCCGAAGTGGGCGCCGTGTACGGCACCACCGGCACCATCGCCTTCATCATCGGTTCCATCGCCGGCGGCTATTTCACCTCCTGGCTCAGCCTGCGCCGTGCGATCCTGTTCCTGATCCTGGCGATGAACCTGCCGAACCTGGTGTTCTATTATCTGTCGCACGCGCTGCCGACCGACCTGACCGTGATCGGCGCGGCGCTCAGTCTGGAAATGTTTGGCTACGGCTTCGGCTTCGTCGGCGTGATCCTGTACATGATGCAGGTGGTCGCCCCGGGCAAATACCAGACCGCGCACTACGCCTTCTCCACCGGCGTGATGCAGCTGGGCTTCGTGCTGTTCAAATGGATCAGCGGCGACATCCAGCTTGCGCTGGGCTACAAGAATTTCTTCGTGTGGGTGCTGCTTGCTGCGATTCCGGTGGCCGTGCTGTCGCAGTTCATTCCGATGACTGCCCGCCAGCGCACGCCCGCCAAGGCGGACGCGGAAGCAGCAACGGTGGTCTGAGCGATGGCAGGAGTCACCCTCAAAAACATCGTCAAGCGCTACGACGACAAACACCAGGTCATTCACGGCATCGATCTCGACATCGCTGACGGCGAGTTCATGGTGTTTGTCGGCCCATCCGGCTGCGGAAAATCCACGCTGCTGCGCATGATCGCGGGTCTGGAGCAGATCTCGAAAGGTGAGCTGCACATCGGCGGCAAGCGCGCCAACGACGTGCCGCCGGCGCAGCGCGAGCTGGCCATGGTATTCCAGTCCTATGCGCTCTACCCGCATATGACGGTGTACGAGAACATGGCCTTCGCACTGAAACTGGCTGGCCACAAACCGGCTGCCGTACGCGAGGCCGTGGAGCGCGCCGCCGCCATCTTGCAGATCTCGCCGCTGCTGGAGCGCAAACCGAAGGAGCTGTCCGGCGGCCAGCGCCAGCGCGTGGCGATTGGCCGCGCTATCGTGCGCAAGCCGCAACTGTTCCTGTTCGATGAGCCGCTGTCCAACCTGGACGCCAGCCTGCGCGTGCAAATGCGCGTGGAAATCAGCCGCCTGCACCGCGAGCTGAAGACCACCATGATTTATGTGACGCATGATCAGGTGGAAGCGATGACACTGGGCGAGCGCATCGTGGTCTTCAACGGCGGCCGCATCGAACAGGTCGGAACGCCGCATGAACTGTATAACGAGCCGGCCAACCTGTTCGTGGCAGGCTTCCTCGGCTCGCCGAAGATGAACTTCATTCCCGGCGAAATCGTGGCCCTCGGCGCGGAACATGTGGCCGTGCTGCTGGCGACGGGCGCTATCGTCGAAGTGGCAGCCCTGCCCGGCGAGGCCGCGCGCGGCGACCAGGTGACACTGGGCGTACGCGCCGAGCACCTGTCGCTGGCGCCGACCGAGTTCAATCAGATCGAGGCCAAGGTAGGCCACATCGAGTACCTCGGTGACATATCCATTGTGTATATGGCACTGCCCGGCGTACCGGAACTGGTGGCCGTCAAGCTGCCGATGGACGCTCCGCCGCCCGCGCCCGGCGCACCTGCCGGCGTGCACCTGCCACCCGAGCGCTGCCTGCTGTTTGGGGCGGAAGGAAAGTGTTTCGCTCGTCCGAAAGCTCTGGTTACAATTGGCCCCTGTTGAAAACCCGTATTGTTCCGATTTTATGGGACAATACACGTTTGTCCCTGTTTGAAGGATTGAAAACTATGTCCCAATTCCGTTTCGCCCGCATTGGCCTGCTGCTCGCCGCTATCGGTCTGAGCGCATCCCCAGCACTGATGCAAGCTGCCCA
This sequence comes from Pseudoduganella sp. RAF19, assembly GCF_052114165.1. Lineage (NCBI taxonomy): Bacteria > Pseudomonadati > Pseudomonadota > Betaproteobacteria > Burkholderiales > Oxalobacteraceae > Pseudoduganella > Pseudoduganella sp. RAF19. The sequence continues at coordinate 724,608 of NZ_JBFREF010000005.1, read as the reverse complement.
TGCTGCCGATGAGAAGCCAGCCGCCGCCGCGCCGCAGGAAACCGTCCGCAAGGACATGATCAAGCTGCTGGATAACAATACGATCAAGCCGCTGATGGACCAGAAGAAGTACGCCGATGTGAAGGCGCTGCTGGACCAGGCTGACGCCATGCCGGACAAGACGCCGTACGAAGCCTACATCATCAACCGCATGCGCATTCCTGTGGCGCTGGGCATGGGCGACAAGGAAGGCCTGATCAAGCTGCTGGAATTCGCGATCAACTCCGGCCGTCTGGACGCCAAGGACAAGACCAACTTCACGCAAGCCATCGCTTCGACCTACTTTGAACTGAAGAACTACCCGAAAGCCATCGAGTGGTTCAAGCGTTATGAAACCGAAACCGGCGACACCAAGTTCCACACCACCATCCAGCGCGCTGCTTACCTGAGCAACGACTTCGCCAGCGTGAAGACTGACCTGGGCAAGGAACTGGCCGAGGCGATGAAGGCCAACAAGCCAATGAGCGTGGACGAACTGCACCTGCTGGGCAGCGCGGCCAACAAAACGAAGGACAAGGAAACCTACCTGAACGCGATCGAAGCGCTGGTCCGCTGGTATCCGAACGACGCTTACTGGCTGGACCTGCTGAGCCGCACCCGTGGCAAGGACAGCTACTCCAACCGCTTCGCGCTGGACGTGTACCGTCTGCAGAAGGTCGCCATGACCAAGATGGAAGCCGAAGACTATTCCGACATGGCTGAACTGGCCCTGCTGGAAGGCCAGCCGACCGAAGCCAAGCAGGCAATGGACGCCGCGTCGAACCAGGGCCTGATCAAGACCGACAAGCAGAAGAAGCTGAAGGCGCAAGCCGACAAGCAAGCTGCCGACGACTTGAAGAACATCGCATCCGGTGAAGCTTCGGCCAAGAAGTCCAAGGACGGCCGCGGCCTGGTCAACCTGGGTTACGCTTACGTGACGATGGGCGAGTACGACAAGGGCATCGACCTGATCAAGCAAGGTATCGCCAAGGGCGGCCTGAAGAACGCGGAAGACGCCAAGCTGCGTCTGGGCGTGGCACAGGCAATGGCTGACAAGAAGGAAGACGCCATCGCTACCCTGAGCACCGTGACCGGCACCGATGGCCGCGGCGACATGGCGCGCTACTGGATTCTGTGGGTGAACCGTCCATATCCAGCGAAAGCGGCACCGGCTGCCGAGCAATAATCAGTTTCGGCTGAATTAGAAACGGGAAAAGGCTCTGTGCCTTTTCCCGTTTTTTTATTGCTGAGAGGCGCGCACGATTGGAATCGCGCTTGCCTCAAAAGAATTTCTACGCTGTAATAGCGATCCATATGGTTATCGAAAAAACAACTCGATGCTGGATCGCCTCACACAGGACACGCGCCTGCTCCGACTGACCACACCGGCAGGCACTGCACAGCTGCTGGCCGAGTGCGTGCGCGGTGAGGAAGCGATCGGCAGACCGTTCGCGTTCGACATCTCCGCGCTGTCGACCGATGCCGCCATCCCGCTCAAATCGCTGGCCGGCCAGCCCGTTCTGCTCGAACTACTGACGGCGGACAGCACACTGCGCCCCTTCCATGGCCACATCCTCGCGGCAGAACTAAGCGGGTCGAACGGCGGCCTGGCGCGCTATCAGCTGCGCCTGGAACCTTGGACCGCTTTCCTCGGCAAAGGCCGCGACAGCCGCATTTTCCAGAACATGAGCGTGTGCGACATCCTGGATGCACTGCTCGCGAGCTGGCGAGGCCAGGGCAAGCTGGCGCCGGCATGGCGCTTCGAGTTGGCTGATCGTGGCATCTATCCCAAGCGCAGCCTGTGCACGCAGTACCAGGAAAGCGACTGGGCCTTCGCTGAGCGGCTGATGGCCGAGGAAGGCCTGTTCTACTTCTTCGAACACTTTGGCGATGCAGCCAGCCCGTCGCTGGGCAGCCATACCCTGGTGATCGCGGACCATAACGCCGCCTTCAAGCCCAATGCGCAGGCCCTGGTGAACTTCACGCAGCCGGGTGCCGTCATGCGCGAAGACAGCATGGACCGCTGGCGCAGGGAAACGCGCCAGCTGACCAATGCCATCGCCCTGCAAAGCTGGGATTACCGCACCCTGCACAAACGCACCGTGAACGCCGCCGGAGCGGACAGCGCTGCGCTGCCCTTGACCGCCAGCGACGTCCCCGGCGCGTATGCCTACACCAGCCGCGAACACGGACAGCGCCTCGCCGAAAGACACCTGCAAGCGCTGGATACCAGGCGCAATACCGCCACCGGCGCCGGCACGGTGCGGACCATCGCGCCGGGCACCACGTTTACACTGCAAGGCGAAGCCACAACTTCGATGCTGGGCGACGATGCCTGCAAGTTGCTGACCACGCGCGTGCTGCACCTGATGCACAACAACCTGTCGGCGCAAACACGCTCGGTGCTGCAGCAGAAGCTCGGCCCTTCGCCGCTGGAGGCAAGCCGGCACGCCACCCGCGAACCGCTTGCCGAGCGTCCCCTGTACCGCAACCGCGTCGAGGCCATCCGCGCCAGCCTGCCCTACCGCAGTACAGCCGAGTGGCGACGCCCGACTGTGCAGGGACAGCAAACCGCCATCGTGGTCGGCCCATCCGGTGCGCCGGTGCATACGGATCGCGACCATCGCATCAAGGTGCAATTCCACTGGCAGCGGGGAGATGGCAGCCATAGCCGCCTGTCGCCATCAATGTCCGCGGGCGAAACCGGCGCCCCGGCCGACGACCGCGCCGGTACCTGGGTGCGCGTGGCGACGCCGCTCGCCCCAATCGCCGGAGCCAACTGGGGCAGCAATGCCCTGCCGCGCGTCGGGCAGGAAGTGCTGGTCGATTTCCTGGAAGGCGATATTGACCGTCCCGTCGTCATCGGCACCTTATACAACGGCCGAGGGCAGCCTGACGCGCAGCATAACCAGGTCGCGCAAGGCAACGGCGCAGCGATCGGCAATGCGCCCGCGTGGTTCCCCGGCGAGACTGAAGCGTACGCCCATGCCGCCGTGCTGTCCGGCCTCAAAAGCCAGTCCTTGCAAAGCAGCCAGACAGGCTCCGGGGCGTACAGCCAACTGGTGTTCGACGATACGCCAGGCCAGTCGCGCCTGTCCCTGCAATGCCACGCCCAGCCGCATCAGGGCTCAGCGGAACTCAATCTCGGCTTCCTGCGCCAACAGACGGACAACCAGCGCCTGCTGGCTGTGGGCTTCGGCGCCGAGCTGAAAACCGAACATGCTCTGACACTTCGCGCCGGGCAAGGCATGCTGCTGAGCAGCCGGACCTCGCAAGGCGCCAGCGGCCAGGTGCTCGAGTCACGCGAGGCACAGGGGCAAGTGGAGGCCGGCGCAGAACGGCTGCAGGCGCTGGCCGAGCTGGCGAAGACCCACCAGGCCGGCCTGCCAAAGGAGCCCGATCCGGAAAAGCTGCCCGCAGTCGAGGGCCTGCGCAAGAGTGCGGAAGCGCTGGCAAGCCGCACCTCCGCTGGCGTCACAGCATTCGGCATGCCATTGATGCAGTGGGACAGCCCTGCCGGCATCGTTGCCGCCACACCCGCCAGCGCTGTACTCACCGCCGGTATCACGGGCAGCATGTCAGCCGGCCAGGACATCAACTTCGCCTCGCAAGCCAATCTGCTGCATTCCGCTGCGGGCGGCGTCAGCCTGTTCACGCGCGGCAAAGCGGACGACAGCCAAAAACTGAACCAGGAAACCGGCCTGCATCTGCACGCAGCCAGCGGCAAATTCAGCACGCAGAGCCAGGACGGACCGACGACTGTGAGCGCATCCAGGACTGTAACCGCCGCCAGCACGGATGCCGATGTCAGCATCGCCGCAAAGCAGCATGTACACCTTACCGCACAAGGGGCCGCGCTGCGCCTGGAGGGCGGAAATATCGAGCTGCGCGCGCCCGGCAAGGTGGAGTTCAAGGCGAGCATGAAGGATTTGACCGGCCCGCAGAACGCCAGCGCCAGCCTGCCCGCCCTGCCGAAGCTGGCCGTACCCAATCTTCCGGCCCGCTACAGCAATCGACTGGATGTCAGCAATCTCTTTGTCCAGCATGATTTCGGCGCGGTGTCGTTTGCTGCGAAACGCGCGGACGGCAAAGCGGTGACCGGCCTGCTCGACCAGCATGGCCGCACGGCCCAGGTCTTTGTACCCGCCGAGGAGAACATCGATGTACTGGCTGGCACCAGCCTGCGTCAATGGAACCTCATCTACGATTACGACAACGAGCAAGACGCATGAAAGCCAAGGATACGCCCGCCGAAGACCTGGCCAGCCTGGTCAGAATCAAGCTGATTGACCCGCTGGGCAACAGCATCGAAGGCCTCAAATACCAGATCCGCGAAGGCAGCAAGGTCGTCGCCAAGGGCAGCACGGACGGCAGCGGCGCCATTGGTCAGTTTGCGTCGCGTATTGGCGCCCAGCTCGAAATCTACGTGGAACGCTTTGCCAGCGATGGCATGAAGCAGATCAGCACCCTGGTGCCGTGGGCGGAGAAGTTCTCCGTCAAGCTGGCCAGCGGCAAGGTAAAAAAAACCGTCACGAGCGCCGAACATCATGGCGATGCCGGCGATTACCAGCGCAAGACCCATGTCGTGAAGAGCGGCGACACTTTATCGACCATCGCGGCAAAGAACGGCGCCACGGCGGAAGCGATCGCACGCCTGAACGGCATGCAGCTGAACGAAGTCCTCAGCATCGGCCGGGTACTCAAGCTACCTGTCGACAAGCCCGCCGCCACGCCCGGCGCTGCTGCCCCACCCAGCAGCAAAGCCGACCAGACGCCGGTGCCGATCAAGATCGAACCGGCGCGCGGCGAGAACGGCACGCCCAAGACCGACGCCAACGCCACCTGCGACAAGACCGGCTGCCTGAAGGTTGGCGACAGCGGACCACTGATCGAAGAATTGAATATCCGGCTGTTCGGCTTTGGCATCACCATCGTGCCGGGCAAAAAGTGGAACGAGTTCACGGACAAGACGGCCGCCGCGGTGAAGCAATTCCAGCGCGACTACATGGGCGTACCTGAAACCGGCAATGCCTGCGGCGGTGTGCTGCAGGCGCTGGACGAGTTCCGCACCAAATACCCGGTAAGCGTGGCGGCGATGAAGTGCGTCTGCGGCAAATGCGATGGCTTCGGCCATGGCTATGCCACATCCGAGAAGGTCGAAATGTACAAGAACGCGGCCAAGAAAACGCCCTATTCCGGTACCGAATACCCTGGCATCCACCGCGCCTTGATCTGGGGCTTCCGCGCCGCGCTGTTCTATACGCAGACCAAGGACGCGGACCTGAAGTACAAATTCCTGAAGATCTCGTCCGGCTACCGCTGCTGGCACGATAACAAGAAACACAGCAGAACCTCGACGAACCACATGGGCAATGCCCTGGATCTGCAATTCACACGGAATGGCGGAAAAGAGCGCTGTGCAGGCGAGGACATCGACAACCTGCGCACCAAGGTGTTCATCGGCCGCATGCACGCGCAACTGAACTGGCCGAACCAGAACAAGCTGTCGCTGGAACCGGCCTCGCTCGGCGCCAAGAGCTGGGTGCACATGGACGTGCGAGAATTCGGCGCCGACTGGAAATCCAGCCGCTATTACGCCACGACACAAGGTGCAGCGGATGGCAATCCGCTGGTCGAGATGGCACGCTCCGAATCCCGTTTCAAGCTCGTCAACTGCGCAGGCATTCCGGCACCACCGCCAGCCGGCAAGACCGATCGCCTGGCTATTGCCACCTTGAAGCTGTCCCGCGCGGGGCTGGACTTCATCAAGGACTGGGAAAAATATGGCGACAAGCCTTATGACGATTCAGAGGGCTACTGCACCATCGGCTACGGACACCTGATCGCAAAGAAAACCTGTGCAACGCTCGCGCAGGAGCGCAACTCCGAATACGAAGCCGTCAAAAGCGGGGTAACGCGAGAAGATGCGCTCTCTATTCTTGAAGACGACGTGGACACCGCCGTGCAGGTGGCGAAAAAATTCGCCCAGGTCCCCATGTATCAGCATGAATTCGATGCGCTGGTAAGCCTGGCCTTCAATGCAGGCGGATTGAAAAAATTCCCCAAGCTCGTCTCGAAACTTAACACGCTCGATTACAGCGGCTGCTGTGACGAATTCGCCGATATCACGAATGGCGGAACCTCAGGCCTGGTAAAACGCCGGCAGGCGGAAATGAAGATGTTCCGTAATAATGTCTATGACTCGACTCACTAAGAAACCCATGCAGAAATTGATTTTGCCGGCCTTGCTGGCCGCCGCCGCTTCCGCCGCCATCGCCAGCGAGCCCTCCGGCAGCTGGAAATTCGAACGCATCGTGGACTACCATGGCGACACCAAGGGCGTGCCGCCGCCAAAGACTCAGGTCATTCAGATCGTGGGCGAGCGGGTTGGCCTGGCTTCCAACTGCAACGGCAAGATACGCAAGGACCGCTATTTCTTCTCCCGGGTGTTTCAGCCCTTGGTCAAGGAGGGCGTCAGCGAACAGGAAGTGGGCAGTTTCCTGTCCAAACAGCTGAACTTCAAGCTGGACAACGAAGTGGGCTACTTCAAAACCGTCAAAGACGCTTCTTGCGACGAGCAATTCTCCAATGCCCTGCTGGCGGATGACACCCTGCTGCTACCCTACGCCGGTACATCGTTCTACACTTACCGCCGTAGCAATGGCGGTGTGGAGGCAGGTAACGCCAGCGATGCCCGCTATTTTGGTCACACGCCGTCGCAACTGCCGTTCCGCCTGGGGAGCTACCTGTCGCTGTGTGCCGATCAGCTGGCTGCCGATGGCAAGCTGCTGGAAAAATCACCGAGTTGCGGCCCGGTGTATCAACCCGCCGTGGCGCGCAAGGCGAGCACGAACAAGCTCGATCAGCTGGTGGGCAGCCACGATTACAAGAAACTGGGGGCCAGCCATGCCGATGACTACGCGCCACCGTTTGCCTCGAATCTTCGTCCGGTTTACCTGGTTCTGCCGGCGCTGAAGGATGTCTTGCTGGTTCGGGTCGATGACTTCGAAGCCGGGCCAGGCGGCAAACGCGACGTGATGAGCGGCGCCTGGCTTGCGGTGAAGGGCGGCCAGGTAACAGACCAGATCAACGAAGGGTGCGATTTCGATGAGCAGTATGTTTGCTCGGTAGACGGCAAGAACATCTACCAGCTGACCGATGCCGGCAAGTTCAAACGGTTGCGTAGTAACTGACATGGCCGCCGAATACACAGGCGACGTTGCGTCGCCGTCCCGCAAAACCTGCATATGAGCTACTTTGCCCTGCCGCCAATGAAAGATGTACGTACCGGCTGCCGGACAGCGGCAAGTCCGGCCCGGCCAAATCTCAACGGTATTCGACTGTCCCCATTCTGAAGCGCGGCGTGGTGTGCTGGGTGCTGCCGCAGCAGCGGCAGCGCTTGTCGCGTTTGATGGCGGCTTTCTTGGCTTGCAGCGTGGTTTTGGTGCGGCCACGTACCACCAGGCCTTTGCTGCGTGCGCGCAGCAGCTTGGCACCCAGGGCGTGCAAGTCGTCCACTGCATCCGACAGATCCTGCAGCACCCGCACGAATGCATCGATAGCGGCCTTGGCACGTTTCAGGCGCTTGCCGAGCGAGGCCACCTTGGCGCTGGCGGTGGCAAAGCGCGCCGCCAGCATGCCGATGCGCGCCGCTGCGGCGGTACCGGCGCTGAGCAAGGCGGTAATCACCAGCATCACCACTTCGATCATCAGATAGGCGCCGCCCTTGCCTGCCGCATAGGCATAGAAGTTCGGCGGTATCCCTTCCAGCATCAGGCCTGCATAGGATAGATAGCTCAGCGCGCTGTCATGGTCTGCGATCAGCTCCAGCACGACCGGAAAATTGGGATCGGTCCGGATGGCCTTAGCCAGCTCGGGATCGATATCCATCAGCACCGTGTCGACAAAAGCCTGCACCGGACGCGGATCGCCGTTTGCGATCAGGGTGGGCAGGCCCATGATTGCGTCGCGGTGGCGGTAGATTTTTTGCGCCTTGTCGGCCGAGGCCAGCACATTGCGCGCTGTGTCGACAACATGCTGTCCTGAAGCCTCCAATTCCTTGAGCTTTTGCGTGGCGTAGCTGGTCGCCGTGCGCTCGATCGAGGCCTGCCACCAGGCCCAGTTGTACAGCGTGTCTTCAGGGTTCTCGACGTGACGGTTCAATTCCGCCTTCAGGGCTTCGTAGCGCTCCTTGCTGTACGTGGCCAGCCGATCGTAGCCCGTGCCGGCGGCGTCCTGCAGCTTGTTGCCGAGGTTGACCCAGGTGGCCTTCTCGAACAATTCTGCCTGATCGCTCAGCCATTCGGCGCCGCCCGCATTCCAGCCTTCTTTGGCACTGATCATGAACGCCATGGTGGGGTTTTCGTCCCACTGCTGCTGGAACTCCGACATCTGCTCCATCAGGTGCAGGTAGCTGCCATGCAGACGTGCGACGATGGCGTCACGGTCTTCCGAGATTTCGCGCTCCGACACGTCCGGCTCTACGGTCGCGATTACGCCACCGTCGCGTGGCGCCAGGATTTTTTTCTCTTCGCTTTGCACTTGTGTCATATCGCTATTTCAGTGGATTGACCGACTGGCCCTTGACCAGCGTTTTGCCGTCCAGCGCGAACTTCAGGTGGTCGAGCGGCCATGGAGTGTTCCAGGCGTCGTCGTAACTGGCGGCCAGTTGCACCCAGCTGGCCTCGGAACCCGGCATGACGGGCATCACATATTCATCCTTCGCAGGGCCTTCGAAACTCTTTTTCCCCGCGTGGATGGTCAGTTTGCCGGGACATTGCACGGTGATGTTGCCGCCATCGATGGTGATGTTCGCGCCGCCGGCGGTGGCGATGCTGATCTTCTTCGCCGCAGCCCAATCGATATGGGCATTGACGCTTTTCACGTTAACCGCGCCCTTTGCCTGTATTTGCAGCGTATCGGACTGGGCCTGGATGTCGATGCTTTCCCTCGCCGCGACCAGTTGCACACCCAGCTCCTTGTCGCCCGGCTTCACCGCGCCACCCAGCATACCTAAGGCCTGGCCGGTATGCAGGCGCAACTGGCCGCCGGTGGCCAATTGCGTGTCCTGTCCGCTCATTGCAACCGCCAGCTCAGACGACGCGATCTGCAGGTGCTTGTCGGCGCTCAGGGACAGTCCCTCTCGCGCCGTGACCGCCAGCACCGGATCGGCACTGTGCGGCAGCTTGCCGTCACCACCGCCGGCCTGCCGCTTACCTGCGTCCGCGCGCGCGTCGTCAAGACTGGACGATGACACCATGCCGGAAACAGCCGTCAACAGTCCCTGCAGCGGCGCTTCCTGCCCGGCCAGTGTGGAAGCCTTCGCGCCGCTGACACCGATGCTTGCGGCCAGGCCGACCGTCTGGTGCCTGACTGCGGCGTCGCTGAAGGACTGGGCCAGCATGCGCGCCTGCTTCAGCATCGCAATGCCCGGCATGTTGTCACCGGCCGGCTCACGCCGCTGCGCAGAGTGCTGCAGGCGATAGCTGCTGACCAGCAGACCCGCGCCGCCGCGTAGCGCGCCATACGCATCGGTGCGCAGCTCGGCGCCGTGGCCGCGCAAGCTGCCGCGGTAGTTGTCCGCGGCATGGATCAGGTGTCCGAGATTCAGCTCGGTGGCCGCCTGCGAGCTGCGCAACTGGATGCGCCCCTGGCTGTCGGCATCGTCAAACAGTAACTGGTTGTAGCCGTTGGCGCCAAACTCCTTGCTGCGCACTCCCCACATCGAGGCGGCATTGCGGTGGCCCGCACTGTCCGCTGAGGCGCCATGCCATACCGGTGCGTTGCCGCCAGCCAGATTCCCCTGCGACGATACGCCGCTGTCGTGCGCGAGGTCGAAGGCCGCCGCTGGCGCCTCGTCTCCCGCGCCGCCCGGGGTGGGCGGTGTGCCGCCTTCACCCTGGCCGTTGTACAACGCGCCAACGATGATGGGCCGGTCGATATCGTTCTCAAGGAACTGCACCAGCACTTCCTGTCCAATGCGCGGCAGGAACTGGCTGCCCATGCCGCCGCCAGCAGATCGCTGCGCGACACGCACCCAGCAACCGGCGTCGGCCTGATCCTGCCAATGGAAGCGGATACGCACGCGGCCCAGCCTATCGCAATGGATTTCGTCGGCACCGGCCCGGCCGTCGCCTCCTGCGGCGCCAACCACGATCGCGCTCTGGCAACCCGATGCTGTGGGACGCGCGTGCTGGCGCGCCTGCTGCACGCCGGGCATGGGACGCCACGGCTGGCTTGCTTCCACCACGGAGAAGGCATTCGCGTACCCGCTGGACGCCGCCTGGCGCAGCGTCAGCGGGAAGTCCTCCGGCTGCGCCGGCAGCGCAGCGGCGATATCTTCCAGCAGTTCCGGCACCGGACCAAACAACTCGGCCAGTGCGTGCGCCGCCGGCGCGGGCAGGTTGTTCAACCCCACGCTCAGCACCCGCAGCACGACGCACTCCTTGCCGCCGGACTGCGTGCTGAGCGGCCCTTGCGTCAGCGTAAAACGCGTCCCCGCGCGCATGGTGCGCACGGTGGAGCGGCCTTCGCAAGCCGCAGCGCAGGCTTCCAGCGCCTGCAGTTGCAAACCGGCGTAACGCTGGGCCTCAGCACTGCTGCCAAAGTAGTATTCGCCGGGATAGTCATAGCTCTCTAGCGCCAGCGCCGCCGACGCGGACGCAGATGCGCCACCAGCCACGGCCTGTTTGGCCTTGTAGTCATAGCTCGCCAGTGTCACGGATGACGTCTGCAGGCTGCTGCGCGATTGCAGCGCGAGAATGCTGTCATGTTCTTCGCCGGCGCGCGCCGCGTGGTAGCGTATGCCCTGTCCTGCGGCGCTGCTGGCATCTTCAGGTACGGCGGCACTGTCCGTGAACAGAACCAGCGTCTGCTCCTTCTCGCCGTCCTCGAAGCGCCAGCCGATACCTTCCTCGCTCAGAAGCCGCAACACGAAGTCGTAATCGGATTCGCGATACTGGCAGCAGTAGCTCCGCGCAGGGATCGCCGCCAGTTCGGCCAGCGCATCGTCGCTCCAGCGCCATGCCGCAAGCGGTGCGTAACTGCCGAATACTTCATCCACGATGTCCGGCACACTGCGGTCCTGCCACACACGGCTGGAGCGCACTTGCGTCAGCAGCCAAAGCCAGGGAGTGATGCGCAGGCGGTAGCGCGCCATGCCCCCTTCGCTGCCCAGCAAAGCCGCCTGGCTGACGAAGCCATGGAAGGTGGTCCGGCTGCCATCGGCCAGGCTGGCCTGCAAGCCGGCGCGGCGGCCGAGCAATGCATCCATGTCGACATGAGCGCTGGTGGACAAGGCAATTACATCGCGCACGGCAGTGGCCTGCAGCGCGTCTTGCGCGAGGAAGGCCTCCACCAGCAAGCCGCCCGAACCCAGCTCGCCGCCGCTCTCGATCGTCAGCTCATACAGCCTGCTGGCGCTGGAGAACTGGGCAAGCGCGGCATACGCCTGCCGCAAAAGGTCGGTCCGCATGGCTCAATAATCGCTGACGCGCTGGCACCAGGCACCGCTGGCCGACTGGAACAAGGGCAGCAAGCTTTGGTGGCTGACCACGAAGCCATTCAGGTCGCCATCCATCTTGAACAGCTTGCGCTGGCCCAGCGGCGCCGCATCGATACGCTCCTGGTCCAGGCTGTATTCATAGACCTGAACGAATTCCTTGCCCGCCAGGCGCACCGGATCGTCATCCTGCTCGTAGTCTGAAGCAGCGCGGTCCCAGCAATCGAACTGTTCGCTGAAGGTCAGATACCAGTAGTCTTCGTGCCAGTTGCCTTTGTCGTCGATATACACGGCGGGATGCATGTGCAGGTGGTCGATGTCCTCCTGCAGCAGCCTGTCACGTAAGTTGCTGCGCACCAGCAGGTCGGCACCTGCGAACAGGATTTCGGGCGTTGGAACGTAATTGCCTGTGCGGCGATTCTCCTCCGCCGCTGCGTTGCTGAAGACCAGCGGCGGCGAACCCATTGGCTGCGGCATGAAGCGGAAGTTGCGGTCTTCGGTATTCTTGTCCGGCACCAGGAAAGGCAGCTTGTCCTGTTCGCGCGGGAGACGCACAAAGTAATACTCTTCGGCGTAATTGCTCATCTTATTTTCCAACCTCAAGCTTGTATGGGCTCTTGCCCTGATAACGTATTTTCTCGACCTGCTGCTTTGGCCCCTGCGATAGCCTGGGCGCTTCGTCGCGATAGAAATGGTTGCGGCCGACGGCGCAGGCGCCGGTCAGTTTATGGTCGCGAACCGAATCCACACCGCCGCAGCCGATGCCCATTTTGCCGAAGCGAAGCGCGACCCTGGTCAACGGCGCCTCCTCAGGCTTGCGGCGGATATTGCCGAGGATTTGTTTGCTCAGCGCGTCCAGCGCATCGATCACCTTGTCGCGGTAATGCAGGTCATTACCGCGGCAGGCGATGTGCAGTGCGCGGTCAAGCTGCTGCACCATGGTCGCCACCATATTGTGGTAGTTGGGCGGTTCGGAGTCGTCCTTGTAATCGTCCTGGTCGATCTTGAAATCGTGGTTGCCACGGTGCGGCTGCACGCCGAGGTGACAGGCGCCCTGCAGCGTGCAGGGAATGAAGGCCAGGTTCGGCAACAGATTGATGTCGTAGCCCGCCTGCTCGATCTTGTGGCCAAGGCGCGAGCGCTTCATACCTTCGCCAGAGATGACATGGTGCGCCTGCATTTGCACACCCAGGTTGCGTGGGTGCGACTTGTCATGTTCGATGGCGTCCTTGATCCGGTTCAGGTAGGAGCTGTCCTTGGACGTATTGCCCACCAACTTGGCGATGCTCATGCTGCCGCCGATCGTTCCAGTTTGCTGCGGCTGTAGACGCGGCATTCGTCCGACTTCCAGCGCGCGTCGCACACCCGCAGGCGGCAGCGCGCGGCGTCGCGCTTGTCCTGCCGCTTGCATTGTTCCAGCGCCTTCACCAGCGGCAGACGCGCGTCGACCGACGTCGGGCCTTTCGAATGGGCGACCAGGGCGCTCAGCAACTCGACATCGCTGTCCGGCTCGGCTTGCGGTGCCGTCGACGTTTTCGCCCGTACCTGCATCGGCCGGGCTTTGGGCTTGGCCGACGCGTGCGGCGCGGCCCTGGTCCCTTCCAGCATTTGCGCCAGCGATTCCGCCGGTTTGGCTGGCCCCGGTGTCGCGGGCGGCGCGGGCGTCGCTTCGTCGAGGATCGCAGCCACGGCTGCCGGCTCCGGCGTCGGCGCGGTCACAGCCGCCAGGACAGGCGCGGCGGCAGCCGGCGCGGCAGCTACAGGGCCTGGCTCCGCCGTTTCGCCGGTAACGATGAAAGCGACACACACTGCCGCCACCAGCATGAGGGCAGCAACGCCAATGGTCCACTTGCGGCCAGAACCGGATGCGGCCTGCGACGGCCTGGCGGACTGGCCGCTTCTCTGGTCCAGCTCTTTCTGCTGTTCAGCCGACAGCAGGGATGGACGGCCCCTGGTTTCGTTGTTATTAGGCAAAATGTAGCTCCTAGTAAAGGTTGTCAATACTTTACTTCAATGCCCAAAAAGGCCGCGCACTCTTCAATAGCACAATGACAAAAGAGCTGCGCACGATTGAAAACCAAGCGAGCGCAGGTTATCAGAAGTTCAAGATATACTTGCTCGCAATAATTATTTGATAAGACGAAACTTGCCTAAATTGTTACAAAATTTGCAATTTTCGTCCATCCTGATCGAGGTTTTTTCGTGCTGCTTGCCACCATCGCCCTGGTCTTCCTGCTGGCCTGCGCCATAAGCTGGATGGTGCTGTTCCCGCATCCCTCCGGCCGCGCCACGCCGTCCGCGGTCCGCCACGCCGGCGCCTTCCTGCGTCGCCGCGCGTGGATCGTGCTGGCCTGTGCGCTGTTGCTCGCGCTGCCGCCACTGCTGGCCTGGCTGTCCAGCGGCCGCACCATGCTGGGCGGATTTGACGACGACAGGCGCGCACCGAACGAGCAAATCGCCGCACTGCTGCAAGGCGAACAACTGGTACCGCCACCGGCCTTGCCTCCCCTGCTGTTCATGACGCAGGAAGTGGAGGCCGTGCGTCCGCAACTGGCGTCGGCCAGCCGCGACTGGGCCATGCTGGATCAGGCTTACTCCCAACGCCTGCTGCAAGCCTTCCGCATCATGAAGGAGCGCCATGGCTACGACATGGCGCTGCTGGAGGGCTACCGCAGCCCCGAACGGCAGGACATGCTGGCGTCTATGGGCGGCGGCGTGACCAACGCCACCGCGTTCCAGAGCTGGCACCAATACGGACTGGCCGCCGATTGCGCCTTCGTGCGCGATGGCGTGCTGGTGATTTCTGAGCGTGACCCATGGGCCATGCGCGGTTACCAGCTGTTTGGAGAAGTGGCCGAGAGCCTGGGCCTGACCTGGGGCGGCCGCTGGAAGATGATGGATTTCGGCCACACAGAATTGCGCGTGGCCGGCGTGATGAAGCGATAGGAGCGCAGCATGTCAGGAGCACTTATCCGTTTGGGCGACAAGATGTCGCATGGGGGCGTCGTGATCGAAGCTGCCCAGTTCAGCGACAGCGGCGGCAAACCGATTGCGCGCGTGGGCGACAAGGTGAGTTGCCCGGTACACGGCCCCACCATGATCGCCAGTGGCGACCCGTCCATGCTGGTGGACGGCAAGCCGGTGGCGCGTCACGGCGATCGGGTGGCGTGCGGCGCAACACTGATCGCCAGTCAGCAAAACACCACGGATGCGGGCTGACAGAACATGAACATCTGGCTGAAACGGAGCCTGGCTACCGTGGGTGTCTTTGCCGCTTGCTGGCTGTGCGCAGTCTGGTACTGGCGCGCTACCACCCGCTTGCCGGACAGCGGCGACCTGGCGCTTGGTCTGCTGGGCGCTCCGCTGGCATTGCTCACCGGCTGGTGGGTCGCGCGCCAGGGCATGGCGTTCGCAGCTACGGCGCGGTCCCGCTCCGGAGCCGTCGTCCCGTCCGTTTCGCCCGACGCCGCAGCCGCCACGGCAGCCATGCCAGTTGCGGCGCCAACCGCGCAGCTGGCGGTGCTGGCGGCAGCGCTGCGCATGCCGCATGGCGATTCAGCCGCCGAACTGGCATCAGCTTTCGAAGCCGGCAGCGCGCGCCTGGAACTTGACCCCGAACTGACGGACGCACAGGGTTTTCCCATCCTCGCGGGCCGCGTGCGCGAAACGGACACTGGCGCCGTCAAGGCCTGGCTGACGAGCCAGGGCGCGGCGCTGCCCGCGCCGCATCTGCTACGCGCCATGGCGCTGGGTGGCGCTGTCGTAGCGCAGCTCGCACAGGCAACCCGCGTGCAGGCCGCCGAATGCGTGCTGCAGGTAGCACCACTGCTGCCGCCTACCTGGTCCGACGCACAACGCGAGCAGGCCGCCCGCTGGCTGCTGTATGCCACACACGGCGCTGGCTGGCCACAGGACCGCTTGTCCTTGCGCACGGTCGGCAGCGCAGCGCCGTTCGACGCGCTGCAAGACATTGCACGGCATGCTTCCGCACCCGCCGCGCCGGATCTGTTCCTGCTGCTGGCTCTCGATTCGTCCATCAGCGAGGGCGCCGTGGCGCAGATGATGTCGGACGGCACACTGTTTGGCCGGCGCCAGCCGAATGGACGAATTCCGGGCGAAGGCGCAGCCGGCCTGCTGCTGCAGCGCGCGGCCGCCGCGCCGGAGGCAGTGCAGATACTGGCGCTGCAGGCAGGCGTTCCCGCCAGTCCGGCGGAATCGGCCGATGGCGCGGGACTCGCCGGCCTGGCCCGTGCTGCGCTGGCCATCGCCGGCACACCCCCACCGCAGCCGCTGTTCATCGCCGCCGATACCGATCACCGCAGCAGCGCCATGATGGAACTGATGCAGTCTGCCGGCAGCGTTCTACCGCAAATCGATCATGGCAGCCAGCTTGGCTGCATTGGCGCCGCATGCGGCCATAGCGGCAGCGTTGCCAGCCTTGCTGCCGCGGCGCTGGCCTGGCACCACGCTGCCGCGAGCGAAGGCCATGCACTCTGCTTCAGTAACAACGACGAGCAACAACGCTACGCGCTGCTGCTCGGTCCCGCCGCTGCCGTGGCACCTACTCTCACCTGAACCAGCCAGAAAATCATGATGATGCACAGACTCCGGGACCACCTGACATCACGCACCAGCCTTATTGTCATGGGCTGGATCGCTTTGGCTGCCGTACTGCTTCTCGCCGCAGCCCTCTTCGAACTGCCTTACACGCTGGCCTTCAGCGTATTCGGCGCCGCGCTGCTGCTGGGCGCCGCGTTGTGGTACTGGCGCTGGCGCCGCAACAAGCGCGCATCCGGCCAGCTGGGCTCCATGCTCGAACAGCAAGCGGCCGTGAATCCTAAAGCCGATCCCTCGCAACGCCACGAAATGGAGGCGCTGCGCAAGCGCATGCTGGAGGCCATCGCCACCATCAAGACTTCCAAGCTGGGTCTGCGCTCCGGCAGCGCTGCCTTGTACGAGCTGCCCTGGTACATGATCATCGGAAATCCAGCTGCGGGCAAAAGTTCGGCCATTGCCAACTCCGGCCTCCAGTTCCCGCTGTCGGGCAGCCGCATCGTGCAGGGCGTAGGCGGCACCCGCAACTGCGACTGGTTCTTCACCACCGATGGCATCCTGCTCGACACGGCAGGACGCTATTCGGTTAACGATGAAGACCGCGCAGAGTGGTTCGGCTTCCTCGGCCTGCTGAAAAAATACCGCCGCAAGGCGCCGATCAACGGCATCATCATCGCCGTCAGTATCGCCGAACTGATTGGCCGCCGCCCCGAATTTGCAATGGACCTGGCGCACAGCCTGCGCCAGCGCGTGCAGGAGCTGACCGAGAAACTGGAAGTCCACGCGCCGGTCTATATCGTCTTCACCAAAGCAGACCTGATCAACGGCTTTGCGGAATTCTTCCAGGACTGCCAAATCGGCGAGCGCGAACGCGTCTGGGGCGCTACCCTGCCCTACCGCCGCGACCATTCGAACGAGGAGGTACTGAACCAGTTCGATGTCCGCTTCGACGAGCTGTACGAAGGACTGAAGGAAATGAGCCTGGCCAATATGGCGCTGCAATGGCGCGAACGGCTGCCGCCCGGCGTGTTCACCTTCCCGCTGGAGTTCAACGCCATCAAGGCGCCGCTGCGCGCCTTCATCGCCACGCTGTTCGAAGACAATCCCTTCCAGTTCAAGCCGGTGTTCCGCGGTTTCTACTTCACCAGCGCGCTGCAGGAAGGCGAAGGCGTCTCGGCTACCACGCACCGCGTGGCGCAGCGCTTCGACCTGCAATTGCAGGAAGCAGGCCATGGCAGCAATGAGCGCCAGCATGGCTACTTCCTGCTCAAACTGTTCCGCAACGTGATCTTTGCGGACCGCGACCTGGTCGCGCAGTATGCCAGCCCGGCCAAGACGCGCATGCACTACGCGGCCTTCTTCGGCGCGGTGGCGCTGTGCGGACTGCTGCTGGGCGGATGGAGCTGGTCCTACCTGGGCAACCGCCAGCTGGTAGCCAATGTGCAGGCCGATCTGGAGAAAGCCGTCAAACTGCAACAGCAGCGGCCGGACCTGGCGGCCCGCATCGAGGCCATGGAAATCCTGCAGGACCGCATCGAACAGCTGCAACAATTCCGCGATGACCGCCCGCTGTCCGTCAGCCTTGGCCTGTACCAGGGCGAGCTTCTGGAACGCAAGCTGCGCGAGGAATATTTCAACGGCCTGCGTGAAGTGATGCTGAAGCCCGTGAGTCAATCGCTGGAAGCCTTCCTTGCAGAAGTCAATGCCAATGCGGCGCAGCTGCAACCGCAGGCGCATGCGCCGGCGCCCCAGGCACAGCAAGGCATACAGCAGTTCAAGGACGTGGCACCCGACAATGTGGAAGATGCCTACAACGCGCTGAAAACCTACTTGATGCTGGCGGATCGCAACCGCGCCGAAGCCAGCCACCTGAATGACCAGCTGACGCGCTTCTGGCGCGTGTGGCTGGAAACCAACCGCGGCGCCATGCCGCGCGAACAGATGATCCGCAGCGCGGAACGCATGATCGCGTTCTATCTGGAGCAGATCAACGATCCGTCCTGGCCGCAAGTCGAAAACCGCCTGGCGCTGGTCGACCAGTCGCGCACTACGCTGCGCCGCGTGGTGCGCGGCATGCCGGCGCGCGAACGCGTGTACGCAGACGTGAAAGCGCGCGCCGCCACCCGCTATCCGGCAATGACCGTCGCCCGCATCGTCGGCGAACAGGATCGCGAACTGGTCATGGGCAGCTATTCGATCTCCGGCGCCTTCACGCGCGCCGCCTGGGATGGCTTCGTTCGCGATGCCTTCCGCGAAGCCGCCAACCGTGAACTGAGCAGCGCCGACTGGGTGCTGAAGACCGCCAGCAAAGACGATCTGACGCTGGAGGGCAGTCCGGAGCAGATCCAGAAATCGCTGGTGGAGGCCTACAAGAACGATTATGCGAAGGAATGGCAGAAGTTCCTGCAGGGCGTGGCAATCAAGGACCTGGACGGCTTTGCCGCCGCCGCCGGCGCCATGGACCGGCTGGGCGATCCGCAAAACTCGCCCATCGCAAAGCTGGTCAACACGGTGTACCAGGAGACTTCATGGGACAACCCTTCGCTGATCGACACCGGCCTGCAGCGTGCGCAGCGCGGCCTGGGTGACTGGTTCCGCGAGACCATCCTGCGCCGCAAGCCAGGCCAGGTGACGGTGAGCGTGCCGGCGAACACAGCGCCGGGCAGCGCCCTGCCGCTGGGTCCTGTCGGCCGCGAATTTGCGGGCGTGGCGCAGCTGGTGGTGGCCAAGGACAAGGGCGCTTCGCTGATGCGCGGCTACATGGACAACCTATCCAGACTACGCGCCCGCTTCAACCAGATCCGCAACCAGGGCGATCCCGGTCCCGGCGCCAAGCAACTGATGCAGCAGACGCTGGACGGCAGCGGTTCCGAACTGGCGGATGCCTTACGCTACGTCGACGAACAGATGTTGACCGGCATGGGCGAGCAGCAGAAGCAGGCCATCCGCCCGCTGCTGGTGCGTCCGCTGATGCAGACCTTTGCCGTGATCGTGCAGCCCACCGAGGCCGAGATCAACAAGGTATGGACGGCGCAAGTGCTGGAGCCCTTCCGCAAAGGCCTGCTGGCCAAATATCCTTTCGCGCCGGAGTCGCGCCAGGAAGCCAGCAATGCCGAAATCGGGCAGGTATTCGGTCCTGAGGGCGCAGTGGCCAAATTCTTCAACAGTACGGTCGGCCCGCTGGTGGTACGACGGGGCGACACGCTCAGCGCCCGCACCTGGGCCAATATGGGTATTGCCCTGTCGCCTGCAGTCACCACCAGTTTTCCCGGCTGGATCGCACCGTTGAACGCCAATGGCGTCGCCAACCAGGCCAGCGGCGAAGAGGCGCAGACCCGCTTCCAATTGCAGACCGTCGCGGTACCGGGCGTCAGCGAATACACCATCGAGATCGACGGACAGGCGCTGCGCTGGAAAGGCCAGCCGCAACCCTGGACGCCGATGGTCTGGCCCAATCCGCAAGGCGTGCCGGGCTCCCGCATCACGGCCTTCACGCCGGACGGAAAAAAGGTGGTGGTGCTGGACGAGCCTGGCCATTTCGGCTTGAAGAAAATGATCGACTCCGCACAGCGCAAGCGCAAGGATGATGGAAGCTTCGAACTTAGCTGGAGCAACAGCGGCGTGACAGTCACGGCCAATCTGCGTCTGCTGCCTGCCGCGCCAGCCTCCGCACCGGCCCAGGCAGGACAAGGCTTCCGCAAGCTGCGCCTGCCGGACTCCGTGGTGGGTGGCACGCCTTCGCCCACGCTGGCGTCGCAGGTCGCGGCAATGGGAGCGCAGCAATGAGCCGCATGCCTACGCCTGCCGCCATCGGCTATTTCGGCAAGGTTCCCAGCCGCGCGGACTTCGTCAAAGGCGGCAGCGATCCGCGCGTGATCAATGTGCTGGATGACTGGCTGGCGCGCTCAATGGAGATGCTGAGCGCCGATGCGCGCTGGAAGCTGACTTACGACGCGGTGCAGCCGCTGCATTTCGCCCTGCTGGGGCCACGCCGCCGCTCCGCCATCGCAGGCCATATCACTGCTTCCAGCGACCAGTCCAGCCGCCGCTTTCCTTTCCTGATGGTGAGCAGCGTGGAAGTCGAGGAACCGGCCAGCTTCGCCTCATTCAGCCCGCTGCTGCTGACGCGCTTGTGGGCCAGGCTGGAGCAACTGAGCGGTGGCGTGCTGGCCGCTCCGGATGCCGGCGCGCCGCTGCAAGCGCTGCAGGGAAATACGCTCGATCTGGAACTGCGCGCGGCGGCCTATGACGCTGCTTTCGCCGACTTCCTGGAACTGCAAACCGTGGGCGCCCTGGACGGCCTGCTGGCACAGGCGGGCTTTGGCGGCACGGTGCGTCAACTGATGCTGGCGCTGGGCATGCTCCTGCAGCCGGTGATGGCCAGCAGCTCCAGCCGTCTTGAAAAAAGCCTGGTGCTGCCCCTGCCGGCCGATGCGCTATACCGCAACCTGGTGGCGGCCTTCTGGATGCACGTGATCACGCCTTTCCTGATGCGCGCCGACTTCGAATTGTCGCTCTTCGTCACGCGCCTGCACGGCAAGCCCGTGCTGGTGCTGGGCTTCAGCGGCGCTTCGCCACACACCCTGCTGGGCATCATGGACCCTCAGGTCGGCGAGCAGCATCACATCCGCTTCGACGATGTGGAATGGGTCGAAGACCAGGTCAAGGACGATTACGCGAGCCAGAAGGTTTCGGCCTATCTTGCCCAGCCGGCGCTGTCCCTGAAATCCGCGCGCGACTCGCTGCGCACCGCCTTTATTGGAAACTGATATGCGTTGCATTCCTGTCCTCCTGCTGTTTGCCGCCTGCGCGGCACAAGCCCAGTTGCCCGGCCAGGTGGTGGCCAGCGGCACCGTACCGGACGAAGCGGCCAAGACGGCCCTGCTCAACCAGTTGCGCGAGGTGTATGGCGCCGACAAAGTGGTGGACCAGCTGGCGGTCGGCCAGGTCGCCAGCCCGGCGAACTGGAGCAACTACGTACAGAAGCTGATCACGCCCAATCTGAAGCAGATCAGTCGTGGCCAGCTCAAAGTGGACGGCAATATGGTCAGCGTGCGTGGCGAAGTGTCCAATGAGGCACAGCGCCAGCGCATCGCCAGCGACTTCGCCACCAGCCTGAATCCCACCTACACCGTCAACAACGGCTTGCGCGTGGCGATGGCCGAGCAGGGCATCCTGGACCGCACGCTGGCCAACCGCATCATCGAATTCGAGAGCGGCCAGGCGGTGCTGACGCCGGCCGGCAAGACTATCCTGGACGAGATGGCGGTCGCCATGCTGAAGATGAAAGGCCAGAAGGTCGAGATCATTGGCCACACCGACAACGTGGGTCTGCGCGCCAGTAACCAGAACCTGAGCCAGGCGCGGGCGGAAGCCGTGCGCAATTACCTGTCCGGCAAAGGTATCGCGGCCGAGCTGCTGACCGCCTCGGGCCAGGGCTCCGACCGTCCTGTAGCAAATAACGACACAGCGGAAGGCCGGGCGCGCAATCGCCGCATCGAATTCCGCATGGCGCAGTAAGCGCCGCTATTGAAGGAGTAGCTATGTTTTCCGCTGAATCCCTGCTGGAACCCATCACCCCGGAACAGCCGGCCGGTATCGATCTATCCTTTTCGCCGGCCTTTGACGCCATCGCCCATGCGCGCCGTTTCGACGATCCCTCGCTGGAACAGGGCGAATGGGTCACGGAACTGAAAGAGGCCGACTGGTCGTTCGTTGTGGCTCGCTGCAGCGCACTGCTCACCGAACAAAGCAAGGACTTGCGCCTGGCCGTCTGGCTGGCCGAAGCCGCAGCGAAGCAGCATCAGTTGCGCGGTCTGGGTGAAGCGTTCCGCGTGCTGGCCGGCCTTTGCCGCGCCTATTGGAATAATGGCCTGTTTCCCCTGCCCGATGCCGGCGACAGCGAGCAGCGCATCGGCAATCTGGCCTGGATACTGAACCGCACTGCAGCGCTGACACGCGAAATGCCGCTCACCGAGGGACAGGGATTCTCCACCATCGATTTCGAGACGGCGCGCAGGCAGGCCAGCCTGCCGGACAATGTGCGCAATCCGGATTGGCCGAAGCTGGCCGATATGGAAAGTGCCCGCGCTCGCAATTCGGCACGCTTCCGCGAACAGTTTGCCGCTGATGCGCGCTACTGCATGGAAGCGCTGCGCACACTGGAAACGGCGGCTGACGAACGTCTTGGGGCGGACAGCCCGGGCTTTGCCGCCGCCCGCAATGCGGTGCAGGCGATGATCGATGCCATGCCCTCGCATGCGAGCCTGCCTGCGACGGTGCCGGCGCCCGGCCCGGATAGCGCGCAGGACGCGCAGATCATGTTCGCCCAGCCGGCTGCAATGACGCATGGCGCCGCCGGATCACGCGCGCAGGCTGTGGCCCAGTTGCGCGAGATCGCCAGCTTCTTCCGGCGCACGGAACCATACAGCCCGGCGTCCTATTACGCCGACAAGGCGGCCGACGCTGCGGAGCAGGACCTGCATACCTGGCTGCGCAGCGTGGTCAAGGATTCCGGTTCACTGGCGCATATCGAGGAGCTGCTGGGCGTCCAGCGCTCCTGAGCACTCAACGCACGCTGTATTCGAATTTGCCCAGACCGTCGGCCGCCACCTGGATGCGGCTGATGGTCCTCCCCTCCGCCATCTTCGCCAGCACGGCTTCAGCAATTTCCGGCAACAACGTCCCGTTCAGTATATTGTCGACATTGCGCGCGCCGGAATCGACCTCGGTGCAGCGCGCAAGCACTGCATCCACCAAGCTATCGTCATAATGGAATTCCGCCTTGTGGTTGATGCCGATGCGCTGGCCGATGCGGTCCAGCTTCAGTTCAATGATACTTGCCAGCGTGTCGTCTGCGATCGGGTAGAACGGCACCACTTTCAGGCGCCCCAGAAAGGCCGGCTTGAACACCTTCAGCAGCTGCGGACGGATTGCCGCTTCCAGTTCTTCCGGTGAGGGCAACTCCTCCTCGGCGCGGTTCAGGCAGGACTGCATGATGGTGGACGAGGCCACATTCGAGGTGAGGATGATGATCGAATTACGGAAGTCGATTGCGCGGCCTTCAGCGTCGTCCATCATGCCTTTGTCGAAGACCTGAAAGAACAGCTCCAGCACGTCGGGATGCGCTTTCTCCACTTCGTCCAGCAGCACGACGCTGTAGGGATTGCGGCGCACGGCTTCGGTCAGCACGCCGCCTTCGCCGTAGCCGACATAGCCCGGCGGCGAGCCCTTGAGGCCCGATACACTGTGGGCTTCCTGGTATTCGCTCATATTGATGGTGACCAGTTTGCGCTCCCCACCGTACAACGCATCGGCCAGTGCCAGCGCGGTTTCCGTCTTGCCCACGCCGGACGGGCCGGCAAACAGGAACACGCCTTTCGGCTTATTGGGATCGTCCAGATTGGCACGCGCGGTACGCACGCGCTGGACCACGGCGCCGATGGCTTGCGGCTGGCCGATCACGCGTTCCTGCAATACGTCCTTCAAACGCAGTACGGCCTGGATTTCATCCTTCACCATTTTCCCAAGCGGTATGCCGGTCCAGCCGGCGACGATGTCCGCAACCACGTGACCATCCACTTGCACCGGCACCATCGGCGTTTCACCCTGCAGCGCGCGCAGTTCGGCCAACAGCACCTGAATGTCCCGTGCGGCGCCGCCATCACCCGTCATGGCGCCCGCCGTGCCATCCCCCGCGCCATGCTTTTCCAGCGCGGCGCGCGCCTCGGCAATCCGGGCCGCCAGTGATTTCTCTTGCTCCCAGCGCACGCGCAGCGCCATCAACTCCTGCTCAGCCAACGCGCAGCTGTCGTCGAGCTGCTGCACACGCTGCGTGTGCTCGGCGCCCGCCGCCTGTTCACGCAGCAGGGCCGCAGCCTCGGCGCCTTCGCGCTCCAGTTGCCGCTGCAGTGCTTCGATCAGCGCTGGCGTCGCGCTCTGGCCCAGCGCCACCTTTGCGCAGGCTGTATCGAGCACACTGATTGCCTTGTCCGGCAGCTGGCGGCCGCTGATGTAACGATGCGACAGACGCACCGCTTCGGTGACTGCCTCGTCCATTACGCGCACACCAAAGTGCGCTTCCATCAAAGGCGCCATCCCGCGCAACATGGCGCAGGCCAGTTCTTCGCTGGGTTCTTCGACTTTCACAACCTGGAAGCGCCGCGCCAGTGCTGCATCCTTTTCGAAATACTTCTTGTACTCGCCCCAGGTAGTCGCCGCAATGGTACGCAATTCGCCGCGCGCCAGTGCGGGCTTCAACAGGTTGGCGGCGTCATTCTGCCCCGCCTGGCCGCCCGCGCCAATCATGGTGTGCGCCTCGTCAATGAAAAGGATGATCGGTTGTGGCGACTTTTTCACTTCATCGATCACGCTCTTCAGCCGATTTTCGAACTCGCCCTTGACGCTGGCGCCGGCCTGCAGCAAGCCCATGTCCAGCGTGTGAATCGCCACGCCTTTCAGCACATCGGGTACGTCGTCCGTGGCGATGCGCAGCGCCAGCCCTTCCACCACAGCCGTTTTGCCGACGCCCGCCTCGCCAGTCAGGATAGGATTATTCTGGCGTCGGCGCATCAGGATATCGATCGCCTGGCGGATCTCCGCATCGCGCCCGATCACCGGATCGACTTGACCCGCACGGGCGCGTTCCGTGAGGTTGGTGGTGAACTGGTCCAGGGCCGGAGTCCTGGCGGGCACCTGCTGCAATTCGCCGACCGGATCGCCCTCCTCCTGCGCCGCGCCAGTCTCCACCACAGCCTCCTGCGAACCGGCAGTGATCTGCTCCAGATGATGCTTGATATCGTCCGCACGGAACCTGTTGAACAGCGGCGAGCTGCGGTATGCCAGCTGTGCCAGCTCCGCATCGGTCAGCAGCGCCTGCAGTAGATGGCCGCTACGGATGAACACCTGTTGGCCAGCCTGCAGATCGAGCGAGGCAATCAGCCAGGCATGTTCGAACAGGCGCGGCAAGCGCGAAGAAAACACCGGCGTGCGTGAATTGCCCGCCTTGAAGCGGCCTATCTCGTTCTGCAGATCGCTTTGCAGCTTGCTGGTATCAACATCGAAATGCCGAGCCAGCAGAGTGAAATCGCTGCGTGGCTGTTCCAGCAAAGCCAGGAACAGATGTTCCAGATCGACTTCGAACTGGCCCAGCCCGACGCAAATGCTCGCCGCACGCGTGGCGGCCTCGCGGCAGCTCGCGTTCAATTTGCCGATCAATGTCTTCAGGTTGATGCTCATTGAATATCCTTTAAATGATGTAGCACACGTCGGCGCGGTCCTGTGATGGCGCGCCCTCGTGCATGAAACTGTCCCAGCCCAGGCGCCCTGCCGCGCCAACCTGGCCCAGCGTGGTGCCGGCAACATCCTCGCCGCGCAGCACCAGCCGGATCTCGTATTCCAGCGACACGCCGGTGAACATGGCCAGCAGCTTTTCCAGCGCCCGGGCCGCGCTGCCGCCCGGCAGGAAGGCATTGAAATCGTCGCGCCGCAGCGGCCCCACCGTCAGCCGCAGGCGCAGATCGCGCTGCCAGACGCGCGTGCCCGCCATGGCCGTCATGCCGAGCTGCGCATGGATGCCTCCCAGCGCCGTAAGCTGTTCACGCGGTACGTCATACCAGCAGCCGATAAACTGCGTCGCGGCGACCTGCACGTCAAAATATTCGCCCAGAACGCGCGCGATCATGGACGCCGATGCCGGCTTGTGGCGCAAGGCTGCGGCGAAGAAGGCCAGCGATTCATCGCGCACGCCGCCCTGTTGCAGGCGCTGAGTGAGCGACGGATTACCCAGTCCGCCCAAGGCCAGCAGCAGAGGCAGAAAGCGGTCATGGCGGTCGGCCTGATACTTCAGCGCCAGCCGGTATTTACGCCACGCTTCGTAAAACAGCGACAGCGAGCGAGTAGAGAAGGCATCAAGGAAGGCCCGTGGCCCATCGTCCTTTTCGTACAGCTGGTGGGCGGCAATCGTTTCCGTGTAGTGCGCGGGCAGCGTGCCCGAACTGCCGAGGAAGCCCATGAAATTGGGCGTCATGCGCAGATATTGCAGCTGGCGCGATGCCAGCGCTTCGGCCAGGGCCGGTGCAGTCGGCAGGATTTCGCGCGGCTCCGGACGCAGCGCCTCAATCTGGCTGGCAGGGAAGGCCAGCGAGACGGGATTCTGGAAGCGCAGGAAGTTCGCCACCGCACCTTCCTGCGGCGCGCCGTGCCGCTTTAGCCACAGCTCGAGCATGCGCACGGCCTGGAAATACTGAAAGCGGTAGGGTTCGGCGAACAGGCGCTCGATTACAGAAGGCTCAAATCGCCGCTTCGCGGTGTGCATCGCAACAGCTCCTCTCCCGACTTGGCGGCCACGATGACCAGTTGCGTGAAACTGTTGGCATGCACATATTGCCCCAGGAAGCTTTCAATGATGTGGGCAAAGGCGTGGATACCGCTGCCGACGAAAGCTTCCTCATCGACCTCCAGCCGCACTTCCATGCCGCGCACCAGGCAGGCAAAGGGATTCCCCGGCAGCCACGCATTGGCGGGCTTGTAGGCGATGGCAGTCAGGCCACGGATCTGGCGCTGGGTGGCCGGGGACCGCGGCAGGTCATACAGGGTCAGCATTTCCTGGAACGCTTCCAGTCCGCTGCCGGACAGCGACAAGTGATTCAGCGACAGATGCGAGATCAGGCGCCAATGCGCACTGCCTTCGCGACCGAAGCGCTGCGACACGGTCGGCTTGCGCAGGAAGCTGATGCTGCGCACACTGGAACCGCCCTCCATGAACAGGTCACCGCCGCGCACACCGTAAGCCAGGGAAGCAGGCAGGTCGCGGTTGGTGCATGTCAGCTGCAGGCTCAAGGTGTCGGTTTCGACCGCAGCCGGATCGAAGTCGATATCGACAATCGTTATTTCCGCTTCGTAGCCCGGGCTTTTGTGCGCCATCTGTTCGTCGCGCCGCATGACCCAGTAATGGCCGTTCTTTTCCGGCGCTTCGCCATGACGCAGCGAATAGAAAGGACGAAAAGCGACTACCGATTCACCTTGCGGTCCCTGTCTCACCATGCGCACCGATTCGATGGCATGCACCTCGTAGGCATAAGCACGGCGTGCATCGGCCAGTACCGGGTAGCTGTCCGAAGTATGCGTCAAGCGGATCGGCTCCCCGCGCTGGCGGAACAGGTTGACCACGGGGGTACAACCAAGCAGCAGATTGTTTGTCGAGAGCGTGGCCAGCATGCGCGCCACGTTCGAATCGCTGCGCAGGCCGGACATGGCCAGATGCAGCGTGACCTTGCGGCTGCCGGGCGGCAGCTGGCTTCGCAGCAGCCGCAAGTCGATGTCGAAGAAATTGAATTTCTCCGGGAAGCAGAAATATTCGGTCAGAAGACGGTAGGCGCTGTGCGAGCGCGCGGGAAAATCGATCAGGGCGTCCTGCTCCGCAAAGCCCGCCGGTGTAACGGGAATGCGCTCCAGAGGCAGCCAGCGCCCCTCATGCTCGGCATAGGCCTTCACCGTTCGCATGAACAGTGCATCGCGCAGTGCGGCGCAGAAGGAAGGCTCGCCATCCATGAAGACGCGCAGCGATGACACTGTGGGTTGTGCCAGCGTCGCCTGCTCCGCCGTTGCCTCAATGGTGATGCTCAGACTGGCCCCGGCGCCAGGCGGCAGCTGGACTGCTTCCGGCGCGTTGATCAGCGACGCGAAAGCCGCATGGGTCAGGGCCAGCGGCGCCACGGTGACCGGATAAGCCGTCCGGAAAGTGCACGCCACGCCGTTGACGGGGCGCGTGGAGAGTGCAGTGCCGCGCGCGATTTCGGTGGCGCTGGTCAGTTGCGCAGCGGCCGCTGCGTAATCCATGCGCGCAATGGAACACGACGGGAACGGCCGCAGGTAATGCGGATAAAGCACCTCAAACAGGGCTTCGGTAAATTCGGGATAATCATCGTCCAGCCGTTTGGCGATGCGTGAATTGAGCAGGGCAAAGGACTGGATCATGCGTTCGATGTGCGGATCTTCGCACACCTCGCCGCCAATCATCAGGCGGCCCGCAATCTTGGGATAGCGCTCGGAAAATTCGCGCGCATAGCGCCGCAGGAATCCTAGTTCGCGCTCGTAATATGGCAGCAACTCTTCCAAATCATGCTCCCGGCAGCGCCGCGCGGCGTGCCTTGCTTATCGTGTAGTGCAGGCTGGACGGCTGCAGCACCGCGTCGAAATTGACCGGCTCATGCGCCTCGTTCAGCACCAGCAGCGCCGTGATGGCGAAATTAAGCCGGTCAATGGCGCCCTCCTGAATCTCCAGCGCGGCACGGACCTGCCGCAGCCGGGGCTCATGCCGCGCGATGGCACGTTCCAGGCTCTGGCAGATGTGAGTGCGGTCATCGATGCTGGCGAGCGACAGGCCGGCAAAATCGTTCAGGCCATAGCTGGCGATCGAACGCGCACACTCGGGATAGCGCTTCAGCAAATGCTCAGGCATGACAGTACGGGTATTCAGCAGCGCTTCCAGGTCGCGCGCCACCGCATCCTTCATTTCTTCCAGGGACAGGCGCATTACCGTGGCGCTGCCGGCGCCAGGCGCCAGCAGCCGGTCCAGCAAGCCCGGTGTGAATCCCCTTTCCGCCATGCCCGCGCCGCCTGTCAGGCTACTTTATTGGCCGACAGGTCCCAGCCGCCGGAGGTGTTGCCGCCCGCGCCGCCGTTGACTTTCTGCTGGGTGTACTTCCACTTCACCTTGGAGTATTTCAGGGACACATCCTCACCCAGGATGTCGCCCGGACGAACTTCCGGCGCCACGCTGGCGATCAGCACGTTTTCCAGTTCGATCTCGAAATACTTGATACGCTCGCCCTGGCTGTCGGCGCGCATGAACTCCAGCTTGGCCTTCGGCAGGGTTTTACCGGAGGAGCAGTTCTGCAGCAGCAGCGGCGAAGACAGGTCGGCCATCTTGGAGAGCAGGATGTCGCGATGCTCGGTGCGCTCGGCGGTGTGGCCGCCGCCAGTGGATGCGGTAGCCGACTTCGGCTGCAGCACTTCCCACTGTACGGAGCGGACTTCGATCCAGTCCTTGTGCGCGGTATCGGTCGACTCGCCTTTGATGCCGTCGATTTGCAGATAAACGTCGATTGCCATTTTCTTCCTTTCAGGTGTTTAGGTTAGGACTTGGTCGATTGCGGGAGCTCCGCGACCAATCGGAGCGAGACGGACAACTCATCGAGCTGGAAGTGCGGACGCAGGAAGGACACCGCGCGGTACACGCCCGGACGTCCGGGGACCTCGGATACCTGCACCGAGGCCTCGCGCAAAGGGAACTGCGCCTTCTGCTCCTGGCTGGCGTTATCGTCCAGCAGCACGTACTGGGTCAGCCAGCGGTTCAGGAAATCTTCCACATTGGAGGCGGCGGCAAAACTGCCGATCTTGTCGCGCATCATGGCCTTCATATAGTGGGCGATGCGGGACACGGCAAAGATGTACTGCAACTGCGACGACAGCACGGCATTGGCGTTGGCGGCGTCGCTGTTGTATTTCTTCGCTTTCTGCGCCGACTGGGCACCGAAGAAGGCGGCATAGTCGGTGTCCTTGCAGTGAACCAGGGAGATGAAACCGAGGTCGCTCAACTCCTTTTCGCGGCGGTCGGTGATGGCGATCTCGGTTGGGCACTTCAGCGCCACCTCGCCCTCATCGGTCTTGAAGGTATGGGTCGGCAGGTCTTCCACCAGGCCACCGCCTTCAACGCCGCGGATGGCAGCACACCAGCCGAAGTCTTCGAAGGCGCGCGTCAGGCGCACGCCGAAAGCGTAGGCTGCGTTACACCACAGGTATTTCTGGTGGTCGGTACCGTCCACGTCTTCCACGAAATTGAAGCCTTCCACGGTGGCGCCGTCGGCCGGGTTGAATGGCAGCCGGCCCAGGAAGCGCGGCAGGGTCAGGCCCACGTAGCGCGCGTCTTCCGATTCGCGGAAGGACTTCCACTTGGCATATTCCACGGTGTCGAAAATCTTGGACAGGTCGCGCGGCTTGCCCAGGTCGGCATAGCTCTCCAGGCCGAACAGCTCGGGCGATGCAGCGCTGACGAACGGCGCGTGGGCGGCCGCTGCCACATGCGACATCTGCTCGATGAAATACATGTCTTCCGGCTGGCGTGTGACTTCGAAGTCGCCGATCAGCGCACCGAACGGCGCGCCGCCAAAGGTGCCGAATTCTTCTTCATACACCTTGCGGAACATGGCGCTCTGATCGAATTCCAGCGCGCTCTGGAAGTCCTTCACCAATTCCTTCTTGGTCGCGTTCAGCAGCTTGATTTTCAGGCCGGTGCCGGTGGCCGTGTTTTTCACAAGGTAATGCAGGCCAGTCCAGCTGCTTTCCAGCTTCTGGAATTCCGGCGCATGCATGATGGCGGACAGCTGATTCGAAATCAGGCGATCCAGTTCCGCCACGCGGGCGTCGATGGTGGCCGCCAGGTTATCGGACACCACTACGGTACCCGCCATCACCTGCTGCACCAGCTCGGAAATGATGTCGCGCGCACGCGCATGCTCGGTGCTGGATTTAGCAACCTTGCTTTGTTCGACGATCTGGTCCAGCAGGTTGTTCTCGGCAGTGGCCAGGCCACCCTTTGCGTTCAGTTGGGCCGACATCTCACTCCCCTTTCACATTCTGCTGGCCCAGTTCAGCCAGTTTCTCGGTACTTTGCAAAACCTGGTTCAGCAGGTCTTCCAGTTTGTCGTTGCCGGCCAGCTTGTTGCGCAGGTCGGCCAGCTTGTTGCGCGCTTCCAGCAGCTGGCGCAGCGGCTCGACCTGCTGCACCACGGACTCGGGACGGAAGTCGGCCATTGAGCGGAAATGCAGGTCGACGCCAAAGCGCCCCTCGCCACTCAACTCGTTCGGTACCTGGTAGGCCGCGCGTGGTTCCACGCCTTTCAGCACCTCGTCGAAATTGTCGCGATCAAGATTGACGAACTTGCGTTCCTTCAGGCGCTTCTGCTCCACTTCCGAATTGCCGCCGAAGTCGCCGACTACGCCCAGCACGAAAGGCAGCTCCTTGTTTTCGATGGCGTCGCCGATCTCTACGTCGTAGGTCATCTGGACCCGGGGCGGGCGGATTTTCTGCAGGCGCTTCTGGACGCTTTGGCTCTTGGACATGACTTCTCCTTCTTTCAACGAGGGGTTACTTCAAGGCGCCAAAGGGATCGGCGCTGGGATTGGAGGCGGTGGTTTTCGTCTTGCGTCCACCGGACTTGGCAGGCGCCGCGGCAGCCTTGGGGGCCGGCGGCACCAGCACGGTTTCGCCCAGGCTTTCGCGCAGCAGCTTGGCCAGGTCCTGCGATTCGGTGCGGATCGATCCGGACAGATTATTCTGGCGGCTCAAGTCCCCCAGCGCGCGGGTCGACAGGCGCAAGCCGCTGATGGCGATGATGCTGTTGGCCAGCTGGTCGCTCGGATCGCGCACCAGGATTTCCTGTGCGCCCATGATGGCTTCCCCATACTGCCCTGCGTCATAACGGGTTTGGGCGATGCGCACCCAGGGCTGCTTGTCTTCCGGATAGTTCTGCGCCGTTTCCTTCCACAGCGCGAGCGCCTGCTCGGTCTTGCCGGCAGCCTGCGCCTCGCTGGCCCTGGCAAGCAAGTCTTCAATCTTGGGTTTGACCGGCACCGCCGCCACCTTGGGCGGCTCCATGGTCTGGCAGGCGCTCAGCACGAGCGAAAATGCTGCGACGCACAATAAACGCAGCGGCGTGACGCTTTTCTTCATGACTAACCTCGTATGGACACGGAGATATCGAAATTGCAATTATTATGATTAGCGCAACACTATCAGAGAAAAAATATTACCTGCGCACAATTGAATCTATCCAATTCTCACACCCCTGCGCACGATAGCGCCTGTAGCTACAGGCTTTTCGCAAAAATGTTATTGTTCTTACAGTTGAAAAATGGCAATGAATAAAGAGGTCCAAAATGAGTAGCAAGGTCTTATGGGGGGAAGGACTTTTCCTGCGTCCCCAGCATTTCCAGCAGCAGGATCGCTATCACGAACATCGTGTGCATTGCAGCGTGAAAGCTGCTCATCCATTCGCCTGGGGCGTGGAACGCGTGGCCATCGACCATGAAGCGCTGGCCAGCAACCGTCTGCGATTGCTCGACCTGGCGCTGATCTTCCAGGACGGTGAACTGGTCGATGCCCCCAACAGCGATGACCTGCCGGATAGCGTGGACCTCAGCCAGTTGCAGCAGTCGCAGCACAGCGTCACCTACTACGCCGCCCTGCCCGCCTTCAAGCATTTCGGCGGCAACTTCACGCCCGCAGGACAGCCGGTGAACGGCGCGCGCTTCGCGCAGGCCAATGCCGACACACCGGATCTGTACACGCAGGCTGCGCGCGCCGAGCTGGCCTACCTGAAAAAAACGGTGCGCCTGCTGGCCGATACCGAGCCGCGCGACTCCTACGTGAGCTTTCCCTTGCTGCGCTTACGGCGTCTTGCCACCGGCGGTTTCGAACTCGACCCCACTTTCATCGCGCCAAGCGTGAGCGTACGCAGCGCGCCGCCGCTATTCCAGCAATTGCGCCGCCTGCTCGACGCCTTGCAGGCCAAAGTCAGCGCGCTGTATGGCCACCACCGTGAACCGAGCCGCAACTTCATCGAGTTCCGCAGCGGCGACATGTCCACCTTCTGGCTGCTGCACACGGCCAGCAACGCATTCGGCTCGCTGTCGCACTACTTCCATAATCCCGAACTGCATCCGGAGCGGCTGTACGAACAGCTGCTGTCGCTGGCCGGTTCGCTGATGACCTATTCGCGCAGCTGGTCGCTGGCCGATCTGCCGCCTTACCGGCACGACGATCCCGGCCCGGCGTTCACACAGCTGCATATGATCATTCGTGAGCTGCTGGATACGGTCATCTCGTCGCGCTACTTCGCCATCGCCCTGACGCAGCCGAAACCGTCCTACTTCCACGGCATGCTCGATTCCGGAAAAATCGACGAGCGCACGACCTTCTACCTCGCCGTGCAGGCAGATATGCCCGCTGTGGAAGTGGTGGATGTGGTGCCGCTGCGCTTCAAGATAGGTGCGCCGGATGACGTCGAGAAGTTTGTGCTGTCCGCCATGCCCGGTGTGCGCATCGCGCATGCACCGCAGGTCCCGGCCGCTGTGCCGGTGCGCCCCGATTGCTGCTACTTTGTGTTGGACGGCAAAGGCGCCATGTACGAACGCATGCTACAAGCCCAGTCGATCTCGATCTATGCGCCGTCCGGTATGCGCGACCTGCGCCTGGAACTCATTGCAGTCAATTCCTGATCCAAGGTGAACATGAATACGATCGCCCCTCCCTCCCTCGTCGCCAGTGCAGCGGCCGCACCGGTATCGGACGCGCACGCCACGCTGCTGGACCTGATGTATGACGGTTTCTATGCGCTGTTCATGCTGAAGAACGGCAGCGGCCCGCAGGACAACGCCGAGTTCCAGCCACGCATGACGCGCTTCCTCGACGACTTTGGCCGCAACGCCCGCAAGAGAGGCGCTTCAGCGGACGATATCGATGCCGCCAAATATGCCTTCAGTGCGGCGGTGGACGAGATTATCCTGCGCTCCTCCTACCCGATCCGTGACAGCTGGGAGCTGAAGCCGCTGCAACTGGCACTGTTCGGCGACCAGCTGGCCGGCGAAAATTTCTTCAATCGCCTGGAACAGCTGCGTGCGCACGGTGCCGAACATCTGGAAGCGATGGAGGTATTCCATATGTGCCTGCTGCTGGGATTCCAGGGCCGCTATATTCTGGAGGGTTCGGAGAAGCTGGGCTACCTGACCGCGCGCCTCGGCGACGAGATCGCCCACCTGAAAGGCAAACGTCCCGGCTTCGCGCCGCATGCGGAGCGTCCCGACAATGTGATCCATAAGCTGCGCAGCAACACGCCCCTGTGGACCATGACGGCTGTCTTCGCGCTGGTGTGCATCGTGGGCTACATCGGGCTGCGCACTTCACTGACCCGCCACACCGAACAGCAGGTGCAAGCCTACAACGACGTTGTGCGCATGGCGCCCCGCCAGGCCAACATCACCATCACATTGCCGTGATGGACCGCTTGTTCGGCACAGGCCTCAGCCAGCAGGGTCGCCTGCTGACGCTCGCCAGCGCGCAGGCTTCAGACCTGCCGGAGTCGCTGATGGTCCAACGCTGGCAGGGCCGCGAGGGCGTCAATGAGCTGTTCCGCTTTGATGTCGATGCGCTCAGCACATCGGCCGATGTCACCCTCGGCCAGTTCATCGGCAGGGAGCTGACCGTGCGTCTGCTGCAGCCGGACGGCAGCCGCCGTGCGTGGCACGGCCTGTGCACGGATGCGCGCTGGCTGGGCGCCGATGGCGGCGTGGCGCGCTACCGCCTGCGGCTGGAACCGGCCCTCGCGCTGCTGCGCCTGCGCCGCGACAACTGGATCTTCCATGAGCAATCCGTGCGCGACATCGTGCAGGAGCTGCTGGCCGATTATCCGCAGGTACGCCTGCAATTCGACGTGACGCAGGAACTGGCGCCGCGCGCCATCTGTACGCAGTACCGCGAGAGCGACTACGAATTCCTGTGCCGCATCCTGGCGTCCGAAGGCCTGAGCTGGCGGTTTGAACACGACCAGTCCGATGATGAGGCGCCGGATGGGCAATCCCGCCACCGCGTCGTGATCTTCGACAGCCGCGCCGCCCGCCCGGCGTCCGGCGCACTGCGCTTCCATGGCGTGCGCGCAACGGGGCCGGATGACGCGATCGACCAGTTTGCAGCGCGCCGAGCAATATCGGCGAACGCCGTCAGCATCGCCGGCTGGGAGCCCGCGCAAGTCGCCGCTCCCGCCGCCGAACGGTCCAGCAGCCTTGATGCAGGCGAGCTGCCGGCAATCTCCGTGTACGACGGTAGCGCAGAACGTCACTACACTGCAAGTGGTGCGGCCGATGCCCACAGCCTGCTGATGCTGCAAGCGCTGGAGCTGCACAACAAGATGTTTGCAGGTGAAGGCTCGGTGCGCCGCCTGACTGCGGGCCACACGTTTTCACTGACCGGCCATGAGCAGCTTGAGGCAAGCGAATTCACAACGCTTTGGATTGAACACGATGCGCGCAACAACTTCTCGCCGGCCTTGAAGAGCACGGGCGGCGTGGAGCCGGGCACGTACCGCAACCGCTTCGGCTGCGCGCGCGCTGCGGTGCCGCTGCTGCCTGCTGCGACGGCACTACGCATCCGTGGCGCCACGCTTGGTCCGCAAACCGCGCTGGTGGTTGGCCTGCCGGGCGCCGTCAGCACCACGCAACGCGACCACCAGGTGCGCGTGCGCTTCCCATGGCAGCGTGACGAAGTGCCGGACGAGCGCTGCGGCACCTGGGTGCGCGTCGCCGAGGCATTGTCAGGTCCCAACTGGGGCACCCAGTTCACGCCGCGCATCGGCACCGAAGTGCTGGTGGATTTCATTGAAGGCGATATCGACCGGCCGGTGATCGTTGCGCAGCTTTATACGGGTAGCGATGAACCACCCTTTTCCGCGGGTGTCGATTCCACGGCGAATCACGCGGGCGTGATCTCAGGCATCCACAGCCGCAATTTCGACGGCAGCGGCTATAACCAGTGGATACTGGACGATACGCCCGGTCAGTTGCGCATGCGCCTGGCCAGTAGTACGGCCGCCAGCCAGTTAAATATGGGCTACCTGGTGCAGCAATCGCACGCGTCGGCGACGCGCGGCGCGCATCGAGGTACCGGTTTCGAACTGCGCAGCGACGCCTGGACGGTGCTGCGCTCAGGCGAAGGCTTGCTGATGACGACCAGCATGCGCCGCGCACAGGGTCCTGGCGTCCAGTCCACGCAGCTGGAAGCGGCAGATGCGCTGGAACGCCTCAAGGCTGGCAAGAAGCTGGCGGACGACCTGGCGGCTACCGCAAAACAACAGAACGCCCTGTACAGCGCCGGCGCGCTGACCGAGCATGAACAGCTGATCAAGCAGATCGATCCGCAGCAGGACGGCAAATACAGCGGATCACTAAACGGTCAGTCTGCCTTGCGCGCTGCGGACGGCTCGCGTGAGACAGCGCAAGGCCGGCCCGTAGAGCGCTTCGCCTCCGCCATCATTGCAGCCGACAGTGTGGACAGCATCAACCTCGCCACGCCCGCATCGACGCTGCTCTACGCAGGCGAACAGCTGCATTGGACTGCCGGCTCCGACCTGCACCTGGCCGCGCAGCACACTTACTCCGCCGTCTCCGCCAACGC
Organism: Pseudoduganella sp. RAF19; assembly: GCF_052114165.1. Classification (NCBI taxonomy): domain Bacteria; kingdom Pseudomonadati; phylum Pseudomonadota; class Betaproteobacteria; order Burkholderiales; family Oxalobacteraceae; genus Pseudoduganella; species Pseudoduganella sp. RAF19. The sequence goes on along the minus strand of NZ_JBFREF010000005.1, from coordinate 688,309 downwards.
CACCGCCCTGTTCGCCCGCGAAGGGGGCATCAAAGCCATTGCCGGCAGCGGTGCCGTTTCGCTGCAAGCGCACACCGGCGAACTGGAAATCCTGGCGGACCAGGAAGTAGTGGTCGTTTCGGTCGACGACAGCATCGAGATCAAGGCCAACAGGAAAGTGGTGCTGCACGCCGGGGAATCCTCAGTCGTACTCGAAGGCGGCAATATCACCTTCAGCTGCCCGGGCAACTTCACTGTGAAGTCCGGCCAGCACGCCTTCCTCGGCGGAGCCTCACAAGCTGCGGCGCTCCCCGAGCTGCCAGGCTCGCTCGCCACCATGAATAGTTTCATCGCCCAGGACTAACGCGACGCAGACGCCGATCCGATCGCCGGTATGAAGTACCAAATCACATTTGAAGGCGGCCCGGTCGTCTCGGGTCAACCCGACGACAAGGGCTTCGCGCGCCTCGACGCATAAGCTAAAGGCCGCTTTATCCAATCGGCTTATCGGGATGCGGACATCGCGTGCGTATAGGCACCAGCCGGCACTCCTTGCATGCTGCTGCAGTTTCCGTCGGCAGCTTTCAGGGGCTGGGCGCAAGGCTTGTCGCGGTCGAGGGACCAGAAGTGCAGACCGGCCATGCGCTGCGCCCGCACGCCCGCTGCAACCGTGCGTGCATCATCCAGGGTGAAGACGTTTTCCACTACGTCGTTCATGCCGATCATGGGCGTCAGCTCGATCTGCGCATACGGCAGCTTGTACTGTTTGTGCACATTGCGCGCGGCCTGCAGCGCGGAGGCGCCCATGTCGCAGCGCTTGTCGCGCACCACGCAGACCTTGGGATCATTGGCGCCGTAGTCCATCACCATCAGGTTCAGCACGAAGTCCTGCAAGCCGATGCGGCGCGCAGCTGCCAATACGGCTTCGCCGGTGGCATTCAGGCTGTTGCGGCTGCCGTCCGACGCGGCAAAGGTGGCGATAGTAAAGCTGAAACGCAGATTCGGTGCGTTGCGCTGGGCATTGCGGGCGCGCTGCACGATCGAATCGATCTGCTCCTGTGTCTGCTCGGCCTCGATATCGAAGTCGACGCCCACGAAACGCGGAGACGCATAGCGCGCCAGGAAGCGCGCCATGCCTTCATCCGTGGCGCAGGTGAACACGCCACCCTGCCCTCCCGTGGAGATGATGAAGTCGACACCAGCGCGTTCTGCGGCAGCAATGTTTGCGTCGGCAATCTGCTCGCCTGGCACGCCCATCCACTTTTCGTCGCCGCACTCGCCTGTCGCAAAGGCCCAGGTCAGTGCAGACAGCTTGCTGCCATCGGGCGCCATGCTGACGGCGCGGCCCGCCCCGCCCATCAGGCCGAGGAATTGATAAGGGCTGTGGACCACACGCGGCTCGGCCGCCGCCGCGCCGCACAGCAGCGCCAGCAAATACGCGAGTTTTTTCATTGATTCACTTGCGCCAGCACCTTGGCCTTGTCCAGGCCATTGGCGGCAGGTGCGCTCCACCAGTAGTTGACCATGGCGTTCAGCAGGCCGATGGACTCGACGTGATGCCACCACAGCGAAGGAATGTACAGGGCGTCGCCCGGTTCCAGTTCGGCCACTTGTGCGGCAGCCAGCGCGTCATGAAAGCGCGGGAAGCGCGTGAAGTCCGGCGAACGGAAAGCGACAAGACTGATCGGCGTCGGCGTTGGCGCGAAGTCGAGCGGCCCCAGATACAGATTGCGCACCTGCTCCGGTGGAAGCAACGTGAATCGCCGGCGTCCACTGACCACGCAAGCCAGATTATGCGACTCATCGAAGTGCGCGGGCGTGATCACTTCATTGCCAAGCCAGAGCCGTGGCCGCACCTCAGGATCGAGGAAAGGCGCTGGATTCTGCGCCGCAAAGCCGGGCAGGCATTCGTCCAGCAAAGCGCTCTGCATTGCCACCGCAGGCGCAATCGGGAACTGCGAATAGCGCACGATCTGCTCGATCACCGCAGTCACCGTGCGTTTGGCGCGGACGAAGTTAAAGCCCTTCATGTCCGCAGAATAAAAAAGCCGCCCCTGTACTTCAGGCGGCATAAGCACCGTATCGCAGGCGCCACCACAATCAAATCGCATCAGGTAGCGGCACAGGTCTTCGGGGGATTGCAAGGACTGCTGCACCGAAGGCCAGTGCCGTACCAGGCCGCGCAGCACCACGGGACGTTGCGCCGCCGTCGCCGCCGCAAAAGCTGCGGCGTCGGCGTGCTCGATCTCAGGTGTGCGGGCCAGCTGCGAGAACATCAATACTTGAAACGTACGCCAGCGTAATACTGCACACCGTTCACGTAGAAGCGAGCCGGCTGGTCCTTGTTGTAGACATAGTTCTTCAGAATCGGGTTGTTCAGATTCTGGCCACTGAAGGTTAGCACCACGTTCTTGCTGATGGTGTAGTTCAGCGATGCCGACAGGGTGCCAACTGCATCCTGGTACAGCGGCGTGCCGCGGTCCTGTGCAGCAAGGTAGGACGAGCGCCATGCGTAGCTGATACGGGCGTTGAACTTATCGTTCTCGTAGTAGCCGCCGATATTGGCGGTGACTTTCGAAGCGCCCAGCATGTCGCATGGATTAGCCGTGGTCGAAGTCTGAGTCTGCGGGCAGGAGCCGAACTTCTGTTTCGAATCCGCCAGGGTCAGGTTGCCGTCCCAGCCGAAGCCGGTCGCAGCGATTGGCATCTGCAGGTTGAATTCCAGGCCCTTCACTTCAGCATCCACATTGATCGGAGACGTGATGGTGTAGTCCGCGAACACTGGTTTGTTCTGCTGTTGCGAGGCACGCGAATCGATGAAGGTGCCGTGGCTGATACCGTAGCCCACGTAGTTGCGCAGATCCATGTAAAAAGCGCCAACCGAAGCCAGGGCGCGCGGTGCGAAGTACCACTGCAGCGTTGCGTCCAGGTTGTTCGAAATGGTCGGCTTCAGCGCTGCGTTACCGCCGTTACCGGTATGGGTTTCGTCGGTCAGCTGCACAGTACCACCCAGTGCACCGAAGTCGGGGCGGGTCATGGTGCGGGAGATGCCCAGACGGCCCACGACATCTTTCATCAGGTCCAGACGCAGGTTGGCGCTTGGCAGAACTTCGGTGTGGTTATTGTCCACGCGGGTCTGCTGCACGAAACCACCCCATGGGAAGGCTGGCAGATTACCACCTGGGAGCTGTACCGGCAGGATCTGGTAACCGTTGGACTGCCCTTCGGTACGCACCACGCGCACGCCGGCGTTACCACTCCAGCCCTCGCCTTCGAAGTCGCCCGAGACGTAAGCCGCCTTGGTCTTCTCCTTCAGGTTAAACATATCCGGATAGTAGATACGGGTCTCACTGCGGTTGGAGTGCTCGTTACCCCACTGTTGCAGGATGGCGCGGTCCAGCTCCCATACGTTGCGTGGGAATTCACCTCCCAAGTCGCTGGCGAAATCACTCGGGTATGTATTGCCGTTCCAGGCGGGGTTGCTGTTTGCCGTTCCGGTTTCCGTATTAGCAAAGTTCGGGCCTTGCGACACTTCGAAATTGCTGCGCTTGTGGCTCGTGCCGCGTACGCCGAACTTCAGCTCGCGCAGCGGACCTGCGTCCACGCGGAAGGCTGCGTCCAGCTGGCCGTAGTTTTCTTCATCGGTGGTGGTTGCCGGGCTGGCGCCAAACACCCAGTCCAAAATAGTGCCAGTGAACTTGGACGTGTCAATGCTTGGGAACTTCACGGATACCGGAGCACCCAGGCCGTTCAACTGATAGCTCACGCCGGAGTTGTTCACGTCACCTTCATACACGCCCTGCGATGGGGTGGCGCCGCTGCCCTTGGTGCGGCCGAAGGAACCGCTGATGGTCAGCTCATTGGTTGGACGCCATTTACCGGAGATGTCGGCAAATTCGCTCTTCGCGTAAGCGCCTTCACGCACGATGTCGTCGACGATACCGTAGCGCAGTGGCGCCGCTGCCGTACCCTTGTTGGAGTAGTTCACGGAGGTCAGCGTGCCATTGCGCACGGTGTACGAATCCGGAATCACATTGCCGCCAATCGCGCCGTTGGCGTTCATGTCAGTCATGTAGTTGCGATTGTAGTTGGACGCTTCCAGCTTCGAATTGAAGTAAGTACCTTCCAGTGAGAAGTCGCGGCTTGGCTTGATCTGTGCAACCACCATACCGCCTTTGCGGTCACGCTCCTGCTCGAAGAGAGAGGAGCCGATCAGGCGTGGATACCAGACGTTTGCCAGATCGGGCTTCGCCTTGGCCAAGTCGCTGGTCGGCGAAATCTGGGTCCATTGCAGAATTTCCTGGCCATCACGGCGCAGGTGGCGCTTTTCCTTGAAGCCTTGCAGCAAAACGCCGAAGGTATTGGCATCGTTCTTCCAGTTGATCAGACCGGAGAATTGCGGGTCGGTCTTGCCAGCCAGGGTGGTGTACACGCCCTGGATGGAGCCTTCCAGCGACAGCGACTGCTTGAAGTCCAGTGGGTGACGGGTCAGGATGTCGATGGTACCGGCCGAACCGCCTTCCACCAGGTCAGCGGTCGGCGACTTGCGCACCACGACCTGACCAACGATCTCGGAGGGCAGCAGGGAGTAGGAAGTGGTACKGCCCACGGCGCCGCCCACCTGGTCCAGCACGAACCAGTCGCCGGACGATACAGCGTGGCCGTTGATCAGGGTCTGGGTCAGGGCCGGTGCAGTACCACGCAGGCTGACGCGGTCGTTTTCGTCGAAGCCACCGGAACCGGCAGCGGACTGCGAAATGTTCACGCCAGGGAGACGCTGCAGGGAGTCTGCAACGTTCTTGTCAGGCATCTTGCCCACGTCTTCCGCCGTGATGACCTCGACGTTGGCCGATGCGTTGCGCTTGACCGACAGCGACTGCTGCAGCGAACCGCGAATACCAGTCACGACCACCACCGAATCGGTGGGCTGTTGTTCAGCCTGTTGCTGCGCCTGGGCTGGAATCGCAATGCCCAGCACCAGTGCTGCAGCGGCGGTGGCGATTGGCGTCAGGCGGGTTTTGCCGTTTGCTGCTACCTGATAGTCCTTCATTTACTCCCCCTAGATGTGGGCCTATGTGACCCGTTCGACTTAAAAGTTCTACTCCACTACAAAACCAATTGAACGCCAATATACAGCCAACCAATACCAGAACACTACCAATTTTCATATTTTTTTCATATGTTGTACTGAAAATACRTACCACTTCGTCCACAAACCGATACTGTTAGCGCTACCTCAAGGCATGTTTGATCTGCCTCAATGCATACCGATTGGAGTACGGTCTTTTTTTGGTATTATCGCCAGACCCTTTCTCAGGAGCATGAATGAGTTCGCTTGCCCAGATCATGGAAGACCTGTCGCAGTCCAGCAGCCAGCCGCTCTACCAGTTGCTGCAGCGTGCCCTGCGCGAAGCCATCAACCAGCATGTGTTTGGCCCGGACGAAGCCTTGCCGGCGGAGCGCCAGCTCGCGGCGGACTTGTCCATCTCCCGCATCACGGTGCGCAAGGCCATCGACGGGCTGGTGGAAGAAGGCCTGCTGGTGCGCCGGCCAGGCTCAGGGAACTTCATCAACGCCAAGGTCGAAAAGAATTTCGCGAAGTTGACTTCCTTCTCGGAAGACATGCGCGCGCGTGGACGTACGCCGCGCAGTGTGTGGCTGAAGCGCTCGGAAGGGACTGTGACGCCGGAGGAAGCGCTACGTTTGCGACTGAGTCCGGGCGCGCCGGTTTATCGTTTCAACCGCATTCGCTTTGCGGACGATGTGCCGATGTGCCTGGAGTACGCGACCATCGTGGCCAGCGCCCTGCCCTCGCTTGAGGTGGTGGATACGTCGATGTATGAGGCGCTGGAAGCGCAGGGCTGCCGCCCGGTGCGCGCGCTGCAGCGCTTGTCTGCGCTGCTGCTGAATGCGGAGCAGGCCAGGCTGCTGCAGGCGAAGGAAGGTGATGCGGGGCTGGCGGTGGAGCGCCTCGGTTTCCTGCGCGATGGCCGCGCCATTGAATTCTGCCGCTCGATCTTCCGCGGCGATATGTACGATTTCGTGGCGGAGCTGAGCACACCCTGACCCGAGGCGTGAAGCTGGTGCCTGCCACGGCGTGGCAGGCACCAGGTTTGCGCCGTGGGTTTACTTCGCCTTCGCCGGATCAGCCGCCACAACCACCGTCAACTTCGACGGATCGATCGCCTTGCGGAAGGCGGCATTGACCTGCTCCACCGTCAGCGCCTTCAGCCTGGCCTCATGCTGCTTGCTCCATTCGAAAGTACGGCCTTCATCCAGGAAGCGGTTCCATGCGCTGGCCACGATGCCATCCTTCGAACGATTCTGAATCCGCTGTTGCAGCAAGCCGGATTTGGCGCCCGCCACTTCCGCCGCCGTGAAGCCTTCCTTCAGCGCACGGGCCAGTTCCTGCTTCACTGCCACATCCAGCTTGGCCATATTCTGCGGCGCCGCGATCGCGCTGATCGAGAAGGCGCCGGCGCGGTCAAACTCGCCCGCATCCAGCTGCGAAGCACCGCCGTAGGACAAGCCATCCTTCTGGCGAATGCGGTCCATCAGACGCGACTTCAAACCGCCGTCGCCGAAGATGAAGTTGGCCAGCTCCAGCGCCGGATAATCCGCATCGTCATTCTTCAGATCGAGGTTCATGCGCGCGGTGTAGAAAGCGTTCTCCTTGTCCGGCGTAGCGATGCTCTTTTTCGTCGGCGCCTTGTCGACATAGGTATCCAGAATGCGGGCATAGGAGCCCTTGCTCTGCCAGCCGCCAAACTCCTCGCCGATCACCTTCACTATTTCGTTCTTGTCGAAGTCACCCACGATGGACAGCTCACCGTGCGAGGCGCCGTAGAACTCATTGTGATAGTCCTTCAGCTCCTCCAGCTTGAGCGCCTTGATACCTGCGATCTGCTCATCGATCGACATCACACTGCGCGGATCGCCCTTCGGCCAGTGATCGAAGTATTCCGCCATCGCCTGCCCTGCCACCGCCTGCGGATCGCTGCGCATGGATTCCAGGCCCACGATCCACTGCTGGCGCAGCTGTTCGAATTCAGCCACCGGGAAGCTCGGCTCCTTCAGCACATGTGCTACAAGGCGCAGCGCTTCAGCCAGATGTTCGCGCGTGGTGTCGAAGTGGTACACGCCGCCGCCGGACATCTTCAGCTTCGACATCTGGTCCGCCAATTGGGTGCGCGTGTATTTGCTGGTGCCGCGCGTCAGCATCTCATTGGTCGCCGAGGCCACCAGCTGCTTGCCGAACTGGTTCTTCTCATCGCCCCAATGCAGGCGCAGATCCACCGACACCATTTCACCGCGGTTCTGCTTCGGCAGCAGCGCGAGCTTCAGGCCATTGACCTGCTTGAGCTCCGTGCGCTTCATGATGTTGTCCTGGCTCGGATCGAAGTCCTCGGACTTCAGCACGCTCTCCTTGCCCTTGAAATTCTTCAGCAGTTCTTCGGCAGCCGGCGCCTGCGGAATGTCCGCACGCTGCGGCGCATCTTCCGGCAGGAACACGCCTACCGTACGATTATCGCGCTTGAAGTAGCGTGCAGCGGCATCGGCCACCTGCTTTGAGGTGATCGCCGGCAGCTCATCGCGGCCCTGGAACAACAAGCGCCAGTCGCCCAGCGCGATGTATTCGGACAGCGCCACACCCACCTGCTGCGGGTTGTTCAGCTGCTTCTCGATCATATTGGTGTAGTCGCGGCGCGTGCGCTCCATCTCTTCATCGGTCGGCGGCGTCTTGGCGAAACTCTCGACGGCGGCAATCAGCTCATCGCGCACCGGTTCCACCGGCTGTCCTGCCTTGACCACGGCGCCGAACATGTACAGGCCTGGATAGAAGCCCACCTGGCCATAGTTGAACACTTGCGCGGCCTTGCCCGATTCGACCAGCTCCTTGTGCAGGCGGCCAGTCGGCGTGTCGGCCATGATCTGGCCCATGAAGGCCAGCGGATCGGAGTCCGCATGCAGGCCGGATGGAATCTTGTAGGCCGCCAGCACGATTTGCACATCGCCCTTGCGGCGCACGGTGAACAGGCGCTCGCCGTCCTGGGTCGGCTCCACGGTCCAGAAGTCAGGCAGCTTGCGCTTGGGTTTCGGGATCGCGCCGAACGTCTTGCTGATCCAGGCCAGGGTTTGCGATGCGTCGAATTTGCCCGCCACCAGCAGCACGGCGTTATCCGGCTGATACCAGGTGTGATAGAAGGCCTGCAGGTTCGAGATCTTGACGTTTTCGATATCGCTGCGGTTGCCGATGGTGGAACGGCCGTAGCTGTGCCAGTCGTAGGCCACGCTCGACATGCGCTTGATCAGCACTTCGAACGGGCTGTTCTCGCCGTTTTCGTATTCGTTGCGGACCACGGTCATTTCCGAGTCCAGATCCTTCTTGGCAATGAAGGACCTGGTCATGCGGTCCGCTTCCATCTCCAGCGCCCACTTCAGATTCTCCGGACTGGCCGAGAACACTTCGTAGTAATTGGTGCGGTCGAAGGAGGTGGTGCCGTTGAATTCCATGCCGCGTTCCGCGAACTGCTGCGTGATATTGCGGTGCTTCGGCGCGCCCTTGAACATCAGGTGTTCCAGCAAGTGCGCCATGCCCGTCTCGCCGTAATTCTCATGGCGCGAGCCGACGCGGTAAGTCACGTTGACGGTGACGGTCGGCTTGGACGCATCGGGGAACAGCAGCACCTTCAGGCCGTTCGGCAAGTGGTACTCGGTAATGCCTTCGACCGACGGACCTTTGGTCACACCGGCTGGCAGGGTTTGCGCGAAGGCGGAAGGGAGGAAACTGGCGCCGGACAGGAAGAACGCGGCGATAAGGGTTTTTTGCATGGGATTCTGCTTTTATTGGCAAAACCCTATGCTACGCCATCTCAGGCCTTTTCGTCAGGTAGGAGACAAGCGTCCACGACCTGCAAATCATTGTCTTTCGCAAATTCGACGACGAAGTTATAAGCCAGCGGCTGCATCTCGCGCAGCTTGCTGTTCACGACGACGGCTTTCACACCATTGATGACGGTGGGCGTGACCATCGACGAATAACCGAGGTGGCCATGGGGACCGCTTGCCGTGGGAGCGACGCAGGCCATGACACCGCAGAGGCGTTCGGCCCAGTCGCTGGGACGAAACTGCTTGCCTTTGGAGGTAAGGCCAAGAATGAAGAACTCGCTGTCCATGTGGGGGCGCTTTCTGTTGCGTGGTGGAACTTAGGTATTATATCTTATAGAAGACCTAAGCGCTATTTCCCGCGCCCCGCAGCCGCAAAAAAAGCGGCCGCGAGTCCTGCATTTTAGCCTAGCCAGGCAGCTCCGGACAGCAACAGGAGCAGCATCATCCACAGCAGCAGCGCACGCCAGACCAGGCCGACAGTGCTTTGCAAGGCACGCACACCAGGCTCATCACCCGGCATGCTTTCCACTTCGACATCGGAAATATCCACGGTCGCGGCATCGGCCGGCACGATCTTGGCCGCGTTTTCCTGCGGGGTGCCGAGGCGCACGCCCATGGCGCCGCCACCGGCCGACAGGATGATGCCGATCGCCTCGTCCTTCCAGCGGTGGGCGAAGTTACGCCAGGCGTAGACAGCGTCCTCGAAGTTGCCGACCACGGCAAAAGCAACGGCGGTCAGACGGGCCGGAATCCAGTCGATCCAGTAGAACGCCTTGGCCGCGAATTCACCGAAGGCTTCATTGCGCATGTGCTCCGGCTCGTTCCAGGCGCGGGCCAGGTATTCGGACACGCGGTACAGAATGGCGCCGGTCGGACCGAGCGGCATCAGGAACCAGAAGAACACGCCAAATACATTGCGATGCGTGGTGATCAGGGCCTTCTCGACCGCAATGCGGGAGATTTCGGAAACATCCATGCCCACGGTGTCCAGCTTGGTCCACTCGCACAGCAGGGAACGCGCAGTCGTTTCGTCGCCCGCGTTCAGGGCCAGCTGGATCGAGGTGAAGTAATGGCTGTAATGGCGGAAGCCCAGGGTCAGGTAGACGATCAGCACATTCCAGGCGAATGCAGCCAGAATGAGCTTGTAGCTGATCAGCACCCAATAGATCAGACCGGCAGGAACCATCAGCGCTGCCATCATCAGGAACCAGCCCATGCGGCCGTGGCTGGCGTGGCCAGCGTTGAACCAGGTCTCCATGCGAATTGCGAGGGCCTTGATCTCGGCGTAGATCGGATTATCCGCACGCAGAGGCTTCAGTTGTTCAATCAGCAATGCACACAGGATGGAGAGAAAAGTCATCGAATTCCTTTGAATAAAACCCAAGGCAAAAGCTGGTGACAGCCACTTCGTGGCAGCCACCCAGGTTACTGCAGCATGCACGGTGGCTGCCACACCGTGGCTGACACCAGAATTTACGGTTTCGCAATGCCCGCTAGGGTAGCTTAAGCGCGCAAGAAATGAAACAGATTGCGGAGCATGCCAGCTGTTGCTCCCCAGATAAAATATTTTTCGTACGGCATGGCGTAGAAAGTGCGGCGGCCGCTCGGCAATTGCGCCGACAGCAGCTGGTGATTCTGCCCGTCCATCAGGAAGGGCAAAGGCACTTCAAAAATCTCGGCGACTTCGAACGGGTCTTTCGTCAACTCGAACGGCGGCATCACCAGGCCAACCACCGGTGTGACTTCGTAGCCGGTGCCGGTGTAGTACAGCGGCAGCGTGCCGATCACTTCGATATGGCGGCGGTGCAGGCCGATTTCTTCTTCCGTTTCGCGCAGCGCGGTGTCGATGGCGTCGGCATCGGTTTCCTCGGCGCGGCCACCGGGGAACGCGACCTGCCCTGCGTGGTCGTTCAGATGCGCCGTGCGCTGGGTCAGCAGCATGCTCAGGCCCTCTTCCCGCACCACGATGGGCACCAGCACCGAGGCGGCCGTGGTTTTGGGACGCTCGATGAAGACAGTCTCGTTGCCTTCCGGCGTCCACTCAGGCGGATGGGCGAATCGCTCGCGCAGCCATGCGGGCGCCAGGCGCTCCAGCAGTACCGCCGCCTCGCCGGCGATGGCGTCTACAGGCAGCTGGGTGGGGTCGAAATGCGGTCGTGCCAATCTGTCCTCCTCCGAAAAACCCGAGACGTGAACCTGGTGGCTGCCACGTCGTGGCAGCCACCTGCTTTTCCGCCGTTGGTTTTTCCAAAACAAAAAAGGGGCACCAACGGCGCCCCTTCGATCCAATCAGATACGAATGGATTACTCTGCCGCAGCAGCTTTGCGGTTTGGCAGTTTTTCCTTGATACGAGCAGACTTGCCCGAACGGTCGCGCAGGTAGTACAGCTTAGCGCGGCGCACGTCACCACGACGCTTCACTTCGATCGAAGCGATCAGCGGGGAGTACAGCTGGAAGGTACGCTCAACGCCTTCGCCGGACGAGATCTTACGAACGATGAAGTTCGAGTTCAGGCCACGGTTACGACGGGCGATCACAACGCCTTCGTAAGCCTGGGCGCGCTTGCGGGTGCCTTCGACTACGTTCACGTTCACGATCACGGTATCGCCAGGAGCAAACTCAGGGATGTTTTTGCCCAGACGAGCGATTTCTTCTTGCTCGAGTTGTTGAATCAGGTTCATTTTATGACTCCAATGACCATCTTGCCGGCGCCAAGGTTGCCCGGTAGAGGATGGGGTTAAACATGGCAGGCAACATGCCTGCCTTGGTACTACAACGGGTTTACAAACCCGCCAAAAACTTTTCGTCCTTCTTCGAGAGCAGGCCGGCTTCGCGGGCCTTCACCAGCAGGTCGGGACGCTTGCGCGCCGTCGCTTCCAGCATGCGCTCGCGGCGCCACTTCTCGATCTCGGCGTGATTGCCGCCCAACAGCACCGGAGGCACGCTCTCGCCTTCATACACTTCAGGCCGCGTATAGTGCGGCGAATCCAGCAGGCCGTTGACGAAACTGTCTTCAACGGCCGAGGCATCGGTGTTCAGCACGCCAGGCAGCTGGCGCACCACGGCATCCATCAGGGCCATGGCCGGCAGCTCGCCGCCGGACAGCACGAAATCGCCGAGGCTGACTTCTTCATCGATGCAGCGGTCCAGCAGGCGCTGGTCCACCGCTTCGTAACGGCCGCACAGCACCACAAGTCCGGGCTCCTGCTTCAGCTGCATCACGCGCTCGTGCGTCAGCTGCTTGCCTTGCGGCGACATGAATACCACGCGCGGCTCGGGCAGTCCGGAGACCACCTGGCGCTGTTTCGCGGCATTGATCGTCGCTTCCAGCGGCTTAGCCAGCATCACCATGCCGGGACCGCCGCCATAAGGGCGATCATCCACGGTGCGATGATTGTCGGTGGTGAAATCGCGCGGATTCCACAGCGACAGGCCCCACTTCTTCTGCTCGAACGCGCGGCGGGTAACGCCGGACTGCGTCAGGGCAGCGAACATTTCAGGGAACAGGGTGATAACGTCGAATTGCATCGCTGCGGTTCCGGATCAGTAATCCAGGCCCCAGTCCACGATGATTTTCTTCGCGTCCTTGTCCACCTTGATAACGTACTGGTCAACAAACGGGATCAGGCGCTCCTGCGCCGCTCCCTCGGCCTCGACCTCGACGCGCAGGATGGATTGGGGTCCATTGCTCATCATATCGGTGACCGTGCCAAGGCTTTCGCCCTGTTGATTCTCTACTGCCAGCCCGATCAGGTCGGACCAGTAAAACTCGTCTTCTTCGTCGAGTTTGGGGAAGTCGCTGCGGCGGATAAACACCGAGGCGCCTTTCAGCGCTTCTGCAATATCACGATCAGCGATTCCGATCATGGTCACGACAACGTCGCCACCATGCAGCTTGGCCCGCTTGACTTCTACGTCGCGCAGGCTCGGCTTATCAATCCACCAGGTTTTCGCGTGCAGCAAAGCATCCGCATCTGCGGAGAAGGGACGTACCCTCACTCCACCAACCAGACCGTAGGCGCCGGAGACAAAGCCCACTTGCACCAGATCGTCTGGGGCTTGTGCCCCGGATGCTGCCTTCTCGCTCAAGCCTTAGGCTGCTTTGTTGGTAGCAACCAGTTTGGCAACAGCTGGGGACAGCTGTGCGCCAACGCCTTGCCAGTAAGCCAGACGGTCTGCAGCAACGCGGAAGCCTTCAGCCTGGCCGGTAGCCATTGGGTTGTAGAAGCCGATACGCTCTACGAAACGGCCGTCACGACGGTTGCGGGAATCGGTTGCAACGATGTTGTAGAAAGGGCGCTTCTTGGCACCACCACGAGCTAAACGAATAACGACCATAATATTTCCAAAAAAGTGTGCTGAGTCGGAAAAAGCCGCAAATTATAGCGCGCCTTCCCTCCGACGGGCAAGCATTAATAACAATGGGTGAGTGTTGGGGTAATCCGTGATTATCCCCCGTTCTGGCCTCGTCGGCAACAGCTTTGTTGTGCCATACTGCTGGCTTCCTGCAATTTCGCCGCGCAATCATGTCCGTTTTGCACAAAAACAAAACCCTCGCCACCCTGGCCGCCACACTGCTCGGCGGCATTGGCCTGCATCGCTTTTATCTGCGCGGCTTAGGCGACAAATGGGGCTGGCTGCATATCGCTTCCCTGCCCGTCTGCGGCATTGTCGCAATGGCGGCGCCGGATGCAGATCCCTACTTCAAGCTGCTGCCCTACTTCATCTCCATCCTGACTGGCTTCCTGGAAGCGCTGGTGCTGGGCCTGATGCCCGATGAGAAGTGGGACGCCACTTTCAATGCCGGCTCCGGCAAGCAATCCGCTTCGCGCTGGCCGCTGGCCCTGGTGCTGGTTGCCACGCTGGCAGTAGGCGCTTTCGGCCTGATTGCCGCCATTTCCCGCCTCTTCGACCTGCTCTACACAGGCGGCGTCTACGGCTGATGTTTCGCAACGTCTTGTTTCAATTGTGTGTTCCGTTCGGAAATGTTTGACCTATACTCACAAACACCAAAGAACTTCCTGATGGAGAAATCATAATGAAAATTCGCAATCTGCTCCTGCCTGCACTGCTGGCAGTCGCCGCCACCGGCGCGCACGCCGAACCTAAGCGTCCGGTCTGCAATGAATGCGGCACCGTGACCAACGTTCGCATGATCGAGAAAGATGGCGAAGGCGGCGCAACCGGCCTGATCGCTGGCGGCATCGCCGGCGGCCTGCTGGGTCACCAGGTTGGCGGCGGCACCGGCAAGACGCTGGCAACCGTAGCCGGTGCAGCGGGCGGCGCATACGCCGGCAAGAAAATCGAAGGCAAGATGAACAAGGTCAAAGAGTGGCACGTGACCGTGAAATACGAAACCGGCAAAGTCGGCACCGTCATCCTGGGCCACGATCCTAACCTGCGTAACGGCGACCACGTGCGCCGCGAAAACGGTAACCTGAACCGTATCTAAACTTCATCCGGGCCGAGGCTGCGCGGCATCAGCTGCTGCAGCCAGGCCGTCACCGCCCGTACCCGCGGCGTCTCACGGTGTTTCGAATGGAAGACCACGAACACCGGCTTCTCCAGCATCAGATCCGACAGCTTCTTCAGCCCGTCATAGCGCGCCGCCAGATAATCCGGCAGCAGTGCGGTTCCTGCGCCTCCCAGCACCGCTTCCACTTGCACCAGCAAGCTGTTTGAGCGCACCGTTGCCTGCCGGTCATGGAAGGCACGTTGCAGTGTTTGCGTTTCCGGGAAGCGCGCACCGGTCGCATCGTAGCTGACCAGTGAGCCACCATGTGCAGCTGCTTCGCCTTCGCCCGCGCCGTATAGCGCATACCTCAGCGTACCGGCGCGTAGGGCAATCAACTGCTCATCTTCCGGCGGCGCCAGACGCACCGCCACGTCAGCTTGCTTGTGGCTGATGCTCAGCACCGCCGATGTCGCGACCAGGTCGACGCGCAGCGCCGGATATTCGCGCAGCAAGGCGCCCAGCGCTGGCGCAATCAGCTGCGCCGAAATCCCTTCCGGCGCAGTGACGCGTACCAGCCCATGCACAGCGTCGCGCGCATCGGCCCGCCCTGCCTGTCCGCGCCGGCCGCCAGCGCCGCCCGCGCCTCCGAGGCCGACCGCCTCCACCAGCTCGCCCATCTCCTGCGCAGTCGCCACGACCTCGCGCCCGCGCGGCGTGAGCACAATTCCGTCCTGATTCTCTTCGATCACTTGTGCGTCCAGCGCCAGTTCGAGACGCTGCAAGCGGCGAATGACCGTATTGCGCGTCAGCCCCAGGGCGCGCGCCGCCCCGCCCCACGAGCCTTCCCGCGCGAGAACAGCAAGCGTCAGCAGGTCATCCCAGGACAATGGCTTTTTTTTGACAGCGCTGGCAGTTTTCTTCTCTTGGTTTGCCACGGTGCGGCTTTCTAGAATGGGCCTCATCGACTAACAGGAGCAAGCTATGCAAGCAGCCGTCTACCGCCGCACCGGCCCCGCAGATGAGGTTTTGAGTATAGTTCAACTGGCCAGGTGCCGTCCCGGCCCCGGCGAGGTGCGCATTCGCGTGGCTTTCTCCGGCGTGAATCCATCGGACGTGAAAGCGCGCGGCGGCGTCAGCACAGCGGCGCTGAGCTTCGACTACGTGGTACCGCACAGCGATGGTAGCGGCATCGTCGATACGGTCGGCGAGGGCGTCAGCGAGTTCACGCCCGGCGCGCGCGTCTGGTTCTATCTCGCACAGTGGCAGCGCCAGCACGGCTCCGCTGCCGAATACATCTGCTTGCCCGCGTCGCAGGTCGTCGCGCTGCCGGATGGCATATCGCTCGAAGCAGGCGCCTCGATCGGCATCCCGCTGATGACGGCATGGTACGCAGTGCACGCCTACGGTAGCTTCGACGGCAAAACAGTGCTGGTCACCGGTGGCGCTGGTGCGGTTGGCTTCTACGCTATCCAGCTGGCACGCCGTGCGGGTGCACGCGTGATCGCCACCGTCAGCAGTGCCGGCAAGGCGGCCCTGGCACGCGAAGTAGGCGCCAGCCATGCGCTCGAATACGGCGACAGCGCAGCCCTGGCACAGCAAGTGCGCGAGCTGACCGGCGGTGCGGGCGTGGACGTCATCATCGAAGTCAACGCAGGCCACAACGCATCCATACACGCGGACCTGCTTGCACATGGCGGCCGGGTCATCATCTACGGTTCGCAGGCCGCCGAGATTCCCGTCAGCTACCGCGGCATGATGCGCGTGTTCGCCAGCCTGCACTTCTTCATTGTGTATTTCCTCACGCCCGACGAACGGCGCCGCATTGCGCTTGAGATCAATACCTTGCTCATCGCAGGCGGCTTACGTCATCTGCCGGCCGTCATCTTCCCGCTACACGACGTCGCCGCCGCCCATCAACATGTCGAAACGGGCCGCATCGGCAAAGCGCTTGTGCAGATCGCCGTGTGAACCTCCGGCGTGCCGCGCTTATGTGCGGCGCGCCAGCAGCAGGCCAACGCCTGCGCCAGCCAGCAGCCCCGCGCAACCGCGATTGAAAATGCGCTTGCCGCGCGGCCGGGCGAACCACTGGCGCAGGTGAATGCCCATCCAGGCATACATCACTAGCGCCACCGTCTCAAGCAGCAGGAACAGCGCACCCAGCACCGCGAACTGCGGCGCCATGGCACGGGAGGGATCGACGAATTGCGGCAGAAAAGCCGTGAAAATAAGGATCGCTTTCGGATTGCCGGCTGCGACCAGGAATTCCTGCCGCGCCAGCGGCCACCATCCGACCGATGCCTGAGTGGCAGCGCCCTCCTCGCCCGGCTGCGCGCGCCACAGCTGCCACGCCAGGTAGAACAGATAAATCGCGCCTACGGTCTTGATCCCGTAGAACAGCAGCTCGGACGTGTGCAGCACCACCGCCAGCCCAGCCGACGCCAGCGCAATCATGCCCATGAAGGCCAGCAGCCGCCCCACGCCGGCACTGCACGAGAGGCGGAAGCCATAGCGCGTCGCATTACTCACGGAGAGCAGGTTGTTCGGCCCCGGCGCCATATTCAGCGCGAAGCAGGCCGGTACGAACATCAACAAGGTCGGCATATCCAAGTTTGCCTCCGTGGCAGAGTGCATCAACGACTGGCTAGGGTAACATCCTTCAAACCCTGCTGCGCAATCTGCGGCGACATCATCTCGAAGTTCTTGATCGTGACAGCCCAACCCTGATCCGCGAATTCCACGCGCGCCCCGCTCTGCGTCATGAAAACGCCCTTGGACTGGGCGTACATGCGTTCGCGCTTGTGGCCACCCAACTGCACAAAGAAACTTTGCCTGCCTTGCTGCGTGAAGTAGATCCTGTCGCCTGTGCTCAGGTTATAGCCATGGTTGAAGTCTTCAAACTCGCCGGCACTCAGCCGGTAGTCGCCGGCTGCATATGCCGCACCTGTGCTGGCGAGGGTAAGCGCCGCCAGAGCGCTGAACAATACTTTTTTCATCATCTTTCCTTGTGGTTGCCTGGTCGCTCCCGCCACTGTTTATCGTGCGGGAGCAGCGGTAAGGTAGCCAATGAATCCGCATGCTTACAGCCGAATCTGACGAATCGCGGATTTGGAGGGTCCAATCGCAGGCAGACCCGATAAATGGCGGCGACTCCCTGCTACTATTCAGCCGGCGCCGCATTCCGTCGGCGCACCCACTGCAGGAGAACCGAAGTGCGAGACACGATCCCTCCCCAATTCCCCGCCGAATGGCAGCCGCTGGTCGACAAGGCGGCGCTTGCAATCCGCGCGCTGGCAGTCGATGGCGCCGCAAAAGAGAAATTCCTCAACGATCCACTGCTGCGGCCAATTACTCAGCGCGTGGCGCAGCGCTACGTCGCAGGACGCACCATCGAAGAGGCGCTGGAACGCGCCGCTTCCATCAACCGCGCAGGGCATAAGGCGTCGATCGAATACATGGGCGAGAGCGTGCGCGACGCAGCATTCGCAAACGCGGAGACTGAAGTCTTCCTGCGGCTGATCCGCGCAGCCGGCGAGCGCCAACTGGATTCCACAATTTCCTTTGACCTGTCGCACGTGGGCTCGCTGATTTCGCCTGAACTAAGCTACCAGAACACGCGCCGCATGGCACGCGCTGCGGCCGGGCATGGGCTGGAGCTGATTATCTCCATGGAAGCCTCCGACCGCGTGGACGACATTTTCGCGGTCTATCGCCGTCTGCACGAAGAGGATGGCCTGAACACCGTCGGCATCACCATGGCCGCCAAACTGCTTCGCAGCGTGGACGACTTGCCGAAACTGATGGCCCTGCCGGGACGAATCCGTTTGGTGAAAGGTGCTTTCTTCGAGTCCGAGGCGATTGCGTGGCCGCGCAACAGTCCGGAGCTGGCCGCAGTTTATTGCCGCTTTGCGAAAGATCTTCTGGCGAGCGGACACACATGCTCCATCGCGACGCACGATCGCAGTATTCAGGCGGAGCTGACCGGCTTCATCACGCAGCAAGGCATCCAGCAAGGTCACTACGAATTCGAATCGCTGATCGGACTCGGCACGGAGCAGGTCGCCAGCCTGCAAGCGCGGGGCTTTCCAACGCGCGAATATGCGGTATTCGGCGAGGACACTTTTCTCTACGTCCTGAACCGCATTTCCGAAGAACCGATACGCGTCTACCAGGCGATCATCGACGCAATGGGGGCTGCATGAGCGCCAGCCCGAGCATCGCACCGCGCGCGCCAACGAAGGCGCGCCGTGGCCTCGTCACTTGGCGAAACCTCATCGTCGCGGCAACGCTCGCGATCGGCGCCTCCGTCTCGCATGCACAGTCGGTGGCGTTCACGTTCGATGACGGCCCCAATCTGGAGGCGACGCCGCGCATGACGGCGCAGGAACGCAACGCGGCGATGTTGGCGGCGCTGGCCAAACATCACGTGCAAGCCGCATTGTTTGTCACTGCCGGCAACGGCGCCATCAAGCCGGAAGGCCTGGCGCTGGCGCAGGAGTGGGGCAAGGCGGGCCATGCGATCGGCAATCACACCATGACGCACCCGGACCTGCACAAAATCGCGCTGCAGCAGTATGAGCAGGAGATGCTCGATTGCGACAGGATCATCAGTGGCCTGCCCGGCTACCAGAAATGGTTCCGCTTCACTTTTCTGCGCGAAGGGAACACGCCGGAGAAGCGCGATGGCATGCGCAGCTTCCTGCAGGAGCATGGCTATCGCAATGCCTATGTGAGTCTCGATACCAGCGACTGGCGGCTGAATGAAAAGCTGGTTGAAACGCTGCGCGCAAATCCAAACGCTGACGTCAGCGCAATCCGCACAGCGTATCTCTCGCACGTGCGCCAGCGCGCCCTGGCCTACCGCGAGCTATCGCAAAAGCTCCAGGGCCGCGATATCGCACAGGTCATGCTGATGCACCACAACCTGATCAACGCGATGTGGCTAGATGATGTGATTACGCAGTTCGAGCAGATGGGCTGGAGTATCACAACTCCTGCCAAGGCATTCGCCGATCCAGTCTACCAGCTGCTGCCGGAACGTGCGGTTCCGGGACAGAGCTTGCTGCTGTCCATGGCGCGCACGCTGGGGTTGGGGAAATTTGAAGGGTGGGACAGGCTTGTTGATGATGGCGATTATGAGATCGCCGCTCTCGACAAAGCTAAGCCTTGAACCATGGGGTCAGGCGCGAACAAGTGAACAACGATACGGCCGTTGTCCACTTGTTCGCGCCTGACCCCGGCAAGCCTTAGAACTGGTCTTCCGGCAGGCCCAGGACGCCGGCGCTGCCGTCGACGATGGCGGTGCGCAGGCTGCTCGATTGCGACAGGATGTGGTCTGCGAAGAAGCGGGCGGTGGTGATTTTGGCTTTGTAGAAGCCTGCGTCGCCTTCGCCTGCGCCCAGCTTGCGCTGCGCGATCTGCGCGGCGCGAGCCATCTGCCAGCCGCCCAGCACGATGCCGGCCAGCTTCAGGTACAGCACGGAGCCGGAGAACACGGCCTTGATATCGCTCCTGGTGTTCTGCACCACGAAGTCCACCACGTCGGACAGGTCGTTCAGGCCCTGCTCCAGGTTCTTGCGGATCGCGGCGAAATCGGCGCCATCGCTCAGTTCAGCAGCGGTAGCACGCGCCTGAGCGATCAGGCCCTTGGCAATGGCGCCACCATCGCGCACGGTCTTGCGGCCAACCAGGTCATTCGCCTGGATCGCGGTGGTGCCTTCGTAGATGGTCAGGATCTTGGAATCGCGGTAGTGCTGTGCTGCGCCGGTTTCTTCGATGAAGCCCATGCCGCCATGCACCTGCACGCCATCGCGCGTCACGTTCTCGGACATCTCGGTGGACCAGCCTTTGATGATCGGCACCAGGTATTCGTAGATCGCCTGGTTCTGCTTGCGCACTTCCGCATCAGCGTGATGGTGAGCGTAGTCGTAGTGGGCCGCACCAACGTAAGCCAGCGCACGCGCGCCTTCGACCTGGGCGCGCATCGACATCAGCATGCGGCGCACGTCCGGGTGGTTGATGATGGTCACGCCAGTCGGGGAACCATTCAGGTCCTTCGACTGCACACGCTCCTTGGCGAAGGCCACAGCCTGCTGGTAAGCGCGTTCCGCCACGCCCACGCCCTGCATGCCGACGCCGAAGCGGGCTGCATTCATCATGATGAACATGTATTCCAGGCCGCGGTTCTCTTCGCCCACCAGGAAGCCGGTGGCGCCACCGTGATCGCCA
Source organism: Pseudoduganella sp. RAF19 (assembly GCF_052114165.1). Classification (NCBI taxonomy): domain Bacteria; kingdom Pseudomonadati; phylum Pseudomonadota; class Betaproteobacteria; order Burkholderiales; family Oxalobacteraceae; genus Pseudoduganella; species Pseudoduganella sp. RAF19. The sequence continues at coordinate 667,760 of NZ_JBFREF010000005.1, read as the reverse complement.
AACTGCAGCACGGCGGTCGGGGAAGCCTTGATACCCAGCTTGTGTTCGATGGAGACGCAATGCACATCATTGCGCTCGCCCAGCGAACCGTCGGCATTGACCATGAACTTCGGCACGATGAACAGCGAGATACCCTTCACGCCTTCCGGTGCGTCCGGCGTACGCGCCAGCACCAGGTGGATGATGTTCTCGGCCATGTCATGCTCGCCGTAGGTGATGAAGATCTTGGTACCCGAAACCTTGTACGAACCGTCGCCCTGCGGCACAGCGCGCGAACGCACCGCGGCCAGGTCGGAACCGGCTTGCGGTTCGGTCAGGTTCATGGTGCCGGTCCATTGACCCGTCACCAGCTTTTCCAGATAGATCGCCTTCTGCTCGTCGCTGCCTGCGGTCAGCAGCGCTTCGATCGCGCCATCGGACAGCAGCGCCACCAGTGCGAAGGACAGGTTCGAGCCGTGCAGCATTTCCACGCACGGGGTGCCAACCAGCTTGGGCAGGCCCTGGCCGCCGAATTCGGTCGGATGCTGCAAGCCCTGCCAGCCCGCTTCAGCGAACTGCTTGAAGGCTTCCTTGAAACCCTTGGAGGTCGTTACCTTGCCATCAGCCCAGCTGCTTGGTTCTTTGTCGCCCGCGTGATTCAGCGGAGCGATCACGCCACTGACGAACTTCGCATTCTCTTCGAGCACGGCTTCCGCGGTTTCCGGCGTAGCGTCCTCGCAGCCCGGCAGCGCGTTCACGCCGGACAGGTTGGCCAGTTCGTTCATCACGAACAGCATGTCTTTCATTGGGGCTTGATAGCTCATGTGAGTCTCCAAAGCGGTGGGCCGCTCATATTTTTAAAACCAGGGGCAAAAAACGAGTGGCTGCCACAGGGTGGCAGCCACTTGGGTTACGACTGTGGTTATTAACCCAGTTCTTTGACCAGCTGCGGCACAACTTCAAACAGATCGCCAACGATGCCGTAGTCCGCCACGGAGAAGATCGGTGCTTCAGGATCTTTGTTGATGGCGACGATGGTCTTGGAGTCCTTCATACCAGCCAGGTGCTGGATCGCGCCGGAAATACCGACGGCAATGTACAGCGACGGCGCCACGATCTTGCCGGTCTGGCCAACCTGCCAGTCGTTCGGCACGAAGCCTGCGTCCACGGCAGCGCGCGATGCGCCCATTGCTGCGCCCAGCTTGTCGGCCAGCGGTTCCAGGATCTTGAAGTTGTCGCCCGAGCCCATGCCGCGGCCACCGGACACGATGATCTTGGCAGCGGTCAGTTCCGGACGATCGGACTTGGCCACTTCGCGGCTCACGAAAGCGGACTTGCCGGAATCGGCAACAGCAGCCACGCTTTCCACGCCAGCGGAACCGCCGGTAGCGGCAGCGTCAAAGCCGGTGGTACGCACGGTGATGACCTTCACTTTGTCGGACGATTGCACGTAGGCGATCGCGTTACCGGCGTAAATCGGACGCTCGAAGGTGTCAGGCGAATCGACCTTGGTGATTTCGGAGATCTGGGCTACGTCCAGCTTGGCGGCAACGCGCGGCAGGATGTTCTTGCCGTAGGCGGTAGCAGGAGCCAGGATGTGGGAGTAGGAACCAGCGATCGCCAGCACCTGCTCGGCGACGTTTTCAGCCAGGCCATCGGCGAAGTGGGCTGCGTCAGCGTGCAGCACCTTGGTGACGCCAGCGATCTTGGCGGCTGCTTCGGCAGCAGCACCGGCGTTGGCGCCGGCAACCAGCACGTGCACGTCGCCGCCGCATTGTGCGGCGGCGGTCACGGTGTGCAGGGTGGAGCCTTTCAGGCTAGCGTTGTCGTGTTCAGCGATTACGAGTGCGACCATTTTGAGAATCCTTTGAGTTAGCCTGAATTAGATGACTTTAGCTTCGGTGCGCAGCTTGGCAACCAGGGTTGCTGCGTCAGGCACCTTGATGCCAGCGGAACGCTTGGCAGGCTCGGCCACTTTGATGGTCTTCAGGCGCGGGGTCACGTCAACGCCCAGGTCTTCCGGCTTGACGGTATCCAGCGGCTTCTTCTTCGCCTTCATGATGTTCGGCAGGGTCACATAACGCGGCTCGTTCAGGCGCAGGTCGGTGGTGACGATGGCCGGCAGGGTCAGGGACAGCGTTTCCAGACCGCCGTCCACTTCGCGGGTCACGGTTGCCTTGCCGTTTTCCAGCACCACTTTGGACGCAAAGGTCGCTTGCGGCCAGCCCAGCAGCGCAGCCAGCATCTGGCCGGTCTGGTTGGAGTCATCGTCGATCGCCTGCTTGCCCAGAATGATCAGCTGCGGCTGCTCTTTGTCAGCCAGCGCCTTCAGCAGCTTGGCCACAGCCAGCGGCTCCAGTTCGGTCGCGGTCTCCACCAGAATGCCGCGGTCGGCGCCGATCGCCATTGCGGTGCGCAGGGTTTCCTGGCACTGGGTCACGCCGGCGGACACGGCCACGATCTCGGTCACTTTACCGGCTTCCTTCAGGCGGGTCGCCTCTTCCACGGCGATCTCGTCGAATGGGTTCATCGACATTTTGACGTTGGCGATATCCACGCCAGTGCCGTCGGATTTGACGCGCACTTTGACGTTGAAGTCGACGACGCGCTTGACAGGTACCAGGACTTTCATAGGTGTGCCTTTGAAAAAGTGATAAGTAATATAAGTGGGCTAGATTATATGAGAATTCAACTAGTCCGATCGAATAATAGCACGATCGTGCGTTTTTTAAACGTCATCCGGCGCCGAAAAATCAACAGCCGGAATTATAACTTGGGTTTTGCGCGTGACCTTATTTGCGCTGCATCAGGAAGGTGAACTCGGTGCCGTTCTGCACGTGGGACAGCAGGGCGTTACCGGTCTGTTTGGCGAACGCCTGGAAGTCGCGCACGGAACCCGGATCGGTTGCCACAATGCGCAGCACCTGGCCGCTTTCCAGCTCAGCCAGTGCCTTCTTCGCTTTCAGAATGGGCAGCGGGCAGTTCAGGCCCCTGGCGTCGAGGTCCTTGTGAAATTCCATGGTCTCGGGTTCAAGTAGTGTGTCGCTCATCAAATTCTCACTGGTTACTACCGATGTTCCGACATACTACTCCAAATTACGGCGCGTGACGCACTGCACCAAAATAGTTCGAACATCGTTGCAAAGTCACAACGGCCTTGCAATTAAAACAAGCCCCGCGCCCTTAGGTACGGGGCTTTACCGCCTTTAGATACGCTGCTCCACCCATGCTGCAACGCCACTCAGTGCGCTCGGCAGGCCGTCTGGATTGGTGCCGCCCGCCTGCGCCATATCAGGGCGTCCGCCGCCTTTGCCGCCCACTTGTTGTGCAACGAAGTTGACCAGCTCGCCTGCTTTAACCTTGCCGATGGAGTCAGCAGTCACACCGGCGATCAGGCTCACCTTGCCGTCGTTGACGGAGGCCAGCACGATGGCGGCGGACTTCAGTTTATCCTTCAGTTTATCCATGGTTTCGCGCAATGCAGTGACATCCGCACCTTCCATGGTGGCGGCCAGCACTTTCAGGCCTTTCACGTCGACGGCCTTGTTCACCAGCTCGTCGCCCTGGCCGGAAGCCAGCTTGGACTTCAATGCCGCCAGTTCTTTTTCCAGTGCTTTCACCTGGTCCTGCACGGCGCCGATCTTGACGGTCAGCTCTTCCGGGTTGGCTTTCAGTGCGGCAGCCGCTTCGTTCAGCTTGCGTGCCATGCCTTGTACCAGCGCCAGCGCGCCCTCGCCCGTCACGGCTTCCACGCGGCGGATACCCGCTGCCACACCGCCTTCGGAGACGATCTTGAACAGGCCGATATCGCCGGTGCGATGCACGTGTACGCCACCGCACAGCTCTTTGGAGGAGCCGATGTCCATCACGCGCACTTCGTCGCCGTACTTCTCGCCGAACAGCGCCATGGCGCCGTGCTTCACGGCGTCGTCGAAGGACATGTGGTGCGACTCGGTCGCTGCGTTAGCCAGGATCTCGGCGTTGACGATGGCTTCCACCTTGGCGATTTCCTCGGCGGTCATCGGCGCATTGTGGGAGAAGTCGAAACGCGCCTTGTCCGGATCGACCAGCGAGCCTTTCTGCGCCACGTGGCCGCCCAGCACTTCGCGCAGGGCTTTGTGCATCAGGTGAGTTGCCGAGTGGTTGCGGATGGTGCGGCCGCGCGAATGCTGGTCCACTTCCGCGCCGACCGCGTCGCCCACTTTCAGAGAACCTTGTTCAACCACGCCGTGGTGGCCGAACACGTCAGCCTGGATCTTCAGCGTGTCTTCCACGGTGAAGCGGCCGGTAGCGCCGGTGATGAGACCCTGGTCGCCCACCTGGCCGCCGGATTCGGCGTAGAACGGCGTGGTGTCCAGCACCATAATGCCCTGCTCGCCCGCTTTCAGTTCCTGCACCGGCGCGCCATTGGCGTACAGGGCAATCACTTTCGAGTTGTGCGCCAGCTGGTCATAGCCGACGAACTTGTTCTTTTCGCCGCTGTATTCAACATTGGCAGCCATCTTCTTGAACTTGCCGCCTTCGCGCGCTTTCTGCTTCTGCGCTTCCATCGCGACGGCGAAACCGGCTTCGTCCAGCGTCACTTCGCGTTCGCGGCAGATATCGGCGGTCAGGTCCAGCGGGAAGCCGTAGGTGTCGTACAGGGTGAAGGCGGTGGCGCCGTCCAGGTTTTTCGGGTCCTTGGCCAGCTGCGCTTCCAGGATCTTCATGCCGTTTTCCAGGGTCTCGCCGAAACGCTCTTCCTCGGCCTTCAGCACCTGGGCTACGCGGTCCTTGGCTTCCGCCAGTTCCGGATAGGCGGCGCCCATTTCATTGTTCAGGTCTTCCACCAGCTTGTAGAAGAAGGCTTTGCTCTGGCCCAGCTTATGGCCGTGGCGCAGCGCGCGGCGGATGATGCGGCGCAGGACATAGCCGTGGCCTTCCGGGCCAGGGATGATGCCGTCAACGATCATGAAGGAAGCAGCGCGGATGTGGTCAGCGATCACGCGCAGCGATTTGTTTTCCAGGTCGGTGGCGCCGGTTTCGCGCGCAGCCGCCTTGATCAGCGCCTGGAAGGAGTCGATCTCGTAGTTCGAGTGCACGTGCTGCAGCACGGCGGCCAGACGCTCCATGCCCATGCCGGTATCCACGCAAGGCTTCGGCAGCTTGTGCATCACGCCCGCTTCGTCGCGGTTGAACTGCATGAACACCAGGTTCCAGATTTCGATGAAGCGGTCGCCGTCTTCCTCCGGCGAGCCTGGAGGACCACCCCAGATGTCCGCGCCGTGGTCGTAGAAGATCTCGGTGCAAGGACCGCATGGGCCGGTGTCGGCCATCTGCCAGAAGTTGTCCGACGCGTAGCGCGAACCCTTGTTGTCGCCAATACGGATGATGCGCTCTTTCGGCACGCCGATTTCGTTCGCCCAGATATCGTAGGCTTCGTCGTCTTCGATGTAGACGGTCACGGTCAGCTTTTCAGCCGGCAGCTGGTAGACCTTGGTCAGCAGCTCCCACGCGTAATTGATCGCATCGCGCTTGAAATAGTCGCCAAAGCTGAAATTGCCCAGCATCTCGAAGAAGGTGTGGTGACGCGCGGTGTAACCCACGTTTTCCAGGTCATTGTGCTTGCCGCCGGCGCGCACGCAGCGCTGCACGGTGGTGGCGCGGGTGTACGGGCGGGTATCCTGGCCCAGGAACACATCCTTGAACTGCACCATGCCGGAGTTGGTCAACAGCAGGGTCGGGTCGTTGCCTGGCACCAGCGGGCTGGAACGGACAATCGTGTGACCTTTGGATTCGAAGAATTTCAGGAACTTTTCGCGAATTTCAGCAGATTTCATGTCGTATTGGATTAGGTTGCAAGCTGGTGCAAAGGGTTGATTATACGTGAAGCCCGAACCGAAAAGCAGGTGGCAGGCTCTAAGAGCCAGCCACCCGTTCCGCGCCCCGTGCCAGGGTGGCTGGCACCGCGTGCCTGCCACCAGGGGTCGCCTTGGGTTCTAAGCGAAAGTAGGAGGGATCAGATCAATGCGGTCCGTGCAGAATCCGTCCACGCCCCAGGCGAGGATTTCCCGCGCTCGTTCGGGATCGTTGACGGTATAGCAAAACAGGCCAAAGCCCGCTTCTTTGATCGCGCGGGCGGTCGCCAGCGTCAGATTTTTATGGTTGGTGTGGATCGCCACCGCATCCAGTTCGCCGGCGATATGCGCCCAGTTTTCCGGCAGCTGATCAAAAAGACAAGCCCGCGGCAGGTCCGGCGCAGCATCGCGTGCCGCGGCCAGTGCCGGCATGCTGAAAGAGGACAGCAGCGGCAGCCCGGCCGGATCGCCCGCCGCCACTTCCGCCGCGAAGCGCGCGCGCGTGGTGTGCGCCACCCAGCGGCCGGTGGCTTCGTCCATGCCATCGGTCGGCTTGATCTCGATATTCATCCAGATCCGCTGCGCCATGCAGTAATCGACAAATTCCAGGAACAGCGGCACCGGCTCGCCGCGGAACTCCGGCTTCAGCCAGCGGCCCGCGTCCTTCTTCGACAGCTCGGCCGCAGTGTGGTCCACCACCCTGCCCTCGCCGTAAATCGTGCGGCCAAATTCCGGGTCGTGCATGACCACGCCGATGCCGTCTTTCGACAGCATGACGTCAAATTCGACCGCATGGAAACCGTAGGCGAGGCCGGCGCGCAGGCCGGCAATGGTGTTTTCCGGCGCCAGCGTGCCGCCGCCACGGTGAGCGACAATTTTCGGATAAGGCCACATGGTTTGAAACACTACCACGGCTGAATCGGTTAAGCTAACGCTCCCTGAATTTAGTATGGAACAGACAACATGATGCCGAAGGCCCTTGGACATATTCGCGTACTGGATCTGAGCCGCGTGCTGGCCGGTCCGTGGTGCTCGCAGAACCTGGCGGACCTGGGCGCGGACGTGATCAAGATCGAGCGTCCCGGTGCGGGCGACGATACGCGCGCATGGGGTCCGCCATATGCCAAAGATGCTTCCGGCGCCGATACCACCGAGGCGGCTTACTACCTCTCCGCCAATCGCGGCAAGCGTTCGGTGACGGTCGATATCTCCAGGCCTGAGGGCCAGGCACTGATCCGCGAATTGGCCAGGCACGCCGATGTGGTGCTCGAAAACTACAAGGTCGGCCAACTGAAGAAATACGGCCTGGATTACGACTCGCTGAAGCAGGTCAAGCCGGACCTGGTCTACTGCTCGGTGACTGGTTTCGGCCAGGACGGTCCATACGCGCACCGCGCGGGCTATGACTTCCTGATCCAGGGCATGGGCGGCCTGATGTCCGTGACCGGCGAGCGCGATGATCTGCCGGGCGGTGGTCCGCAAAAAGCCGGCGTGGCGCTGACCGACCTGATGACGGGCATGTATTCCACCATCGCGATCCTGGCCGCCCTCACCCATCGCGACCGCACCGGCGAAGGCCAGTATATCGACATGGCACTGCTGGATGTGCAGGTGGCGATGCTGGCCAATATGGGCTCGAACTACCTTAACAGCGGCAAGCCGCCCAAGCGCTGGGGCAATGCGCACGCCAACATCGTGCCTTACCAGACCTTCGCCTGCTCGGATGGCTACATCATCGTCGCTACCGGCAATGATGGGCAGTATCAGAAGTTTGTTGAAGTGGGCGGGCGTGCGGACCTCGCAACGCACGAACGCTATGCGACCAACCCGCTGCGCGTGAAGAATCGCGATGAGCTGGTGCCGGTTCTGGCCGAGATGGTGAAGGCCAAACCGCGTGACTGGTGGATCGAGCAGCTGGAGGCGGTTGGCGTGCCGTGTGGCCCGATCAACGATCTGCACGACGTGTTCCAGAATCCGCAGGTACAGGCGCGCGGCATGGTCATTGAGACGCCACATCCGACGGCGGGCAAGGTCAAACTGGTGCGCAGCCCGATGCGCTTGTCCGCCAGCCCGGCGGAAACCGACGTCGCGCCACCGCTGCTGGGACAGCATACCGAGGAAGTGCTGCGCGATGTGCTGGGACGCAGCGAGTCCGATATCGCCACCTTGCGCGATAAAGGCGTCGTTTAATTCGGCGCTGCGTGGACGGCGGATCAATGATCCGCCCTACATCACAGGCGTTCGCCGACGCCATAGCGGACGCCGGATCGATCAATGCACTGCGACGTAGGGCGGGTCGTTCTGACCCGCCGTTGCTCAGTGAAGGTGCTGTTTGAAATCGAACAGCTCACTGTGCATATGATTCACCGCCGCCTTCAACTCCTGCGTCACCGGCAAACCGCTCGAACAGCAGCGGCGCGCGCGGGCGCCCAGCACTTCCATATCGGTCACCAATCGCGGCACATCGCCGAAGTCCTGGCTCGCCAGGATTTCGCAGATATCATCCGAGCGGCGATCCAGCTTTTGAATGTATTCGCGCAACTCGCCGGACAAATGGCGTTCGGCGGACAGTTGCTGCGCCGCCAGACTAACGGCCAGCTGCACATTGTTCAAACGGCTGCGGATCTCGTTGTCGTGCATCATGATCTCCTCCATTCGAAAACGGCACGGGCTGTGCCGATTCTTTTTGGAGTTGCGCGCGCTCGGGCCGGTTCCGCGTAGCAGCCGCGTGTTTGAGCTAGCTCAACGCTTGCAGACGCTAAGCGAGGTGGCTTGCAGGATTTCCCCTTCAGCCGACTGCACAAAGGCCACCAGCGCCAGCTTGTCCGGATTCGCGCCGCGCGGAATTGGCAGCGATTGCGCCACACGCACCGTGCTGCCGCCTGACACGGCCGTGGGTACCAGCCAGTCACGCACGACATGATCGTGATGCAGCAAGCGCCCCTTGTTCTCGCCTGCGACGACCTGGCTGCTGATGCCGTCCTCAGTCAGCGCGACGTGCAGCTTGGCCGCCCGTGCAGCACTGGCACGAACTTCAACCGGCAGCCCGCTACTGTCGGCCGCGCCAACTGTAATCGCGATCGCCGCTTGGGCCTGCTGGGCATTGATGCGCTCCACCGCTGCGGACATGCCGCCCGGCCAGCCGCGCAATTCGCGTCCGCCGACGAAGAGTTCCGGCGTGTAGATCGTGTGCGTGCGCGCCAGATCGCTCAGCCAGCGCTGGCGTTCCGTGAACAAGGCACGCGAGAAGGGATCTTTCCAGCCGAGGTAGTTCCAGTAGTCCACATGCAGCGACAGCGGAATGAGCTTCTCCGACGCCCGCAGCTCGCCCAGATACTTATCCGCCGGCGGACAGCTCTCACAGCCCTCCGACGTGTACAACTCCACCAGCGCCACCTTATGGGGTGGGCTCTGCACTGAACACACCCCAGCGACCACCGCTGCCGCCAACGCCATCGTGAATTCCATATCCGCCTCCCAAGTTGATAATACTTGGTCTGGCAAACACGGCAATCCTTACAAACTGGTCAACGGCGTTTAAGGCAGCGCACGTTCAGGTGGCCAGGGCGGCCGCGGGAGGCGTCGCAATGGGAGTCAGGTTGCGCAGGCGGAGGGCAATGAGCAAGGCTCCGGCCAGAAGGCAGCCAAGCAGGACGACAACGCCGTTCCAGCCGCGGTGCGCCCAGACCACTCCGCACAGCCAGCCGACCACGCTGGAACCCATGTAGTAGAAGAAGAGGTACAGCGCTGACGCCAGCGCCTGAGGTGCGCGGGCACGGCGGCCGACCCAGCTGCTGGCGATGGAGTGGGAAGCGAAGAAACCAAAGGTGTACAGCGCCATACCGCCCACGATCAGCACCAGCGAGCCGGAAAGCGTCAGCAGCAGCCCCGCAAACATCACCGACAACACCAGCCACAGCACGCCGCGGCGACCGAACTTGTCAGCCATACGGCCCGCCCACACTGAGCTGAAGATACCCAGCAGGTACAGCAGCGAAATGCCGCCCACCACGCTCTGACGCAGCGAGAATGGCGCGTCCAGCAAGCGGAAGCCGATGTAGTTGTAGGCGCTGATGAAGCAGCCCATCAGCAGGAAGGCCAAGGCAAACAGCCACGGCAAACCGTCATCGCCAAAGTGCTGGCGCATGCCGGACGTCAGCCCCGCCAGGCCTCCCTTGCCCGGACGGAAGCGGCGCGACACCGGCAAGCTGCGCCAGAATTCCATCGCCGACAACAGCCCCGCCATGCCCATCACACCCAGCGCCCAGCGCCAGTCCAGGAAATCGCTCAGTACGGAAGTAATCATCCGCCCCAGCATGCCGCCAAACGCGCTGCCGGAAATGTACAGCCCCATCGACAGGCCCAGCGAGGCCGGTTCGATCTCCTCGCTCAGGTAAGCCATGGCAATCGCCGGCATGCCGCCCAGGCCCAGGCCCAGCAGCGCGCGAATCACCAGCAATTGTCCGAAATTAGACGCAAAAGCGCTCAAGAGCGTCATTACCGCGCCAATGAACATTGCGGCGCCCATGATCGGCTTGCGGCCAAAGCGGTCGCTGACCACACTGGACACCAGCAGCGACACCGCCAGCGCCCCAGTCGAAATCGACAGCGCCAGACTGGCCTGCGCCGGCGTTAAAGAGAACTCATGCCCGAACAGCGGCAGCAGCGGTTGCACGCAATACAACAAGGCGAAAGTCGAAAAGCCGCCAAAGAAGAGCGCGCGGTTGGTGCGCTTGAATTCGGGGGAACCTGCGGAGATAGCTGGGGTGTTCATGGCAATCATCTTAGGATTGCTCATTAATACTGTCCAATATATATTTGAGGCGTTATTAATCGCTATAACAGATTACTAAGCAGATTACTGAGCAGATTACTGATGGAATTACGCCACCTGCGCTACTTCGTCGCCGTCGCCGAAGAACTCAGCTTCACGCGCGCCGCCGAGCGCCTGCACATTGGACAACCGCCGCTCAGCCAGCAGATCCAGGCGCTGGAAGCCGAAGTCGGCGCGCAGCTGTTCGAACGCAGCAAGCGCTGGGTGCGGCTTACTGAAGCGGGCAAGCTGTTCCTGGAAGATGCACGCCAGATCCTCGCACAATCGGAACGCGCGGTCGTCACGGCGCGGCGCGCGCAGCGTGGCGAAGCGGGCGAACTGCGCGTCGGCTTTACTTTCTCGACGCCGTTCACGCCGCTGTTTGCGAAAGCGATCAAGCGCTATCGCCAGCTGTATCCGCACGTGTCGCTGACCTTGCACGAGATGGCGACCTTGCACCAGCTGGAGGCCATCGAAACGCGCAAGATGGACCTGGGCTTTGTGCGCCCGCCTGAAGTGACGCTACCGGAAGCGCTCACGCTCACGCACCTGCGTGACGATCCGCTGCTGCTGGTGCTTCCTTCCGATTCGCCGCTGGCGCACAAGCGCAAGGTCAAGGTGAAAGACCTGGAGAAACTGCCGTTCGTGATGTATCCGAAAGACGCCGGCACCGGTATCTACTTTCAGATTTTCCGGCTATGCCGCGCGGCAGGCTTTGTGCCGCAGATTGCGATGGAGGCGGGAGAAGCGTCCACCATCATTGGGCTGGTGGCGGCGGGGATCGGAGTGTCGGTGCTGCCGAGTCCATTCCACAGCATTCATATGGAAGACGTGGTGTACCGGGCGCTGGATGATGAGGCGGCGGCCACTTCCCTGCTGCTGGCGCAGCGCAGGGAAGACAGCTCGCCGCTCGTCGAAGCGTTCGTAGCGCTGGCGCGCGACGAAGCAGATCAGTCGTAATCGGCTTCGAGTTCCGAGCCAGCGTAGTTTTCCAGCTCCGCGAACAGGGTCTTCATGGCCGAGCGGCCAGGGATCTTTTGCAGCACGGTGCAGGTGCGGCGATACAGATCGATGCGATGCATCAGCACCGGATGATGCTGCGCAGGCACCAGCGTCACCAGCTGCGCCCAGCCGGTTTCGAAGTCCGGCTTATCCTTGCGCACCGCTTTTACGAAGCGCTCGAATTCCTTCTGCCCGGTACGTGCAACGATGCGGCCCTTGCCTTCCGCTGCGAAGATGATGGCCAGCGCGATCACGCCTTCCGCGTTCAGGTCCTCGTCCTTGATCGGACCTTCCGTGTTGTGGCGACGCAGCCAGCTGGCAAGACGCACGATGCCCTGCACTTCATGGCGCTGCTGCAGCTGCGACTGGAACTTCGACACGCCATCCCAATTCGCATTCGGATCGGTGTAGCAGATATCGAAGAACAGATCGCGCAGGCGGCGCTGGGCGTACACCGGGTCGGCATCATATTCGCCGATCAGCGTATCTTCCGGCATCGCCGACAAATCCTTCAGTTGGCGGAAGCCTGCCTGGAAGGCTGCTTCGGGACCATGATCCACCAGGAAGTCCAGCGCAGCCTGATCGCTGTCCACCGTCAGCAGCTGCTCCAGGCCGAGCGACACGCCGCCCACAGTCAGATTGATCGCCTTCTGAATGCCTTCCGCCGTGCGGTTGTTGGTGAACTTGTCCGCGACGTTGGCCGTAATCGTGGCCAGTTCCTCGGCCAGAATCACCGCTGCGTCCGGACGCGGATCGCCCGGCAGCAGCTTGATGGCGCGCGTCAGGCGCGGCAGGTTTTCTTGTACGAGTGCCGGCAGCATCAGTTGAAGATCCCAGTGCCCATGGAGCGGCGCGCACGTTCCTTGCCGCTCGCGCTGCGCGTGGTCGGCACCTGCTTGCGCAGGCGGTACAGCAGCTCCTTGGTGCTGCGCTGCAGGTGTTCAGGTTCTTCGTCCGGGTCGTCGCTGAACTCCGCGTCGGCCAGATCGGCGCTGTGGCGGAATTCCGGGAACAGTTCGAACAGCGCGCGGTCCCAGCCGTCTTCATTGGCTTGCGCCAGCGCGACAGCGATCGGCACGATATCGTTGTCGGCTGCGGTCTGGCCGGTCAGATAGGCGCCCTTCGAAATCACTTCTCCCGCCACTTCCAGCACATCGCGCGGCGCCATCGAGAACAGGATGGCAAACGCCGTGCAGCCCCAGTCGGTGGCCGAAGCTTCCTTCAGCAATTCGACGCGGCGCTCCTCATCTTCGGTACCGAACACGACGCCGTGGATGTGCGCGAACAGCGATTCGGCGATGCGCTCCGGATCGTCTTCGATCATATCGTCGGACCAGGTCGCGGCCAGGTAGGCCAGGCTTTCCGCCCACTGCTTCGGCGGCACCAGCAGCGTGGCCAGCGACAGCTTGCCACCGTCGAAGCCGGACATATGCAGCGCCGTCACATGCGGCGGAATATTCTGCAGCACTTCCACCACGGCCAGGTCACCGTGCTGTTCGGCGGCTTCGGCAAAGGCTTTCTCGGCATGCTCCAGCGAGCCTGCCAGTACGAGTTCGGTGACCTGCTTGCTGATTGCTGGCAGATTTTTATCGGACATCGCTTACTCCTCTCCCTGGTCAAAGATCTGGGCGAAATCGTCGCTCGCGCTTTCGTCGCGGTACTCGTCTTCGTCATCACCCTCGTCGCCCTCGGCCAGCTGGTCGAGGGAGGTATCGTCTTCATCCCACATGCGCGGATGCTTGTGCAGGAAGGCGGTGATGATGGCCTGGCGACCCAGGTCCGGGTAATTCTCTTCAATGGCTTCCAGCATCTTGGCCGGCGTGCCGTCCGGGCACGTTGCAGCGCCAAACACACGGGCCGGATCGCCGTATTCGAAGTCTTCAGCATCCTTCAGCACGGCCTTGGGATCATGGAACTCGATCACGTCGACCAGCGCGAAGGCCATCATGTTCAGGTCCTCGATGCCGCTGCCGCTGGCGTATTCGGCCATCAGCGTGTCCAGCATCTTCTTGTAATTCTTCTGATCGGGCGGATCGCCGAGGATGCCCTCGATCTGGCCGGCCAGCTCGCGCGCCTGGTAGGCGAACTCGTGGTGTACTTTGCTCATTACTGCTTGATTCCTTTGTTACGCAGCGGGCACGGAAACGCCGTGCAGGCTGAAGACCGAACGCCACTGGCTGTAAGCCTCGGCTTCGGGGTCGACAATGATGCGATGGTGCAGGCTCTGGTTGTACTCTTCGCGCCTGGCCGGGTCGGACAGCACCTCGTAGGCCTTCACGATGGCCTTGAAGCGCGCGTCGGCGCCGGGCTCCTGGTTGCGGTCCGGGTGGAAACGCATGGCCAGCGATCGGTAAACCTTCTTGATTTCCTCGTCCGAGGCATTGGGCGCGACACCGAGCACATTATATAAATTTTCCATAAGGAAACTCCGGAGTCGATTTTTAAACGTGCAAAGACGAATTATCCTATATAAAGGCACGGCCGTCCCATCATCGCCCCGGTCGTACGGTAAAATGGTGGACATTCGACTCTTTTTCCACCGTTTTCTTCCATGAGCAACGACAAAAACAGCACCGCAACGGCGCCAGCGCCGAATTTTCTGCGCAATATCGTTGAAAGTGACCTGACAACCGGTGCCCACGACCGTCCGGGCCTGCCATCCGTCATCACCCGCTTCCCGCCGGAGCCAAATGGCTACCTGCACGTCGGCCACGCCAAGTCCATCTACACCAACTTCGGTCTGGCGCGCGATTTCGGCGGCCGCTGCCACCTGCGCTTCGACGACACCAATCCGGAAAAGGAAGAACAGGAATACGTCGACTCCATCATCGACAGCGTGCGCTGGCTGGGCTTCGACTGGGAATACAAAGGCCCGGTAGGCGCCGGCGACCACCTGTACTACGCGTCGGACTACTTCGACAAGCTGTACGAGATGGCCGAGTACCTGATCAAGGTGGGCAAGGCCTACGTCGACAGCCAGAGCGCGGCCGACATGTCCGCCAACCGCGGCAACTTCAGCACGCCCGGCACCAACTCGGCCTTCCGCAACCGTTCCGTGGACGAGAACCTGCAACTGTTCCGCGACATGAAGGCGGGCAAGTTCAAGGATGGTGAGCACGTCCTGCGCGCCAAGATCAGCGAAGACGCCATGGCCTCGCCGAACATGAATATGCGCGACCCGGCGATCTACCGCATCCGCCACGCACATCACCACCGCACGGGCGACAAGTGGTGCATCTATCCGATGTACGACTACACCCACCCGATTTCGGACGCGCTGGAAAACATCACGCATTCCATCTGCACGCTGGAATTCCAGGATCACCGCCCGTTCTACGACTGGCTGCTGGCCACGCTGGCGGAAGGCGGCTTCTTCGAACAGCCGGTGCCGAAGCAGTACGAATTCGCGCGCCTGAACCTGACCTACATCGTCACCTCCAAGCGCAAGCTGCGCCAGATGGTGGAAGAAGGCATCGTGGACGGCTGGGACGATCCGCGCCTGCCAACCATGGCCGGCATGCGCCGCCGCGGCTTCACGCCGGAAGGCATTCAACTGATGTGCGAGCGCACCGGTGTGACCAAGTCCGATGGCTGGATCGACTTCGGCGTGCTGGAAGGGGCCGTGCGCGAAGACCTGGACCCGAAAGCGCCGCGCGCGATCGCCGTGCTGCGTCCGCTGAAACTGATCGTCGAGAATTTCCCTGAAGGCGAATCGGTGGAGTGCACCTCCCCTGTTCACCCGCACCATCCGGAACTCGGTCACCGCACCTTCCCGTTCACGCGCGAACTGTGGATTGAAGAAGAAGACTTCATGGAAGTGCCGACCAAGGGCTACTTCCGCTTCACGCCGCCAATCGACGGCAATCCGGGCAGCCGCGTGCGCCTGAAGTACGGCTACGTGGTGGAATGCACCGGCTACGACAAGGATGCCAACGGCAAGGTCACCGCCGTGCGCGTGAAGTATTTCGAGGACTCCAGGTCCGGCACGCCGGGCGCCGACAACTACAAGGTGAAAGGCAATATCACCTGGGTCAGCGTGGCTGCCGCGCTGGAAGCGGAAGTGCGCCTGTATGACCGTCTGTTCACCGAAGAAAAGCCTGATTCGGGCGGCCGCGATTTCAAGGAATTCCTGAATCCGAAAGCGCTGGAAAAGGTAAAAGCCTATCTGGAGCCAGGCCTGAAAGACGCCACTCCGGAGCAGCGCTACCAGTTCGAACGCCATGGCTACTTTGTCGCCGACCGCGTCGATTCGCAGCCGGGAAAACCCGTGTTTAACCGTATCGTTACACTGAAGGACAGCTGGGCGAAGTAAATGTAATCGTCCCTGTCTAGAACAAGAAAAGCCGCCTTCGGGCGGCTTTTTCTTTACTTGCTTTGATTTCAATCAATATGGCATAAATGCAACGAATACCTTATTGCATGCATTACGGAAAGTAAATATATTCAACCAACTTTCCCTCAAGGTATTCCTCTTRCCCACCAATCTGCTCAACCGTTTGTACTCGCCCCGCAAGCCAACCTGGTGGACCGGTTTGCTGCTGTCGTTTTGCGTGGGTTTGGGGTTTTACGTCATGTCCAGCAACACGGTGGACTACGAGGCGAACGAGCGCTTCCGCCATCTGGCCCGTAACGCGCAGTTCAACATCGATTCCAGCATCAAGGCCTATACCGAAGTCCTGCGCGGTACGGCCAGCTATTTTCAGGCATCCGGCAGCGTGACACGCGAAAGCTTCCGCCGCTACGTACAGGGACTGGATCTGGCACACAATTTCCCGGCCGTCGACAGCATCAACTATGCGCAGTATTTCACCGACGAGCAGCGCGCCGCCGTCGAAGAACAGATGCGCAAACTGGGCGAAACGGACGACGGCTACCCGGCTTACCGCATCCGGCCCGCGGGCCACCGTCCCGAATATGCCGTGTTGACCATGATCGAGCCGCTGGACGGCTTTGCCGATCGCTTCGGCCTCGATATCGCCGCCCGCCCCAGCGTGGCGCAATCCGTTTTCAACGCCCGCGACAAAGGCACCATGAGCGGCTCCTTCGAGCCTATCCCGCTGCGCGCCCGTCCGGACGACGTGGGCATGGCCATGCGCATTCCGATCTATCGCCACCAGCGACAGCCTTTCACCACAGTCGAAGAACGCCGCGCCGCCAATATCGGATCGGTCGGACTGGGTTTCAGCGTGCAGCGCCTGGTCAAGAATGCACTGGGCGACATGCCGGACCATCAGGTGCACGTGGTGCTGTACGACGGCGGACTGGCCAGCGCGCCGCTATCGGCGGATCACCCTGGGAAGCTGCTGTACGACAGCCAGCCCGGCACTAGGGCAAATCCCGACGACCAAAGTTTCATTCTGTCGCTGCCGGTCCAGTTCAACGCGCGCTTGTGGCAGGCGCATTTCAGCGTGCCCAGATACTCGCTGTACTCCCGCTCCAATGTGTATCTGCCAGGCGTGGCAGGCGCCGTGGGCTTCGGCGCGAGCATGCTGATTTACGCCCTGTTCATGATTCTCGCCTCCTCGCGCCGCCGCGCCGTGCGCATGGCGCGCGCCATGACGCGCGAGCTGCGCGACAGCCAGTCCAAGCTGCAGCTGTCGCACCAGCGCCTGCGCATGCTGGCGGCGCACACCGACCAGATTAAGGAAGAGGAACGCAAGCGCATCGCCCGCGAGATCCACGACGACCTGGGACAGAACCTGCTGGTGCTGCGCATCGAGGTCGACATTCTCGTCACGCGCACTGCCCTGCGCCACCCGCGCCTGCATGCACGGGCCGTGTCCACACTGCGCCAGATCGATAACACCATCCGCAGCGTGCGCACCATCATCAACGATCTGCGCCCCAATGTGCTGGACCTGGGACTGGGCGCCGCGGTCGAGTGGCAGGTGGCGCAATTCCGCCAGCGCTCCGGCATTGTGTGCGAACTGGTCGAGGATGGTGCCGACATTGCTGCGGACGACCGCTGCGCGATCGCCTTCTTCCGCGTGCTGCAGGAGTCGCTCAGCAACATCTACCAGCATGCCCACGCCAGCCTGGTGCGCGTCGAATTGCGCCAGACTGCAGGCATGTTGCGCATGACGATTACCGACAATGGTATCGGGATCAACCCCGGCAGCCGCAACAAGACTGGTTCCTTTGGCCTGGTGGGCATCGAAGAGCGCATCAACCTGCTCGGCGGACATTGCTCCATCTGCGGCAATCCGGACAGCGGCACCACGGTCACGGTAGCGGTGCCGGTCGGTTATCGTCACGCCAACGCACTGAGCTTAACGGCATGAACGTAACTCAACATTAATGCCCATGTAACAATTCATCGCGCCAAACTACTGATTTAAAAGGAACATTTATGTGTTGTATCGTGCGCTCATCAACGAATTGTTACTTGTATTCTAGCGGTCGCTGTCTATACTTGAGCTAGTTGATCTACATCAACGTTGCGTTCCCAAACTTCTGAACGTCCCTGATGCCAGGCAAGTAGCGCTCCAGCCCCCAGACGGCATCTTTAACTCTTCAACTTCATTTGAGATAAAGGGATTTCACTCATGATTTCTTCTGAAAGCTTCAAGGCTATTGCCGATCTGGATCTGGAACCGATCAAAGTCAAACTGATGCACGAGGAATCCGGCGAGGGCTGGTCGCTGGAAAAAGTCAACGCGATCGAATTCGAATACCGCCGATTCCTGTACCTCATGAAGATGTTCCCGAACGAGCAGACTGCACCGCTGATGGACGTGGATATCTTCTGGCACTATCACATCCTGGACACCATGAAGTACGCGGTGGACTGCGAGAATGTGTTCGGTTATTTCCTGCACCATTTCCCGTATATCGGCCTGCGCGGTGAAGATGACGAAGAAGCACACGAGCGCGTCGGCAATCGCATGAAGGAGCTGTATGAGGAAACCTTCGGCGAAGATTACCTGCGTTCGGAAGTGGCCTACTCCGGCCGCGTCGCAGCGCCGGACTTCAGCGCCAAAACGGCTTACTCGGGCCGAGTGAGCGTGGCTTATTCGGGCCGCGTAGCTGGCGAGCAGATCGCCTACTCGGGCCGCGTTGCGGGCGCCCAGACCGCGTACTCGGGCCGTGTCGCTGGCGAGCAAGTGGCATATTCCGGCCGCGTTGCCGCCGAAGCGAAGACTGCCTACTCCGGCCGCGTCGCTGGCGAAAAAGTGGCCTACTCTGGCCGCGTGGCTACCGAAGCGAAGACTGCCTACTCCGGCCGCGTCGCTGGCGAAAAAGTGGCCTACTCTGGCCGCGTGGCTGCCGAAGCAAAAACTGCCTACTCCGGCCGTGTCGCTGGTGAACAAGTCGCTTACTCCGGCCGCGTAGCCGCCGAAGCGAAAACTGCCTACTCCGGCCGTGTCGCCGGCGAACAAGTGGCCTATTCTGGCCGCGTGGCTGCCGAAAAGACCGCCTACTCGGGCCGCGTGGCTGCACAAACCGCTTACTCCGGCCGCGTGTCGGCCGAAGCGAAGACTGCCTATTCCGGCCGCGTCGGCACCCAGGCAGCTGAAGCGGAAACCACAAAATTCTATGCAGAGCGTCCGCGCCTGACTACTGCATAAATTCAGCCGTCCTGAAAACGGCAACGGCCGCCACCTGGCAACAGGTGCGGCCGTTTTTTTACGTCCAATGGAACGCTTAGTGCGCCATCATTTCGCGCAGTTCGCGGATGCTGAAATCGCTGATTTCGTGCATGCGGATCAGGATGGTAGCGCCGATTGGCAGCGTATTGTGACGGATCTTCGAGATCACAGGCGGCGCAACTTCCAGCGCGCGCGACAGAGCAGCATCATTCTTCAGCTGCAGTTTCTCGATAATCGCGTCGAGAACGCGGTTAGGGTTGTAGGACGTGGAGGCGGTGATTTCTTTCAGGGACGACATGATCTCAGTTCTTCTCTAAATGTCGCCAAAAAGCGACAGAAATTTCACAAAATATTCAGCGGTAATTTACTAAAAAATCGCCAAAAACCATCGTCGTTGACGCTTTTTAGTGCACATGACCGATATCATACATGTTTTTGTTGCTTTCGGCTTAACGCCGCGCAACTTTCGTTAGAATTCGATAGATTCTATCGCGAAATCTTGTGGTAGGAAATTTTCATGCATAAGAAAGGCTTGTTTAACGTGGATCACGCGGCCCAAAAGGCAGGCAAATCCAGGTTAAGGCCATGAGGGCGCCCAGCTGAAACAGGGCCGATGGCAGGAAGATCGCGGCGGGCAAAGCCCCCGCCGCAGGTTCGTGTTCAACGCGCCAGTCAAGGCGGCGGCGGATTTCGTCCGGCGGCGGCGGCGGCAAATGCGCGCGCCCGCGCTGAAGCAGATAGGCACGAACCTGTTCTTTGGTGGGATGGGTGGCGTTCATTGCGCTCTCCTTCCTTGTGCTGGGCTCACGATAGCCCCAGATTTCAGGCCGTCCATTGAGCGAGATCAATAGGGCGACCGTCTCCACATGCAAGTGTGCGCGAGAAAGCTTACATCCGGCTTTCGCTGAGTAAAAAAGCAACAGTCGGATACCGCAAATGCACACCCAGTTCACGCTTTATACGGCCATTCGACAGGCGGCGCGACTCCGACATGAATGACAGTAAAGTCGGCGACACCGCCTTTGCCAATTCAGCCCGCGGCAAACGCGGCGGACGCGGCAGGCCGTGGGCATCTGCCACGGCATCGAAATAGTCGCCCATCTTCATATCGCTGTCATCGACCGCATGGTAGACCCGGCATGGCTGGCCGCGCAGCAGCGCAGCCGCCACAATGCGCGCCAGGTCGTCCGCATGAATGTGATTGGTGTAGACGTCATCCTCGCTGCGCAAGGCTGGCGTGCCCTCTTCCAGCCGCTTGATCGGCAGCCGGTCGCCCGCGTAAATGCCCGGCACGCGCAGGATCGACAGCCGCCCTGCCGAGCGCCGCGCCCACCGGCGCAACACCTGTTCCGCATCCACCCGGCGCTGCGCGCGGGCATTGCGGGGCGCCACGGTACGGGTTTCATCCACGAAGGCGCCTTGCAAGTCGCCATACACCCCTGTGGTGCTCACATAAACCACGCGCGCCCGGTCAGGTAAAATGGCGGTCACATTGCGGGTACGGCGGTCGATCTGACCCTCGGTTTGGGGCGGCGCCAGATGCACGACCGATTGTGCCAGTCCCGCGAGACGGCTCAGTGAAGCAGGCTGGTCAAGATTTGCCAGCAGGGGCACGGCCCCGGCGGCACGCAGTTCGGCAAAGCGCTCGCGCTGGCTGGTGACGGCAAACACGCGGTACTGATCGCGCACCAGAGGCAGCAGACGCATACCCACATCGCCGCAGCCGATAATGAGCAGGCGCGGCTTGTTGAATTTTTTACTGATATCCATTTTTGAGATTGTATGTCTTTCCAAATTACTGTTCAGCCTAGTGGCCACCAATTCAGCTGTGAAGAAGACGAAACCGTATTGGCGGCGGCCATCCGCGCAGGCGTAGGCCTGCCGTATGGCTGCAAGAACGGCGCTTGCAGCTCCTGCAAGGGCAAAGTGCTGGAAGGTTCTGTCAGCCACAAGGCGCACCAGCGCCGCGCGCTGAGCGAGGAAGAGGAAGCGGCTGGCCAGTCCCTGTTCTGCTGCGCGGTGCCGCACTCCGACCTGGTGGTGCAGATCCGCGAAGTGGCGGGCAGCAGCGATTTCCCGATCAAGAAGATGCCGTCGCGCGTGACCACGCTGGAGAAGCTGGCGCCGGACGTCATCGTAATGACCCTGCAGCTGCCAGCCAACGAAACGCTGCAATACCGCGCCGGCCAGTACGTCGAGTTCATGCTGCGCGATAACAAGCGCCGCAGCTACAGTATCGCCAACGCGCCGGAGCAAGGTCCTCTGACCCTGCACATCCGCCATATGCCGGGCGGCCTGTTCACCGACCAGGTCTTCACCACCATGAAAGAGCGCGACATCCTGCGCTTTGAAGGTCCGCTGGGCACTTTCTTCGTGCGTGAGGATAACGAGAAGCCGATGGTGCTGCTGGCCTCCGGTACGGGCTTCGCACCGATCAAGGCTATCGTGGAGCATATGCGCGCCAAGGAATCCAAGCGCGAGATGACCTTGTACTGGGGCGGCCGCCGTCCGCAAGACTTGTACATGGACGCCCTGTGCCGCCAGTGGGCGGAAGAGATGCCGAACTTCAAATACGTGCCGGTGGTATCGGATGCGCTGGAAGAAGAGCACTGGTCCGGCCGCCGCGGTTACGTTCACCAGGCCGTGATGCAGGACTTGCCGGATATGTCGGGCTACCAGGTCTACGCCTGCGGCGCACCGATCGTGGTGGAATCGGCCAAGCGCGACTTCGTCAAGGAGTGCCAGCTGCCGGAAGACGAGTTCTATGCAGACGCGTTCACCACCGAAGCCGACCTTCTGAAGCCCTAAACCCCGGGGTCAGACCCCAAGGGTCAGACCCTTGCCTGCGACCACCGCGTTCCTGGGTCGGCCCTTGGGCCTGGCCCGCCTTTCGGGTTCAATATGTCATCCAACGGTTTCTCAGTCCTCCGCCACCGCAACTTCTCTTTCTACCTCGCCGCCCGTATTGCAGGCACGCTCGCCGTGCAGATGCAAAGCGTCGCTATCGGCTGGCAGGTTTATGCGCAAACGCATAATCTCTTCTACCTCGGCATGATCGGCCTCGCGCAGTTCCTGCCTTTCCTGCTGCTGATTCTGATCGCCGGCCACGCCGCTGACCGCTACAACCGCCGCAACATCATCACCTGCTGCGTCGGCGCGCAACTGGCGTGCGGACTGCTGCTGTTTGCGTACACGCACAGCGGCATGGCTGCCGTTTGGCCTGTATTCGCCATCCTGGTGCTCTTTGGTAGCGCTCGCGCGTTCATGAGTCCTGCTACGCAAGCGGTTCTGGTGAATATGGTGCCGACGGAAGACTTCAGCCGCGCCGTGGCCTTGAGCAGCTCCAGCTTCCAGGTCGCTGTGATTCTCGGCCCGACGCTGGGCGGCCTGCTGTACGTCTATGGTCCCGCAACGGTTTATACCGTTTCCTCGACACTGCTGATCTGCGCCGTGATCCTGATGCTGTTGACGAAGCCAGCACCGCAAGCCACGCGCAACGAGCCGGCCACCTGGCACAGCGTGCTGGAAGGCTTACGCTTCGTGTTCTCGCGCCCCATCGTGCTGGGTGCGATTTCGCTCGACCTGTTTGCCGTGCTGTTCGGCGGCGCGACCGCCCTGCTGCCGGCGCTGGCGCACGATGTGCTGCACATCGGCCCGACCGGCCTTGGCCTGCTGCGTACCGCGCCGGGCGCCGGCGCGGCACTGTGCTCGATTGCGCTCGCGTTCTGGCCCATTACGCGCAGCGTTGGCAAATGGATGTTCGGCGGCGTTGCGGTATTCGGCGTCTGCACCGTGATCCTCGGCTCCACCAGCAACTTCGTGGTGGCGCTGGTCGTGCTGCTGCTGATGGGCGCGGGCGATATGATCAGCGTGTACGTGCGCCACCTGCTGGTGCAGTTCGAAACGCCGGACGCGATCCGGGGACGCGTGAGCGCGGTGAACTCGGTATTCATCGGTGCATCGAACGAGCTGGGTGAATTCGAATCGGGCCTGACTGCAGGCTGGTTCGGCCTGACGCGCGCCGTGATCTTCGGCGGTCTCGCCACGCTGGTGGTCACGGGCCTGTGGACGCGCTTCTTCCCGGTGCTCACACACATGGACAAGTTCCCGCACCACGACAAGTAGTATCATGGGCGGCAATGAAAAAACCCGCCCACTACTTCATTCGCAGCCGTCCCCACCTAAGCCTGGCCGTCGTGCTGGGCGGTGCGGCGAGCCTGCTCCTTCCCGACAGCTGGTCCTACCTCACACGCGCGCTGACCGCGTGGAATATCGGCGTCTGGTTCTACCTGATTACGATGGCGTGGATGATGATGCGCGCCGATCACCACACCGTAAAGCGCATGGCCGCGCGGCAGGACGAGAAAGGCGCCGTCATCCTCGCCAGCCTGACCGTCGCCATCGTCATGAGCGCCGCCGCCATCACCACGGAGCTGGTGGCGATGCACGACCTGCCCGCGGCAACGCGCGGCCTGCATTACATCTTCGTGATGGCGACCCTGCTCGGCTCATGGTTCCTGCTCGGCGTGCTGTTCTGCGTGCACTACGCCCACCTGTACTATCAGGCCGACCAGCAAAAACCGCTGCAAGTACCCGGCAGCGAACAGCCGGATTACTGGGACTTCCTGTACTTCTCTTTTACGATCGCCGTGGCCGCGCAAACATCCGATGTCTGCGTGCAATCGAGCGATTTGCGCAAGCTGGTGCTGGGCCAGTCGGTGCTGAGCTTCTTCTTCAATCTGCTGATATTGGGGCTCTTCGTCAATATTGCAGCCTCTTTGCTGAATACCTGAGAAAGGAGTAGGATGGAATCGCGTGAGAACGCGCTTTGATGAACAAACGGGAGCAGCATATGCAAATCAATGTGAACACCGATAAAACCATCGAACGTCATGCCGGCCTTGACGACCACGTACACCAAGTGGTGCAAGCCGCGCTTCACCGGTTCGGCGAACACATCAGCCGCGTCGAAGTCCACCTCAGCGAAAACAATGCGAAGAAATCTGCAGACGGCGATATCCGCTGCATGATGGAAGCGCGTGTGAATGGCTACCAGCCTATCGCCGTCAGCGACCACGATGCCACCCTGCATCAATCCATCAATGGCGCGGCGGATAAACTGCAGCGCGCAATCGACAGCGCACTGGGACGCCTGCAAGACAGCAAGCGCCACGCCGCCCAGCCTGAGTTCACTACTACTGAGGAGTAATTAATGTCCTGAGGTACTGCACGCCGCGCAGTGCGCGGCTGCCGTACCAGGACATCATCTCGCCGTCCACCAGCTGTACCGGTTTGCCGATCTGCTTTTCGAGCGCGTCTGCGTGCTCCTCGTTGAAGCGATACGGTTCCGTCGACAGCAGCACCTGATCAATCTGCCCCACCAATGCATCCGACCATTTGAAGCTCGGATAACGTGCGTCGCCCAGTTCGGGAATCGTCCAGCCAATCAGCGCCAGCATGTGCGCAATGTACGTCTCGCGCGAAACAGTCATCCACGGGTCCTGCCAGATGCAGTAGAGCACGCGCTGCGGCGCGCCTTTTGGCGCTGCTTCCAGCGCGGCGAGTTCACGTGCGAATGCTGCGCACCAATCGTCTGCCTTCTGCCGGGCGCAGAACACGCCGCCCATCAGCTGGGCCAGCGCGATATTGTCGCGCGGCGTGATGGGATGCGTGACCACGATGTTCGGCACAAATTCCGCTAGCTTGTCGACGGTTGGCTTCTCGTTCTCGTCGATGTTCACCACCAGGTGGGTCGGCGCCAGCTTGCGGATCTTCTCGATGTTAACGTCCTTGGTGCCGCCCACTTTCGGGATCGTGCGTACAAGCTGTTCCGGATGGATGCAAAAGCCGGTGCGGCCGACAAGTTGCGGCGCCAGGCCCAGGTCGCACAGCAGCTCGGTAATGGAAGGCACCAGCGAGACGATGCGCGCATCAGGCGCGGCAGCGTGTTGCTGGCCAAGGACGTCAGTAAAAGTCATAGTGCAAGGAAACAAACATTCATGGCGTTATTGAAACACACTCGACAGCGAGTGCGCTATCATTGTCTCCTGTCCACCCCGCAGTACGGAAGTCCATCTTGAAACTGATCAGCAACTTCGGCGCCTCTTCCCATACGATCCGCGACCTGCAGCTCTTCCGCGACACGGACGAAGCCGAGGTCTTGCCCCTGCTGGCGGGCTGCCCTGTCATGCAGGTCGAGGAAGGCGAAACCGTATCCGATCCGCAGCGCGCGCGGCTCTACATCGTGCTGCGCGGCGCGCTCACGGTCGCTGCCGACACGCGCACCGGCATGAACGATGGCACCGTCAGCAAGGTCCTGCCGGGTGAAAGCGTGGGCGAGCAGTCGGTGCTGGACGAGGAAGCCAGTCTGCAGCACATCACCGCGCTGGAGCCCAGCGAACTGTTGCTGCTGGAAGCGGATCTGGTGTGGCAGTTGATCGATTCCTGCAATGGCGTGGCGCGCAATCTGCTGCGCATGCTGTCCTTCCGCATCCGCGCCGCCAATGCCCAGTTGCGGCGGCGCCAGAAACTGGGGGAGTTCTATCGCCAGCTGTCGATGGTGGATGGCCTCACCAGTCTTTACAACCGCGCCTGGCTCAACGACCTGCTGCCCAGCCTGATCGCCACGGCGCACGACACGCAATCGCCGCTGTCGCTGATCATGCTGGATATCGACCACTTCAAGCGCTTCAACGATTCGCACGGGCACTTGCAGGGCGATCAGGCGCTTCGCACCGCTGCGGGCGTGCTGAGCGGCGCGCTGCGTCCCACGGATTATGCGGTGCGCTACGGTGGCGAGGAGATGATGGTGGTGCTGCCGGATACGCCGGAGAATGTCGCTATTTCCGTTGCCGAGCGCCTGTGCGAACGCATGCAGAGGGCGATCGTGTTCCGCGACATGCGCTTGCCGCTGCCGCATATCACGGCCTCATTTGGGGTGGCGAGCCTGGAGAACGGGCAGGACGATCATGCGCTGATCGCCAATGCGGACGCAGCGCTCTACCGCGCCAAGGAAGCCGGCCGCAACCGCGTCGCGGTCCACGGCGGCCCATGACGGACCCCGCGACCGCAGTGCGCGTAGGGCGGGTCATTGACCCGCCGGCTTTATGCATTGTCGGTTGACGGTGTCTGCGCTTTGGCGAAATCGTCGAAGCCCTTCATGACCAGGTCATAGGTCTTGTCGATATTCGACGCGATATCCCCGCCCAGCACATTCAAGCCTTTGAGAATATCGCGCGCCTCGCTGAAGCCTTTTTCCACGCCGCTCTTGATGGTATCCATGAACTTGCTGAGCGCTTCGTCGCCTTCCATGCCGGGGTGCTGGTCCTTGAACGCGCTGAAGAAAGCGGTTGTCATCGACACAATACGCCCCGCCGTGCCATCCGGCGTATTGTCCTGCCCCATGGCGTTTTGAATCGCATCCGGTCCGAAATCGGATTGCAGCTGCTCGTTGATGCTATTGATCGCCGACTTGTACACCAGCGACAGCGGATCGCTGGAAGAATTCAGGGAGATCGAGGCCGATTGCTGCAAGATCGACACATTCAGCTGCATCTTCGCCTTTTGCGCCGTGTTGACCTGGGTATCCGTATTGGTCTGAGCGGGCGTCGTGCGCGTATTGAGGGAAACTGGATTTGACACAATAACCTCCTTGCCTCAGCATTCGGTAACGAGAATTCTTCACCGCACCATGAGTAACCACACCTTCCTTTGGCACGACTATGAAACCTTTGGCGCCGTTCCGCGCCGCGACCGTCCAGCCCAGTTCGCCGCCATCCGCACCGACGCGGAACTGAACGAAATTGGCGAGCCGATCATGCTGTTCTGTCAGCCCGCCAACGACTTCCTGCCGGACCCGGTCGCCTGCCTGATCACCGGCATCACGCCCCAGCAGTGCCTGGAGCAAGGTGTGCCCGAACATCAGTTTGCGGCCACCATCGAGAAAGCCTTTTCCGAGCCCGGCACCATTGGCGTCGGTTACAACACGATCCGCTTCGACGATGAAGTCACGCGCTTCCTTTTCTGGCGCAACCTGATCGATCCTTACGCCCGCGAATGGCAAAACCAGTGCGGCCGCTGGGACTTGCTGGACGTGGTACGGATGACTTACGCCCTGCGCCCCGAAGGCATCGAGTGGCCTACCCATGATAACGGCAAACCAAGCTTCAAGCTTGAACACCTGACCAAGGCTAACGGTCTGGTGCACGAAGCGGCGCACGATGCGCTGTCGGACGTGCGCGCCACCATTGCGCTGGCCCGCCTGATCCGCCAGAAAAATCCGCGTCTGTTCGATTTCTGCCTGGCGCTGCACAAGAAAGAACGCGTGGCCGACGAGATCGGCATGCACGTGGCGCCGGCGCTGCGCCAGCCTTTCCTGCACGTATCCGGCATGTTCCCGGCCGAGCGCGGCTGCCTGGCCCTGGTGTGGCCGCTGGCGGGACATCCGACCAACAAGAACGAGCTGCTGGTGTGGGATTGCACTTACGATCCGCGCGAGCTGTTCGAGCTGGATGCCGACACCATCCGCACCCGCCTGTTCACCCGTGCCGAAGCGCTGCCTGAAGGCATGACGCGCTTGCCGATCAAGAGCATTCACCTCAACAAGTCGCCAATGCTGGTGTCCAACCTAAAGACGCTGCGTCCGGAAATGGCGCAGCGCTGGGGCATCGATCTGGAACTGGGACACGAATACGCGCGCTATGCCGCCGCGGGACGCGATATGACGGCGATCTGGGAAGAAGTGTTCCATCGTCCTGCCGGCGAGCCGGCGGATGTGGATGAGGACCTGTACGGCGGCTTTGTCGGCAATGGCGACCGCCGTTTGCTGGAATCGCTGCGCCGCGAGCCACCGGCCAAGCTGGCTACGGCTTCGCCGCATTTCTCGGATGAGCGTTTAGGCGAGCTGCTGTTCCGCTACCGCGCACGCAATTTCCCGCAAACGCTCACAGAAGAGGAAATGCAGCACTGGGAAGAGCATCGCGCCGCACGCCTGTACGATGGCGCGGGCGGTGCGCGCACGGTGGATGATCTGTTTGCAGAGATCGACCAGCTGCAAGGGGAAGCCGACGAGCGCGGTGAACAAATCCTGGCCGCGCTGTACGACTACGTCGAAATGATCGCGCCGGAGCGCTACTAAGGGCACGGCGGGTCGAATGACCCGCCCTACCAGGCTTCGAAACGACGCGTAGGGCGGATCATCGATCCGCCGCTCGCAGCACTATCGGTACTGGTTGATTGCGTCGCGAGTTTCCTGTGCGACGCGGCGCGCGGCAGCGGCAAAATCCTCACCCGCCTGCTGCGGCGCGTACAAAATCGCGCGGGACGAGTTAATCATCATCCCCGTGCCATTGGCCGTGCGGCCCGACTTCACGGTCGCTTCCACATCGCCGCCCTGCGCGCCGACGCCCGGCACCAGCAGCGGCATATCGCCCACAATCGCGCGTACCTGCGCCAGCTCTTCCGGGAAGGTCGCGCCGACGACCAGCGCACACTGGCCGTTCGCATTCCATTTTTCGGCCACCAGACGCGCCACGTGCTGATACAGCGGCTTGCCATCCACCTGCAGGAACTGCAGATCCGAACCACCCGGATTCGAGGTGCGGCACAGCACGATCACGCCGCGGTCCGTCCATTCCATATAAGGCTCAACCGAGTCGGAACCCATGTAAGGGCTGACGGTCACGGCATCCGCGCCGTAGCGATCGTAAGCTTCGCGTGCGTACTGCTTGGCGGTGGCGCCGATGTCGCCGCGCTTGGAGTCCAGGATCAGTGGGATGTGCGGGTAGTTCTCACGCGCATAAGCGCAGATCTCTTCCAGCTGGCGCTCGGCGCTGAGTGCCGCGAAGTAGGCGATCTGCGGCTTGAAGGCGCAGGCCAGATCGGCAGTGGCGTCGATGATCTCGGTGCAGAACTTGTAAATTCCGTTCGGATCGTTCTGGAACTGGGCAGGCAGGCGGGCCATGTCGGGATCGAGTCCGACACACAGCAGCGAATGATTGGTTTCCCAGGCGGCGGTCAGTTTTTGGATGAATGTCATGGCTAGCCCTTTAATTTTTTTACGCAAACCCTACATTATAGCTTGCACGCTATGTGCCTCACCGCACACCGGCGAACCCTGCTTTGCGTGTATATTCCGATAATAAAACTTCGGGAGCGACCATGCGTATCTTTCAGTGGCTTGTGGCAGCCCTGCTGGCGGTAGCACTGTCGGGTTGCGGCTATAACGAATTCCAGGGCAAGGACGAATCGGTGAAGGCCGCCTGGGGCGAGGTGGTCAATCAGTACCAGCGCCGGGCCGACCTGATTCCCAATCTCGTCAACACGGTCAAAGGCTATGCCACGCACGAGCGCGAAACGCTGGAGGCGGTGACCAAGGCGCGCGCCCAGGCCACCAGCATTCAGGTGACGCCGGAAGTGCTGAACAATCCCGCGGCTTTCCAGAAGTTCCAGCAGGCGCAAGGCGAACTGACGTCGGCCCTGTCGCGGCTCATGGCCGTGTCGGAGCGCTATCCGGACCTGAAGGCGGATACCAGCTTCCGCGATCTGCAGTCCCAGCTTGAGGGCACGGAAAATCGCATCACGGTGGCACGGCAGCGCTATATTGCAGCGGTCCAGGACTACAACACCTTCGCGCGGCGCTTCCCCAATAATCTGACGGCCAAGATGTTCGGTTACGACATCAAGCCGAGCTTCCAGGTTGAGAATGAGAAGTCCATCTCGACTGCACCGACTGTGGACTTCGGCAAGAAGTAAGGAGTTTTCGTCATGGCGACTTCGCCCTCTCCTCCTGACCGCGATCCATCCGATGCGCGCGCGAGCTGGCGTGCGCGAGGGGGAGGCAAGGCTGAGGAGCGCGAAGCCGAGGCACTGACCGATCCCCTGCTGGATCGCAGCAGTTCACGCCGCGACCGCAACGCCTGGCGGCGCTCGCGGCGCGCGCAGGTGCTGGCGTCCTTACGCGGCGGCGGCCCCTTGCGCTCGCCGATTGCACGGATGATGCTGGCGATTGTGGTTGTACTGTTTCTGCTGCTGGCCGTGTCTCTTGCCCGCGCTGCCGTTGGTTCGGACGGCTTCGTCGCCGTGCCGCCCTACTCCGCACGCGTTACCGACCAGATAGGCATGCTGACCACCCAGCAGCGCAGCGCGCTGGAGGGTGTGCTGGCCGATTACGAAGCGCGCTCGGGCAGCCAGATTGCGGTGCTGCTGGTATCCAGCACTGCGCCGGAGGCGATTGAGCAGTACAGCATCCGCGTGGCCGAGGCCTGGAAGCTGGGGCGCAAGGGTATTGCTGATGGCGTGCTGCTGCTGGTCGCCAAGGACAATCCTTCGTCCTTGCGCCGCTTGCGTATTGAGTCGGGTCGCGGCGTGCAGGGCTCCCTGACCGACGCACAATCCAAACGCGTTTTGCAGGATGTGATTGCGCCGCATTTCCGCCAGAGCGACTGGTATGGCGGGCTTGTAGCAGGCGTCAGCGCGATTCAGACCTTGATCGACAAGGAACACTTGCCAGCGCCTGCGGGCGCCGCCAACCGCGCCGGCGCGCCGGCAGGCGCGTCGTCCGGGGCGCCATCCACCGCAGGCGCCGCTGACGTGGACGCAACGCCCGGCGCGAGCGGTACCGCTGGCCTCGGCCGCATGGCCGACGCCGCCGGCGCCGGCGCGATCGGAGGCGCCACCCCACCACCACGCGCAGCCGCAGGCAGCAACGAAGCGCCCCGCGCCAGCCGCAACCACGCCAGCCCGGCGCAAAGTGGCGGCGGTGGGTTTGGCTGGCTGGTGCCGCTGGTGATCATCGGCGCCGGCTTCTTCCTGCTGCGCGGGCGCGGGCGGTCGAGCAGTCTGGGGCGTGGAGGATGGGGCAGCAATGCGAGCGGCGTGCTGATTGGCGCAGCGCTGGGGAATGCGCTAGGTAACGCAGGCCGCAGCTGGGGCCAGGGCGGCGGCGGTTTTGGCGGTGGGGGTTTCGGTGGAGGCGGCGGCGGTTTCAGTGGCGGTGGCGGCGGCACATTTGACGGCGGTGGCGCCTCGGGAGACTGGTAATGGGCGCGATGCCGAACACGATGACAGGACGAATCCGGCGCGCGCTGCGCCACACCTTCACCAGCACCAGCCTGGGCAAGCGCGCCTTTCCGCCGGACACGCTGAAGGCGATCCAGCAAGCCATCACGCAAGGCGAGCAACGCCACCGCGCTGAAGTAAGGTTGATCGTAGAAGCCGCGCTGAGCGCCAGCCATGCCTTCCACAATCTGGCCAACCGCGAGCGCGCGCGTATGCTGTTCGCGCAATACGGCGTGTGGGACACCGAGGAAAACTGCGGTGTCCTGATCTACGTGAACATCGCCGAACGTGCCGTCGACATCGTGGCCGACCGCCATGTCGGCCGTCTGATCGCGGACACCGAATGGCAAACCATCTGCAGCACCATGACTCAGGGCTTCGCGCAAGGCGAATTCCACAACAGCACCCTGTCCGCGCTGGAGCAGTTGAACACCCTGCTCGCCCGCCACTACCCTGCCGGCGGTTCAAGGCCCAACCAGTTGCCCGATGAAGCCGTGATCCTGTGAGATAAAATTGCGTTCTCACTAATCACGCAATGGCGGATCAATGATCCGCCCTACGACCATCGTAGGGCGGGTCATTGACCCGCCGTACAACGGACATGAAATTACATAATAAAATCGCCATCGTCACCGGCGCCACCCAAGGTATCGGCCTCGCCTGCGCCAAGCGCCTGATCGCGGAAGGCGCCAAGGTGATGCTGGTGGACATCAAGCCGGAAGGCCAGCAAGCCGCTGAAGCGCTGGGCGACCAGGCACGCTTCTTCGCTGCCGACGTCAGCCACAAAGCCGACGTGGACGCAATGGTCGCCGCCACCGTCAAGGAATTCGGCCGCGTCGACATCCTCATCAACAACGCCGGCGTCACCCACAAAGCTAGCTTCCTGGACCTCACCGAAGAAGACTTCGACCGCGTGCTGGGCATCAACCTGAAATCCATGTTCCTGTGCAGCCAGGCCGCCGCGCGCGAAATGGTCAGGCAGCAAAGCGGCTGCATTATCAATATGTCAAGCGTGAACTCGGAACTGGCGATTCCCGACCAGGTGCCATATGTGGTGTCCAAAGGCGGCATCAACCAGCTGACCAAGGTCATGTCACTCAACCTGGCGCCGTATGGCATCCGCGTCAACGGCATTGGCCCGGGCACCATTCTGACCGAACTGGCCAAGCAGGCAGTGCTGGCCAGCCCGGAAGCGCGCCACACCATCCTGTCACGCACTCCTTTGGGGCGTTGCGGCGAGCCGGAAGAGGTGGCATCGATCGCCGCCTTCCTCGCCAGCGACGACGCCAGCTACATGACGGGCCAGACGCTATTCGTCGATGGCGGCCGTATGGCCCTCAACTACACGGTTCCCGTCAAAGAGTGAGATATACGAAATATTTATTTCCCATATGGAAAACAGAAATTAGACATATATTCTGCAATGCACCATAATTGCACATGTCTCCACTATTCTCCTCCAAGAAAATAGTTTAAGCCCGCTAAAACAGCGGGCTTTTTTTTATCTGTGCACCACAGCAGTGCACTGGTTTCAGCTCTTCCGTTGCATAATGCTAACGAAACGGGCTTCGGAGAACGTGGTGAACTCTGTGCTGAACCGGATGAAATTGTGGCAGCGCTTTCTGCTGCTCGGCCTGATCGGCGTGATGCTGCTCGTTCCGCCCACCTGGCTCTTCCTGCGCGAGAATCACAAAGCCATTGCCCAGTCCGCCACCGAGCAAGCCGGCCTGAAACCCGGCGAACAGGCCTTGCGCCTGCTCCAGATGATCCAGCAGCACCGCGGCCTTTCCGCCGCCTTCATCGGCGGCAGCCAGCTGGCGGACCAGCGTGCCGCCAAACAGGCCGAAGTCGAGCGCGTGCTGACCGATATGGCCGGCCTGCTGCGGCGAGGGAAGTCCGCCAATATGTTCGGCCAGATTCGCGAGGATTGGAACAGTCTGGCGCATGACGTTTCCGCGCGCAGCATCACCACCCTGCAAAGCTACCAGCGCCACACTGCGCAATGCGAATTCATTCTGCTGTTCATCGAGCAGCTGGCCGATGAATACGGGCTCTCGCTCGATCCCGAACCGGACAGCTACTACCTGATGCGCGCCATCTACTTTGATCTGCCGCGCGCTGCCGAAGACCTGGGCGAGATGCGCGCCCGTGGTGCCGGCTATCTCGCCGCCGGCCATATCGATATCGAAGGCCGCGCCATCATGTACAGCCTGATCATGAAAGCACTGGCTTCGGGCGCGGCCGCTGAGCGCACCTTCGGCAAGGCGTATGCGGCCGGTCCTTCCCTGCGCAAGAACCTGGACGACGATGTCAGCACCGCCATCCAGATGGGTAAGGACGCCGCCGAGCTGGCGCGTACACGCATCGCCACCACCGACAAGCCCGATCTGCCGGCGCCGGAGTACCTCGCTTTCGCCACACGCGCCATCGACTCGCAGTTCGCCGCCGCGCACGAATCCATGCGCGATCTGCGCGCCAGCATCGATAAGCGCCTCGTCGCACAGCACTCCACGCGCTACCGCCTGGCCGCCAGCATCGCCCTGCTGGCAGCGCTGGCCGCCATTGCCGGGTGGACCATCAGTCATCATCTGATCAAGCAAATCGGCGGCGAGCCACGCGACGTCAGCAACGCCCTGACACACATCGCCAACGGCGACCTGACGCAGCGCATTTCATTGCATCGTAAGGACAGCGACAGCCTCACATTCGCACTGCATGCGATGGCTGAACGGCTGGCACAGACAGTTGGCGAAGTGCGCAAGGCAGCGGACGAATTGTCGGTGGCTGCCGCGCAAGCGAATGCCACGGCACAGGGCTTGAGCCAGAGTTCCAACGAGCAGGCATCGAGCGTGGAAGAAACCAGCGCATCGGTGGAAGAAATGACGGCCTCCATCGCGCAGAATTCCGACAACGCCCGCGTAACCGGCGACACGGCTACGCGCGTCGCGAACTATGCCGAAGATGGCGGCGAGGCGGTCGCGCAAACGCTGACCGCCATGCGCCGCATCGCGCGTGAGATCGTCATCATCGACGACATCGCCTATCAAACCAATCTGCTGGCACTCAACGCCGCCATTGAAGCAGCGCGCGCAGGAGAGCATGGCAAAGGCTTCGCCGTGGTGGCCGCCGAAGTGCGCAAGCTGGCCGAGCGCAGTCAGGTCGCCGCGCAGGAGATTGGCGAAGTGGCGCAGAACAGCGTGGCCGTGGCCGAGCGCGCCGGCTCCCTGTTGAAGGAAATTGTGCCGGGCATTCGCCGGACTGCCGATCTGGTACAGGAAATCAGCGCCGCTTCGCGCGAGCAAAGCGCTGGCGCCGGCCAGATCAGCCAGGCCATGAATGAACTGAGCCAGGCCACCCAGCGCAATGCCGCAGCGGCCGAAGAGCTGGCAGCAACCGCGGAAGAATTGAACAGCCAGTCCGAAATCCTGCTTGCCACAGTCGCGTTTTTTAAAGTGTGATGCGCTTGCGCTGTGTCATGAAGCCGTAATACATGCTGCCTATACTGG
This sequence comes from Pseudoduganella sp. RAF19, assembly GCF_052114165.1. Taxonomy (NCBI): domain Bacteria; kingdom Pseudomonadati; phylum Pseudomonadota; class Betaproteobacteria; order Burkholderiales; family Oxalobacteraceae; genus Pseudoduganella; species Pseudoduganella sp. RAF19. The sequence goes on along the minus strand of NZ_JBFREF010000005.1, from coordinate 632,977 downwards.
CCACATCTGCTGCACATGCAACCGATATGCACGGTGGCAGAAGTGGTGCGCCGGAGCCCATCCGGCGCACCCGATTCCGTGGTACATTCCCCCGCATGTTGAATTTCCTCTACCAGCTCCTGCTGACGCCATCCCACGCCCGCCTGCGCTATTGGAGCGCCATCGTATTGTTCCTGCTGATCGTGATCATCGGATCGATTCCAGGAGCGCGCGCGGAGGTCGGCGTGTGGGCCACTGGCCTGGTGCTGCATGGCTGCGCTTATGCAGGCCTGGCTTTCCTGATTTTTACCGGCTGCAGCGGCACGCCGGCGCAGCGCGCAGTAAAAGCCGTGCTGCATATTGCCGTAATGGGTGCGCTGGATGAATTCGTGCAGAGCTTCTGGACCTACCGCCACGCGGACATCCACGACTGGATGATCGATTGCACGGCCGCGCTGCTAACCTCCGGCTTCATGTGGCTGCTCTGGACCACGCGCCGGGTTCGGACCGCCTGAACCGGTCGCGAGATCCGTATCGCGCCGCATATCCAGCAGCTGTTCCGATCCTGACGAGCCCGTGTAAGGCCTGGCGAAATACATGGCGGTCGCGTGCGTCTACTTCCTTGCCGAGTGTTGCTTCCGTTAATTCGGAGATGACTGTCTCAGTCCTGCGTTCCTGCATGTCGGGCCCCAAAGATTTCTTGAAGGCCAATTATCTCTTGGCGTTTTGCCGACAGTTTGATGTGGATCAAAGGGCCTTCCGCGCGTGCGCCCTTCATTCGTCGAGCGTCCTACACTCTACTCTCCCGCAATGGAGGTAGAAATGAAGACGACAATGATGATTCTCTGCCTGGCGCTGGCAGCATGTGCCGAAACGGGCATGAACAGCGGCAGCAGCTACAACACGGCTGCTACCGCATCACCGGCGGACCAGTGGAATGGCGAAGTGGTCTTGATCGAACCGGCAACGGACATCAGCATGGCAGCCGGCGGCGCCAGCGGTGCAATGGCAGCAGGCTCGTCGGGCTCATCGCCGACCAAAGCCTATCGCGTCACACTGCGCAAGGATGACGGCACGACCGAGATCCATACCGTCAACGGCATGCCCAGCTATAAACCGGGCGACCGGGTGAGCTACCGCAACGGCCAGATTGCGCCGATGCAGTAAAGCTTAGTACAGCTGCTCGACTTCGTAGCCGCGCTGCTTCAACAGCGCAGGCACACCCTTGCTGCCGACCAGATGCAGCAGGCCGATGCCGACAAACGGCGTGCCGCCGCTGTCCATCATGGCGCCGATGTGGTCCGCCATCTCAGGGTTGCGTTTGCCCAGCAGCGTGCGGTCCATGAAGGTGGCGGACACCGAATCGCCCGTGGTCAGTTCATGTGCCAGTTCAGCGATGCGCGGTGCATCGGCCGTGCCCCAGGCTTCAATCAGGCCGGCGGATTTTTTCAGCGCCTTGCCGTTATAGATCTCGGCGATGTTCTCCAGCAAATACGCTTCCTGCTGGGCGTCGCTCAGCGTGGCGAACAAGCTCAGTTGATAATCGGCCGTCTCCAGTTCGCGCAGCGGTTTCTTTTCGCGCGCAGCCGCTTGCAGCAGGTAGCCTTCCACACCATTGCTGCGCTGGAAACCGCTCTTCTCGATTTCCTGGCCGACCAGGATATTCGCCACCAGCCACGGGCGGTATTGTTCAATATCCTTCATCGACAAGCCGGCGCGGGCCAGCGCACGGTCCAGCGTTTTCAGCGCCGCAGGCGACAGATGATCGCGGATGGTTTGTCCAGCCGGATAGTAGCCATATTTCGCCAACGCTTTCTGGAAGGGTGCGGCGGCGCGCACGTCCAGCTCCAGCACCAGCGCGCTGGAATTGGCCAGAGCGCTGGTCACTTCCGGCGGCAAGGGGAAAAAGTTTTGCTTACCCACGTGGATGGTGCCGAACAGATAACCGGTCTTGCCATCATGGCTGACGCGGAACAGCGCACCGCGGCGCGGGGTTTCTTGGGAAGCCGAGACGAAGTCGGCCATGCCGGAGGAAGGCCCCGGCGGAATACTCATGTCCATAGCGTGGGCGGTCCAGGGAAGGACGACGGAGAGCAGAAAGGCAAGTTTGCGCAGCATGCAAGTCTCAGCGATACGTGATGCCTGAGATGCAGCCAGGCATGGGCTGAGGACTTCCGTTGCGGAAGTCCTTATTGCCCATGGTAAATCAAATGCAGATGAGATGAAACCGCTTTTTTGCGGTCAGGAAAAATCAGCGTGCCAGTTCGACAAGGACTGCTGTGTACATTTCAAGATTCAGCAGGAGCTGTTTCTCCGTGATGAACTCGTGCTCGGAGTGGCCCGAATACACTTTGCCCGGCATGGTCGGACCGAAGCTCACTGCACTCGGGAACAGACGCGAATTGGTGCCGCCGCCAATGGCAATCGGCTTCGCATCCTTGATGCCGGTGAAGTGGGAAAACACGTTCAGCAGCACAGGGATTTGCGGCGCATTGTCCTGTACCCAAGGCTCGCCGATCTGCGTGTTGACCGTCGCGGTCACGCCACGTTTTTTCGACCAATCATCAAAGGCAGACTTTACCTGCTGGTCCAGTTCCGCACTGGTCTTGCCGCGCGGGCGGCGCAGATTGATGCCGAGGACGAGGTTTTTGTCCGCATCCATCTTCAGCGTGGTCGGCGCCACCGTCATCTTGCCCATGAACTCATCTTCATAAGCGATCTTGCCGAAGCGCTCACCATACAAGCCGGTACCCACTATCTCGGCCACGAAGTCCACCATATTGCCGGCTTGCGTACCGGACCAGTCGCGCACGGCCAGCGCATCGGCCAGCATGGCGATGGCGTTCACGCCTTCCCATGGTTTCGAGGAGTGCGCGGCATAGCCTTTGCCGGTGACCGTCAGGCGCTTGCCTTCCCAGGCGAATTGATAGGTCATGCCTTTCTGCTTTTCCGCCTTGGCGCGGATCTGTGCTTCCAGCTCCGGCGTGGCGTTGTCGATGGTGGCGCGTGCATCTTCCGGAATCTGGCTGGCGAAGAAGCCACCGGTGTAGGAAACCATTTGCGGCGCGCTTGCATCGCCAGCCGGTTTCGCATCCGGCGGCATCGTCACGCCGACCAGGCCCCAGCCCTTCTCCGCCATCACCACAGGGTATTCCGCATCGAGGGTGATATTCACCTGCGGCGGCGTGTGCGTTTTCAGCCAGGCTTCCAGCGGTTCCCAGTTGGATTCTTCCGCCATATAGACATACAGCTCGATACGCTTCTTCAGCTTCACCTTGCGGTCCTTGATCGCCTTCATCGCATACAGCGCGGTAGCGATGGGGCCTTTGTCGTCTTCCGTGCCGCGCGCCAGCAGCAAGCCTGGCTCGCTGGTGCGATCCAGCTTGAACGGCGACTGCTTCCACTTGGATGGATCGACCGGCTGCACGTCGCCGTGCGTGACCACGCCGACGCGGTCATCGCCTTTGCCGTAGCCGATGACGACGATGTAGCCATCATCGCGGTAATCGAAGCCAAGGCGGTCAGCTTCCTCTTTCAGGAATTTTTTGAAACCCAGATGCTGCGGGTTCTTGTCGAAGTCGACTTTCGGGTCGGCCACGGTATTGAAGCTGACCATGGTGGCCAGGCTGTCCACGATCTGCTTGCTGTAAGTGCTGCGAGCGTAGCGGGCGGTGGAGGTGGCAGCGTCGCTAAGTGCTGCGGCGTGGGAGGCGGTGCTTACGAGGAGCGATACGAGAGCAAGTTTCTTCAGCATTTTCACTATTGGTAGTTGGTGATGATCTTGTTGATGACACCTTCTTGCAGCAGCTGCGTGATGGCGGCATCGGCTTCGGTAAGAGATACGTGCCCCTTGTGGGAAAGCGCGCATCGCGTCAGGTACTGCTTGATGAACAGCGGAGGATGGGTGCGGATCTGCTCTCCCAGCTTCAGCTGATAATCGTAATGCGATTTGATCGTTGCTGCATACTGCACCCGCCCTGCCGCCAGCTTGCGCAGATTGATCAGGTTTGTCGGCGCATCGTCACGCAGAAAGCCGGCACCCAGCACGTGTTCAAATTCCGGATAGCGATAACCCAGCACGGTGCCAACGCGGCGCCCCGCCAGTTCTTCCAGGCTATGCGTCGGCGGCGCCGACAAAGCCGTCAGCAGCAGCTCGGCCTGCGGGAAGAAAGGCTGGGTCCATTGATACCGGCCCGGCAACCATTCCGGCAGATAGAGGCACAGCATATCGCCCTGCCCCGAATCGAGCGCCATCGCGATGCGCTTGCGCGGCAGGACCATCAGCTCCAGCTTGCGCCCCATCTTTTGCGCCAGTGCTTCGGCCAGATCCTTGGTAATGCCCCGCACCAGCTGCCCCCTGCGAAAATCTGCCAGCGGCATCTCGGTGCTGGTATCGACCAGCACGATCAGCGGCTCGGCATGGACGGAACCTGCTGCCAGCATGGCAAGCAATATTGTTCGCAAGGCATTCATGAATAGATAGTAACTCAATCCCCTGATCTCTTCAGGGCCTTCCTTGAAACAGTGAGTAGACGCCCTGACATGGCGGCCATGACTTCCTTCTCTATCCTCGACCTCTCGCCCATCGCACAAGACAGCGATGCCCGCACTTCGCTGCGCAACTCGACCGACCTCGCCCAGCACGGCGAGCGCTGGGGCTTCAATCGCTACTGGGTGGCGGAGCACCACGGCATGCCGGGCATCGCCAGTGCGGCGACGTCGGTAGTGATGGCTCACATCGCGGCCAATACCTCGACCATCCGCGTTGGAGCCGGCGGCATCATGCTGCCGAATCATTCGCCGCTGGTGATCGCCGAACAATTCGGTACGCTGGAAGCGCTGCATCCGGGACGTATCGATCTGGGCCTGGGCCGCGCGCCCGGCTCCGACCAGACCACGGCGCGCGCGCTGCGCCGCAACCTGATGGCCAGCGCGGAAGAGTTCCCTCAGGACGTACTGGAGCTGCAAGATTACATGTCCGACCACCCGCGCCAGCGCGTACTGGCGACGCCGGGCCGTGGCGCCAAAGTGCCGCTGTGGATTCTGGGGTCCAGTACCTTCGGCGCGCAATTGGCCGCGCAACTTGGCCTGCCCTTCGCTTTCGCTTCCCACTTCGCGCCGCAGATGATGATGCAGGCGCTGCATCTGTACCGCACTAATTTCCAGCCCTCGGCGCAGCTGCAAAAACCCTACGTCATGCTGGGTTATAACGTATTCGCGGCCAACAGCGATGACGAAGCGCAGCTGCTGGCGACATCGGCGCAGCAGGCGTTTGTCAATCTGCGCAGCGGCCGCCCAAGCCAATTGCCGCCGCCGCTCAAGGACTACCGAAACCAGATCGGCCCATCCGAAAACGCGATGCTCGATTCGGTGCTATCCTGTTCGGCCATTGGTTCGCCGGACACGGTGCGCAGCCAGCTGCGCGGCTTCATCGCCAGCACAGGTGCGGACGAACTGATGATCACGTCACAGATGTACGAGCACAAGGCCCGCCTGCGTTCGTACGAGATCGTGGCGGACATCCTTCGCGAGCTTAAATGAAAGAAGAACACACAATTACCCGCGGCATGGTCATGCTGTTGGCCACTGCCGCAGGCCTGATCGTCGCCAACCTGTATTACGCACAACCCCTGGTGGGTCCAATCAGCCGCGCTACCGGACTCGATCCGGGTGCGGCCGGCGTGATTGTCACGCTGACGCAGATCGGCTACTGCCTTGGCCTGCTGTTCATCGTCCCTCTCGGCGACCTGCTGGAAAACCGCAAGCTGATCGTCACCCTGCTGCTGGCGACTGCGCTCAGTCTCGTCGCTGCCGCATCCACCAGCAGCGCCCTGCTGTTCCTCGCCGCCGCCTTCGCCATCGGCCTGACCGCCGTTGCCGCGCAAGTGCTGGTGCCCATTGCTGCCCACATGTCCTCGCCCGAACGGCGCGGGCAAACGGTGGGCACTGTCATGAGCGGTCTGCTGCTCGGAATCATGCTGGCGCGTCCGGTCTCCAGTCTGGTCGCCGACGCACTGGGCTGGCATGCCATCTTCGTGATTTCGGCCGTACTGACGGCGCTTCTGGCTTTGGTGCTGAGCAAACGGCTGCCGCTGCGCCAGCCGCATGGCACCATGCGTTACGGTGAACTGCTGCGCTCCATGTGGCATCTGCTGGCGACCACACCCATCCTGCGCCGCCGCGCGGCTTACCAGGCTTGCACCTTCGGCGCCTTCAGCCTGTTCTGGACCACCACGCCGCTGATTCTCTCCAGCCCCAAATTCGGCCTGTCGCAAACCGGCATCGCGATCTTTGCATTGGTCGGCGTGGCAGGAGCCATCGCCTCGCCGATCGCAGGCCGCCGCGCGGACCAGGGGAAATCCCGTTCGACCACTGCGATGGCGCTGGCAGCCGCCATGCTGGCATTCGCCGTGCCCTTGCTGGTGACGGGCAGCCGCGAATTGGAACTGGGCCTGCTGGTTGCTGCTGCGGTGGTGCTGGACATGGGCGTTTCCGCCAACCTGGTGGTGGGCCAGCGCGCCATCTTCACGCTGGGTGCTGAAGTGCGCAGCCGCCTGAACGGACTGTATATCGCCATCTTCTTCCTCGGCGGCGCGCTCGGGTCTTCACTGGGTGCGTGGATGTTCTCCAACTATGGCTGGCAAGGCGTGATGTTAACCGGCTTGCTGTTCCCGGCCGCTGCGTTTATCCTGTACCTGACGGAGTTCACCGAACAACGCGCCATAGCGTGAGGCTTATATGCCCTGGTTCAGGCCAGATCAATCACCGCAATTATTTGGACAGCTGCTGGTCCAGAATCACCTCGTGACCGAGGACCAGCTGGCGCGCGCCATCGCGCAGCAGCGCAGCACGGGCCAGCGCCTGGGCGACATCCTCACCGAATGGCATCTGCTCACGCAGCAGAATGTGCAGGAAATGCTGCGCAAGCAGCGCCACCTGCGCATGGCGGCCGCCTTTATTGGCGCCCTGCTCGCACCACTCGAATTCTATGCAACCGAAGCCAGCGCGGAGCCGGTCGCCATCGCGGCGCAGCCGGTGGACGATGCAAAACTGAGCGGCGTTACCGGTCAGGGCCTGCGCGGCGATATGGCGCGCGAAGTGCGCCAGCAGCTGCATCGGAACGGCGTGGAAGTGGTGGGTGATCTCGCCACACTGCTTGATCCCGTACTGGTTATCGTGGAATCGGACTTCACTCCGGATATGGCGCTGGTCGAGCCGGGCCGCGCTTCGGCCATGAGCAACGCCGATGGCACCATTTCTTTAAGCCTGCCTTTTACGGCGGGCGAACTCAGTGTGCGGAATGTGCGCGTCCAGGGCAACAACACGACGATGCAGGCCATCGACCTCACCACCACCGTCACCTACGTCAAGCACTGATTTCTTAGTGCGCCCACATCCTGACCTGGCCGGTCATGTGCACATCCCCACTGACATTGAAGCTGCCAAGGCTGTTGGTGACTGCCGCATTGGGATCATTCTGCACGCTCATCGATTCGAAGCCAAAGTTCGTGTAGTGCACCGTGCCCGGCAAGGTCAGCGCCACGTAGTCGCCGCCGTCCGGTTTCTGGTGCACGTCGATGCTCACGGTGGACATGTCGATCACGCCGCGCACATTGCGCAGCACGACGTAGTGCGATTGCGCGCCATCGTTGAAGCCCAGTGACAGGCGGCTGTCGCTGACGGCGCCCACCAGCGAAGGATCGTTGATCACGATGTGGGCGGCGAAGCTGATGCCGTCGCGCGCATTGACCTTCTCCAGTTCCTTGTCGTCCAGCGCCCGCAGCGGCGGTGCGGCGTGTACGGCGCCGGTCAGCAGCAGTGCAAAGGCGAACAGGCGCTTCATTGGCGGAACTTGATATCGAGGTACTGGATCTGGATCGAGCCGATGCGCGATGAGCCCAGATCCGTGGTGCCCGTCGCCGGGCTGGTGAAGGAAATCTTGTCGATCTGGATGCCGCCGGTTGCGGCCTGGCCGCTGCCGTACCTGGCGTCCGGCCAGTCGATGCCGATGTGCAGACGCGGACCATTTTCGTCGGCCACCGCGTTGATCACGGCCGGCTGCGAAGCCACATCCGCAATCTTCCATGGCGCGCCGGTGAAGTTGCCGTCCGCATCGACCTCGCCGATGTGAATGCCTTGCAGCGCGATTTGTTCGCCAGCGTTGTCGCGGCCTGCCGGACGCAGTGCGAACTGGCCGATGTCCATGCGCAGGCCAAGGCCGAAGGCGACACCATCGCTCACACGCGGCGTGGAGAATTGCCAGCCGCCGCCCTGGAACACCACGTCGTTGAAGACGAAGCTGCCGGCGTTGCGCGTGATGCCATCGGCCTCCACACCGAGGTCATAGGCGAACTGCCATTTTTGCGAAGCGTCGGTATTGGTAGGCAGGGAAAAGCGGATCACATCCGCCAGGCCTGCCGCGCCGGAGATGACATCAAGCCGGTAGGGATCGGAAAATTCGACCGGGCTGTCGCTGCGCGCAGCGCTGAAGTTTTCCTTCCAGATGCTGTAGCCCGGCGATGCAGTGAAAGTCGCGCGCGCCGTGCCGTTCATGGAGAAACCGGACAAATCAAAACTCACGCCATCGCCGCCGCGCACCGCCGACAGCGTCTCGTCGCTCAGCGGCTTCAAGCCTTTGGCGCAAGCAGGCGCGCAGGCGAGGCAGAGGACGAGAGCAGCGATTCGCATCAGCGCACCGGTGGCAGATTAGGAGGCGTGATGCCGTTGGTGCTGATGGCTTGCAGCTTGTCACGCCAGTTCATCCAGATTCCTGCCTGCGCCATATCGGGCAGCTGCGTGGTGCCGGATGGCGCCTGGAATTGCACGCCCGTCTTCAGCACCGAAATCCAGAAGTCGCGGCTTGGACCGCTGGCGTCGCCGGCGTGTACGCCGCCCAGTTGCGCCAGGCTGAGACAGGAACCGGTGCAGCTGCCATCCCAGCGCTTGCCGCCGCCGGTGGTGTCGGTGTGCGAGTCGAGCGTGACCGCGGAACCGTCGGCGGCAGTGCCGTTGACCAGCATGGAACCGGACAGGGTATTCAGCTTCAGGCCGACATCGCCACTGATGGCGTCAAAGCCGAAGCGCATGCCCACTACTTCGCGCGGCGTGGACGGATCGGTCCCGGCGCGATACACGAATTCGAAATACGGATTGGAGATCTGCACCGTACGCTGGGCGGCCGTGCCATCGCTGCGGCCAAACTGCAGCAGGGGCATGTCGATATCCGCGCCCGATTTGGAGGCGTAGGTGTAATCCCCCAGGCGCATATTGCGGAAGTTGGCGTTCAGCGTCACGTCCGCATCGAGCGCGACACGCGTGAAGTCGAAATCGCCGAGACGGCTATTGCTGATGGCGATGAGGCCCTGGCCGCGCGTGCGCGACAGTTCCTCATCGCTCATCGGCTTCAGCTGCGCATAGGCCGAGGTGCAGAAAAAGACGGCCGCCGTAGCGGCCAAACCGAGACGAATGCTCATGGGTAAAAAGAGAAAGCGGCCGGTGTGCCGGCCGCCGGGTTCAGATTAATGAGCCCAGATCCACACGGTGGTGCCGCGCAGGTCCAGCTGGTTCATAGCCATCGAACCGTAGGATGCGGTGCTGCCGCCCATTTTGATGGAGTCAACGGAGATGTTCAGCAGCTTGCCGGCAGCAACTTGCACGTCAGCCGGGATAGCGATCTGCACCACGTCGCCGCCCGATACCGGGTTGTAGAAGGTGCCTGGGTTGGTCACGCCAGCAGCGCCGGCAGCAGCCAGGAAGGAGTTCTTCGACAGGATGTCGATGGAAGCAGCGATCAGGCCGTTGACCTTGATGCCGTTGAAGCTGACGCTACCACCACCCATGCCTTGTGCATCCAGAGCGTCGGTGTCGGTGTAGACGAAGGAATCCATCTTGATGTTCAGGTTTGCAGCGATGGACACACCGTCCTGGCCGGTAACAGCGCTCAGCTCGGCATCTTTGATCGGGGTCATGGCCGAAGCGGACAGGGCCAGGGTGGACAGGGCAACGGCAACAGCAGCGGTAATGCGTTTCATAGGTGTATCTCCGTAGGTTTTTGGTTGATTTGTTCGTCCTCCGCGTCCCCTTATGCCATACCGCCCGGTAAGATCGGTGCAGCGAGACGCCTTCTTAATATTTTTTCAATATTAATTAAATTTATGATAGGTTTTCGCGCCCGGCTGGGTCTAGCTTTTCGCATTGACCGATCAAGCCAAATAGTTGGCCTTGCGAGCCATCAAGAGTGAAAAGCGTGTTGCATCAAAGTTGCGACGTCGGTTGTTTGCCACACTGCCCGCGGTCCCGTCCGTTTCTCGTATCTCCTTGTTCCATAAGGAAGAAAACCCGCGCGCACATGCGCACGCGTGATAGCACTTGTTGAGTAAAGCGCAATAGAGTTGTGCCTCTAATTATTTTGCTGCCGTGCTCGTGGCAATCATGCGTTAATCCTTACAAAAAATATAAGTACGAACGCTCGCTTTTTAAAAGCACGGTCGTTCGATAAAAATAAATAGACGAGACGGAGACATCCATGGGAGACATCCTTTTTCGCGCGCGCGCAGCGCGTGTGGGCCCTGCTATCCCTACGCAAGGGAGGGCGCCATGCTGATGCTGCTGATGGGCGTCATTGCGGCCCTGATCGGCGGCGCTGGCGTGTTGTCGCGCCACGACGTGGCGGACCGCCCCAAAGACCAGTACGAGATCCCACAAAGCCTGGTGGGCGGCGGCGCCTATGCCTCGGAAGTCACGATCGAGCCCTACTCTGAGCTCAAGTACAAACACATCGTGCGCCAGGCTTACGACTTCAGCTGCGGTTCCGCTGCGCTGGTCACCATCCTCACTTACCACCTCGGCCTGAAGGTCACCGAGCAGCAGGCCATGGAAGGCATGCTGGAAAAAGGCGAGAAGGAAAAGATCATCGAGCGCCGCGGCTTCTCGCTGCTGGACATGAAACGCTACACGGCTGCGCTGGGCGTCACCGGCGCCGGCTACAAAGCCGAAATCAAGGACCTGCTGGAGCTGACCGAGCCGGGCATCGTCCCCATCACTTATGGCGGCGCCAAACACTTCGTGGTGCTGCGTGGCGTACGTAACGGCATCGTCTACATCGCCGATCCGTCGGCCGGGAACATCGTGTTCTCGGTGGAGGACTTCTCCAAGTGGTGGGACAACAACACTCTCTTCATCCTCTCGCTTCCAGAGGACAAGAAGCCGCCGGCGCTGCTCGCGTTGACGGACAAGGAATTGGGCGTGGTCGATATGGACCGCGTGACCAACCAGGGACGGCTTGACGCCCTCAATCACGCCACCCTGCAGCTTGAACGTGCCGTCAACTCCGGCGTTTCCGGCACGTGGATGCATCGTCAATAAGTCAGCATAAGGAACCTAAGTATGAAATTGAGCAAACTGCCTGTCTTTCTTGCTTCAGCCCTGCTGGTGCACACGATGAACGCAGGGGCCCAGGAGAGCCAGACAACCACGCCCGTCAGCGCGGACGCCGCGCGCGAAGCACTCGCCAAGAAAGAGGGTGAAGGCGACCAGACCGCGCTGCTGAAGGAAACCCTGACCGCAGTCGACAAGCAATACTCCCTGATCCGCAAAGGAAAAATCCAGTACACCTATGACCTGAACTACAGCTATATCGGCCAGGAGAAAATCGTTACCGACTTCACCACCAGCGGCCTGACGCTGTTCGACATCGAGAACGTCAACTCCCACATCATCACCAATACCTTCTCCGCCGATTACGGCGTGATGGACAATCTGACCGCCAACGTCACCCTGCCCCTCATCACCAAGTATGCGGAAACCAAGGGCCACAGCGGCGTATCGAATTCGGTGGGCGACATCTCGCTGGGTGCGCGCTTCCAGCCGTTTGAAGCGCGCCGCGATACCGCCGGCCTGACCTTCACCGGCAACCTGCGCCTGCCGAGCGGCCGCAGTCCGTTCAAGATCATCGCCGGCAGCGGCGAGGCGACCGGCAGCGGCGTGGCTGCGCTGTCGCTGGGCCTGAACGTGAACCGCATCGTCGATCCGGTTGCGCTGTTCGGCTCCGTCAACGTGACCGGCTATGCGCCTGCCACGGGCCTGAACCAGGTGAACGGCACCCGCGTACTGAATCGCGTGCAGCCGGGTCCGACGTTCGGCTTCGGCGTCGGCTTTGCATATGCGCTGTCGTATGGCATTACCACCACCGTGTCCTTCCAGGAAGCCGTATCGGCGGGCGCCAAGCTGCGCTTTGAAGATGGCCTGAACGTGACGACCAGCACCCAGACGTCCGGTGTGCTGAGCATGGGTCTGGGCTATCGCGTCTCGCCCAAGACCACGCTCAACTTCTCGGTCGGCATTGGCCTGACTCCGGACTCGCCCAATCTGTCGCTTGGCATGAACGTGCCGCTGGCCTTCTGACGGAACGGCCATGCAAGCCAAGGTCCGCAAGACGGCGCTCGCCGCCGCTCTCTGCTGCGTTTTCCCTGCGCATGCCGCGCTGCTGGAAAACCTCACCACCAGCGTCACCGCAATGGCGCTGGGGAATGCCGTCACGGCCGACCCGCCCGGCATTGAATCGGTCCACTTCAATCCCGCCGGTCTGGCGCGGTTGCAAGGCGACTGGCGCATCGATTCCGCGTTTGCGGCGTCGATCCGCGCTTCGGCCAGTTTCCATCAGCCCGATGGTTTCGATATCGGCGGCTGGACGCAGGACCCGCTGGCCAATACCAGCACCGGTCCGCTGCGCCAGCGCATGTACATCCCGGCCTACGGCATGCCGGGCTGGCGCCTGCCGGGCGTGGTGATTCCGACGCTGGGCTTCGCATTCAACAAGCCGGGCTCGCCGTGGACTTTCGCTACCAATACCTATATGGCCCAGGCCTACAGTGTTGACCGCACCACGGACCCGAACGATCCCGGGCGTTTCGACGGCCGCCAGGTCCAGGTGCAGCGTCTGGTCTACCTGTCTCCTGCAGTCGGCTACAAATATTCGGACACCCTGCGCTTCGGCGCTGCGGTACCGATCGCCCACTCGGCTTTCGTGATCGATACCGATATGCGATTTCCGAATGAGCTGCTGGGCGTGTTCGGCAAGCTGCAGCAGGGCTGGTGTCCCGAACAGGGCGGCAACGTGATCGACATCTTCGGCTTCGGCTTGTGCGGCGGCGGCAAGGACGGCTTCGTGAGTCCTTTCAAGAAGGCGGCCAATATGCGCATGGAGATGACGGCGCCGGTCGACCCGACCATCAACCTGGGCGTGCTGTGGGAGCCAAAACCTTGGTTCGCGCTCGGTGTTGTTTACCAGGGCGGATCGAACACGCGCTACACCGGCTGGTATGACTTCCATACCGAACCCATGCTGCGCAATTTCGTGAAAGGCCTGAATTCCAGTCTGCTGGGACCGATCGCAGGCGCCGTGCTTGGCCTGCCGCAGTCCATTCCTGAAGAACAAAAGGGCAACGTGAGCGCCACCATCCCCTTCCCTGCGCACCTGCAGGTCGGGATCAAGCTCAGGCCGGTCAAGTATGTGCAGCTGAATGTGGATGCCAGCTATGCGCGCTGGAGCGACTGGAACGCGCTGACCTTCGAGTTCGACCAGAGTATCCGCCTGCTGGAAGTGGCGCGCCTGTACGGTATTCCGGATTCGACCAAGCTGAAGATCCCGCGCGGCTATAAGAGCCTGGTCAACTTTGGCTATGGCTTGCAGCTGTATCCCTTCGATCGTCTGGCACTGCGCTTCGGCTATGAGCCGCGCAAGTCCTCGATACCGAAAAACGGCATCGACCTGATTGCGCCGCTGCCGGACACGAAGCTGTACAGCGTGGGCCTGAACTTCAAGATTACCAAGACGATGGATCTCAGCCTGACCGCCACCACCATGCGGGGCAAATTCGACGTGCCCGCCAACACGGACGAAAACCTGAACAGCAGCAAATTCCTGAATGTGATTTACAACCCTTATGCAGGCCTGGACGTAGCGGGCGATATCAAGGTCCGCTACTACGGCTTTAGTCTCAACCATCAATTCTAGGAGGGAGCGTCATGAAAAGACTGACAATGATGTGTGCTGCGCTGGCCGTTGCCGGTGCCGCGCAGGCGGCCGGTGCACCGATTCCGCCAGCCAAGCAGGAACTGGTCAACAAGGTACTGAAGCTGTGGCATATGGAGAGCATCGGCGAATCCATGCTGCAGCAGCCGGTCGGCAGCGCTGTGCAGCAGGCGCGCGTGGTGCTGCAAGGCCGCGTCGCTCCGGAGAAGCGCGACGCCGCGATGAAGGACATCGTGGAAGACGCGCGCAAGTTCATGGACGAAAACAAGGCCGTCACCACCGCCAGCGCGCAAAAGCTGATCCCGACCACCATTGCGCCCTTGCTGGCCGAGCGCTTCACCGAAGATGAACTGAAACAGATCATCGTGATCCTGGAATCGCCCGTGAAAGCCAAGTTCGAGGCCATGGTGCCGGAACTGCAGAAAAAACTGGGTGAGAGCATTGCCGCCGACACCCGCAGCGTGATCGATCCGAAGCTCCAGGGCCTGGAGCAGCGCATCGGCACGCGCCTGCACACCGCGGTGGGACAGTAAGCGGAGCCCAGCGCCATGAGCTATTCCTCGGCTCTCCACCTGGTACGCGGCGTGAAATCGCGCCTCGCCCACTCAGGGGTAGAAGCGGATGCGCTGTTCGCCCAGGCCGGCCTGAATGAAGGCGATGGCCTGGCCTGCGACGCGCTGACACTGTCGGACAAGTTGAGCCACCTGTGGGAACTGGTGGTCGAGCACTCAGGCGATCCGCTGATCGGACTGAAAATCTCCACGCCGCACCGCCTTGGCTGGCTGGGCGTGATGGGCCACATCATGCTGGTGTCGCCCACCGTGCAAAGCACCATCGAACGCTGCCACGGCCACACGCGGGTCGGCATCGTGCTGCCCGGACTGGAACGCTCGGTGCCGCTGCAGCGCTACGATTTCGTGTGGTGCGTGCTGCTGCGCACCTTGCGCTGTGCCTCCGGCCGCGACGATGCGCGCCCAGTCGCAGTGGAATATGCTTTTCCGGAGCCGCCGAATGTGGCTTTTTATGAACAGACTTTCGGCTGCCCGGTGCGCTTCAACCGTCCGCACAATGTCATGGAATTCGCCGACGCGGATCTGGTGGCCGCCCTGCCGAATGGCGGCGGTCCCACGCCGCATGATTCAAGCGCCATGCCCGTGCTGACCCAGCTCGCGCATGCCGCACCGCCAAGTTTTACCGCCCGTGTGCAGAACATCCTGGCTGAGATGCTGCCCAAGGGTCCGCCGCATCGCGATGCTGTCGCGGCGCGGCTGATGATGAGCGAGCGCACGCTGCAGCGGCGTCTCGCGGAAGAAGGCACCAGCTTCAGCCAGCTGGTGGACGACACGCGCCGCGAACTGGCGCGCCAGTCACTCGAAGCGGGCGACCTGTCGCTCAAGATGCTCAGTTTCCAGCTCGGCTTTTCCGAACCGAGCGCCTTCTACCGCGCCTGCAAGCGCTGGTTCGGCATGACGCCTTCGGATCTCGTTCACCACGGAGACAAACATGACTTGGTTTAAACCGGAGCATCCTACCCAGCTGTTTGGCCAGATGCTGGTCAAGCACAATCTGATTACCGAAGAACAGCTGGAACGCGCGATTGAACATCAGCGCCAGACTGGCCAGCGCCTCGGCGAGATTTTCGCCGAATGGGAACTGGTGACCCACCAGCACGTGCAGGACATGCTGCGCAAGCAGCGCCGCATCCGCATGGCGGCAGCTTTCATCAGTGCCGTGTTCGCGCCGCTGGAATCCTATGCGATGGAAGCAGCGCTGCCTGCCACCGCCATCACACAGCCGGCCATCGTGCCGCGCAAGGATATGCAACAGCTGGATGACGCACAGCTCGACGCGATCTCGGCGCAGGGCCTGGGCGACGACCTGGTCAACCAGGTGCAAAAACAGCTGAAGGACAATGGCGTGGTGGTGCTGGGCGACCTGGCCAAACTGGTGAACCCGGTACTGGGCATGCTCGATTCCGACGTCAGCATGCACAATGTGGTGTACGCGCCGAACCGTGCCACGTCCATGCTCAACCCGGACGGTTCGATTACCCTCAGTCTGCCGACTACCATCGGTGAACTGAGCTTCAAGAACATCCGCGTGCATGGCGCGACCAGCGGTCCCAGCTTCGGCAGCATCACGATGAAGGGCATCGACCTGACGGGCATCGTCATCACCCTCGCGCTGAAGCACGGTCACTGATCATGCGCACCTCGCCCTCCTCCAACCGCACCGCCATTCCGGCCCGGGTGCCAGCCACGGCCAGCTTCGCTTTCGCATTGGCCGCCATAGCGATGGCGCTCGAAGCTCCGGCAGCGGCTTACCCGGATATCTCCTCGCTGAGCGAAGATCACGTGCGCGTGGTCGAGGAGCCCGGCAGCGGCCATCCCGGCAAGACCTTCACCGCCTTCACCCTGATCGCCGCGCCGGTGCCTAAGCTGTGCAGCATGGTGCAGGATTACGCGTCCTACAGCGCCTATATGCCAAACACCAAAAGCGCCGTGCCGATTGAGGCGGGCGATGGCTATGCGCTGGTCGACATGACGCTGGACCTGCCACTTGGACAGGAAAAGCGATACCGCCTGCGGCTGGAGCCGGAAACGCCGCCAGGCCAATGCAAGCTGGCCTGGCGCCTGATCCCGCGCGCGGACTTGCGCGTGTCGGAAACCATCGCCGACACCACGGGCTACTGGCTGTTCAAGCCCCTGCCTGGTTCCGCCGACAAGACCGTGGTCGAATACCACGTCTACGCCGATCCCGGCCCTGTGCCCTTCGGTTTCGGCTGGATCGTCGACATGATGAGCAAGCGCAGCCTGCCCCGCACATTGGAAGCGCTGCGGACCCAGGCGGCGAAACAGTGAGTTATAGTGGGCCACCACCAGTTGCGGAGGCTCCACATGAACACACACCATGACGCTGACCACCTGCGCTTCCATCGCCAGCATGAACACCTGAGCACCGTCTTCGGCGCGGACCGATTCGGACAACGCGCCGAAGCGTTCGCGCGCTTCTTCGGCACACCGATCTTCCTCGGTGCGCAGACGGTGCTGGTACTGCTATGGATCGCGGCCAACCTGGTTGGGTGGGCGCATTTCGATCCCTACCCTTTCATTCTATTGAATCTGGCCTTCAGCGTGCAGGCCGCCTATGCCGCGCCACTTATCCTGCTGGCACAAACGCGGCAGGCGGAACGCGACAAAGCTCAGACGGATGCGGACGCCCGCCACCGCGAGGCGCTGGCATTGGCGGCGTCGCGGCATTCGGCGCAGATGATGGAGCTGTTGAAGCAGAATACCGAGCTGACGGCTGCGACGCAGCAGATGGCGGAACGTATCGACAGGCTGACGGCCGAGATGCACCAGCATATTCTGGCGGCGGCACAGCGGCGGATCGAATGATCCGCCCTACGTCCTGCGGATCGGGTTTTATTGGGTGCGGCGCATCTCCACCACGAAGTCGTATCGGTCGCTGCGGCAGTAGGAGTGGGCCAGCTCTATGGGCTGGCCGCTGGGGTCATAGGCGATACGCCTGATGAATAGCACGGCGTCGCCCGCGCTCAGGCCAAGCAGCCCGGCCACCAGCGTATCGGAATTCATGGAGCGGATATGCTGCACCGTGCGCACCGGCGGATGGCCAACCCGCGCCAGGTGCTCTTCCAGCGAATCCTGCAGCAACTCCGGCGCCGCCAGCAAAGCGGCGCGCACGGCGCCCACTTCATAAGCCATCACTACGCCGTCCGCCACCAGCAGACGTTCCACGCGCGCCACCTGCGCGTCCTCACCCAGGCCCAGGGCAAACTGCTCGCCCGCATTGGCGCCGGTGAGTGCGCGCTTCAGCCACACCGTGCTGGCCTCGGACCCGCTTTGGCCGACAGCTTCGGAGAATTGCGGCTCCAGAGTTTCGACTTGCGGCGCGATGTAAGTACCCGAGCCGCGGCGGCGCACCACCAGTCCCTGCTCCACCAGCTGGTCCAGCGCCTTGCGCGCCGTCACGCGCGAGACGTTCAACCACTCGGACAGCACGCGCTCCGGCGGCAGCGCCACGTCCGGCGGATAGTGGCCATTGCGCACCATGTCCCCCAGCCTGCGCGCCAGCCGCACGTACAGCGGCGACGTGTCATCCTCATCCGGATGGCATTGCAGCAGGGACGGCGCGATGTAATTCATACCTTGATGAACCAGCGACGGCGATACATGAACCAGGCCACCACAAACATCACGGCATTGAACGCAATCGCATACAGCAGCGAAGTCATCTCCGGCGCCAGTGGCAGCGCCTTGATCGGTGCGTACAGCGTAGCGCCCAGCTTGAAGAAGCCGATCATCTTCGCCACCAGGCCGGAAAGCGCAAAGAGGAACAGGGCGTTCATGCCATAGATGGTGAAGAACCTGACGTAGCGTGGCGGCAGCGCAGGCGGTCCGTCGAGCAGCCAGTAGAAGACCGAGAACATGAGTAGCGCCCAGCCGGTCATCATGAAGCAGTAGGACGTGGTCCACAGACTCTTATTGATCGGCATCAGCACGGCGTCGAGCACGACGCTGATAAATAGTGCGGCCAGGCCGGCCATCAGCATCCAGACCGTCGTTTCGGTCGGCGCGCGGCGCGCCAGCAGCCAGCGGCCCGTCAGCACGCCAAACAGCTGGCTGCACAAGGCGGGGATGGTGGTGAACAGGCCTTCCGGGTCCCAGGTCTTGGACTGCACCCACATATGGCCGGTCAAAAGCAGGCGATCGATGTAGGCGCCGACATCGCGCCCCGGCTCCAGCGCACCGGCGGCGAGCACGCCGTCCAGTCCTGGCACGGGAATCAGCAGCATCACGATGCTGTAGAAACCAAGCAGTCCGGCAATCCATGCCAGCTGCTGCCGCCAGTTGAAATACACGACCAGCGGTGCGGCCAGTGCGGTGCACAGCGCAATGCGCTGCAGCACACCGGGAATGCGCACGGAAGTCAGATCGAACTTCGGAATGAAATTCAGCAGGAAGCCGATCAGGAAAATCAGGGCTGCGCGCTTGAACAGCTTGCGCAGCAAGGCGCCCTTGTCGGCGCCCGCTTCGGCCTGGCGGCCGAGCGAGAAGGTCATCGATATGCCACCGATGAACAGGAAGAAGGGGAAAATCCAGTCGGTGAAAGTCCAGCCGTTCCACTTGGCGTGTTCCAGCTGGGAGTACAAATGACTCCAGTCACCGGGATTATTCACCAGCAGCATGCTGGCGATGGTGAATCCACGGAAGGCGTCAAGCGACGCCAGCCGATTCTTGGGTATTCCCGGCGACTGGTTTGGCATTAATATTTCACGCGAAGGTTGAGGAAGTATTGACGACCGTTGCGGCGGAACGAATGCGGTTCATCCTTGCTGCGCACATAATTCTTGCTGATCGGGTCGTTCAGGTTCAGGCCATCAAAGGACAGCGACAGGTGCTCGTTGATCTTGTACTGGATCGAACCAGCCAGCGTCGCGAAATCGTCGGCGTGGATGGTCGGACCAACGCGGTCGATGGCGATGATGTAATCCGAGCGGCCATTGTAAGCCAGACGTGCGCTCCACTTGTCGTTCTCGTAGTACGCGCCGATGTTATACGTATGCTTGGACTGGCCCAGCATGCGCGCACCTTCCGCATCCTTCGAATCCGCGTACGTGTAGTTGGCGTTGAAGCCGAAGCCTGCGCCAATCGGCTGTTCCCACGCCAGTTCCACGCCGCGCAGCTTGGCCGAGATGGCGCCCGGCGAAGTCAGACGGTAGGTTTCCAGCGCGCCGGTCGAGGTGTTGTACAACTGGATGTCGCTCTCGCCGAACTTCACGTAGTCGTGGATGTTCGATGCAAACACACCAGCCGACAGCAGCGCGCGCGGTGCGAAGTACCAGCCCAGCGATGCGTCGAAGTTGTCGCCCTTGATCGGCTTCAGGTTCGGATTGCCGCCAGTGGCTTTGTGGGTCAGGTTGTCCACCGAGGAGATACCACCCGCGATATCCGCGTAGTTCGGACGCGAAATGGTGCGGTTCAGGCCCACACGGCCAATCAGATCGTGGTTGAATTCATAGCGCACGTTCAGGCTGGGCAGCAGGTTGAAGTGCTTGTTGCTGACCTGCTGCTGGTAGTAGGTGCCGTAGATCGAAGTATTGATCGCGCCCGGCACGGAGCATGGCGCCAGCGGCGCGCACTGGGTTGCCGCCACCGGCACATACAGCAGCACGTCGTCCTTGGTCTGCACGGCGCGCACGCCAACGTTGCCGGACCAGGCACCCTGCTCCGCTTCAGCCATCACGTAAGCGGCGTTGATCTTCTCCTTCAGATTGAACTCGGAGCGCAGCAGTTCGCGGCGGATCGGGTCCGCATCGACGTTCGAATCCTTCCACTGTTCCAGCGTCTTCGGATCGATGTACCAGACATTGGTAGGGAAGTTGCCGCCCAGGCCCTGGCCGAAATCACCCGGATAGGTGTCGCCGTTCCAGGCCGGCAGAGAAGTCACGCCAGCATTCAGGCCCGGCGATACCTGCGCCAGTTCGCGGCCATGGTTGGAAGCGCGCACGCCGAACTTCAGCTTGTTGACCGGACCCCAGTCGGTGGACAGGATCGCATCCAGCTGGCCATTGCGCTCGTCGTCGCTGGAGGTGATATTCGTGCCGCCCGCGCCGCTCAGCTTCGTGTTCGCATCCAGCTTGGATGGATCGAGGCTGGAGTAGCTCACGTCCGCCGCGCTGTCGATGCCATGCAGGGTGTAAGCGAGCCCGCTGTTATAGGTCATCACTTCCACCGAGGACTGCTTCGGCGTCTTGCCTTCGCCCTTGGTGTAGCCCAGCTGCGCCTTGATCTCCAGACGCTCGTTGACGCGGTACTTGGCGTTCAGGTCGAGGAAGGTGGAATCCGACTTGGCGCCGTTACGCACATAGCTCTCGGTGGTTTCCGCCGCGTAGCCTGGACCCGGATTCGGAATATTCAATCCAGTGATGACATTGCCAGCCGGGTTCAGGGTGTACTGGAAATTCTGCACGCCGTCGCCGGTGCCCAGCATGGCACGCGAATACTGCATGTGGTTGCGGTTGTAGTTTTGCGCATCCAGCTTGGAATACATGCCGGTGAAGCCGACGGTCAGGTCGCGGTTCGGCTTCGCTTCCAGCGCCAGCATGCCGCCCTGGCGTTTGCGCTCACCTTCGAATAGCGCAGAGCCGATCAGGCCGGAGTAGCGCGCATTGGCCAGTTCGGGATGGGCCTTGGCGGCGGCGCTGGTCGGCGAGATCGCGGTCCACCACAGGTGTTCCTGCGAATCGCGGCGCAGCTGACGCTCTTCGGAGAAGGCTTGCACCATCACGCCCAGCGTGTTGTCGGCATTCTTCCAGTTGGCCAAAGCGGAGAATTGCGGCGAGGTCTTGCCCGGCAGGTCGGCATACACACCGCCGATCGATGCTTCCAGCGTCAGGGGCTGTTTGAAGTCCAGCGGCTTGCGGGTGATGATGTCCACCGTGCCGGCCAGGCCGCCGTCGACGATGTCCGCTTGCGCGGTCTTGTACACCAGCACCTGGCTTACCAGTTCCGAAGGCAGCAGGGCAAAGCCCACGCTGCGGCCGCTACTGGTCTGATCGGCCACGTGCCAGTCGCCACTACTGACGGAGTGGCCGTTCACCAGGGTCAGGGTCAGGTTGGGCGAGGAGCCGCGCAGGGACACTCGCTCGGCTTCATCGAACTGGCCGGCAGACGTCGCGCCCACGTTCACGCCCGGCAG
Source organism: Pseudoduganella sp. RAF19 (assembly GCF_052114165.1). NCBI lineage: Bacteria > Pseudomonadati > Pseudomonadota > Betaproteobacteria > Burkholderiales > Oxalobacteraceae > Pseudoduganella > Pseudoduganella sp. RAF19. The sequence continues at coordinate 611,244 of NZ_JBFREF010000005.1, read as the reverse complement.
GCGCTGCACGGCGTCGGCGATGTTCTTGTCCGGCATTTTGCCGATGTCTTCCGCCGACACGGCTTCCAGGTTGATGCTGGCGTTCTTCTTGCGGTCCAGCGATTTCTGCTTCGATGCTCGAATACCGGTGACGTCCACCACCTGCATATTCGGGTCGTTCGCCTGCGCGGCGCTGTCCTGGGCTGGTTGTGGATCGGCGGCGTAAGCCGTGTGACTGATGCTAAGCAGGGCGAGCGAAACCGCCGCGGCGATTGGATGCACTTTCATCCGATGGTTCTCCTCTTTGATGATTATTTTCTTTTATGGACAACTGGTAATACCACATCAATATTGGCAAAACAATATAAAACACTTTGTTACATGGGTCAATTGTTTTAGTTTCTTTCCTTGACCGCATCTGGATTGTTGGTTACGATTTATTGGTCATACCACTACAAATCAAGCAAAACATGACTGCTCGCATGCCTTCGACGGCCCGTCTTTCCGATGTCGTCGCAACCGAACTGGAGACCCGCATTCTTGAAGGCTCGCTGAAGCCCGGCGACCGCTTACCGGCCGAACGCGAACTGGCCGTGGCCATGGGCGTGTCGCGCCCTTCCCTGCGCGGCGCGCTGCAGGCGCTAGTGGCCAAAGGCTTGCTGGTGACCCGCCACGGCGGCGGCACCTTCGTCACCGATTTCATGGAAGCGCCGTTTGTCGACCCGTGGCAGCAGATGCTGAAGGGCCATCCGAATATTCACGGCGATATGCTGGAGTTCCGCCATATGCTGGAAGGCCAGGCGGCCCAATTGGCAGCGGAGCGTGCAACGGACGAAGATATTGAACGCATCCGCGTTTGCTACGACGCGCTGGAAGCGGCGTTTGAAGCGGATGATCTGGAGGCCTGCATTACGACCGACGTCGCCTTCCATCAGGCGATTGCGGAAGCGTCGCACAATGTGCTGATCGGGCACCTGAGCTCAAGCCTGCACAAGGTGGTGCAAGGACATGTGCAAAGCAATCTGGAATATCTGTATGCGCGGCCGGAATTGTGGCAGCAACTGAAGGTACAGCACCGCGCGATCTGGGATGCGGTGCGCGAGCGCCGCAACGATACCGCGGCCCGCGCTGCGCATCATCACATCGAGTTCGTGCAGCAGACGATGGTGGAGACGCTGAAGAATGAAGAACGGCGCAACCGGGCGTCGCGCCGTTTGATGGTCTGATCAGAACCCAAGGCAGATGCTGGTGGCAGGCACGATGTGCCTGCCACCAGGGTTTGCTTTAAGGTTTCGCGCGCGCCTTGCCGAACGCGTCGCCCGCCTTCCACTCCGGCATTTTCGGCGCATCGGCCACCATGCGGCCCAGGTTCAGGGTGAACTGGGCTTGCTGGGTCATCCCCGCCAGATCCCACTTCGGATCGTATTCATCGGTCACCTGGTGATAGCTCTTCTCGTACGCCTTGCGCTTGGCCTTGGCAGCTTCCTTATCGCCCAGATAATCGCGGCCCATCTCGATCGAGAACGCCGGCACGCCAGCTTTGGCGAAGGCGAAGTGGTCGCTGCGGAAGTAGCCGCCAGCCAGATCAGGCTCGTTCTCTGCAATCACCATGTGCATCGACTTCGCGGTCGCTTCGGCCATCTTACCCAGCTCGGTGCGCTCGCTGCCTTGCGTGCCGATGTCCCTGGTCACACCAATCCAGTTCAAGCTATCCAGGTTCAGATTGGCAGCCGTTTTATCCACGGGCCACAGCGGCGCTTCGGCATACGCCGAGCTGCCCAGCAGGCCCTGTTCTTCCGCTGCCACCCAAAGGAACATTTGCGAGCGCTTGGCAGGCGACTTCACGGCAGCTTGCGCCATCGCCAGCAGCGCGGCGCTGCCGGACGCATTGTCCACGGCGCCGTTGAAGATATTGTCAGCGCCATCGCCCTGCTTGCCCAGGTGGTCCCAGTGCGCGCTGTAAATCACGACTTCGGACTTCAGCTTCGGATCAGTACCGGGCACCACGCCTGCCACGTTGTACTGTTCAACGGTACGCACAGCGGCCTTCATATCGCCGGTCAGCTTCGCGTTCAGCGCGACTGGCTTGAAGTCCTTGCTCTCGGCGGCTTTGCGCAGCGCGTCCAGATCCTGGCCCGCCGCTTTGAACAGGGCCTGCGCCGTGTCATTGGTGATCCAGCCCTGCAGCTCGGTGCCCGGTGTGCCTTGCGCCAGCTGGAAGCGTTCCACGCCCGCCCAGCTGTTCTGCACCACACTGTAGCCATACGATGCGGACTCGGTGGTATGAATCAGCAGCACACCTTTCGCACCCTGGCGCTTGGCCTCCTCGAACTTGTAAGTCCAGCGGCCGTAGTAGGTCAGCGCCTTGCCGCCGAAGCGGTTCGGCTGTTCTGCGGTCGGTTGCGGATCGTTGACCATCGCGACGATGATCTTGTTCTTCACATCCACGCCCTTGAAATCGTTCCAGCCTTCTTCCGATGCAGTGATGCCATAGCCGACGAACACCAGGTCGTCATTGAAGCTGTGCGCGGCTTGCGCATCGCCCGGTGCAAACACCCAGTCCTTGCCAAAGCTGATCGGCAGCGCGGCGCCGTTCACTTCCAGACGCAGCGTGCTCGCAGCAGGATCGGTCTTCACGCCGGCGATCTTCACCAACTGGCGATAGCTGCTGCCGTTGGCGGGCTTCAGGCCCACGGCCAGCGCCTGGTTTTCGAGATAAGCAACGGTCAGGTCGCCGCCGCGCTGGCCGGTACCACGGCCTTCCAGCAGATCGCTGGCGAGGAAAGCGAGATGGCCGCGCAGTGGCGCTTCCTGCACTTGCGGCAGCGACGCGGCTTGCGGCGCGGCCTTCGGTGCGGCTGCCATCGCCATGCTCGTGGCAAAGACGGAGGCAATCAGAGTCGGGATAATTTTCTGCATGCTGTTTTGATAATCCATTGAGGTGATAGGAGCGGCTGCAGCGCCGCGCGAGCATTGTATACTGCGCGCATGACGTCTCCCAAGCCTTACATCGGCCGCTTCGCGCCCTCTCCTACCGGTCCATTACATCAGGGTTCCCTCGTCGCTGCCATGGCCAGCTACCTCGACGCCAAGGTGCACAACGGCCAATGGCTGGTGCGGGTTGAGGATCTGGATCGCGACCGCAATGTGGCTGGCGCCGATCAGCATATTCTCGCGTCGCTGCAGCGCTGCGGCATGCAGTGGGATGGGGAGGTGACGTGGCAAACCAAGCGCCAGCATTTGTACGAAGCCGCGTTGGCGCAGCTGGCCGATAAGGTCTATCCCTGCGGCTGCTCACGTAAGGAGATCGCCGATTCGCAACTGCGCCTGGGCCAGAGCGGCAACGCGGCCCTGGTCTATCCCGGCACCTGCCGTCTCGGCCTCGCACCCGGACGCGCACCGCGCGCGCTGCGTCTGCGCACGCCGCAGGAACCGCATTGCGTCATCGGTTTCGACGACCGCTGGTGCGGCCATGTGAATCAGGACATTACCGCCGAAGTAGGCGACTTCGTGATCCGCCGCGCTGACGGCTTCTGGGCCTATCAGCTCGCCGTTGTCGTGGACGACGCAGCACAAGGTATCACCGACATCGTGCGCGGCGCCGACTTGCTGGACTCCACGCCGCGCCAGATCTATCTGCAGCAGCTGCTTCATCTGCCGCAGCCGCGCTATCTGCACGTGCCTGTCGTGGTCAATGAAGATGGCGAGAAACTGTCCAAGCAAACCGGCGCACAGGCCTTCGACAATGGCGCTTCGGTCGAGTCCCTGCTGGCAACAGCGCTCCTGCCGGCAGCAGGATTTCTTGGCCTGCAATTAAAAGCCGGCAGTATCGAAGAATTCTGGCGCCAGGCCATTCCCGCATGGGATGTGCGCCTACAAGCGCACGTGAAGTGACGAACAGAGCACCGGCGAACTAGCGCGCAGAATCGGTTTCACCTACACCAAGGAGGTGAACCATGCAACGCACAGCCATCGGCGGTGCGCTTTGCGCGGCTGCAATGGTGCTATCCGCGCACGGAGCGCTCGCACAGGACGAGGTCTTTCACTGCAAGGACAATAACGGCACCACCGTGTTGACCGACAAACCCTGCAACGCTTTGCAGGCCATGTCGCTGACAGCAACGCCCGCCCCCGTTACGACGGAACACATCATCGTCAAGGAACATTTCACGCTGCCGCCAACGGAAGCAGGACGGGAACGCTGGGCCAGCAAGCCGCCCACACGCACGCCACCCAAGATTGATATCGCTACGCTACGCGCCGCGCGTTTAGCACTCGACTTGCGCGAACAGGTCGCCAGTGCCCGCTAATGCGGCAACTCGTGCGGCATCGTGAAGAGAAAGCCCGCGACCAGCGTATGCACAATGGGCAAGACCATGAGCATGATTGCCGCGTGAGCATCGTCGCCGGTAATGCTGAGCCATGTCGCGGCGACCGCCAGCACCATGGGCGCCAGCACCACGCAGGCGCTGCGGAAAGTTGGCGGATTGGCACGCCGCACCGCAGCAAGGTTTACCGCCAGCGCAATGACATATAGAGCGCGGTAAACCCACTCGCCCTGGCCACTCGCAATGCGCAAGTCCACCAGCATGGCTTGCATGAGCAAGCCGAGCAGCAGCGTCAGCAGCAACGCAGGTAAAGCGGACCGTTCCATGATCACTTAGGACCTCCCGGGTGGATACCGAGAGTTAAAGCAAATTCCGCGCCACGGATCGCTTCGCCGTCAGTAATAGGCTAAATCAAATATCAGCTTTCCAGACTGTAAGGATTTTCGACAGCATCTATCGAAAGACAATCTCCCTGTTGAGCTTGGCAATGAGCTCATCCGGTACGTTCAGGCTGCACATGATGTGGCGCTCTTCCCCTTTCGGCATGCCAGCCAGGTTCAGCACACGCAGCTTGCCGGCGTGCGGACCGCCCAGGCTCATCAGGTAGGCTGCCTCCTCTTCCGAAACGAACATCAGGTCCACCGTGTTGGCACTGAGCGACTGCAGCATTTGCACGGTGCTGCCGGTGGACACGGCGGTGACGGGATGGAAGCGGCTCAGCATGGCGTCGATGCGGGGGCCGTAGGAATATTTGTCCTTCACCATGAGGCGCAATCCACCGCGGCCCATCAGTTCTTCCAGCGGCTGGCCCTCGCTAGCGTCGAAGAACAGGCCGGTCATGGCTACCCAGCGGTGGTCGCGGTAGATGGGGCGGGTGAACTTGGCGAACTGCGCGCGCTCATCATTGCGGAACCAGCCCACCGCACAATACTGCGCACTATTTTCGCGCACCATGGCGATCTGCCGATTGGTCGGCATTCTCACCCAGCGCACATCGATACCCGCCGCGCGGAAGGCCTGGGCCGCGGGCGTGCCCGTCAAACCCGAGGGACTGCCGTCCCGCGTGGCGACGAGGTAAGGTGGCCTTTCGTTGTAGGCAACCGTGATCTGAGCTTGCACGGCGGAGGCCAGCAGCACGGTGGAAAATATCAGCGGTTTCTTCATGGCGAATCACCCGTCTTATAGTGCTTCGTCCATATTACCTCAGCCATTTGATGGTGCATCGCAGCAGGACGGTATAATCGCAGGTTTGCCGTGGCTTTTATCCGAATATGACACACCCTGCTCTGCCTGCTGTTGTCCTGCTGCACAGTTCCCTCAGTTCCCGCAACCAGTGGTCCGCCCTGATGGCAGCCCATGCGGAGCAGTATCGCTTCATCGCGATTGACATGTTGTGGTATGGAAAATCTGCTTTCCCCACGGAAGCTGCCGAGGCAGGCTATACGCTGGCGCATGAAGCCGATGCAGTGGCTGCGGCCCTGGCTTCCCATCTGGACGCGGGCGAGCCATTCCATCTGGTTGGCCATTCCTACGGCGGCGCCACTGCGCTGCGCCTGGCGCGCCAGCTGCGCGGGCGCGTGCTGTCGCTGACGCTGTTCGAGCCAGTTGCCTTCCATCTGCTGCAGCGCGACGACGCGGCACGCAGGGAGATCGAAGCCTTCGCAGCTTCCATCGCCGCTGCGGACGCGGAAGCCGACGCTACCCGCATCTTCATCGATTACTGGAATCGTCCAGGCGTATTTGATGCGCTGCCGGATAACCAGCGCCAGCGCTTCATGTCGCAGATCGCCAAGGTAAAACTGGACTTCGTCGCCCTGCTGGGCGAGCCGGCCACGCTGGCCGATGCCTCCGAGCTCGACGTGCCAGCGCTGGTGATGGCGGGCCGCAAAGGTCCATCGTCGACCCGCCGCGTTGCCGAGCAACTGGCTGCTGCACTGCCAAATGGCTCCTTCCTTGAAACGGCAGGCGGCCATATGGCGCCGATCACCGATGCGGAAGCGGTCAACGAGGCCATTATTGGCTTCCTGAGTGCTTGTACCGCGGACCAGATTGCCGGATAATCAGGCCATTACAAAATCACATCGGGGCAGGACATGAGCGACACGCGATACAACCAGCAGTTAGCCATCCAGGTCGATAAGGGCATCGAGCTGCACGCCATGCGCGGCGCAGCGAACGCATGGATCTATATGCAGACCATGCAAGTGCCGCGCAATGTGATCCTGCGCGTGCTGGCCTACCCCGACCAGCGCCGCAATCCGCGCGAGCTGCCGCACTAAGCTCCGCTCACTTCCAATATGGCGGCACATTGGCCGCCACCCGCTGCACTTCATTTGCCGTCAACGGCGGCTTCCTGAATGCGGCCCAGCTTTCGCGGGGACGTAAATTATCTCCCGCCGCTGCATCCGATCTGTACAAGATGTGCTCCGCCCCAACCTGCCGCAGCCGGGCTGAGTAGAAGTTTTTTCATTGACGGGCTCTTCTAGCGCGGCATGGCCCAGTGCACCGCCATTTCCCGTACCGCTTTCAATACGGTCTGTTTGCTGGCGTCTGGACGTTTGCCGCTGCGCCAGGCCACCATCGCTTCCCACTCCCAGCGCGGCAGATCGGTGATATTCAGCTTCACCAGGCTGCCCTCGCGCAGCTGCCTGGCCGCCGCCATCTCGGGCATAAAGGTCAGGAAGCCATGCTCCAGCGCCAGCTCGATTGCGGCACTGGATGGCGTGATGGCGTGAATCGGATCGGGCACCGAACGCCAGGTGCGGATCATGGCGATCAGCTCGCGGCATTCATCGCCCCAGAACTGCGGCGCCAGGCGGGCGTTCGCCACGTCCGCCAATGTAAGCAGCGCGCGCCGGGCCAGCGGATGGCCGCGCTTTACCACGCCCACAATGGACGACAGGCTCACGCGCTCCATCTGAATGCCCGCGATGGCCGGACACTTCAGCACAAAGCCCAGTTGCGCGCGGTCCGTGAGCAGCATGTCCATGATGACGGGCGAGTGATCGGAGGTGCAGCGGATTTCCATCGGTGCGTCGGCCAGCGCCAGCAGAATCGGACCAAAGAACAGCGGCGCCAGCGAAGGCACACAAGCCAGCGTGATCTGCGGCAGGGCCGGTGCGCCCTGCACCGCGCGCTGGCCCTCTTCGATGGCGGACAAAGCCTGGCGCGCGGCAGGCAGAAAAGTCATGCAGGCCGGCGTCGGCGTCGCACCACGGCGATGACGCTTGAACAACTGCACGCCAAGCTGCTCCTCCAGTGCGCCGACCCGCTGGCTCACCTGCGGCTGCGACCAGCGGCGCTGGGCTGCGGCCTGACTGAAGCTTCCGCGGTCCACGATATCAAGCAGCAGCTGCAAATCATCGAGATTCAGAGCCATAACAAACTCCAATATGAAATATCAGTAGTTGACGGCTTCTATTATGGCTCTAAAGAAACTAACATCAAAGCTAGTGCATATATCGGGAGCCGCATCGTGGTCGGGTCGAACAGGGCGAGAAAGCTGGGCAAGCGTTTCATCATGCTGGACAGCGCGCTGGTGGTGGCCGGATTCAATGTTGTCTTTCCGATCATCGGCCTGCACTTTGTCGATCAACTGGGATGGGCTGCCGCGTCGGTGGGTCTGGCGCTGGGCGTACGCCAGGTGTCGCAGCAAGGCCTGGCGCTGTTCGGCGGTTCGCTGACCGACCGATTTGGCGGCAAACCGCTGATCGTACTGGGCATGCTGCTGCGCGCGTCCGGCTTCGCGCTGATGGGTTTTGCCGCCACGCCGCTCCAGCTGATGGTGTCCCTCATTCTGTCCGGCCTGGGCGGCAGCCTGTTCGACCCGGCGCGCGGCGCGCTGGTGGTGAAGCTGGTGCGGCCGGCGGAGCGTCCCCGTTTCTATTCGCGCATGCTGATGCAGGAAACTGCCGCCGCCGTGCTGGGCGCCCTGCTTGGCACCTTCCTGCTCGATTTCGATTTCCGCTGGACGGCGATGGCCGGCTGCTTCCTGTTCCTGCTGGCAGCGCTGGCCAATGCCCTGCTGCTGCCGTCCTACCGCACGTCCACGCCCGGTACCGGTGCGCTGGCCGCGATGCGCATGCCTTTGCGCGATAAGCCCTTCCTCATTCTCGTACTCACCCTGAGCGGCTACTATGTCTTGCAGACGCAATTGATGCTGGCCGTGCCCGTGCTGCTGATGCAGCTTTCCGGCTCGGCGAAGTCGGTGGCCTGGATGTACGGCATGGAGGCCGTGATGGCGGTAACGCTGCTGTATCCCATGGCACGCCTGGCGGAACGCCACTTCGGACTGGAGTCGCGCCTGATGACGGGTGTCGGTGTGATGGCAATCAGCATCGGCACGCTGTCGCTCGCGCGCGGCACCTTGGGCGTGTTCGCGGGAGTGGCTGTGTTCTATCTTGGCGGCCTGTTTGCCGATCCCGCCCGCGAGGCCCTGGTGGCCCGCTATGCACAAGCCAGGGCACGCGCCAGCTATATCGGTTTGAGCCGCTTCGGTTTGGCGCTGGGCGGTTTGTTCGGCTACACCACTACCGGCTATCTGATGGACCGCGCGCGCGCCATCGGCATGCCTGCGTTGCCCTGGCTGGTGCTGTCGTCCATTGGCATGGCGACCGTGCTCGCGCTGGTCTGGCAATTCACGCCGCGCGCGAAACTCAGACTGGAGAAAATGGTGTCGTAATCGGTGCCATCGCCGGGTGGCGCTGGCTCTGACCAGACCACGCTCAGCAGCCATGCACCACAGGGGGGCACCGCAAATGCGACGCGTCCATTCTGGTCGGTCCGCTGCTCAGCGACCGGCTCCGCATCGTGCGCGAGGTAAGTCAGCTTCACCAGCCCGCCTTCCAGCGGCATACCTCGATACAGCACGCGCACTGGCACCACCGCCGTCGCTCCGGCCGGATCGCGTTCCGGTACGATTTCCAGCGGCAGCCCATAAACGCGCGTCGCCGCCCCACCGTCCGTTCCGCCGGTCTCCGCAACGACCGCGCCGCCGCTCAGTGCCGCCTCCGTTGGGCCGGACGTGGCGGCGTCCGTGCTTGCTGCGCCGCGCCTTGCATCGCCCACGCTGATCAGCGCCTTGGCCACGCGGCTGTAGCGCTCCGCGCCGTCCTCGCCATTCAGCTTGTTGCGCTCGCGATGCGTGATCACGTCCTGCAAACCTTCGGTGTACAGGTATGCATTGAAGCGAGCCACAGGAACGAAGCTCTGTGCCTTGTCGTCCGTTTGCAGCAGCAGCACGTGCGTGCCTGCCGCAGCCAGGCGCAGGCCGGCCTGCACCGGCTGCGTGTCGCCATCCGGCGCGACCGCGGTGAAGCGAATGATCCGCCGCGCAGGGATAGGGGAACGTTGACGGTCCTCGCCATGCCCTACTTCAAGTGACAGCGAAACAGCCTCGCCTGCGCGCAAGTGATAGCTTGCCGGCTGAATCCAGAAATCATGCGCTGGCGCCGCGGCGGGCAGCAGCGCCATGCACAGCGCAGCCGCGTACTTACTTGCCACGATAACCTTCCGGTGTCGCGGGCGGCGCGACAAAGGGGAACACCGTGTTGGAATGCTGCACTTCATCGCGATGAACGCCATCGTCGATGCCCGTATTCCGGCCTGCAGCGAGCAGCGAGCGATAGACGTTCACCGCGTCGTAATCCAGCGCCCGGCCGCCGCAATCGTCACGGTAGCGGACATCGCCAGCAGCAGCCATTTCCACACCAAACAGTTGCGTGCAACTGCCGGAAGTGCTGTTCACCCAAAGACGGTCATCCGCCAGCAGCTCCGCCATGCGCCGGTAGCGATGCTCGGGAGGCGCCTTGGCGTCGATCATCAGCTGATTGCCGCACTTGCCGTCATAGCCATCGTACAGCGCCAGCGATTTCTCAATTTCCGGCACAAACTGGGCCGAAGTAGAGGGCGTAGCCTCGTTGTAAGCGATCTTCATCTGGTCGCTGACCTCGTCCGCCTCCAGTGGCGCCAGCAGTGCATTACCGGTCAGCGGACGCCCCATGCGGTCGATACGTGTGCCTTTGATCGAGGTTTCCGCCCACACCGCCAACAACGGTCCGCCCTTCGCCACACTGGCCACATCAACCGAGAGCACAATTGTCGCAGGCGTCCAGTCCTTCAGGAAGTTGGTGCCCGGCCCGCCATCGGTGCTGCGCCAGCGCTTCAGAAATTCGGTTGTCTGTTTGGCGCTGAACAGCGGACAGCCAGCGTCGTCACGCTGCACACCGCCTTTGATCGCTGCAGCCGCGTAATTGAATGCATCGCGCGAGCCTTTCACATTATTGAAGAAGGGGTCGTCGCGCAGGCCTGCGAACAACTGCATCTTGTGGATGCCTTTGCATTGCATGGTTCCATTGAGGCGGCAGGCGATATCCACCGTCGCCGTCGTCGCGCCAACGTGCTTGGCGCTGTCGATGTGGAAGACGTAATCGGCATCCTTCGAAAAACTATGGCCGACGATCGCCATCACCAGATTGAGCTGCCGCGCATCCGGCGACATCCACGCATAGATATCGCCAATGTCCATGCGCGGATCGGCGATAACCTTGGGCGAATCAAGATGATCCGATGCCTGCGCCAACGCCGTCAGCGCCAGCAGCGCTCCTGCAAAGACCCGCTTCAAGGCCGGCTCCCATGCAGCCGCTGCTGCGCATTGCGTAGTTCGCTCTGCGCCCGGTCTTCGGACAAGCCGATCGATTGGGTCAGATAGTCGTGCGCTTCCTCGCTCGTCCAGTTGAAGGAGCGGAGGCCAGTATCCAGTACAACGCGGGCCGCGCTTAGCAGCTCGCCTTGCAGGCGTCGAACTTCCAGCTGTGCCGCGGTGTGCTGCTTTGCCGGGTCAGGCGCGCCGTTGACCTGCGCGCGTGCGATAGATGCCGCCGTTCCGTACAGCGCCCAGGTCAGCATCGCGAGAATGAGTATGCGTAGTGTTTTCATGACTTCGATTCTAGAAAGCGTTGCGCATACAATCCATTACCTCGGAGGTTATATAAGGTTATGCCGAAACCTTCGTTCACTTTCCCCTCAGTGGCAACGTAGACTGGGGACTCCAGAATCTTCAGGAGTCCAACAATGAGCTATCCCGCGCTGCACGAATACCTGGATCGCCTGGCATCGGGCGCTTCTCCATCCAGCAGCCTGAGTGTCGATGATGACGGCGAAGTCCATGGGCGCATCTTCAATTGCCGCCTGGGCAGCGTGTTTCATCCCGTGCGCGAGCTGGCGACTGGCGAAGTGGTCGGCTATGCAGGACGTGTGCGTGGCGTCGCGGCGGAAGATGTGGATCTGCCGCTGTGGAAGTTCCTCGATGGCGCGGCAAGCGACAATGAGTCCGTGGAACTGGACCGGTTGTGCCGCATGCTCCACGCGATCAACTTCTTCCGTCGTCCGGATGCGGGGCAGCACACGCTTTACCTGAATGTGCACGATCGCTTGCTGAGTGCCGTGAGCAGCAACCATGGCATGGCGTTCCGCCGTATTCTTGACGCCTTGGGCTTGCCGGTCGAACAGGTCGTGCTGCAACTGCCGGCCGTGAATGCGCGGCAGAACTGGATGCTCAACTACGTTGCGGACAATTACCGCCGCAACGGCTTCCGCATTGCCGTGAAGGTTGGTACGCCATCGCAGCTGCCGTCCATCCTGGGCCACGCCAGCACCGACGCAGTCAGGATCAACACCTTGCGCGGCGTCTCGCCGGCCGACCTGACGCAATCCCTCGCCAAAGCGGCAGCGCTGAACGTCAACATCCTGGTCAAACAAGCCGATGCTACCGGCGCCCTCCTCCACGCCGCCGGCCGCACTGGCGCCTGCGTGCTGGTCCAGGAGCACACCGGCCGCCCCGGCCTGCCCCGGCCTTCACGTAACATCGCGCAGTCCCAACGCGCAGCCTGATACTGCCTCTGCGGACCTACCACGCCCCGCCAGACGATTCGCTGAAGCTCTGTGCGAGGAATTCGGTGAAGGCGCGGACGCGGGGAGAGCGGGCCTGGCGTTCGGCGGAGACGGCGTAGATGTCGGCGTCGGGTGTGGCGTAGTCTTCCAGCAGAATGCGCAGGCGGCCGGTTTTGACGTATTTGGCAATGTCCCACTCGGCGCGCAGCATCAGGCCGTGGCCATCGAGCACCCAGTTCATGCAGACTTCACCGTCATTGCTGCTCAGCGTTCCGCGTACCTTGACCGTTTCGGACAGCTTCCCGCGCGTGAAGCGCCACGAACCATAGGCCGCGTCGTTCTGGCGCAAGACGATGCAGTTGTGCTGCACCAGGTCGTGCGGCACATTCGGCACGCCATGCTTTTTCAGATAGGACGGCGCCGCGCACACCAGACGCCGATTGCTGGCGATCTTGCGCGCTACCACGCGTGCGTCGGGCAGTTCGCCGAAGCGGATACCGACGTCGAAGTTTTCGTCCACCAGGCTGAGTGGATGGTCGCTCAGCTGCAGCTGCACTTCCACGTCCGGATACTTGCGCACGAAGCGCGACACCAGCGGCGTCACATAAGTGCGCCCAAAGCCCAACGGCGCATTCACCCGTAGCAGCCCCTTTGGCGCAGCGCGATTCTGCGAAATCTGCCGCTCCATATCCTCCAGCTCACTCAGCAGCCGGATCGCATTCGCGTGCAACAGCTCCCCCTCGTCGGTCAGTGTCATACGGCGCGTGGTACGCAACACCAGCGGTACGCCCAGTTCGGCCTCCAGCTTGGTCAGCCGTTTACTGATCGAAGCAGGCGTCACGCCCAGCTCCCTCGCAGCAGCGGAAAGGCTGCCCTGCTTGACGATTTCCCGGAAAAAGCTCAGCTCAGGCGAGTGGATCATCTTTAACTCCAGGTAAAAAGCAGATTGAATTTCACGTGATTTCAGCAAATTGTACGCGGAATACACTGCGCATCATTGAACACCACCCAAGGAGACTCAAGATGCGTACCCACAAAATCGCCGCCATTCCCGCCGACGGCATCGGCACCGAAGTGATCGCCGCCGGGCTGGAAGTGCTGAACGCCCTGGCACAGCACGACGGCGGCTTCCGCCTGAACGTCGAACACTTCCCATGGAGCTCGGATTACTACCTGGAGCACGGCCACTACATCCCTGAAGGCGGCCTGGAAAAGCTGAAAACCTTCGACGCCATCTTCTTCGGCGCGGTCGGCAGCCAGGAAGTGCCGGACCACGTATCGCTGTGGGGCCTGCGCCTGCCCATCGCGCAAGGCTTCGACCAATACGCCAACGTGCGCCCAGCCCGTGTGCTGCCCGGTGTGAAAAGCCCGCTGAAAAACGGCGAGGACATCGACTGGGTCATCGTGCGTGAAAACTCCGAGGGCGAATACGCGGGCAACGGCGGCCGCACCCACAAAGGTCTGCCGATCGAAACCGCCACCGAAACGGCAGTGTTCACCCGCGCCGGTGTCGAGCGCATCCACCGCTTCGCCTTCGAACTGGCGCGCAAGCGTCCGGCCAAGCATCTGACCCTGGTCACCAAGTCCAACGCCCAGCGCTTCGGCATGGTGATGTGGGACGAGATCTTCTACGAAGTGGCCAAGGATTACCCGGACGTGAAGACCAACCGCGAACTGGTTGACGCCGTCACCACCACCATGGTGCTGAAGCCCAAAGCACTGGACGTGATCGTCGCCACCAATCTGCATGCCGACATTCTGTCCGATCTGGCAGCAGCGCTGTCGGGCAGTCTGGGCATCGGTCCCACCGCAAATCTGAATCCTGAACGCGACTTCCCATCGATGTTCGAGCCGATCCACGGTTCCGCTTTCGACATCACCGGCAAAGGCATCGCCAATCCGATCGCCACGTTCTGGACCGCCGCCATGATGCTGGAACACCTGGGCGAATTCTCCGCAGCCCAGCGCCTGATGGAAGCCATCGAATACGTCACGGCCAGTGGCGTGCATACGCCAGACCTGGGCGGCAAGGCCACCACGGCTGATGTCACGGCAGCCGTGTGCGATTACCTGGCCCGCGCCATTCCCGTCGCAGCCTGATTAAAACCTGCCCTGAAGCCGGCGCCAAGACCGGCCATCGCACTACATCATTCAAGGAGACACATCATGCGCAAGCTGAAGAAACTACTCGGCATGCTTTATGTCCAGGTGCTACTCGCCGTCGCGGCGGGCATTGCGCTTGGTGCGTTGTATCCAACATTCGCCGTTGACCTGAAACCGTTTGGAGACGGTTTCGTCAAACTGATCAAGATGGTGTTTGCCCCGGTGATCTTCGCGACCATCGTTGTCGGCATCGCCAAGCTGGAAAACATGAAAGAACTGGGACGCGTCGGTCTGCGCGCCCTGATCTACTTCGAAGTGCTGTCCACCTTCGCGCTGGGCATTGGCCTGCTGGTGGTGAATCTGGTTGGCCCCGGCGTTGGCATGAACGTCGATCCGCACACGCTGGATACCAAGGCCATTGGCACTTACACCTCCCAGGTCAAGCACGACACGTTCGCCGGCTTCATCCTGCAGCTGATCCCGTCCAGCATTGTAGAGGCGCTGGCCAAGAACGATATCCTGCAAATCCTGGTATTCGCCGTCATGCTTGGCGTCGCGCTGGCACGCATGGGCAAGAAGGCGGAGATCGTGATCAATGTATTCGAGTCCTTCTCGACCGCGATGTTCTCCATCGTGCGCATGGTGATGCGCGTTGCGCCATTGGCCGCCTTTGGCGCCATGGCTTTCACCGTCGGCAAATACGGCTTCGGCTCCATCGTTTCGCTGGCCAAGCTGATGTCGACCATGTACCTGACCTGCTTCCTGTTCGTGTTCATTGTGCTGGGCAGCATCGCGCGCTATTCCGGCTTCAGCCTGTGGAAGTTCCTGAAGTACCTGCGCGAAGAGATTTTCACTGTGCTGGGCACCAGCTCGTCCGAATCGGTTGTGCCGCAGATGATGAGCAAGCTGGAACGCGTGGGCTGCTCCAAGTCCGTGGTTGGCCTGGTCGTCCCTTCCGGCCTGACCTTCAATCCGGACGGACAGTGCATCTACTACACCATGGCAGCCATCTTCATCGCCCAGGCCACCAATACGCCGCTGACGCTGATGGACCAGGTGGTGGTGCTGGGTGTGCTGATGCTGACTTCCAAAGGCTCGGCTGGCGTCACCGGTTCCGGCTTCATTACGCTGGCTGCGACGCTGGCCTCGCTCGGCAAGATCCCGGTTGAGGGCATGGTGCTGCTGCTCGGCGTGGACCGCTTCATGTCCGAAGCACGCGCCATCACCAATACCATCGGCAACGCGGTTGGTACAATGGCCATTGCCAAATGGGTTGGCGCGATTGATATGCAGCGCGCAAACGCGATTCTGGATGGGTCGGCACAGCCGGTGCAGGTTGAAGAACCTGCCCCCGAGCTGGTCCCGCCTCCTGCTGTCGCTGCTGCCGCCTGACCGGAGCACTTCATGCAAAACACCGATGCACGCGCCCTGCTGCGCACCATGTTCGACGCCGCCGTCAGCGCTGCGCAGCCGGCCGTTTGCCTTCCGCGTCATCTGCCCGCTGCGCCAAAGGGACGTACCATCGTCATCGGTGCGGGCAAGGCAGCTGCCACCATGGCCCGCGCGCTGGAGGACAACTGGAAAGGCCCGCTGCAAGGCCTCATCGTCACGCGCTACGGCTACGCTGTACCTTGCGAACGCATCGAAGTGCTGGAGGCTGCCCACCCGGTGCCCGACGCGGCGGGCAGCGCAGCAGCGGCGCGCATCATGAACATCGTATCGGGACTGACGGAAGATGATCTGGTGATCTGCCTGATCTCAGGCGGCGGTTCTTCTCTTCTGACGATGCCGCCGAATGGCGTGACGCTGGAGGACAAGCAGGCCCTGAACAAGGCCCTGCTGGCCAGTGGTGCATCGATATCGGAAATGAACTGCATCCGCCGCCATGCCTCGGCAATCAAAGGCGGGCGGCTTGCTGCGGCCTGTCATCCGGCCCGCGTCCACACGCTGCTGATTTCGGACGTGCCGGGCGATGATCCCATGGACATCGCCTCCGGCCCAACGGTCGCCGATCCGACCACCTGCGCCGACGCGCTGTCCATCGCCACGCGCTACAACATCGCCCTGCCCGCCAGCATTGAACGCCAGCTGCGCAGCGGCGAATGCGAATCCATCAAGCCCGGCGATCCACGCCTGGCACGCGCCGAAACGCATATGATCGCCACGCCGCGCATGGCGCTGGAAGCCGCCGCTTCGGTTGCACGCCACGCAGGATGGCCTGTCCATATTCTCGGCGATGCGATTGAAGGCGAGGCGCGCGACGTCGGCAAAGTCATGTCCGGCATGGTGCGCTATGTTGCGCAGCATGGACAGCCATTCAGCAAACCCTGCATTCTGCTGTCCGGCGGCGAAACGACGGTGACCGTGCGCGGCAAGGGTCGCGGTGGCCGCAATGTCGAATTCCTGCTGTCGCTTGCCATCGCGCTGGACGGCCTGCCCGGTGTCCACGCCATCGCCTGCGACACCGATGGCGTCGACGGCCAGGACGAAATTGCCGGTGCCTTTATCGGGCCGGACACGCTCAGCCGCGCCTGGGCTGCGGGACTGCCACCAAAAGACAGTCTGGCCAACAACGATGCACACAGCTTCTTCGAGCACCTGAGCGACTCCGTCATCACCGGCCCGACGCTCACCAACGTCAACGACTTCCGCGCAATCCTGATTGCCGATTAGCGGTCGATCCGCGTCGTCATCATAATCGACGTCGTGGTGCGCTCGACGCCATCGAGTGCACCGATACGGTCGATCACCGCATCCAGCTCCTCGACCGACTCTGCCTCCACGCCTGCAATGAAATCATAGATGCCGTTCACCGAATGCAGCGTGCGAACGGGCGGCAGGCGGCGCAGCGCGCTCTCGATGGTTGGCGTCAACTTGGGCGCAGCGGTAATCATGACCAGCGCTCGCACCAGCCCCGCACGATAGTCGGCGCTGGTGCGAACCGTGTAGCCGATCACCACACCGCTCTTCTCCAGACGCTCGATTCGGCTCTGCACCGTGGTGCGCGACAAGTCCAGCCGGCGCGCCAGTTCCGTGGTCGATGCACGCGCATTCTCACGCAGGAGGTTCAGCAACTGCTGATCGATTTCGTTCATTTGCCGTCATTTTCGTCAATTTGACCAATCATACTCTACAGTTCGTCGTTCTGATTAATGCAATTTGCCGACACCCGCCGCACAATGAATCTCACTACAAGGAGAATTCAATGCGGGACGCGATCATTATCGGCGGTGGACATAACGGCTTGGTGTGCGCACATTACCTGGCCAAAGCGGGCCTGAAAGTAACGGTGCTGGAGCGGCGCGGCGTGGTCGGCGGCGCAGCCGTGACCGAGGAATTCCATCCCGGCTTCCGCAATTCGGTGGCGGCGTACACGGTGTCCCTGCTCAATCCAAAGGTGATCCGCGACATGGAGCTGCCGAAGCACGGGCTGCGGGTCGTGGAGCGTCCGCTGTCCAATTTTTTGCCGCTGAACGACAGCCAGTATCTGAAGATCGGCAACGGTAAGACAAAGGAAGAAGTGGCCAGGTTCTCGCAGCGCGATGCCGAGCGGCTGGAAGCGTACGCGGGCCAGCTCGATGTGGCAGCGGACCTGCTGCGCGACCTCGTCCTGCAAACGCCGCCGAATATGGTGCAGGGCAGCTGGATGAGCGCTCTGCCCGAATTGATCAAGGCCGGTACGCTCGGCAACCGCATGCGCAAGCTGCCCCTGTCCATGCAGCGCGAGCTGCTGGACCTGTTCACCAAGTCTGCCGGCGATTATCTGGACAGCTGGTTCGAGAGCGCGCCAATCAAGGCGGCGTATGGCTTCGACAGCATCGTCGGCAATTACGCCAGCCCCTACACACCCGGCTCGGCCTATGTGCTGCTGCATCACGTGTTTGGCGAAGTCAATGGCAAGAAAGGCGCATGGGGACACGCCATCGGTGGCATGGGCGCGATCACACAGGCCATGTCGCAGTCGGCGCAGTCGCGCGGCGTGGAAGTGCGCACCGATTGCGCCGTGCAGGAAGTGCTGCTGACGCGCGGCCGCGCAACGGGCGTTGTCACAGCCGCAGGCGAAAAGCTGGAAGCGCGTGTGGTGATCTCCAATCTCAATCCGCGCCTGCTGTACACCAAACTGGTGGACTCGGCCGTCCTGCCTGCGGACTTCCTGCGCCGCATGCAAAGCTGGCGCTGCGGGTCCGGCACCTTCCGCATGAACGTGGCGCTGTCCGAGCTGCCGGATTTCAGCTGCCTGCCTGGCAAGCAGATGGCCGAGCACCACGGCAGCGGCATCATCATCGCACCAAGCCTGGGCTATATGGAGCGCGCTTATCACGACGCACGGGCCGAAGGATGGTCGCGCAAGCCGATCATTGAAGTGCTGATTCCGTCCACGCTTGATCCAACGCTGGCGCCGCAAGGGCAGCACGTGGCGAGCCTGTTCTGCCAGCACGTAGCGCCACAACTGCCTGACGGTTCGAGCTGGGACGATCACCGCGATACCGTCGCAGACCTGATGATCGAGACAGTCAACGAATACGCCCCGAACTTCAAGCGCGCCGTGCTGGGACGGCAAATCATGAGCCCCCTCGACCTTGAGCGCACCTTCGGTCTGATTGGCGGCGACATCTTCCATGGCGCGCTCGGCCTCGACCAGCTGTTCTCCGCGCGCCCGATGCTGGGCTATGCGGATTATCGCGGTCCTATTCCCGGCCTTTACACCTGCGGCGCAGGCAATCATCCCGGCGGCGGCGTCACCGGCGCACCGGGCCATAACGCGGCGCGTGAAATCCTGCGCGACTTCCGATAGAAGCGTGCGACAATACGACAGAGATTCTTGCAATATAGGAAAAGCCACACAATAATTGCATCATTTCTTTCGGATCGCTAACGCTCATGTCCATGTCCTCGTTTATGGCTACCCGCAGCGTAGGGGCGAAGATAGCCATGTTCACCTGTGCCCTGGTGGGTGCGGTGCTTGCCTTGCTTATCACGATCATCAACTGGAATACCGCCTCAATGCTGGAGTCGCGATCACGCGACCAGGTGGCATCCGACTTGAATGGCGTGGTTCACACAGTAGAAATGTTCAACACGGCGACAAGCAACGAGGCCGCCAGTTTCGCTCACCTGTTCGCCACAACACTGCCGGGCGCGTTCACCCTGGACACGGCCAATCCCACCGAAGTTGCAGGCAAGAGCGTTCCCACCCTGAGCGTGGGCGGCAAAGCACTGAACATGGACTTCACGGTCCCGGATACCTTCACCACACAAACAGGCGCCGTCGCCACAGTCTTCGCAGCCAATGGCGAAGACTTCGTGCGTGTGACCACATCGCTGAAAAAGGAAAACGGCGAGCGTGCCATCGGCACCCAGCTCGATCACGCCCATCCTAGCTACGCGCTGCTGCGTGAGGGGCGCTCTTACACGGGCATCGCCACCTTGTTCGGCAAACCCTACATCACGAAGTACGATCCTGTGAAGGATGCTTCGGGCAAGATCGTCGGGGTGCTGTTTATCGGCGTGGACATCAGCAAAGATCTGGAGGCTTTGAAAGCCCAGATCAAAACCATTCGCATCGGCGATACAGGCTATGTCTATGTGCTGAATGCCGCGGAAGGCAAAGATCAGGGCGTGCTGCTGATCCATCCTGAGAAGGAAGGCACCTCACTGCTCGATACCAAGGACACCAACGGCAAGCTCTTTGTGCGCGAAATGCTGGCGCAAAAGAACGGCGAGATCCGCTACTACTGGGCCAGCGGCTCGAACGCCCCACGCGAAAAGCTGGTGGTCTATCGCTATGTTCCGGACTGGAAGTGGATGGTCGCAGGCGGCACGTATATTCACGAGATCACGAAGGACGCTGCCAGCGCGCGCAATCGCTATATCGTGATGGGCGTGATTGCCTTGTTCGTCTTCGCGGGCGCCCTGCTCCTGCTGACACGCGCACTGGTAGCGCGTCCGCTGGCGCAGGCACGCCATGCTGCGGGACGCATCGCGGATGGCGACCTGACCGTGCAGATCGATGTGCGAAACCAGGATGAAATCGCACGCCTGCAGTCGGCCATGAACACGATCAGCGAAAAGCTGTCCGGCGTGGTGGGACGGGTGCGCCATGGCGCGGATCAGATTGCGACGTCCTCGGCGGAGATCGCGAGCGGTAATCAGGATCTGTCGGCCCGCACCGAGCAGCAAGCCTCCAGTCTTGAGGAAACAGCCGCCTCGATGGAAGAACTGACCGCGACCGTCAAGCAGAATGCGGACAATGCGCGCCAGGCGAATCAGCTCGCGCAGCAGGCTTCCAATGTCGCATCCGATGCCGGCTCCGTTGTGGGACAGGTGGTGCAGACCATGGGCGCGATCAGCGAGGCCTCACGCCGCATTGGCGACATTATTACCGTCATCGACGGCATCGCTTTCCAGACCAATATCCTGGCTTTGAACGCAGCGGTAGAAGCGGCGCGTGCCGGCGAACAGGGCCGCGGTTTTGCCGTGGTGGCGTCCGAAGTGCGCAACCTCGCACAGCGCAGCGCCGCAGCGGCGCACGAAATCAAGGATTTGATCGGCAACGCACTGGGCGAAGTGGAGAACGGCAGCAAGCTGGTTGAAAAAGCCGGAGAAACCATGGACGGCGTGGTCGCCAGCGTGCATCGCGTGGCCGATATCATGGGCGAGATCACTTCTGCCAGTGAGGAACAGCGCGCGGGCATTGGCCAGATCAACCAGGCCATCGTACAGATGGATGGCGTGACGCAGCAGAATTCCGCGCTAGTGGAGCAATTGGCGGCAGCAGCGTCCGCGATGCAGGATCAGGCGGCCGAACTGGCACGCGAAGTACGCGTGTTCCAGGTCAGCCGCGAAACGAAACTACTCGGCGCTTAACGCAGCCTGCAAACCGCCGGACCGGTCCAGCGCCGCCAAGTCATCGTAGCCGCCGACGTGGCGCTCACCGATGAAGATCTGCGGCACGGTGCGGCGCCCGGTGCGCTGCATCAGCGCCATGCGCGTCTCGTTGTCGCCGTCGACGTTGATCTCATTGAACGCCGCGCCGCGCATGTGCAAAAGCTGCTTCGCACGCACGCAATAGGCGCAGCTGGTACTGCTATAGATGGTGATGGGTTTCATAAAACCTCCAGGTTCTGTATGAAACCCAGTTTAGCTGCCAGATGCAAGACAATGAATGATCGGAAAACTCACCGGCTTGCCCGATCGTCTCAATTGCTAGCGCAGCACGTCGAGTTTTACTTTCTGACCGTTGCGGTAGGTCGACACCGTCATCGCGGCCTTCAGCGTGTCACCTGACGGATCGAACTGAATCAAGCCTGTCAGACCTTCATACTTCGTCTGCTTCAAGGCTGGCAGGTACTTCGCGGGATCAGAGGAACCGGCTTTCTGCATGGCCGCTGCAATCACCATCACGGCATCGTAAGCATACGGAGCGTAAGTCTGGATGTCGCTATGGTACCTGGACTTGAAGCGGGTGATGAAGTCATCGACGATCTTCTGGTGCGCCGCATCGATGCCGCCTGCGTCAGCGCAGAACACTTCACCGTCGCGCATGCCGTTGCCGGCCAGGCCGGGCAAGGAGTCCGAGCACACGCCATCGCCGCCCATGAATTTGATGTCCATGCCGAGCGTTTTCATCTGGCGCAGCAGGCCGCCCGCTACCGAGTCCATGCCGCCGAAGAAAATCAGGTCCGGCTTTTTGCCCTTGATCGCGGTGAGGATGGAAGTGAAGTCGGTCGCCCGCGCGTTGGTGAACTGGCGGTCCACGATCTTCTTGCCGGAACGCGCCTGTGCAGTCTTGATGAATTCATCGGCGATGCCCTGGCCGTATGCCGTGCGGTCATCGATCACCGCGATGTTGCGCGCCTTCAGATTATCCGCAGCGTAGCGGCCAAGCATGGAGCCGAGCATATTGTCGTTCGCGACGACGCGGAAGGCACCGGGGAAGCCCTGCTTCGTATAACCCGGCGTGGTGGCGGACGGCGTAATCTGAGGGATGCCTGCCTGGTTGTAGATGCGGGAGGCAGGCACCGTGGTGCCGGAGTTGGAGTGGCCGACGACCGCGGCCACGTGCGCGTCCACCAGCTTTTGCGCCACTGCCGTGCCCTGCTTCGGGTCCGCGGCATCATCCTCGCTCTGCATCTTGAAAACGACCTTTCTGCCATTGATCTTCGTCGCGCGCGCGTTCAGATCATCGATCGCCATCGCCACGCCGTTCTCCATGGCCTTACCCAGATGCGCTATTTCGCCGGACAGGGGACCAGCCACACCGATCGTGATCACTTCCTGAGCTTGCACAGAACCAGCAACCAGGCCTGCCACCAACAGCAGCTGCTTTTGCATGAGGGACTCCGCAGAATATAGAAGGCCTCACGATACTGTCAAAACCGGCATATGACAAGGCAAAGGGGAAACGGAACGCCCACACTATCAGGGGAAAATCGATAGCACCTGGAGAAAGCTGGCTTCCGGTTGGGCTTCAAGTTCGAGCAACTCTCCGGTCGCCGGATGAGCGAAAGCGATGCCCGTGGCGGCGAGCATCAGACGGCCGTAACCAAAGCGTTCGGCGAAGTAGCGGTTGTGGCGTCCGCGACCATGATAGGCGTCGCCGATGATGGGATGGCTGATGTGCTTCATGTGGCGGCGCAGCTGGTGACGGCGGCCAGTTTCAGGATAAAGCTCCACGAGGCTGTATCGGCTGCTGGCATAGCCTTCGATGGCGACCGGGATTTCCGTTGTGGCCACACGGCGGTACCGAGTCAGCGCTTCGCGAACCTGTCCTTCCGCGTCGCCACCAAACGGATCTTCGTCCCGCAGCGGATGATCAATGACGCCCTGCTCCGGAATCCATCCGCGCACCATCGCCAGATAGCGTTTGCGCACTTCGCCTGCCATGAATGCCTTGCCAAGCACGCTCGCCGTTTCCGAATCGCGTGCAAATACCAGCAATCCTGACGTTGGCCGGTCCAGACGGTGCACAGCATAAACGTACTCGCCGCCATTCATCTCGCGTGCATACTGCAGTGCGAATTCGGTTTCGTGCGGGTCGATCGGACTGCGGTGCACCAGCAAGCCGGCAGGCTTGTGCACCACCAGCAGCCACTGGTCGCGGTATATTTCGGTAAGCGGATTATTCATTGCGGCTCAAAGTATAGGCGAAACATGGCAGTTGACCTGGAAATGTTGAAAAGATGGCTCAGCGGATGGTGCCTCGCGCGCGGACTTCCGCTGCCGCAGGAGTCTGGCGGTGGTCTGGTCGTCGAAGTCGGCGCGCCGGACCAGCTGCGGCGCCATGTCTTCGTCGATGCGGGCGCGGATCTTCAGGCTTGCGCCAGCCAGATCAGGCAGCCGCATATCTTTCTGAAGGCAGCTGTGGATGCAGCCACCTTGCGCGCGGCGCTACCCGCGCAATGGCATATCGACCAGCCCCGCTTCTTCATGCGTGCGGAGTCCCCATTCGGAGGCGCGCAGGCACTGCCGCCCGGCTACGCTTTCAGGAAAGCGCGCGAGCATGCCGCTCACGTCGTCATTGTGGAAGACACGCACGGTGAGCGCGCAGCCATAGGCCGCGTCGTGCTGCACGAAGGCTGCGCAATATTCGATCGCATCGAAACGCACGAATCCCATCGCCGCAAAGGGCTGGGCACAGCGGTCATGTACGCATTGGATGATATGGCGCGCGAGGCAGAAGCGACGGAGCGCCTGCTCGTCGCAACCGCGCAGGGACAAGCTTTATACACCAGCATAGGCTGGCAAACCTTATCGCCTTATTCGACGGCCTTCCTGCCTGACGAGCAAATGCTCACCATCCAGCAACTCACCCGCGCGCCGCAGTGGCGGTTTACTTGACGCTTTTCGGATCGATGCAATAAGGCCGTTCGCGGTATTCGAAGTAATCAAAGTCCGCATGCAGCGCGGCGCCGGACATATCCTGACAGGCCATGCCGACGAAAGCGCCGGTAAAGTTGGGCATGCCCGGTGCGTTGGCCTCGTCGGAGAGAATACTGGCGTCGAACATTTGCGGCAGCCATTGCCAGTCGCCGTTGTCCACGCGATAGCCGAAGTAGAGGCGTTCCTCATCCACTTCCACACGCAGCTGCACCGGCACGCCGGACGGCACCGGAATAGGCGCGGTAAAGGTGTCGGTCTGCACGTGGTTCGGCAAGCTGCTCATCACGCGCAGGTGCTTGCCTAGCACCTCATCGTGCGTGATATACAGGTAGTGGAACTTGGCCGCACCGTAGTAGCAAACCAGACCCGCCTGCTGTTGATAGTGCTCCGGCTCGAACTCGACCACGGTGGACGCGCTGTAGCAATGCGCTTGCTGGCGGCGCGCGACCAGCGCTTGCCGGAACTGGCTGCCCATGGTTTCGCGTCCGAACAGACGAAGGTGGCCGGGCCGCGCAGTGAGGCTGAACAACTCTTCCGGCCACGGCGAGCGCAGCCACTGGAAGGCTGGCGGCAACTCGGACGAGTCRAATTCTTCGCGCATTGGCTGTTCAGCAAAGCGATGCTCGGGCAGTGCCGGCCCGGCCGGCTGCAATTCCGGCGCTCCCAGGCCGTCGGCGGTGCGCAGCCAGCCATCCTCGCCCCAGACCATGGGCTGAATGGCAGTCTCGCGGCCCAGCGTGCAGGTGCCGCGATTACGCAGCGGACGGCCGCACAGATACACGGCGTAGGTGTGTCCATCCTGCGTTTCGACCAGGTCGGCGTGTCCTGCCCGCTGCAGCTCGGCATCTGGACGATTGCGCGAGCTGAGGATTGTCGTATCGGGATGCAACTCGTACGGTCCATGCAGGTCGCGCGAGCGCGCCATGGTGACGCCGTGATTCCAGCCAGTGCCGCCTTCCGCGGTGAGCAGATAGTAGTAGCCCTCGCGCTTGTAGATGTGCGGCGCTTCGGTCAGCCCGTGCGCCGTGCCTTTGAAAATATTCTCGCGCTGGCCAATCAGACGGCGCTCCTGTACCGAATATTCCTGCATCACGATACCGGCGAAGCGATTGCTGCCCGGACGATGATCCCACAACTGGTTCACCAGATATTTGCGTCCATCGTCGTCATGGAACAGCGATGGATCGAAGCCGCTGCTGTTCAGGAAAATCGGATCGGACCATGGGCCTTCAATACTCGGACTCGTGACCAGGTAATTGTGAAAGTCGCGCAGCGACGCGCCACCGCTGGCCGCGCCGGTGGACGTGCGGCCATAGCGCTTGACGTCCGTGTAGATCAGCCAGAACAGACCGTCCGCATAAGTCAGACAAGGCGCCCATACGCCACAGGAGTCCGGCGCGCCCAGCATATTCAGCTGGCTGGGTCGATTCAACGGACGTGTGATCAAACGCCAGTTGACCAGATCGCGCGAGTGGTGAATCTGCACGCCCGGATACCATTCGAAGGTCGATGTGGCGATATAGTAGTCATCGCCCACGCGAACGATGGATGGATCGGGATTGAAGCCACGGAGGATGGGGTTCTGGATCATAGGGATTTCGGTTCGCGCACGAGAGTCCACAGCAGCACGGCGGCCAGCAGATCCAGTACGGCGAGGCTAACAAAGAATGGCGTGTAGCCGACGGTGGCCATCAGTCCACCGATCAGCAGGGAAAACAGCAGCAGGCCCAGATTGCCGAACGTGCCGCACATGCCCGCCACCGTGGCCACTTCATTGCGGCGGAACAGGTCGGACGCCATCGTGATGACGGTGACGGACAAGGTCTGGTGCGCGAAGCCGGCCAGGCAAAGCAAAGCGATCGCGGTGTAAGGACTTTCCACATAGCCGACGAAGGCCACGCCCATCATCATGCAGGCGCCAACCGTGAACGCGCCGCGCCGCGCATTAATCAGGCGCACGCCGCGCTTTTGCAGCGCCAGCGCCACGGTCGGCCCGAACAGGCAACCAAGGTCCGCGGCCAGGAAAGGCAGCCAGGCGAACATCGCGATCTGCGTCAGGTCGAAATGGCGCACGGTGGTCAGATACAGTGGCACCCAGAAGGCGAGCGTGCCCCAGGCAGGATCGGCCAGAAAACGTGGCAAGGCAATGCCCCAGAAATTACGCATCTTGAGGATGCTGAGAATCGATGGGCGTGTGCCGTCGCCTTGCAGGTGCTGCTCCTGCCCTTGTGCGATGTACTGTGCCTCTTCGTCAGACAGGCGCTTGTGGCGCGAAGGCGCTTCGTAGATCAGCAGCCAGGCCATGACCCACACCAGTCCCAGTGCGCCAGTGATCACGAAAGCTGCCTGCCAGTTGTAATGCAGGATGGCCCACACCACCAGCGGCGGCGCAAGCATCGAGCCGAACGAGGCGCCCACATTGAAGATGCCGCCCGCGAGGCCGCGCTCCTTGGACGGGAACCATTCGGATACCGCCTTCATCCCCGCCGGATTCGCGCATCCCTCGGCCAAACCGAGCAGGCCGCGCAGCCCAGCCAGCGCTTGCCAATTGGTTGCCATGCCATGCGCCATGCAGATGACCGACCATGCCGCCGCGAAGATCGCGAAGCCGAATTTCAGGCCGATCACGTCGAGCACATAGCCAGCCAGCGGCTGCAGCATGATCGCGCCCTGGAAGGTGGCGGTGATGTACGAATATTCCTGGGCCGTGATGCCCAGTTCTTTCAGCAAAGTCGGCGCCGATACCGCCAGCGTGCTGCGTGTGAGATAGTTGATGATTGCGCCGAGCATGACCAGTCCGATCATCCACCAGCGTAGTCCTTTGATCTTAAAGCCAGCCATGATTGCGCAATCATTACTTCAGGGACTGCCACAATATCACAATATGATCACAGAATGGTTGCGCAATCTTTATGTAACAAACACGGTCTGATAGAGTGGCTAAGCGCTATCGCACCCGCCCCTCAACCAGCGACGCCATGAAAATAATAATCAAACCGCTCACCTGCCTGCTTCTCGCCTTTGCGCTTAGCGCTTCCGCCGCAAGCCCGTCACTCAAAATCATTACCATCCACGGTGCACCCTGGGGCTTCATTGGAAGTGACGGCCAGCCTACCGGCATGATGTATGAGATCAGCAACCGCATTGCCGAAGTAGCGGGTTTCAGCTATACCAACGCCCTCGTGCCCTACGCCAGAACGGCACTGGACATAGAAAACGGCAACGCGGATTTCGTCCTCCGCTTCAGCAACGACCAGATCGCACGCAGCGCAGTACCGGTGGCGACAATCGTGACCATGCCGATCATCGCAGTCGGCCCCAAAGGAACGCAGTTCCGGACGATAGAAGCCCTACATGGAAAGACTGTCGGTGTCGTACGCACCAGTAAATATGTCGCCTCGTTTGACGCGGACTCGGCTATTTTGAAGTACGCCGTCAACGACTACCCGACCATGGCGAAAATGATTTCCATGCGCAGGCTGGATGCTGGCGTGGGCTCCAGCGCCGGTTTCTACTACGGAGCCTACATGGCAGGCATCAGCCCGGAGCAGTTCGGACCGCCACTCGTATTAGGCAGCAATGACTTCATCCTCTTCTACTCAAAGAAGAACGCAACACCCGAAACAATTAAGGCCTTGCGAAAGGCCGCGGACAAATTGACTACAAGTGGCGAAATCAAACAAATCGTCAACAAATACACGGCCCCTCACAGACCGTAGGCGCCATGTCAATTTGACATTGGACGATGTGGAATTCAAGACTCCGCGCCTATCTTTCTGCCCCGAAAACGAAAATACCGCCCCGCAAGCGCAAAGCCCAAACCTTCCCGACTGAACGATTACTGCTTCACCCGCCACATGAACCTTTTGTGTGTGACCAGGTATTCACGGTCAAACTGACAACATTGGRGGGACCATGCCTGTCTCGAATTTCCTGAAGATCGCAGCTTGTGTGCTGTTTCCAGTAGTGCTGGCCGCCTGTGGCGGCGGTTCTGAATCGTCCCAGCAAGCGGCTGCGCCCATGCGGCTCGCTGCAGTGCAGGCAACTGCGCAAGTGGCAGCAGAAGATTATTTCCCGATAGTGCAGCAGCTGTATATCGCGTATTTCGGACGGGCTGCCGATCCTGTCGGACGGAATAATTTTGCGGCACAGCTACTTCAGTTAAATGCTCCCACTGATATTCAGCAGATGACTGACGCGTACAATAACGATGGCCGCATCCGGGCGCTGGTCGATAGTTTTGGCACCAGTGACGAGTCGAAAGCACTGTTTGGTGCCGGCGATAATGCCGCCTTTGTGACGGTTATTTTCCAGAACGTGCTGGGCAGAACGCCAGACCCCGCCTCCTCCGGCTTTTTGTTCTGGGAGAATGCTCTGAATGGCGGCGGCTTGAACCGGTCCGATGCCTCCATGTCGATCATGGCCGGGGCCTTGGCTAACACCACGCCTCAGGGATTGATTGATGGAAAATTGGTGAATAACCGCGTGGCGGTCGCCTCCGCGTTCACCGCGGCGCTAGACACGGATATCAAGATCAATGCCTATAGCGGTGCGGCAGCGGCCGCGTTGGTACGTTCCATGCTTGCTTCGGTGGATGCCAATACCGATGTCGCCTCGTTTTCAACCAACATCTCAAACGCGGTCAACACCTTGGTCGCTAATGCACCGCCGCCTGCGCCAACCTTCCAGACCGTACGAGCGATTATCAATCAGCGCTGTTTGACCTGCCACTCAGGAGGCGGTGCGCAGGCCGGCATTCGCCTGGACTTGGATTCGGTAGTGCACAGCCAGGCAGCCATGATCTATCAGCAGGTTGTAGTGACCCGCTTCATGCCGTTGGGAAATGCAACTGGCATGACCGACGATGAACGCGACATCATCAAGAACTGGTATCTCGCTGGCGCCCAGTGACGTCAACCTTTGACCTATAGCTTCGCATGACCAAGCGATGTCCGCTACGAAAGGCAGCAAGGTATTAACTTGGAGGAGCCGCCGGGATCGTAGGTAATCAAGAGGAAATGTCGACTTATCCCCCCAAAAAAACACCATCGAAAAGCAAAAAAGCCAGCTCTCGGAGCTGGCTTTTCGTAAATCAAATATTTACTTGTATTCTTGGCGGAGAGGGGAAGTCAAATCATGCCACACAACCCGCATGAATACTTGGTTTAAGCCATCACAACCACACGAATACCGTCACCGATACCGTCAAAAATTTGTGTCGCAAGTATATTCAGTTGCGGATAGCCCTCACCTCAAGAACCAAGCGACCGCAATATTGGTTGCTGTTGGTCCTGAACAACAAATGGACACGTCGAACGAACGTCGGCCGACCTACGCTTCCCAACTGCCCTTCGCCCATGTCCAGTGCATTTCAATTGCCACACGGCTTGGACGGTCTGGCATTTGCACCGGCAAGCGAACCGGAGCACCGCCAAGAGTTGAATAAGTAGTTGCCTGCAATTTTGGAGAGATGACTACTGTCATCGAAGCGGGGTCGATCGCAATAAGACCTAGGTCATAGAGAGTATGGATATCGGCTCGCAGAAGGAGTCCATTTTCCACTACATTCGTCTCTTCACCCATGTAGCCGTATATGTGTGCCGCTTCCAGCGCAGCTGGTACGTCGCAACCCGAGAGCGCACAATGTCCCTCATATGCTGCCAGGACCAAACGTCGGAACTTTCCTTGCCCCTGACGACAGACTATTGCCGCGAGAGTCTTTTTGCGAGCATCCTCGATGCTCTCAGGATCAAAATCATCTTCGCCGCTGCTACTTGTGTCGTTGCCCTGAACAGGATTCGGCGGTCCGCTGCTGAGTCCCTCAAGATTGAAATGCCCATTCTCCCACTCTCTCACCAACGCCAGCCCCAGCACCTGGTATCGAGGATTGGGTTTAGCTTTCACCTGTCGAATTACTCCGACGGGAATCTCATCTCGTTTGCAAGCTAGAAGCGCGACGTTGGTATACATCCGGTCGCGCTTGGAAGGGTCAAGCTGCTCTTGGAAATACTCGTAGGTCCAAGAGCCATCAGGGTTAAATTTTGGCTCACGATCCGGGTAAGGCCCCCCCAGAGACTCACGAATACTCAACGCGTACTGCGATCCCGCCGGCTTGTGGATTCCTTTCGCCTTGTTCACCAGGAACATACCATTAGCCATTTGCGCCGGCCAAGAAACCTCCTGTCCTTTATGCTCATGGAACCAATTTAATGCCTCCCGGTGTTCCGGTGTGAGCGCATCCAACTTCAACAAGGGGGCTACTGGCCGACCATGGGAGACATCGTTTGGAGTCTGGAAATTAAATGGTGGCTTTAACTTCTCCGATTGTACGTGGCCGTGAATAATTTGAAGTTCGGCTAAGACATGCTCCCGCGTGACGTTTTCCTTTCCAGCTTGACCTTCCAGCCGGCCGCGAACCTTCTT
Source organism: Pseudoduganella sp. RAF19 (assembly GCF_052114165.1). NCBI lineage: Bacteria > Pseudomonadati > Pseudomonadota > Betaproteobacteria > Burkholderiales > Oxalobacteraceae > Pseudoduganella > Pseudoduganella sp. RAF19. Next base: position 580,639 of record NZ_JBFREF010000005.1, on the reverse strand, counting down.
GATACCTTCGCCGCTCAGGGAGAAAGATTGATTGGGATTATCGTTGTTTAACCAGTGATTACGGCTCCAATGACCAATTGCCTGGCCTAGTAAGTACTTCAATAGCTCCGCCGACATATTAACGTCAGCGCGAATTTGATCAGGGTCATCCACGAATTGTGCTGCCATAAAAGAGGCGAGCGTAAATGCAGAGAGCCGTTTTTTGTCGTCTCTAAGGCTGTTCTCGGGGCGGTAGAACTGCATACAGTACGATCTCCTTTGTCCAGTCTTTTTTGATTTGGATTGTGACAGCAGTCGATTTCTGGGCGATAGCGGTTATGAAGACTATAACTCATCTAGCCGTTTATGCCGATGTTGGCCGGCTCACGCTGGCGGTCGCTGAACGCAAGCAGATTCAAAGTTTCCGGTAACTCTATGGATACTATTCGGCCAACATCTGGCAGTTGTTCGATGCTGATCGCGTTTTGGGGAAACGTGCGATTGAAGGAACGAACAGGTTCCTGGTTCTGATCCTTATATAAGGATCGGCCAAGAAAGTAAACGCCCTGTTCTATGACGGGCATCGGGGTATTGAGCTTTTTTTCTAAGACTACCAACCCTCTTACCGCAATCATCTCATATTCGTGCATTATGGGTAAGCGTTGCGGAAATCGACGCCCAACGACCTCTTGCTTCTCATATTACAGAGAAACTCCAAAAGGAAATTCTTTATGACCGCGTACACGCTTCGGCTGTAAGCTGTCAATTAGTTGAACTGAACCGCTTCACAATCATGCTCGCGGCCCTCCGCGACTTGGGCGGATTCAGACCGGCGGGAGCACCGTGTGCGGTGGTTGTTTTCAGTGCACATGGTGATTTTGATGAACATCGCACACAGTGGTTTCTCCTATGAAATCCACCGTGTGCGCTGTGACAAGTTCTATCTACGATAGAACAGGCATACGCTAGCACCCGGGAGTAGGTAGTTCCTGGCTTTTTTCGGGGCCGAATTTGTCCCATGCCTGCTTGACCGCCGCGATCTGCTTCTGGACCTTCTGCCTGGTCATTTGCTCGCCATAAATGGCTTCGAACATGCGCGCCGTAATAGTCGGGCTTTGATCGGCCAGCAAGTACGTTTTCCAAATCAGGTAGCGGACGCGGGCGGTCTGGTCCGCTCGTCGGTCCTTTGACAACCTTCCGGCGTTGGCCACCGCATGGCTGGCAATTGCGTGGCGCATCTCTGCCGATTGCTTTAGCTGGCGCTGTCGTGCAATCTGCTTGCTGGTCTTGATGGTCATCAGGTCCAGCCGGTGATCGTCGGTCAACGCCAGCCCCTTTGCATAATAGCTAGCGTTCTGATCGCGCCGCCAGGCAAATTCGAACACGTTTTTGGCGTTCTCGTGCCAGGACTCACCAGCTGGATCGAATAACCGCCGCCAGGACCGAAATCTTGTAGCAGGCCGCGCTCGCCTGGTATGCCAATGAAGATCACCCAGCCAGGTAATAAATCGAGCTTGGTCGGTGCTATCGCTCCTTGGGTAGCGGAAAGCAGGCGGGATTTCTCTCCGGTCCAGTTCGTGATGAACCTCCCAAAGCACAAGCGGGTCGCCAGTCGATTCAATGCGGGCAATCAGCGTTGAGGTGCTGTGCTCGGCCAGAGCCTCGGTCGACTCCCGAAAAGCCCGCCAAGCGGCTTCATTTACCTGCCTGGCGGCTTTTAGGGCAGGAACGCTTTGGATGCGCTCCCGCTCGCCTTCGACGGCCTCAGGAAACATCAATGGCGCGTGCATGCGAGTGAATTGATCCGCCCGATTCGTGGTCAAGGTGGCAGCCTTGAACAACGGCAGCGCCGCCAGCAGCGTCAACGAAGATAAGGACATCCACGCCATCTACAGTCGCCACATGGGTTTCTGGCGCTTGTGGTGCGTTGATAGTTTGCAGGATGGCGCAGTTCTCGCCTGTAACGAGTTCTGCAAATTCCATGTTATCGATGTAGGTTACTTGCATAGTTTGGTTTCGGTTACGGGTTTGTCGGTGGCGATGATCGTGTTGTCGCTCAGGAAGCGGGTGAACTCAGCGGCGTCATCTGCTGCGCACGCATACGCGTTTTGCATGCTCAGGGCGTACCTGGCATCCTGGAGGATGCGAACGAAATCAGCAGTCTGCTCAATCAAATATTCGTGTTCGTTGATCGTAGCGCTCATGCCGACACCCCGCCGCAAGAGGCTTTGATGCGTTCAGCTAGAAAAGCATCTATTGACGACTCCAACCAGCCGCTCGCGCGCTCAGATAATTTGATCGGTGCTGGGAAGGTGCCTTTTTTGATTCCAGCATAAATGCTGGATTTTTTGAGGCCCACGCGTTTCATTACAGATGGGAGGCGGAGCACTGACACTCCGCGAATTTCATAACTCATATTTCAATCCTAGTTAATCCGTTGCGGGACAATATCGTCCCTCGCAACTTATTGTAGTAACGACGTTCGACGATTCTTCTAGGAATTTGAAATATTTTTTTAGGCCGCTTTCCTGCCGAAATTTCCGGCGATGACCTTGCCGCTCGAAACACCATCAATGAAATCTGCCCAGTCCTGCATCATCACACGGCGTTCGGCTAAGAACTGCGCCCTGTCGTAAGCCGCAGCTATCTTGTCTTTCTGAGCGTGCGCAAGCTGGCGGTCTACGACCTCGTGCCGATAGCCCAAACGCTCCTTGATCGTTGACATGGCGAGTGCGCGGAAGCCGTGACCAGTCATGCGATTTTTGTAACCCATGCGCTTGAGGGCCGCGAGGATTGCGCCGTTGCTCATTGGCTTTTCGTGGTCGCGCTGATTAGGGAACAGGTACTTTCCCCCGCCGGTCAGTGCGTGCAGCTCCCGCAGCAGTTCAAGAGCTTGCGAAGACAGGCATACATGGTGGTTAGTGGTATCCGGGTTCACAGTCAGTTTGCCCCGCTTCATGCGGTGCCAAGGAATGATCCACTCCCCGGCCTCAAGATCGAGTTCGCTCCAAGGCGTTTCGATCAACTCTGACGTGCGCACGAAGACCAGCATCATCAAGCGCAGGGCGATGCGGGTCGGCTTGAACAGACGGGCGTCGTTCTTGTCCATCGCTGCCAGGAAGGCTGGCAATTCATCAGCAGTGATAGCGGCGAAGTGACCGGCCTTGACTGGCTTTAGCACATCCTTCATGTCCGCCGCTGGGTTACGGTTTTCAATGCCCTGTTGGCTGGCGTAGCTGAAAACGCGGGCGCACGTCGCCTTGATACGGTGTGCAATCTCTTGCGCGCCACGGCTTTCGATCTTCCGTAGCGCGGCGATCATGTGCTGGTGTTTGATCGAGCCAATAGGCATGGAACCAATCTGTGGAAAGATGTCTATCTCCAGCCGCCGTATAGTGTCTCGTGCTGTAGCAGTACTCCACGTCGACAGCTTGTTGCCGTGCCATTCGCGGGCCAGCTTTTCGAAGGTATTACCGTTGGCCTCGCTCAGCTCGCGCTGGCGCTCCTTCTTCTCTTGGCTGGGGTCAATCCCTTGGTCGAGCAGTTTGCGGGCCGCCAAGCGCTTGTCGCGGGCCTCCGCGAGCGTGACCTCGGGATACTTGCCAAAGGCGAGGGTTCGACGGGCTTCACCATACCGGTAATCCATGCGCCAATACTTCGCGCCATCGGTATTAACCAGGAGATAAAGGCCGCCCCCATCCGACAGCTTGTAGGGCTTGTCTTTGGGCTTGGCCGTGCGGGGTTGGATATCAGTGAGGGGAATTGCAAGTTTAGGCATATGACGGTATCTGTTTTGGCGGTATTTATAGATACCGTCAACCATACCGACAAAGTTACTGGATTTCAATGGACGCTACAGCACGTCCAAAAACGAAAAACCCGCGATCTCACAAGGAGTTTCGCGGGTTTCTGGACATCTTTGGACTTTTTGCCACTTGTTCTTGGCGGAGAGAGGGGGATTCGAACCCCCGATAGGCTATGAACTCACTTTAGGGGCCATCGGAGGGGAGTATAGGGGAATGTTTTCAAGGACTTAGCCTCTCGCCCATCCCTTCCATTCCCCGCAAATCCCCGGCACTATCCCTGAGTTTATCCCCGGAAAGTCGGCTGCTCAATGCCGCATTGCCCAACGGCGACCCAGATCATACCTAAGCGCCCCAAAAAGCCGCCAGTGCAAACGTCTGCACTCAGACCGCAGTGGATTTAGTCGTCCGCCGCTTCTTCGGCACATCCGCTGTATGCAGTGCCAACACGGACGTTACGAGTCGGGCGCCACTCCAGCGCGCAGCAATGGCCGCCAGCATATACTGAACCAAGAAAATCGCGCCGACCATCAAGAAGGTACGGACGTCAAACACAGCCAAAACGACCGGTGACCCAATTATGCTCACCAGCGACACTGCCGCTAGATCCCTGAACAACAGGAAATTCTTATGCGCGTCCACGACCCTAACGTCGGCTTCAACGTCCTTATAGAGCTTATACCAAAGCGAATTTTGCTCGCCAGCTGTGGATGGGAGCGATCCAATTTTCTTCTGGAGGGCCACCATATCCACGCGCGGATCAGACGGGCCGTGCAATGTAAAGGCGCGGCAACCAGGCAGTACATCGCGCAACCGCCAATAAACGAGAGTAGCCTTCAAGGACGCAGGAAGTAGCGCCCCTAACAACAGGCATAGAACAGGGAATAAACTGCCGGTCAAAACTCGACCACCTAAGACCGTCTGCCAGTTAAATTGCTGCCCCTGCGAGGAAAGGAGCCACCCCACCAGCAGCACATCTGCCAATACGAATGAAGACAGCAGCGGCAGGTTCTGCCCTTTCAGTGATTTCTTACTTTGCTTGCTCATCCGCGCGTCTCCGTGTCCACCGTGAAATTACCTTCGAAAAACCGGAACGTGATCGTCCCATCGCGACGCGTCGTCAATACATGCCTTGTCTTGCCGGTCGTGCGCACGAAGAGACCCTTTTTATCTACTACATTACGGTAATCCGGCAAGGTTTCCTGCGTCGTGTGAACTTTAGATTTATCGGAGATCACAAACGCGTCCGGGTTCGCGTGGTTGAACACTTCATCGCAAAAGCCGCTTTGCCGGCCATGATGTGACGCAACGAAAATATTGGTCCGCTTCAGCATCCTGCAAAATTCTGCATTCTTAAGCAGGGCCCTCCAACCAGCTACCTCCAAGTCCCCTGGGAATAAAATGACCCAACCGGCAAATTCGAAAAACGCGACTAGGCTCAGATTGTTCGTGTCCTCGAACTCTGGGTACGAATTCCTGAAGGTTTTCACAGTGATCCCGCCCATAGATTCGTTAAAAGGGCGGCTGACGTCTGCATTAAAGGTTTCCGCCATACTCGCGTACCTCTCGGCATCGCGCGAGAGCGGCCCACTCTCTCTCTTGATCGCGCGGATCTGGTCAGCTGTGTAAGTAGAGTTGCGGAACAACACGGAAACGTCAACTCCGGCTTCCCATAAGCCGTCTAAATCACTCATGTGATCCTGGTCTGCGTTCGTGATGAACAAGTAATCTACTCGTTCGCGACGCAGAACGTTTTTGATGAAGGCGCTGGGCCGCCAGTTTGCTGTACAGCCACAGTCCACCATCGCCAAGGCACCCATCTGGCCGTTTTCATGATGAGCAATCATTGCGCACTGACCGTGCTCAACGTCGAATATTCTGACCACCATTTCGCCCGGCATATCCCATCCTCACAGCAAAGTTGTCGTTACTGTGAATCATAGTATATTTTCAACAAACAAGTGTAATTGACGCTTAGTAATTCAACCAGATCAATGAAGCTGCCACGCAGATGTCCGCATGGCAGCCTTCGATCAGAACAGTCCAGCAGGCTCGCTGGCCTTATCCCAACTATAGATGATCAGCTCTTGCCGTTCGACGGCCCGCCCACCGCCGCCGACCGTATATGAGATACCCGTCGTTTCCATCTGAAAACGCGCAAATACTCGCCGGATGTCTGGATGATCGTTCAGGCTGAGGATGGCCTTTCCCTTTAGCCGGGCCATCAGTTCAGCCATCCGCTCATATTCGGCCAATGGGAAATCCACCCCATAGCCCTCCGTCTCCCAATACGGAGGATCGAGATAGAACAGCGTATGCGGCCGGTCGTATCGCTCCATGCACTTGTACCAGTCCATGTTTTCGATATAGGCGCTAGCCAGCCGCAGATGAGCGGCCGACAGATTCTCCTCGATGCGCAACAGGTTCACCGGTGGCGCCGTGGTAGCCGTGCCCCAGGTTTGCCCCTGAACCTTCCCGCCGAACGCTTGCTGCTGTAAGTAAAAGAAGCGGGCCGCTCGCTGAATGTCTGTCAGCACGTGAGGCGGAGTCGCCTGCATCCATTTGAACACGTCGCGGCTCGACAGCGCGTACTTGAACTGGCGGACGAACTCCTCTAGGTGATTCTTGACGACCCGGTACAAGTTCACCAGCTCGCCGTTAATGTCGTTAATGACCTCCACGTCTGCCGGTGGCCGCATGAAGAACAGCGCGGCGCCGCCGGCAAATACCTCAACGTAGCAGGTATGGGGAGGGAACTGAGGGAGAAGACGATCGGCCAGGCGTCGCTTGCCGCCGATCCAAGGAATGATTGGTGTTGCCACAGAGTAAACCTTATTTCGTTTCTGTGCTAGACTGCTGCCGCCCTCCGGAGGGTGCAGAGCCTTGCTTGGTTCACTGCTAACTCAGTGGAATGAGGCCCGCCGTCACTGTTGACGCAGTGGCGGCGGGCGCTCTGTCTAAATAGGAGATTGAATGCGCCCTGAACGCACACAGCCAGGCAACCCGCACCGCCTCACGATCAAACAGCACATATTCCCGAAGCGAAGCATCGAGCGCTTTGCCATCGACGGCGGGGTTGAAGTGCATGAGGTCGGGCCTGGCCGAACACGCCGCAGGAGCGCGGCGGATGTATTGTTCTGCGCCGACCGCGTATGGGATCACCGAACAGAACACGGGTTAATGGGGGATATTGAGATAGCCTTCCAGCAAATCGCAGAGAGAATACTGGCCGGAGAGCGGAGCTTCGCGCAGGAAGAGCACGGCGCCATCACGGATTACTATCTCCTCTGGATTCTTCGCCACAAATTCAAGCAACGTCCTCTGGCTGACCAACAGCTGCGCATGCACCGCCCTGAGCGGCGCATTGACAAGGACACGGAAGAGCATCTAGAAAAGCACGGCGTGATGTTCTTCCGCAATGACGGGACAATGCCCGGCCGTCTGCTGGTTGGCCCTTCCCTCCACGGCATGCTTGACGATAACCGCGTCAGAATGGCAGGCACTACGTGGGGCATACTGAGGGCGCGGCCGGGCCACGGAGAGTTCCTTGTGCCAGATACTTTTTCGATGTTCTCGATAGTGCCCCTAACACCCGAAATTTGCCTCGTGGCAGGAATGGAGAACAGTGTGGCCGACTTCCGTGCGATTGGCCATTTCAATGGCGTTGCCGTTGAGAATTCGGCGCAGTACTACTTCGCCCGCGATCTCAACCAGTGCCCCATCCTAAAGCAAGCCATCGAATCCGCATTCGATACAACCGGCCCAGCGTAGCTGTGCAGACGCCTGCACTGCTTCGAGGTCAGACGATACGACCGTCCACGACCAGGTGCGCATTTCCGCGCGAGTCCTCCAGCCAGGAGGAAGTCCCGCCGATCTTCACGCCCAGGTAGATGAAAGTGCGGCGCCAGGCCGGGATGCCTTCAGCCTCCATAGCTTCGAGCAGCACCTTGTTGGCCGTCTTCTCATCGCAGATTTCGTGATGGTGGTACAGCCAGTCGTGAATGACGGCAGCACGGTGCGACGTATCACCGAACAGCCAGTACGCCACCGGCACACGCGGCACGCTCGCAAAGTCCGTCAGGAAACCAGGCTCCACTTCGATCGTGCGCCCGAGAATGTCGGATTGATACTGCAACGGCGCCGTGACACGCCAAATGCCGCGCCCGCTGCACGCCAGGTCATCGACCAGCACCGTCGCCAGCTCGGTCAGGAAGCGGCCGGTCATTTCGCCACCGCCTTAGCTTCCGTCGATGGCGGCGTGTACGGCGGCGTTGGGCTGGCTGGAGACAGCTGGACCTGCACCTGACCATCCTTCGTCTGCACGATGCCAACGTTGGGGATAGGGCACGCCACCAGGGCGGCATTCACCGCGTTCGGATTCCCGGTCGCATTTCGGGCCAGAGCGCCGAGCGGCAAGGCGCAGGCGGCATCGGCCCACACGATCATCTTCATATCGCTGACCACCATGACGTTTTGCTTAGCGCCGGCGTAATTGGCCTCGCCGGCCGTGAGCGCAGCGCCGGTATAGGCATTCATCACGCCGCACCCGGAGAGCGCCACAGCGGAGACCAACGCCAGCATCAGCAGCAACGGCAGCCGGGCAAACCCAGCCTGCTTGGAGAACGTCGGCGCATCACCACCGTCAGCTGGCGGGTCGTGCGGGCCGAACAGGTCACGGGCGCCATAGCCCAGGAAGCCGCTTACGAGCGCCCAGATGGCCTCGGAATTGGTCGGCGGCGGGAAGTACGAGACACCAATGCCGGCGATGATGGCAAGCACGGCGAAGAACTGGATTGCGACTTGGCGATTCACTGGTAAAGCCTCCAAAAAGAAAAGGCCCGGAAAACCGGGCCAGGTGGTGAATTACTGCTTATCGAGCGCTGTCAGGCTGCGCCCACGGATAACTGCGATGATCTTGTCCGCATACTGCGGGTCGGTCGCATAGCCGGCAGCAGCAACGGCGCGCACGAACGACTCCGCATCGCGGCAGGCGAATGCAGGCTTGTAGCGCGGGTTCTTCAGCAGGAACTGGGCGTGGTCGTCGATGCAGGCCAGCCAGTCCGCGTACGTGCGCCAGCGCGCCGGCACCACCACCCACTGCCCTTTGATGAACTCTCGCGTGTCCATCGTGAGCACGTCGCCGGTCCAGCCAGCGCTCGCCTTCACGCCGAACAGGTTGCGGGCCTGGACGGCGAGCTGCGACTTACCCCAGCTCGACTCCAGGGCCGCCTGCGCGACGGTGAAGCTCGCAGGGATGCGAGTGACTGCCATCGATGCGCGCGCAGCTGGACCAACGGCCGCGACGAACTCGGCCGGCGTCATCAGCGGCGCGCTCACAGGTGCACCCCGAACAGCTTGGCCGTCAGCACGGCGCCGCCGGCAGTCAGCGTGGCCTTGGCGATCTCCCACAGCCAGAGCTGACTACTTTTGCTGCTTTCTTCGGTCATTGCGTCCAGCTTCGTCCAGATGACCCGTACGCTTTCCTTGAGGGAGATAACTTCCTGCTCCACCAGGCCGACCTTGCTGTTGTTCTCGACCAGCTTTTCGTAGCTTTCCGCCATGCGGCGCTGGTCCTCCGCCATCTGCATGACGAACTTCTGGAAACCCTTGAAACGCTCGTCCAGCCGAGCGACGGTTGTTTCGATACTTTCTTGCGACATGCGCATTTTCTCCAGGCGAAAAAAAGCCGCCCGAAGGCGGCCATAGATTGAACGACAGTAGCTTTTACAGGATGCGCCCAGCCAGAATGTCGGCCTGCCGCTCATCGGCGACGTGCCCCTTCTGAACCAAATAGGCGATTGCCTGGCGCACCGAGTCCAGCCCCAGGATTACCTCCTTCAGGCGCGGATCGGTGACGATGCTCCACCAGTCCGCCAGGAAAACGTCCGCCGGCACTGGCGGCGTGGCACCCGGCTTGCCAGCGACCGCGGACTTGATAGAAATACGCTCAGTTGCCGTGAACAGCATCAGAAATTCCATCGGCGTAACGGTCGGCGCCACAGCGATCGGCTCGAAGTGCGTTCCGTCCGGATCGGTGAAGCGATGGTCGCCGCACTCCCAAATACCGGCAACTAGTTGCGGCGCAAGCGCGACGACAGTAACGTCGCCCGTCAGGTTGTTTTTGATCGCTGGCATTTAGATCCCCTTGAGCGTGGTCGAATTGATGAACAGGACGCCTTTGTTACCCGGCGGCGACGCGGACGAATGGTCATAGCTCTTGCCGACACTCCCCCTGATCTCGTTCGTGATATAGCCACCCGGCCCTTCGTTCACAGTCACCAGGGCGCCCGCATTGCCGGCGGCCACGGCGGTTTGCGCGATACCGAAGATCGATGCCGACAGATACTTCACGACGTTGAACTTGCCCTGCTGCAGCCCGATGACACAGAAGTCGCCGACGTTGCCGATGGCCTGCTGCGTCATGCTGAACGCCGAGGACGTTACCAGCGTGGGCACGCCATTCGCATTGAGCGTGAACACGTAGGCATTCGTGCCGCTGCACATGACCAGGGCGCCGCCGCGATCGAAGAACATATCGATCACCGTCTCGGCTGCCGGCGTGGCCGTGGCCACTACCGCACCAGCCGTCGAAATGCGCGTCAGCCAGAAGGCCGCTGGCGACGACACGTAAGTCCCAAACCAGAAATACTGGCCATCGTTGATCAGGACGGAACCATACCCGTTCGAAGCATTGTTAAGGGCGATGGCGGCACCCTGCTGCGCGTTGGCATTGCTGAAGACATAGCCCTTGCCCCCTGCGCTGGCAATGCAGAAGTACCCAGGCAGCACCGAAATCTCGGGCACTGAGTTGTTCGCCGTACTGTTACCCGAGCCGCTGACCAGCGCCGTGTAGGCGACGATCACATTACCGGCCGTGTCGTAGATCATGTACTGCAACTGGTTGACTACAAAGGTGTCGATGCTCGCAACCACGATGTTGCCGTTCGACAGCTGGGCCATCTTGAAACGTGGACCGTTGCCATTGCCCGAGGTGGGCGCCGTCATACCGGCCATCTTGACCGGCGCCTTGACGATGTTGCCTGCGCTATCGCGGATGGTGAAGTACGAGCCATCACCAGAATTGCAGTACACAACCGCGAAGCCGCCTCCAGACAACGGCAACATGTGAGGAGAGTTCTGCGGGTTCGTGCCGGTACTTGCGATCGCGGTCTTGGCCACGATGACATTGAGCGCCTTGTCAACGATGGCGAAATACAGGGTGTAAGGCGTGGCAATGTTCGCCCAAAAGACGATGATGTTGCCATTCGAGAGATACCCCATCTGCACGTCGTTCTGCGTGCCCGTGCTGGTGCTGTCCAGGATGGTGGCAGCGATCAAAGCACCCGAGTACGAATACTTCCAAATCTGACAGCCTGTCGGGCCGGTCAGATAGGTGTCAGCGATGAACAGCGAGCCATCGGTCGGATCGAGCACCGCGCGATTGCGCTGATAGCTCGTGTTTCGCCCGAACGAGGAGTACGTCGTCAGCGCCACGGCCGACGAGCCAGCGGCAGCCACCGCCGCATAGTCCCCGACTTGTACCGGATACAGGCCGAATGGATAGCCGCCCAAGGCTACGACGTCGTTTTGATTGATGGCGAGCGGGCCGGCCTTCGCCTGCAGGGCCTGACCGTTCTTGAAAATTTGGCTCAGATTTGCCATTACTGAATGCTCCAGTTTCCGTTTTTAAATACAAGCAGGATGTCGATGTTCGGCATATCCAGCACCAGGTTCTGCGTGTTGCCTTCGATCTTGTCGCCGGCGCCATGTGCCAGCGTCACGTTGTTGGTCCAGAAGGCGCCGAAACCATCGATGATCCGCACCGACGTCCCGGTTGCGGGCGACGCCGGCAATGTCAACGTGAGCGGCCCCGCCATCGAATCCACCGTGAACTGGCCGGATGGCAGGCTCCTGGTCGTATTCACATACTGCGGCGCCGGACTCGCGCCCGGAATGGCCGTCTGCCCAACAACCGCCAGGTTGCCCACGCCGTCCGAGGTGAACGTCGCGCTGGTGCCCTCCGGCACCAGATAAGTCCCACCTACTGGGCCGTTGTCGATCTTGTCCGCAGCGTTTGGCGTTAGCACCACATCGCCCACCTGGGCATCGACCGCGAACGAGAAGCCGTTCCACACGGCCGTCGCCTTTGGCACAGCCAGCGCGCCGGCCGCAGTGGAAACGAAGCTGGCGCGGTTATCGGCGGCCACCACAGCACGCGCACCGGCGAAGTACGCGACTTGGCCACTAGCCTGCACGCCAGCGGCAGTTCGCCGCAGGCTGTTATCTGCCAGCTTCAGGCGCAGGCCACCGGCGCCATCGTCTTCCAGCCCCTGGCCAATGCCCAGATAGCTGGCGGCGCCGAGCTGCGACTTCTGGACCGCATGCTTGGGGTTCGTTGCCAGACCGACTTGCTGCGCGCCGCCGGTGCAGCCGAGCAGCACCCAGGCATCGAGCAACGCATTCCACACCACCTCCACGATGCCACCGGCTACGATCTCACCGCCCTGCAGCGCGGCCTGCGCGCCGCCGAGGATCGGCTTGGAAGCCAGGCCGTCCGGGGAGAACGTTACCGCCCCGGTGTTGCTCGTCGTAGCGCGGAACTTCAGCGTCAGGCCATCGGTGCGCGCAGTAATCGCCGGCGCGAACCCCGCCGCGTAGGCGTTCGCCGTGCCGGTGTCGATCGCGTAATTTCCGCCTGGCGCCTGTGAGATCGTTTTGATCGCGGCGGCCAGCTGGCCGTACTGCGCTTTCTGCGGCGCGATGCCAGCGGCGCTCAGCACCGACAGCAGCTCCAGCATCAAGGCATTGAGGAAGTGGGCCGGCAGGATCGTGGGCTGCACACCTCCGAGCAGATCGCCATCGGTGAAGAAGCCGGGCACACCCGGATTAGAGGGCGCAGGAAGGGCCTGCGCCGCGCTTGGCACATCAATTTGATACATGCACTACCTCATTTGAATTGGAACGTCAGGACCGCGTATGGCGGGATCAGGCGATTCAGTTCGTTCTGCAACACGGCCGGGCCGTATGCACCGAACGGCGTGGCCGCTGCCGCTGGCGCCGTGACCGTCAGCCGATACATCTGCTCTACGGTGCCCAGCTGTTGCCCGCACTTGCTTTGACCGCAGCGAAACGGCGCGCCGCCCCGGATCTCGACCGCGTAGCCAAGCAGGCCGGAGAACCTGGTCAGCGTCGGGATCGTCAGGCCACCCGGCCCAACCAGCCGCGCCACCACCAGCGTCTGCCGCGCCAGGATGCTCGGCGCCGGTCCGATGACGGGCGACGGCAGACCGAGCGTCGCCTCCCATTCCGGCAGCAGCTCGTTCGCGGTCTGCGGAAAGGCATCCTGCAGCAGATAGTTCGATCGAGCGTTCTGGGCTGCATAGGATGCCGACAAGCCAGCCAGTACCTTGGTCTGCACAGCGCCAGGGTCGCGCGGCCAAACACGGCCACGCGGCATGAGCGCCTGCAGCGCGCCGAGGTAATCGGCGGCGGAATACAGCGGAGCGGCCATCTATGCCCCCATATAGGTGATTTGGCCCAGCACCGGGATGTAGCCAGGAGGGCAAACTACGTCCGACGAAGGCGTAACGGTGAAGAAGTTGCCCGCGACGGCGCCAGCAATTGCCGACCACACGGAGCCGAACGGCAAGGTGCCACCGGGTGCGCCTTGCGCCTTGAGCAGCCCGTCCACCGCCGCAGTCGCCGCTGCGCGCACCGATTCCGGCAAGCCCGCGATCTGCAGGTCGACCTGGTGCGGCATCGGCGCAGCCACGTACACCAGGCCAACGGCGGCCTGGACGCCAAACAGGTAGTTGGCCACGGCCAGCTGGTCGCCTGCCGCAGCAACGCCACGCGCCTCCAGGGCCGCGACACCATCGGCGCCGATCGGGAAGCCGCCCGTGCTGCTGCGGACCTCATCGAGCATGACGAACAGCACCACCGTGCCGGCGCCGAAGCCGTTGGGCTTGCACCAGGCGCGCGTAACGCCCGGCGCTTGCTTAGCCCATGCTTCATAGTCACCCTTGGCCCCGCCCTGCGGCGGCTCCTGGAAGGCGATCAGCATGCGGCTGCGCAAGTTGTCGTTCGACTCCAGATCGGCACCGCCCTTCAGCTCAGCATCGACCACGCCGTTCGATTGCACGCCGGCGATCGATTGGGCCAGCGTCATAGTGGCGCCCTTGGCGGTATTGCCAAAGGCGCCAGTCAGCCCGGATGGATCGGGCACAGCGGCAACCGGGATCACCGCTGTGCCGTCTACGCCGACCACAGCGGCGGCCGTCGTAACGAACGGCACGCCATCGCTGCGGACCACGCCGGCACCGAGGGGAACCGGCGTGCCGGCTGCCCCGGAAAACTTCACCTGTCCCGCTGCTGCCCGGGCCGGCTGGCGCAAGACGCTTTTCAGCGCAGCCCAGCCCTCCAGGAATTCGTCCGTGCAGGTGAAAGGCACGGCCTGCTTGGCGATCCAGTCCAAATAGCCATAGTGCAGGTTGGCCAGCCCCGCCTGCGCTCGGCCGGTAGCACCCAGGCTGGAGAAGCGCAGCAGCGCATCGGCGCCACCAACCTCGGCCGCAATGTCGGCGGCCACCAGCGCCTGCAGCGCTGTCAAAGTAGGTCGTGTAAACGGCATTAATTCGTCCTATTCCAGATCCATGAAAACTGCATCGCCACCTTGCTGCCGTCCGGCCGAAACGCCACCACTCGCGCAGCAAGCACGCCCCCGTTCTGCCATTCGACGTCGATGCCGAACGACCCGACCACACTGTCATCGATCAGCCATTGCAGCGCCTCGCCGATGTAGTCGCGTGCCCGGTTCAGTGTCTCCGGGGTCTTCTTCTCGCGCTCCAGCAGCCAAAGCCGCGAACCGATCGGCACGGCCTGCCCGAGATCGCCCCACCAGCCGCGAGGATCGCCTGTCCCGTCTGGGATCTCGTCATCCTCCCCGGCCGTCCTGTCCGTGAACAAGCTAATCAGCACGGCGCTTTCCAGCTCGCCCCCGGAGAGCAGCGTGGGACCGTCCATCGCCCAGTCACCCGTACCAGTTGCACGGTTCCAGATAATCATCGTGTCGCTCATTGCCCCTGCCCCGGTTTCTTGCTTGTGACGGAATCGGTGCCAGCCTTGACTCCCTCGACCGGGTGCGAGTGGCCGTTGTAGACCTCTCGCATACCGGCCATGCTCTTCACGCCGTGGTCGGAGATATCACCCTGTGCGACGATGTTGCCGTCCACGTCCAGGTTGCCATCGATCTGCACGTCCCCGGTGAATATGGCTTTCGGTGTGTCCACCGTGACCTCGGGCGTGTTCTCGATCCGCATCGGCAAGCCGCCGCCGTTGACCACAATGCCGTCCTGACTTAGCAGGACAGACTGCCCGAGGTTGTCGGAGATCGACACCTCTCCTGGCCTCAAGCTGCGCATGCGAAAGCGCTGGTTGCCGGTCGCCACGATGACGCCGTTGCTTCGGTTTCCGCCGACGAACAGCACGATTGCGTCCGTGTCCGGCGGCGGCATGGAGTTGAAGCCGTACTCGGCCAGGCGTGGCACGTTGTCCACGGTGTCCATCCGCCCGAGGCGCACTTGCTGCAGCTGGACAGCGCCGTCGTCGGACCCGGTTTGTGTGCGGCCACGCCCGACGATCAGCAGAATGCGGCGGTACATGCGCTCGATGGCGCCACTAACGTCGCTCATTGACCACCTCCAATCGGGATATCCGCCGGCCCCTGCTGCAGCAGGATCGGCTGCGGCCGGAAGGCATCCGGGTGCATGATCACCAGGTCGGCGCCCGTCCCGCGCATATCGCGCCGGAACGTCACCTCACTAATCAGCCAGGTCTTGCCGGTAGCCTTCAGCGTGGGCAGCTCAAGGTCCACCAACTTGTTAGGCCAATACAGCAGGCCAGCACTATCACGCCAGCCATCCGTAGACAGGCGCAGCTGGGCCGATCGACCGAAGCGACGATTGGCCTCCCAGACCGCGCGCTGCTCGGCAACCTGCGAGCCTGCGTCCCCCCCTTCGGCGACAATGATCCGGCGCCGGTGACGCTTCACGTTCGGGTTCACGACCTTGGCCACGACGTTGCCACCGTCGCCCAGATCCTGCAGCACGTCCATCGCCATCCGGACGACCAGGTATTCCGAGAATTGCTGGTCCGCCGTGTAGGCGATCGCCGCGCGCTCGACATTCACGCCCTCCTTGAAGCCGCTTGCGGTCTTGTCCGTTCCGACACGGGACAACACCAGATTGCCATCCGGCCCCTCGTAGGCCAGCAGGGCAGCAAAACGGCACACACGCTCGATGACTTCGAACGCCGTCTCGCCACTGTTCAGGATCAGTTGCGGAATTGGCTGGCCGGGGTCCGTGGCGCAGGACGCCGACAGACCGTAGGGCTCGCACAGCTTCTGCGCGATCGACAGCGCCGAGGCGGAACTGATCTGTCCACCCGGCCACTCGGCGGCGCAATCGACCAGGTCGGCACACCGGCCGCGTCCGGACACCTGAATACTGTGCTCTTCCGGGCCGATGGCCGGGTCGAATCGGTCGATATAGCCCTTAATGACTGGATCAGGCCCCAGATACACCTCGCACGGATCACCAGGGAACACTGCGAAGTCGGCGGCGCCGGGATAGCGCTCCGTCAACGTCAGGTCGAAATCGTTGGGACAGCGCTCCATGCCCGCCGTCACGCGGATCGTGTCCCAGCCGGACAAGCGCTGCCCTCTCACGACCAGCGTAAGATCATCATTCATTGCGTTCCTTGAAAAGCTATCGCGCCAGGGCGCTGAAATTGCGAGGCATAAACGCAGGGTGAACAGGATCTGCTGCCGTGATTAGCTCGTCCGACCGCCCCGCATCGCGGTAGATGCGCTGCGCGATCGCCGGCGCCGGCAACGGTCCCGCCAGCTGCACGGTGACGATGGCGGCCAGGCTTTCGGAGCGCGCGGCCATGTCCTGCACCATCGCACTGCGAAGGGTGCGCAGCGTGTTGAACGATTCGTCCTCTCCACGGTCGCCCGCGACGACAATCTCTTCGTCCAGATCCGCCAGCACCAGAGCCTGCACGCTTTGCGCATCCTCGCGCGAGGACGGTTGATACTGCGCGGCCAGCTGCACCTGGGCGATGGCACACGCGCGGCGCAACAGCGACGACGTGCTGACCTCTATCAGCTGCAGCGCCTGCACCGCCGTGGGAGCCGCCGCCGGGTACGGCTGCGGGACGATCCCGGCAGTGGGCGCAGGCACCGTCGCCGCCCTGCGTAGTTGAGCCAACAGCCGCAGGCCATCGGCCGGCGTGGGTGCCACCGCTGCCATCGCCGCAGGCAGCGCGTGCACCGCCTGAGCGAACGACGTCATGCTGGCAGTGGCCACGGGCTCAGAGACAGCCAGCCCTGCTGCGCGCTGCAGCGCGACGCCGGATTGCGCTACGGCCGTCGATGCCACGGCCACCTTGGTGCGCGCTACAGCACCCTGTGCAAGCATCGCTTGCACAGGCGTGGCTGCACCGCTGGAGCGCACCGTGCCATGCCCGAACAGCCGCCCGAAGTCGCCGCGCAGGGATTGCACGTAGTGGTGCAGGTTGGTTGCATCGTTCACCAGCCCCTGAGCTTTCGCCGCCCATCCCTGGACGAGCGAAGTGGCTTTCAGCGCCGTGGCGACGCCCGACTTGATGGATTCGGCAGCACCTTGCAGGAAGCTCTTGGTGGACGCCGATTTCGCAGCGTCCGCAGCCGCCCCGACCGCGTCCTTGGTGGACAGGTCGGACGACGGGAATTTTCGCTCGCCCTGCTCGATGAAGGAGAACCCGATCTCGAACATGCGCCCGCGATCCCAGCGCTCCGTGCACGTCACTTCCTCGGCCAGGCTGACCTTGATGCGCCCCAGCGTCGGGTGCACCAACTCCCCGCCCTCGATGGCAGCAGCCTCTTCGCACGCCTTCAGCAGCTTTTCGCGCTGGGCAATGCAGTCAGCCCCCACCAGGAAGCCCGAGAAGCTGTAGCGCCGTGCTGAGCGCCCCAGATCCTCGACCCACACGGTATCCCGATACGGATACTGGTGAATCGAAATCTTGCGCCCGAATCGCATTTGCGACTCCAGCACGCCGAAGCCCACGCCCCGGAAAGACGCCGGCCGCAGCTGGTCGATCCAATACGCGGCCTTCTGGCCCGAGCCCACGCCCAGATCGGAGAACACGCGGTTGGTTGCGTTGGACAGGCCCGAAACGCTGTTGCCCAGCGTTCGGGTCCCGCCCGATAGGTTGGAAAGGCTCATGGTGTCAATCCTGTTGGCATGGTGTAAGCCACTCGCACCGGCATGTTCTCGCCGCCGCGCGTGCGCGCCGTGGCGGACGTGCCGGCTGGAAGGCCGTGCAGCGTGAGCGCCACTTCCATCTTTTGGGCGCCGCCCTGGCCACCCTGACCGCCACTCAACTGCGCGGCCACAACACGGTTGATCATTTCCTCGGTGACGCCGCTGCTGTTACCCTCATGGCGCACGATGCCCGAAATCAGCGGCGCCACCACTTTCGGATCGTCCAGGTTCAGCGCCTGGTTCGGCGCATACCCTGTACGGCGCGACAGATCGGAGATGTATGCCGTCGTGTTGTTTTCACTCGGCGGCGCCCATTTGCCGATAATCCCGGAGATCGTGTTCAGCCCATGCACCTTCTGCTGCGCCACCAGGTTGCGCACCGCAGCGTTCAGCCCCGCCTCCATCGTCGGGAATACCGCATAACCACCCGCGTCCCTAGGCGTATTGCCCCAGCTGCGCAGATTGCCGGGATTATTGTTGCGCACCCCAAGCGGCTGTGCAGACGTCTGCACAGCCCCCGCCGCCGCTGCAGTTGGTACAGACACCGCCTGAGACCGGGGCACGGCAGCCGCAGCAGCCGGAGCCGCAGTAGCCACCGACGCCTGCGCCCAGCCGTCGATCCCCAACGTGCGCTGCAACGACTTCGGCAGCAGCGACGCCACTGACTTGATGCCACGCACCAGGCCAGCGACGACGCGCTTGCCGGCATCGTACAGGTCGAAGTCGAACAGCCACTTGGACAGGCCGTTCATGGCGTCGCCGATGATCTTCACCGGACTGAACTCCCACAGCGCTTTGACCACCCCGCCGATCCAATCCTCCTCGAACACGTTACGCACGGCCTGGATCTTCTTGCTGAAATAGGCGCCGATAGCATCCCAGTTCTTGTAGATCGCGTACACGCCGAAGGCAATGGCCGCGATGCCTGCAATGAGCCAGCCAATAGGCGTGGCAGCGATTGCCGCGCCGGTAGCCAGGAACGCCGCCGACAAACCGCTCAGCACCGTGCTGAGGACCGGCACGCCCGCCGTGGCCACCGCAAGACTCTCCATGTACAGCCCCATCTTCAGCGTTGCCTTGAGGATGGCCGGAACCAGCGTTGCATCCGCCGCCGCAGCCAGCAGCGCGAACGACCGGATAGCCAGCGGAACCGCGCTCGCACCCAGCGACCCCATCGCCAGACCGAGATTGATCACGCTGGCGATCAGGCTGCCGTTCATCACCACCACCAGGCCGATGGCGGCATTCTTCCAGCCGCCCACCGACTCCACCGCATCATCCACGGCGGTAACGAAGCCGTGCACATCGTCGCTGATGCGCTGGAAGTCCAGCTCGTTCAGACGCTGTACCAGACCGCCGACGAAGTCCCCGACCTTGGTAGCGATCAGCTCGCGGTTGGCCGCGATCCAGACCGTGAAGCGCTCGATCAGCGGTTGCAGGACTGGCAGCAGCTGCGCGCCGATGCTGTTCTTCACGCCCTGAGTGGCCACCGACAGATAGTTCAGGGAAAGCTCGAAGTCTTCGGCGGCGTGCAGGGCGCTTCCGCCCATGACGCCACCCAGCTCAGCGACCTTACGCTCGTATGCCGCGATTGCGACTGGCCCTTGCCGTAGCAGCGGCAGGACCGATTCAAGCCCGAAGGTGCGGGCAATAACCCCTTGCACCTGGACATTCTTGATTCCTACGATCGAAGCCGATAGGTCGCGCATGGCGCGTGCGGCGTCGATCGAGCCGTCCCTGGTGTGATGGATGCCCACACCAAGGCGGTTAAGCACCACCAGGGCCTGCTGGTTGCGCCCGAACAGCGCGTCCTCCAGCGTATCGCCCAGGCTCTTCAGCCCGCCCGAAAGCTCCTGCGAACCGACGCCGGCCGCAGCCGCCGCCCCGCGCAGGGATTGCAGCTCGGTGGCGGAGATATCGAGCGATCGCGCGGTACGGTCAACTTCCGCGCCAAGCCGGCCCCATTCCAGCGTCAGGGCTACGATGCCGGCGAGGATGCTGCCACCCACCAGGATTCCCAGCGGACCAGCGATCCCCCCGAGCTTGCCCGTCACATCGACAGCAGCCCGGCCAACGCCCATCAGGCGCTGGCCGAACTTGTCGATGCCCGCTTCGCGCACCAGGTTGCGCACCGACTTGCCGACCTCAACCACAGGCCGCGTCAGGCGCGACATCGACGCATTGACGCGCCGGACAACGCCGGTAGCGCGGTCAACCGCCGAGATCGTGATTTGAAACTTATTTGCCATTGGCAGCCCTCTCCTGATTGGTCATGCGGATGGCCTGGTCGTTCCACCAACGCATCTGCGTCCAGGTGAGCGCCCAGATTTCATCGGGCGACCACCTGTAGAAGCGCGTCAGTTCTGCCGCTACATCGCGCCAGTTTTCGGGCCAACCACGTTGCAGCTGCCCAAAAAATTGCACGCCTCCTCGAAGTCGCGGCGGCACAGGCGGCCCACCACAGCACGCGGCACCTTGGCCACCAGCGAGATCAGCACGATGGCCGCACGCGTGTCGTTCGGCTCGCGTGCAGCCTGCTCCTTCTGCCCGCCGGTCGGCTCCGCCATCGCCAGCGTCTCGTAGGTCGTCGCCGCGTCAGCCTTGCCCAGTGATACCGGCTTGCGGAGGCTGATTTCCAGCTGGTCCACGAAGTCGTCACCGTCGCCCGTCTCTTGAGGCGGGACGGTAAAGCCATTGAAGAAGGCGTCCGCCTCGGCCAGGTCGCGGCTGCACATGGCCTTGGCCACGCCCGCTGGTACTTGCGCGGTGCTGGCGATCAGCGACATCAAGGCGCCGACGCCCGACACAGCGCGGGATGCAGCTTCCAGTTCATCTGCGATAGGCTCGCGCAGCGTGACGGCCGAGTAGTCCTTGCCGGCGAAGGACACCGGCTTGCGCAGGGTCAGCACCAGCGTATCGGCCACCGAGGCGGCCTGTTCGTTTTGTTGATTGACTTGCATATCACACCTCCTCGACGCTAAAGCCGTTCCACTTCACTTCGAAGGTGGCTTCGGTCGTTTCTACAGTTTGGTCATCGACGGTCCACATGTTGCGGCCAACAACGGTCTTACCGTTGGCCAGCTCCAGGGTGACGGTCACGTTGGTCATGGCGTTGAAGTCCGCCACGGTCAGGCCGCCGGCATCGCGCAACTTTGCCGTGATTTCGCCAGCGACGGGCTTCTCGGAGTAGCCGTGGACACGGTCTTGGCCGGTCAGCGTCTCGCGGGCAACCTTGGATACCTTGTAGCCGAGGTCGCCGGCGAGCATGTAAGTCTTGCCGTCCACGTTCAGGTACGCGATACCGGCGAGGCGATTGGTAGTGTCTGCCATTGAAGTTGCTCCTTATTGCAGGCGGAACTGGGCCAGCAGCGCGAAGATGCGCAGCTGGTTGATCAGGGTGCCGGGCCACAGAATGTCCACGCGGTTCGGGTTCTGCGTGTTCTTCTGCACAATCAGGCCGTCTTTGAACGCATCACCGTTTTGCACCAGGCCGGCGTCCTCCAAGGTGCGGTAGGCGGCGATCAGGTCGGCGCGGATCATGTTCGGCGTGACGACGTTGGCACCAGGGCCGAAGCGCGTGCCGTTGGCGGCCAGCTTCACGCGCGCATACTTCGACGTGATTACGCCTTTCAGCGAGCGCAGTACCAGCGCCAGGGTGAACAGCGTCTCGATCTGCAGATAGCTGTTGTCCGGGGCGCCGGCCGCATTCTTCTGGTACGTCGTAATCAGGTTCTCGATCGCCACGGCGCCATCGTCGGCGACGGTGAAGGTCGAGATACCGTCGAACAGCAGCGTGTTGCGGTCGGTCAGCTGGAAGCGCGAAGCCAGCGGCGGCGCCAGCACGCCGGCCACGCGCACGGTCTGCAGCGGCATTGCCGGGTCCACGCGCACGCTCGAAGCCGCCGCGCCAGCAACCGCAGCGGCCCACTGCCAGCTCGGCGTCGGGCTGTCATTGAAACCCATCACAGAGACGTGCTGGTCGTTGCGGCCGACGCCGAAGGTCGTCAGCGAGCCTACGGTGCCACGCTGCGCGGCGAAGGCGTGGCCGTACAGCTGCGAAGCCCACGACCAGCGGCCGTTTACATCGTTCAGCAGCGCGCCGACGGCGTTCAGGCTTGCCGCGTCGGTGTACGGGCAGACGATAAAGTCAAACATGGTGTCGCCCAGGTTGGCCAACGCCGCCGCCAGTGCCGGCACGCCAGTGCCATTTGCCATCGGAACGATCGTCACGGCCAAGCCGGTCGGCGTGGCCTCGCTACCGCGCGTGCCCAGGTAGTTCAGGCGCACGTCGATGTCGTTGCCCACCGTACCCTTGTTCAGCGCGGTCAGGGTAACAACGCCTGCAGCAGCAGCGGCGGACACCGGCAGGTTTGGCGTAGCGGTAATCGCCGCGACCAGCGCGGTGGCCAGCTGYGCGACGGTCTGCGTCGGCAGCACGGCCATCTGCACCAGCGCGCCTGCCACGTACAGCGACAGCGTGCCTGCGACCGTGGCGGCGGCAGTGAACGTCACCGTGCCAGTTGCAGCCGTGGCGCCGCCGGCATCCTGCACCGGCAGGCACCATACTTCGCCGAACGTGTCGTTCTGGCGATATGCCTGCACCGCCAGGTGCAGCATCGAACCCGCACCGCCCAAGGCAGCAGCATCGGCCGGGCTCTGGCAGATGACAGGCACGTTCGGCTGGGCAACGCCAGCAGCGAGCATCTGGCCGATGACCAGGGCGCGCTGATTGAACTCGCCGCTGTTGGCCAGCGAGTTGTCAACCTCGGCGTAGAACAGCGGCACGCGCACGTTGGCCGGCAGCTGCTTGAATGGAATTTTGCTCATCAGTCAGTGCTCCCCTTTGCGGATTGTTTGACGGGTGCAGCGGCCGGTTCGACCAGGACGACGTCCTTGTCGCGCAAGCGGCGCATCCAGTAGTCGGTTTCCGGCACTTCGCGGCCAGTCTCCGGGATCAGGTCCAGCAGGTCCGGGTCACGAATGACCAGGCCGTTGGCAGGCTTTACGAGCATGTGCTCTCCTATGAATTGAGGGTTATTTCGAGGCCACCTTCATCGCGGCCGTCTGGGCCGCTCGTGCGGGGCGCGGCAGGTACGGCGCCAGCGAACTGGGATTCGTACACGCCGTTGGCGTCGAATGGCGCAGCCAGGTCGACGTGCAGCGCCACACCTTCCAGCGGCGGTGCGACCGGCTGCAGCGCGTCCGGCGCGTCGTAGATCGGATCAAAGGCTTCGAACGCCTCGCAGCGCAGCTGCATCCGCGTTCCGCCCACGTGGTTACGGCCTTCGGAGTTGATCTCGCTTTCCGCTTCCATGCCGAAGCGCTGCACCAGCCGGATCAGCTCCGTATTGGTGAACAGCGCTTGCTCGACTTTGGCGTCCAACTCGTCCAGCTCGTCCTGCGCCGTGGCCGCCGAATTGGCGGACACGCGCGTTTCCAGCTCAACCAGCACCACCGTGGTGAAGTTCGTCGGGCCGGTCGCTTGTGGCTCCTTGGTGGCTTTCGTGACGCGCACCAGGATCGCCGGCACGCGTTCAGGCTGTGTCACCCAGTCACCAGGCGACGACAGGCTCTTCGCCGGGACGACGCCCGCGCCTTGCAGCGCAGCGATGACGGCCTGGCGGATCTGGCGCCGGGCGAGAATCGGATTAGTCATCGCTGACCTCCGCCTCGTTCAGGGACAGCGTTAAGCCGCCCTTGCCGTCGTCGTTGATGTCCTTGACTTCGAAGAGGTCGCCCGTTCGGGTGATCCGCAGCAGGTCACCCTGCAGCGGATACGCCTTCATTTCAGCGACGCGCACGCCGACGATCGGGTTCGAGGAATTAAAGCCCGTGCCGCCCCCCAGATGCAGGTCGCGGTTACCTTCGTCATACACGCCGGTGATGGGATAAGCCTCGCCCTCCGCCGGCATGTAAATGACTTCCTCGCCGAAGACGCCGACAGTCGGCGCCAGGACCATCTTGTCCCAGTCGATCATTCGGACTTGACGCCCGGCCCCTCGACGGCTTCTGGCTCATCTTTCGGATCGACCACGAAGCCCTTTTCAAACAGATCCTTCGCATCTTCCAGCGACAGCTCGATCACGCTGTCGGGGCCGTACAGCTTGCCCTCCACGTCGACAGATTTGCGCTTTGCCACCTTAACGGTGACGATCTCGTTTTTGTCGTTCTTTGCCATTTAGATCACCTGTGCGGACATGCACGCGTTGGCGCGTGCGGGAATTACGATCGGGGAGGATTGGAGCAGCAGCAGGCGCTGCGCGGGGTCTTTCTCAACCCAGGTCTTCGGCGCATACGGCAGCGCCTGGTAGTTGTGCTCCGGGTCGAGGACCTGGCCGAAGGCACGAGTGCCTTGCAGCTCGCCGCCGGTCATGATCAGCGCACCGTCCGGGATCATCGGCTGTTCGACGTTGTTATCGTCCACGTACCAGTCGTTGTAGACCCACAGGTCATACTGGCCCCAGCGACCTTGGTACTGCGCACCGGGCTTGATCATTGCCGCCGGGTTGATAGCATTGCCCGAATCGCTCAGCTTCGGATACACGATCGCGCCCTGCAGGGCCGGGTCCAGCTTGAAGCCGTTCCACGCGCTGGTGGAGAACACGATATCGGTTGGCGCCGCCCCCGACTTCTTCAGCATCTGCTGGGCCCATGCAGACACGTCGTTGGTAGGCGATGCCGTACCGGCATCGATGTTCGCCTTGATCCAACGGCCGGTGCCGGACTTGGCCACGGTCAGCGAGGCGTCGCGGCCGAAGTCAACGACCACAGTTGGGAAGCCTTCGCCGGTGATCGTTACGGTGCCATTGATCAGCGCGGACGCGGCCATCCATTCCAGACGGCGGTCCAGCATGTCCAACTGGTCGGTCAGCTCCAGCTCCAGATTTGCGGCCTCGCGCTCAGCACCCGTCAGGGAGCCGCCGATCTGTTCGCCGATCGCGCGGCGCACTGGCTTACGCAAGTCGGGTGCGCGCTTGTCCTTGATGTAGGCAGGCTTGAACATATTGGTCTGGGTGCGGCGGCTTTCCACCAGCTTGCCACCGACCAGCGGCGAGACGAAGGGCGACATGCGGCGCTTGCCGACGTCCACGTCGATCGAGACGTACTCGCTATCGCTCATCTCGACATTCGGGAAGAAGCGGTCCAGCAGGAACTTCTGCGGACGCTTCAGGTTGGGCACCACCGCAATCAGCGTATTGGTGTCGAAAACAAAGTTGGTATTCAACGACATTGCGATTCCTTCACGGAAGTAGGAAAAAAAAATCCCGCCAGAAGCGGGATCTCATGTGCATCAGGTGCGGTTAAGTAGGATCAGCCGCGCCAACCACGTTCTTGACGAAAATCGACAGCGAGCGAGCTGCGGCCTTGACCTGCGCGGCAGTCCACGACGCGTCGAAGATCAGCGCGTTGACGTTGAACTCGCCGGTCAGGTAGGCGCCCGCTGGCACGGCACCGCCGGAAGCATCAGCAGCGTCGGCCAGGATCGCGCTCGGGATCTGGCTGCCGTCGTTGGCCGTCTTCACGCACAGGATGTAGTTGCCGGTGGCGGTCACTTGCCCCAGCACGGCGCCGCGCTGCAGATTGCCAGCACCCAGGACGATGGCGTCCGTGACGGGCTTCAGGTGGCCGGCGAACAGCTGGTCCGGCACGTAGACCTGGGCGACCGCGCCGGGGGCTTGGGGGTTTGCACCCACGTTGGTAGTTGCGAGAGGCATGATGTCCCTTTCTGTTGATGAAACTGTGGATTACTGCTCGCCGCGGCGCTTTTTGCCGGCGGCGAGGATCATGGCGGCAGCCGCATTGGCGCCGGTCGGAGCTGCGGCGCCGGCGCCGGTGCCAGTGTTCACCTGCTTGACACCCGACATACGCGATGCCAGCGAGCTGCGCTTCGGTGCGCCAGCCGCAAAGGTCGTCAGCATGCCGATCGCTTCGCTGGCCTTCATGCCAGTCTGGAACGCCAGGTGAGCCGCAAAGTCCGGGCGGGAAGCGGCGGCCGGGCTGGAGAAGATCGCCGCGCAACGGGCGCGCTCGCGTTCACGCGCGGCCTTCTCGCCTTCGGTTTCGTCTTCTGCGTCCGCGTCGTCGTCCTGCTCGTCGTCGCCTTCTTTCTTGTCCAGCTCTTCCATGCGCTTGGCGTAGTCCTCGTCGGACTCGTCATCGCGCTGCTTGCGCTCTTCCTCTTCCATGCGCTTGGCGTAGTCCTCGTCGGACTCATCCTCGCGCTGCTTGTTCGGGTCTTCGCCGCCATCTGCTGCGGCCATGCCGATCAGGTGAGCGAAGGAGAATGCCTTGGCAAGGCCGCCTGCTTTTGCTTTCTTCATTTAGGTTCTTCCTTGGGTGATTAATCAAGCTCGGCCAGCAGCGCCCTGAAAGCCGCGTCTGGAGCCATAACGCTGTCAGCCAGGCCCTGGGCAACGCCTGCCGCGCCCAGGAAGGTGCCAGCCTGTGTATCCCGCACCTTGGCGGCGGGGATATTCCGGTTGCGGGCGACCGTTTCGACAAACAGTTCGCCCATCGTGTTGATGTCCGCCTGGAAGCGCGCACGCGCCTCGTCGGATAGTTCAATTTCTGGCCGGCCCTCAGCCTTCAAGTCGCCGTAGGTGATAAAGGTAACTTTGAATCCAGCCTCGGTCAGCGCCTTGGACCAGTCCATGTGCGCCCAGATGACACCAACGCTGCCCACGCCACCTGTACGCGGCACCAGTACCTTGTCGGCGGCGCTGGCGATCGCGTAACCGGCGCTATAGGCCGACTCGTTCAGAATCGACCAGATCGGCTTGGTGCCGCGTGCACGGTAGATCGTGTCAACCAGGTCGAAGCAGCCGGCCACCTCGCCGCCAGGACTGTCGATATCGAGCACGATGGCCTTCACGCTGGAGTCGGCCAGGGCGGTCAGCACGTTCTGCCGAATCCCGTCATAGCCCGTCATGCCCGAGTACGGGCGCAACGTGCCGAGTTTCTGCACCAGCGTTCCCTGAATCGGAATCACCGCCACGCCGGCGACAGTGTCGTAACCGCTGCGCGGGTTCTGGCCGGGATCGGCATAGCCGTACTCGTCGTCGTCCATCATCTGCGCGCCGGAGCGGGCGATGTGGGAGACCCCCATGCGCTCGGCCAGCGCCGCCATGACCACTTCGGCCTTGCGCGGCGTGATTGCCAGCGGCGTGTTGAACAGCCGCTGGGCCAGGAATGCGAATTTCATTCGACACCATCCTTTTCGTTTGTTTCTGGTTGATCACCGCCAGCTGCCCACTGCGGCAGCGGCACTCCCAGCTCCTGGAATCGCTTGATCTCGATCGCACGCTGCGCGACCGTTTCTCGCCAATCCTTGCCGTCCAGCTCGGCCGCCTCGTCTTCCAGCGTCGAGAGCGCCGCATCCATCCCGAGCACTGAGCCCTGGCGCTCTTTCAGCGGATCGACAATCCCGCGCCCCGGCCCCATCCACTTCGCCCGCGCATATGCCGCGCGATACTCGGCAAACTCCGGTGCACCGGCTGGCAAAGGCAGGTCGTCTACTTCCATCGCTTCTTCGGCAAAGCCACACACGATGGGCTGTGCAAAGCCGATGGCAAAGTCATTTCGCCGCCGCGAAAGGGTCTTCCACGCTTCGAGCATGGCGCCGCGCGCCGAGCTGTAGTTCACATCCGACCAGTTGTTGCTGATCTGCTGTGCCGATAGGCCGGTCGCCGATGCCACATTGCGCAGCACCGCCGCCTCGAAGGCATCAAAGTTGGCGTTCGGCCGGGTGGCCATCACCGTGTTCAGCTTCTCCCCTGGATAGAGGATCGGCATGCGCGCGCCGTTCAGTTTCAGGCGCTGCTCGCCGTGGTAGGCCATCCGATCCTTCTGGTAGGCACCAACGTCGTCGTCACCGGCCAGCGCGCCTTCGACCATCGAGTGGTCATATGGCGATTCGATATAGGCTGCAAAGATCGCATTTAGCAGCGCCGCGTCCAGCTCGGCGCTGTCGTACTTGATCAGCATTTTGAGGCGCTGAATTACAGGGGTAAAAATGCCCGCACCGCCTCGGTGCTGACCAGCACGCTCCTGCTCGAAGTCGTGCACGATGATCGGGCGGCCCCACTCAGTTTCCCGCTCGATGCGGTCCCAGGTGTACGCACGCCCTGCAGCAAAGTAGTCGCCCTGGTGCGCGCGCCGGATGTGGTACGCCAGCGCCGCGCCGTACTGATCGATCTCGACGCCACCGCGCAGCTGTTCGGTGTCGATTTGCAACTGCGGGTTGGACAGCCGATCAGGGTCAATCAGTTGTACCGCCGTGGCATATCGCGCCCGCCCTACGCCCACTCGTTCTGGCAGCCAATGCAGCTGCGCGATCGCATCGCCATCGATCAACTTGTGGCGGAAGCCGACACGGATCATTTGCGCCATCGTCAGGTTGCGCTGGGTGTCGCAATAGCGCCCGATGTCGGTTGCCCACAAGCGATAGCTCGCCTCCAGGCCCCGACCGAATTCGTCAGCCCAAACGTGGTCGAAAGCCTTGATGCCCGTGTGGGCTTGCAGGGCCTGCCAATCCGGCTTGAAGATCGGCCGGAAATTGGCTCCGATCGCATTGTCGAGAATCCGCGTGACAGTGCCCGAGGCCCAGCCATCATTGCGCACCAGGTCGCGGACGCGGGCGACGATGGTGTCGCGGAAACCGTTCAGCTCACCGTCCGGTGACGGCAAGGTGGGCGACCAGCTCGCCATGTGGTCGCTGCTACGGTCGGCGGCGTCGTAAGGCACGCCAGGACTGCCGTGCAGCATGGATGTACGCGCCGGCGCCAGTGGTTGGCCGTTCGCGCCCAGGATCGTGACTGGAGTATTCATCAGAATCGGAACCTCACGGCGCGGCGCGGACGGGGCACGATGCCCAGCTGCGCTTGCAGGGTTTGAATAAGAACGGCCAGGTCGGCGATGTTCGCCTTGCTGTACGTCACCGAGCGCGATCCGTCGCCTTGGGTGTACGAGTAGGACTCGCCTTTGGCGCCAGTGGACAGGTCGATATATGCCTGCTGCGCATTGGTCAGCGCCGTGCGCAGTGCAGACGTCTGCATACCTGCCAGCAGGCTGGCATTGGGATTGAATCGCATTGGAACTCCTCTATTTCTGTATCAACGCCGCCAACCGGCTGCGCGGGGCCTGACCGCCTTGGCCGAGTGTGGTGACCTTGACAGCAGGTTCGGCCTTGGCGGCCTCCCTCAGCTGCTTCAGCGATTCGCCGAGCTTGACCGCGAGTTCGCCAACGGCCAGCCCTTGCACGCCCGCTTCCTCGGGCTCCACTGGCGCATCGAACAGATCGGCCATTGGCGGATTGACCGCAGCTTCCAGCTTTGCCCAAAGCCGGTCGGTGTACTTATGCAGATCCAGCGACTGGGCCGAGAACAGCGCGTACACACTGCAGTCCAGCACCTCGTTGCGGCGTCCGCCGACCTTGACCCAGCGATGTTGCTCACCAGTCGCCGTTTTCTGCAGCACCCGCACCTCAGCGGTAAGCTGCTGGTAGAACTCCACCGGCATCGCCTTGGGGAAGTGGACGTAGCCGGGGCCGGGTTGCGTGACCTGCAGGCGACCGTGGATCAAGTCCTTGGCCGTATCGGTCCCGACCATCCACAGCTTTACGCCACGCTTGATCACCTTGCCCTGGTGATTCACGTCCTGCATGCTGCTGCGGCCTTTGACCGGCTGGCCCTGGCGGCTATCACCCTTGACCGCATAAATGCGGCGACGGGCGCGAACGCGGCAGAAGTTGTACGCCTGGTGCGTAAAGTGGCCGCCGGTGTCGATCGCAGCCGCCTCAATCGGGAGGTACTGTCCACCGACGTGCTTGAACCGCATTTGCAGGTATGGGTCGAGCTTTTCTTCCCACTCCCGCTCATCGGCCGGGTTGGCATCGATCACCTGGTAGTCCACGGCCCACATTTCCTCGCCGCGCCCGATGGCCCAGACCACGACCTCGAAGCGGTTGGCCTGTACGTCCACGCCGGCCACCAACACCAGGCCACCCCTCGGCACCTCGCGCAGCGGGTAATCCTCCGCGCGCTGGATCAGTGCGTCCGCCTCGGTCTTCTCGACCTCTTCCTCCCAGGTTTCACCCAGCGTCGTATTGACGAAGGTTTTCAGCTCGCTGGTGTCGCCCGCGCGGGCCTTATCAACCGCCGCCAGGTAGTCGCGCACGATTTGCGCCCATGTCGCCTGCGGGCTGTACGCCGTCCACACATGGAAGGCGATCGAGCGCGGCGCCGGGACCAGCTCGTCGGCAGCGTTTCGGAAGCGGGACTCACCATCGATCCAGGTTCCGTCCGGAGCCTCCCAGCGCCCCTGCGTCCACACCGACAGGTATTCGGCCTGCGTGTACAGCGTCGCGCAGTGTGGACAAACATGGCCGACCGTTTCCGGGTCGCGGTTGATCCACTTGAAGCCGTGCCGCTTATCCTTACCGCCAAACGTGATTTCGTGCCGGTCGCCGCAATGCGGGCATGGCACTTTGAACCGCATCTGCAGGTCGCACTGTTCTTCGCGCGCCTCGGTGCGGCTGAAGCCTTTCAGCTTCGGCGTAGAGCCAAGGATCTCTTTCGGGAACAGCGCGCCCTCAACCCGCTTACCCGCCAGCTTGTCAGGACTGCCTTCCTTCTCGATGTCGAGGTCGAATCCGTCCAGCTCATCAAGAATGGAGTAGTCAACCGAAATACGGCGGTAGCTGCGGGCGGCCTTGCCGCCTTTGGTGTACAGCCGAGATCCCAAGAACTGCTTGCCTTTGAGCGTGTCGTTCTTGCCTTTGCCTTTACCCTGGCGGAACACCTCGCGCATGACCTTTACGTCACGCAGCATGCTGTCCAACTCGGTTTTCACAAACTCGTCTGAGTCCTCATCCGTGGGTTGCCACACCGCCTGGTTGCGGCGCTTGTGATGGGCCACGTAGGCGATCAAAGCCACCAGCATCTTGGTGTAGCCGACGCGCGCCGATTTCTTGACTACAACGACCTGAATGTCGTCGTTGGAGAAGGCGTCCATGATGGCTGGCTGGAACGGATATGCGCTCCATGCGCCCTCGACATAGGATGACTCCGCCGACAGGTAAAAATGCTTCTCAGCCCACTGCGACAACCGCATGGGCTCAGGCACCTCAAGCGTCTTCAGGCCACTCCTGATCGCCTTCTGAATCTCCGATAGATCCATCCTCGTCCTCGTCTTCCAGCTGCGCGGACGCCGCTATGTTTCGCGCCTTCGCAATTTCCGTCGTGATGATTTCGAAGTCGGCTGCGGTCAGGCCGGGCGACCGGCGCTTGATGCTGACGGGAATCGACTCCAGAACCCTGGCGATCTTCCGCCCCATCGTTGCCATCGCCATCTCCAGCGTGGCGACCGGAGCGCTTTCCTTCCGGGTGAGGGCATTCGCCATTTCAAGGCGGATGCGCTGTTCGCGCGCCAACGCAGCGCGCTCGGTTGCGAGATCCAGGTCGCCAGCAGCGGCACGGCCAGCGGCGTGCTCTCGCAGATGCGCGCAGTACCGTTGCAGCCACATTCCCGCAGGCTCGCCGGCAATCAGCACCTCGCGCTTGACCAGGTCGCTGACCGCCTGCTGGCTGACTCCCACCAGGTCGCCGAACTCAGCCTGTTTCATGGGCGAGGTAAGGTCCACCATACAACCCCCTAGCAAAAATTTTGGAAGTAGCGAACGATCGCGGCGCGCAATGCCCGTGGGTCCCGAATCCCCAGGAGGGACCCGTTGGCATTTATGGGCGAGCGTTCGCCAGGGCTTTCGCCATCGCTGCGCTGAACTCCCGGTCAAACTGCGCAGCTATCAGGCGTTTTGCACGCTCCCTGTAGTTCAAGCGCTGCGTGACCGGCTCGGGATCAGTGAAGCGAATCAGCAGCTTCAGCCGTCCCGTGTCATTCGAGCCACGCGCCAACCGGCGCCCCCTCATCGCGACGGGCACTGATGGTCGTTGCCACACGCCGTTTATGGTTTCACCGCTTTTTGTCTTTACGGCGCCGATGAAGACGTCGCCCCTGCTCTTTAGACGCGCAATCATCGTTCTTGGCAGATTGCCGTACTGATTGACCCCTGCGGCCTTTGGATTCGCCAAGCCTCGCGCGCTCAACTTGTGAGTGCCACCGAACTCGAAGGGCTCCAGGTACGTGGCCGCAACATCTTTGATGAAGACTGTCGCCGTGGGGTCGGTCTTCCTGGCCGCCCTCACGCCGACCGAATTGATCGTGAACGGTGTCGGCCGGTCCAGCACCCTACGCATCCCGGTCTGCTCTGCCGCCTTCACTCGCTTTGCCAAGGATGTCAACGCGCTAGCCGTGGCAAATGGAACCTGCCGCCGAGCGACTGCGTCGAATGAACGCTGTAACTCCCTCAAGTTGGAGCGGATTGAAATACCCAGCATGGACTGACCTCAAGTGCAGACGTCTGCACGGAATAAAAAAGCCCGGGCGTACCGGGCCAAGAACGAAACGCCAACCTGTATCCCCCGCTCTTCAGCGGATCGAGACAAGATCACCCACCTTTCGTCGTTGATAATTGGACGCGCTTTACGTTATCGCCCAACGCCGCCATGCTATGCAATGGCCGAAAATTGAAACGCCCAGCTCTACTTGCATAGGCTGGGCGTCAAAAGAAAAGGGCCTGCATTTCGCAGGCCCAATTACACAATGCTCTGTCAAACAATCGCGCACAATTAGCGCTTTTTGCCAGCCAACTATAGCTGTCTGTTCCATACCCCCATAAGCGGCAACCAAAACAGTCGAGGTTGGCAGTAGTGCTTCGTAATGTACTCGCCGCCGTGGTCGGTAACCTGAAGCCGGCTTCTACATTCAGCACCTATGAGGTCTAATTCAAACTGAATAGTCTGCTGCGGGGTGAACTTTTCTAGCACCTTTTGGTCGAACTGGAGTTCTGCGACCAGTCTGTATGTCACTTGCTCCGTTGCCTGCGACTTCACCGCAAATGGCTGTTGCCCAGAGGGCTTATATCGGAGCGGCATTATCGTGTTTGACTGTTGACCTTTCGCGTCGGTTATGTCCGCGATCACCCAAACTGTCAGGTCCGAAACGAGCCCCATCTCTGGTCCGTAATTCGTAACCAACAGCGTCACGGTGTCGAACGTGGACGACGTCATCGTATAGCTGATCTGGGAGTGACTCGACTGAAAAGCACTTTTGATGTTCGGGGCCACTGCGCCAAGCACCGCCACGAACGCCGTGACGAGCGCAAGTGACGTCTGGCCAATCTGTAGATGGCGGCGCCAGCTCAAGTCGGTTTTACAATGCTTGCAAATCAGCGCGCCTGGCTTAATTTCCTCTTTACAAGCGAGGCATACGATTTCGCCAGCACTGCTGTCCAGGCCACCAATAGCCGCTGCAAAACGACGGGACAGGATCTTGCCCGCAATGCCGATGAATAAATCGGCCATCGCGGCAATTCCTGCCGCGCCAATGATGACCCAACTGATGTCGAGAACCAGCGCACCGGCTTTAGCTGTGAATAGTACGCGGTACTTGATCACGCCTATCCAAGAATACAGAAGTATGTGAAGTGCTGGTGCCGTAGCAACAGACATCCAAACAAGTCTTAGTACCTTTCGATTCGCAGAGCTCCGGTGCGAGCCGCACCACAGCTTCGGAAAGGCGAGCAAGAGATCCGCTGTAGCCGCCATGCTTGCTATCGTGAGCACAAGGGCACACCCAACGTGAACAGACTTCCAAACCTCCCAAGAGAACCAGACGTGATACCTTCCGACGTAAGGCCCGTAGTACAACTGAAAGTGAACAATGGCCATCGCTGCGACAGTAATCCAGAACCCTCGTAAGGCCCTTCTAAATCGCGTGGCAAATTTGAAGCTCACCGTCCATATCCCTTTATAACTAGCAGGGTGATCGATTACTAATCCACTTCCGGCGCTTCAGCAATACAAAAAAGCCCCGCATATTGCGAGGCTTCGAGATGGTATGGACGAGCGCCGTCCTGAACGAGATTCTACGCAAAGAAAACGCGCGTTGCAAGATTCTTTCGCAGCAAGGTCGTCAGGGCCGCCTCCGCCTCGGGCAGCACATCGGCGAATACCAGGGACGGGAAGCGCCACACGGTCGCCAAGCGGCAGCGTTGACGGATCGCCCAATCGAGATGGCGTGGCATGCTGACTACCATCGCCTCAACGGCCTCGGCAACGCGGTCGTCCATGTTTCCGTACAGGGCATCCGAGTCCGCCTCGTTTTCACTTTCGATAATCGCGCAACGGCCCCGGAAGCCAAGACGCAGATCATCACGGCGCTGCCAATCCGTCCACAGGTCCAGGCAGTAGTCCAGCGGCCCCACTTCCTGCTTGTCAGCCACCGGGATCACCCGCATGGCTGGCGCCGCCACAGCCGCCGCACGTCGCTCTTCCACAAAGACCACACCGTCCACTTCGATTTTCGCCACCGCTGTCATCTGCATATCCCTATCGTTTTCCATTTGCCCTGAAACCCTGCCCGGTTTCTACCCTGAACCAACCCTGTAATTCTTCGATCAGACCCTTTACACGCTTTTCGTTGACCCTGTTACGCTGAAACCCGCATGAATGCTTGCTTACACAGGGTTAACAGGGTTAACAGGGTATGACTACACACACATATAGATTTCTTCGATGCCTTCTAATTCATCAAACACACACGCGCACGCGGAAGCGGCCCTGCAAACCCTGTTAACCCTGTTAACACCGCATGAACACTGGCTTTGCGCGTAGCAGGGTATGTGCAAGCCCTGTTCATAACCTTGAAATTGTCCACATTCATATCGGGGCCTTGATGTCAGCCAGATCGCGGAAGCGTTCACACCGCTTGCTCAGGCTTTCCTTCGCGTCGTCACCCTCCTGATCCGGCACGTGCAGCACGGTTAAGAGCTTCTTCTTCGTGCCGATCGTGACCCACTGGCGGTCTTTCTTGAGGCGATTCCCCATCAGCTCGGCAAATTTGGTGAGGGACTGGCCGCGCAAGCCGAAGCGGGAGCAGTAGCGGTCATAGACCAGGTACAGGTCATTCGACAGGCAGGAGCAATACGGCGCATCCAGCTCGCCTGCAGCCCAAGCCAGGTAAAACGCCTCCCAGTCCGGCCGGCCAAAGCTGATTACGCGCTCTTTGGCCGCAGTCATCGGCGGCCAGGTGTGCGGGTTGAAGTCGCCCAGCGGATACTCCAGCAGGAATGCGTAGAACGCCTCGATCAGACCGTCATCCAACACGGCCTTGATCTTCTTCAGCAGCTCGGGGTCCAGCTCGGCGCGCACATCGGCAACGCAGAACCGGCGGTCGTGAGGCTCCAGCGGCACAGCCTGGAACTCGTTGGACAGCATTACCGTGTTCATGTGGTTGGCCTCGTCGCGGTCGTCCTTGAACTTCTGGCTGATCGGCTGCGTGCGGCCAGTGATCATGTGCTTAATCAGGCCAATGGAGCTGTACTTGTCCTGGCGCGACAGGATTTCCTCGAAGAGGACGAACAGCTTCTGCGAACGCCACACCGTGTAGGTGGAATCCAGCTGGTTCTGGCCACCAGTCGCGCCATACTCGCCATAGATTGGCTTGACGATGCCTTCGAAGAACAGGCTCTTGCCGGTGCCCTGCTTCTCGCCGAAGAACAGGAGTGCCGTCTGCATCTTGGCGCCAGGATGCTGCAGCGGATAGGCCAGCCAGCGTAGCACCCACTGGAACAGCTCGTCGCGCCCCGGCTCCGATGCGCAAAGGCTGTACAGCAGCTCCAGGGCCAACTGCGCTTTCTCCTCGTCCTTTTTCGGCTTGAGCGGGAAGCCTTCGAACATGTTGATGTGCGTTTTCAGGTCCACCGTCTGGGTCGGATCGAACACCAGGTTCTCCAGGTCGATCTCGCGCCGCATTGAATGCTCCAGCCAACGCTCCGCCAAGTTCGAGCCGCGCGAGAGTGCCATTGCGTCGTATCCAATGATCTTGCGCCGGTCGTGATCCCACACCGTCTTCGTCCCGTACAGCAGCGTGTAGCGCTCCAGCATCATCAGCAGGGAGTCATCCCCCGCCCCCCCGCCAGTTGCTGCGACGCCGCGCACGGTAACCGGGAGATTGCGAGGACTGATCGAGCGGCGCTGTGGGCTGTTTTCCCATTGCTTCGCGCTTTCCTTACCGACCATTGTGACGAACGCCTTGCTCTTCATGCGCAGCTTGTTCACCGAGTCCCACACATCGGTCGAACCCTGGATCAGCGCGCAATGCGACAACGCCCACTCCAGCGGAACGAGGCCAATTGCCTCGGGCTCGGCATTCTCTACGGAGGGGGCCGGGGGAGCGTCGTCCGCCGCGACGGCTGGCGCCAGAGGCGCGCATTCCACATGAGAGGGTGCGGGAGACGGCAGGTCAGCGGCAGGCCGATTCTCAATGGCCGCCATCACCTGGGCGCGCGCCACGTCGAGCGATTCCTGAACGTGCAGATCGTTAAAGTCCGTCCACTTGTTCTCGCCGCGATCTGCGAACGCCGGCCATACCACACGGGCGTTCTCTACCTCACGGGCGGCGGCGCGAGCGCTGGCGATGCCGGCGTTCTCAAACTTCCAAATGTGGAAGCGACGACCGGAGCGGACATCTGCCTCGATGTAGTCCGTGCCAGTCGCATCCTTGCGCCAGGTTGCGCGCACGGTCACGTCGTGGCCAGCCGGGCTCTGCAGGACGTGGTCCACGCCGTCGATGGCCGGCGCCACCACGTCAAACTCCTCCAGGACGTCGCGGGCGTATCGCTGCACCAGTTGCCAGTCGTCGTCTGCGAAGAAGATCAGCTCAGCGTCGGGAAAATCGGCGCGGAGCTTGCGGGCGACCGGAAGCAGGTTCCCGGCGCTGAACG
The DNA here is from genome assembly GCF_052114165.1 of Pseudoduganella sp. RAF19. NCBI lineage: Bacteria > Pseudomonadati > Pseudomonadota > Betaproteobacteria > Burkholderiales > Oxalobacteraceae > Pseudoduganella > Pseudoduganella sp. RAF19. Next base: position 543,710 of record NZ_JBFREF010000005.1, on the reverse strand, counting down.
TGACCATTACGGGCAACGCACTGGCGCACCCCATACGGACGGACTGGCCGCTCGCATAGCCTTCTGCCACGCCGATCTGGCGAACAGCTGCCGACACGGAACCGAGCAGGCAGCTTGCACCAACCATATCGGCGCCCGTGTTGAACCGCTTCTCGCCATCCGGGGCAATCTTCTGCACGCAGGCCAGCTCCGCGCCGGATCGCGTGTAGTGCCGCGCAGGGACCAGCAGGCTGCCATCCTCATGCACGCGGGCATATTCACCGACGATTTGCTTGCGCACCAGATAGGCGTGGTCAGCGACAAGCGTGGCGTCCTTGGCCTGACGCCATTGACGGCGTGCACGGCCAGCGGCGAGGCCAGCGACGTGCTGGCGCCGTTCCTCCTCTTGCTTCTGCTTTTCTTCCTGTCGGCGCTTGATCGCCGCCAGGTCAGCATCGCTCAGGCTGGCCCGTCCAATCTCGACTTTGACGGTGCCGGGATCGCGCCCCTGGAAGCGACCAAACGCCCCCGCGACGACAAACCGGCCGTCGTCCAGCTTGATTTCGGAGAGCTTGTACCAGGACTTCTTACCCTCCCCAAACTTCTTGAACTTGGCATTGAGATCCAGTGGCGTCGGCGGCAGCGCGGGAAGGTGCGCAGCCATCTGTGCCAGTACGTCGTTGACTGTCGCCATTTACTCGCTTTCCGGGCGTACCGAAGACTTGTAGGGAACCTGCACACCACCCATCATCGAAGGGATGTCGCGGTAGTCCAAGGCGCCGGCGCGGATCACCATTGTGCTGCGGCTGCGCAGTGGGCGGAAACCCGAACCGACGCGCGGGGCTGCGGGGATTCCCTCGTACTCGGGCTCCGCATCTTTCGGCCCGACGAACTTGCTGCCCGCCCTGGTAATTTCGATGCCCTTTGGGGTAATGCTGGCCAGGCCAACCGCGCACAGGGCGCCGATCACTTCGTCCTCGAATTGGACAGCGCCACGCTTCCACCCGGAGCGTGCGGCCAGCGTGGCAGCCGAGAGAGGGGCTCCGGCCGCATAGAGCGTCACCAGTGCGTTGTATGCTGCCGTGCCGCGACGCGGCATATTGAAGGCCGCCATTACGCCACCTCGCGCAGCGGCTCGGCGCGAACAGCGTTGGCGCGCGGGCAGTACACGCTGAACATGACAGCCAGCAGGGTTTCGGTCTTGCGATGCAGTTGCGCACCCAGCGCTTCGAGCTTCTGGCGCTCGCTTGCGTCGATCTTGTTATCTTCGATCGCGCCGATGAACGTGTTGAACAGTTTGCCCAGCTCGGCGTAGTTCTCGTTAAACAGCAGCTGGATGGATTCATTTTCGATTTCGCCCACCTCAGGCAGCTTCACAAAGGTGCCGCCGCTGGCAACCGCAATCGCTTCGGCAAAATCAGTGGCACCGGTCAGCTGCTGCAGAGCAAGTGCGTGATCCGTCGAGAGCGATTGGCCCTTGGTTTCGTATGCCCGGTTACGGAGCGAATTTTCCGTCATGCCCAGGTGAGCTGCTGCCACGACCCATTTCCCAGGAATCGCGTTGATCAGGTTCAAGATAGCGCTGCGAACATCCATACAAACTCCTAAATATTATGGTTTTGCTACTGCTCTTTCGGCTCTACACTTCGAACCGTCAATGAAGGGGTTGCACCTGCCCGGTGCCCCTCAGATACGCCCAGTCCACGTCCGGTCGAAGTGCCTCACACCTGACCCTGCCCTGAACCAGTCTTTCGATCGTTGGGCAATGCTCTGCTGGGACACGACGACCAGGGAGTTTCCACTGCCCTGCCGCCCCCTTCGTGACACCCAAGTGCCTCGCCAGCGCTTGGAGCGAACCTAAAATCGCGACTACTTCGTCAATTGGAGAGGAGTTCATTGTGTTGAGAGAAAGTATGCCAAGCCCGAAGTCTAGTTTTTCTATACCTTTAAGTCAAGTTTTTCTATCCCATAAAGGTTTAGAAAACCTATACGATGACGGAATGGAAATTAAAGATGAAATCGCAGCTTGGGTTCGCACCGCGCGCAAGCACGCTGGCCTGTCCGGCGAAGCGCTCGGCGCCAAACTGGCGCTCGAACTCCGGACGACCCGAGGAAACACTAAGGGGAATATTTCGCACTGGGAGCTGGGCAAGCATCAACCCAGCCTGGCGCAAATGCTGGCCATCAGCAAGATTACCGGGTATCCCCTGCCGGCGTCAGTGGAGCAGAATGTGGATGCCACGCGCTCGGCGAATGCCGGCGACAAGGTACGACTTGCATCTGCACCTGGCTATGAGTTTTTTCTGAATCACATCAATACAGTGCTGGCAGAGCGCGAAGTCCCGCCACACATTCAAAGCGCCGTGATGGCGCTCCTGGACACTTGCCCGCCCAAGGCAAGGTAAGTAGCTACGCCCCGTCGTCTGGCCGTCCAATACGGATAGACACCATCCCCCGCTCATAGCGGTCAGTCAGCTCCCTAATCAATTCACCGTCCGAATAGCTGCGCAGCGGCCGTTGCGCAGCATCCACGCTTTCGTTTAAACGTCCTACGATCTCTGAATTTAGAGAACGGGCATTCCTACGGGCAAATTTTTCGAGAAGAGCCTTCAAATCGGCAGGCATACGAAGGCCAAATGGGGAAATGTCTCTACTCATAGAGGCGCAGTGTAGAGAATAGGCTAACGCTGTGATAGCTACACGGTGAAGCCATCCCACTATAATGGCGGACTCCGTAATTATTTCTTGGAAACTCTCAATGCAAAATGACAACACAATCCCCAGCCAACCCATAGCTTCCTTCACGATTTCCGTAATGCCAGGTGTTGATATTGTGGTCGCGAAGGAGAGCATCGGCGACTATCTGGAGACACGCGCGGCCCAGCTCGCAGCGCTAAACCATCTGCTTATGTCCGGCGACTTCGAAGGATGGGACGAAAACATCAAGTCCGATGCCAAATGGCTGGCCGCTTCGCTCGCGTCGGAGGTCGCGAAGCTCGCAAGTGTTGTGACAATTCGAGAGAATTTAGAGTAACTTTACATTAAAGTATAGTTTTTCTTTACTTCAAAGAATAGATTATCTATACTCCGCTCGTATCAATTCTTTGATAGGAGCAAACATGGTCTCACCCGAATCCCACCCACGCGGTTTCAACGAGCAAGCACTCGCCGAAAATCCAGTAGTTCGGATTCGCGCGAGCCGGCCCGATCCCTTCGCGGGACTCAAGGGCCATGACTACATCAAGGCGCGCAACCTTGCCCCATCGGTACAGCGTGTGCAGACGTCTGCACACGGCTCGCCCACGATGCAGGAGGTGTGCAAGTGAGCGCGCCTCTCCCATCTATCGCCGCCAACGACAACTTCAGCGATCATGCCGCAGCACTGGTCGCCAGCATGAAGAATTTGCAGATCGCCGCGGCGAACGCCACTGAGTTGCTGGTAGAAGCCGGCTTTGCAGGCATGCGCGGCGACACCGCCGACGACTTGCGCGTCGCCCTTGCAGCCCACGATCAGCTCGTGCATGAGTTCAACGTGAAAGTCCGCACCAGCGCCGGCATAACGATGTTCCAGACGCACGCATCCGACGCAGCCAGTGCAGCCGATGCCGCTGCGCAGCGCGCCGGGGACGCCCCTTGCGGCATCACGGTTATGCCAGCAGAACCCGACCGCCCCACCTTAGTCGCCGCTCACCGCGCTCTGCAGATAGCCAAGCCGCTGGACGCCGCCCTGGATGACCCGCGCCTTGGTCGAGCCTTGCGCTCGTATGCCCGCAAGCATCCAGTTCGCCGCATTGCAACCACTGATTTCAAATCCCTCGCGGCGAACGACCGCGATTAATCGAGAGCCCCACCATGTCTAAACTCGTCGCACTCGCACCACCCGTTGTCCCTATGCCCGCCGACCGCGTCATCGTGGTCGACGAGCTGGTTATCGAAGGCCACCAGGAAGTCGATACCTGGGACATTCGCATTTCGCTCACGAACCGGAAGCGCTTCAATGAGGAAGCTCTGCAGCGCCTGGCCGAGAACGTCAACCAATACGGCATTCTCCAGCACCTGCTGATCCGCCCTGTAAAGCCCACTGCCGATCAGCCACAGCGCTTCGAAATCGTCGCCGGCGAGCGCCGATATCGCGCGGCCGTCATAGCCGGCCTGTCCCGCGTTCCTGTGCGCGTCAAAGCGCTGTCGGACGAGCAGGCGGCCGTTATCCAGCTATTGGAGAACATCCAACGTGAAGACCCTCACCCACTGGAAGAAGCAGAGGGCTATCAGGGCCTGATGCACAACCACGGATACACCATCGATCAGTTGATCGAGCACACGAAGAAGAGCCGCACCTACATCTATAACCGGCTCAAGTTGTGCCGCCTTTCGCTCAAGCTCCGCGACATGTTCCTGGACGACAAATTCGAGGAATCCGTCGCTGAACAGCTGGCACGATTGCCAACGCCGGCAATGCAGCTCAAAGCTGCCGAGGAAGTCAGCAAGCCGGATTACTACGGCAACAGGATGTCCGTGCGAGCTGTCCGCGAACACCTGCGCACCAACTACACGGTTGAGTTGAAAGGCGCCGTGTTCTCGATCAAGGACTCCAACCTGGTCAACATCGCTGGATCGTGCGTTGAGTGCCCAAAGCGCTCCGGCAATCAACCTGATTTCGACGGCGGCGACAAGAATGCAAACGTCTGCACAGATCCGTCCTGCTTCCGTGAAAAGGAAGCAGCGCATGCAGCGAACGCACGCAAAAAAGCCGAGGACGCCGGCAAGACCGTAGTTACCGGCGACGCGGCGAAGAAGATCAAGACCAGCTCCTGGAACGACTCCCTCAGCGCTGGCTACAGCGCCCTGGATGCCAAGTTCTATGTTGGCGGAAAAGAGACCACCTACCGCAAGCTGCTGGGCAAGAACCTGCCGGAAACCGTGCTGGTGGAAGATCCAAACAAACCCGGCAAGCTGATCGAAGCTGCAAAGACGAAAGACCTTGAGGAACGCGCCCAGGAGTCCGACGCTGCAGGGAAGACGCCGGCAGCCGAGGCTGCCAAAGCGAAGGCCAAAGAAAAGCAGCAGGAGCGGGATGCAGCGATCGAACGCCAATACCGCCGCGACCTGTTTACCGCCCTGCGTGGCCACTACCAAGAGCACGGCCCAGCACCCTACGATAAGCACGAAATCGCCGTCCTTCTGTTCAGCGGCTGCCCGAATGAGGCCGATGGCTTCATCCGCAAAACCTATGGCTGGACCGGCAGCGAGTTCGAGAGCGGCTACTTCAACAAAAAGTGGGTGAACGGGTCGGACAAGATCAAGGACGTCATCCGCCAAATGCCGATCGACGACGTGCACCAGCTCATCATCGACCTGACCTTCGCCCGCGACTTGATCGTCAACACGTACAGCGGTCACGGGGAAAAGCCGACCCGCATGCTTAAGGCGGCCGTGGAAGCCGGCATTGACGCCCCAGCAATCCGCGCCGGCTTGGTGCAAGCTGCCAAGGAAAAGGAGGCGGCGAAATCTAAGCCGAAGGCGAAGAAGACAAAGGCGAAGGCACCAGCGCAGAAGGAGATCAACCTTGCGCCGGCGGCACCAGCGGCAAAGCGCGCCAAGGCCAAGCCGAAGAACGAGCCAGCACCTGCCGCCAGCAGTTCGACACAGGAGGGGGCGGAGGAATTGGTAGGCATCGACCTCACGACGCTGCAAACGGAAGATGCTCTCACGGCCTACATCAAGGCCAACCCTGGCCGCCTGGATGATCTGGCCGACCTGATTATCGATCAGGCTCCGCACCTGGTAGCAACGCTGGAAGCCGCAGGCGACCGCGCAGGCTATATGTACCGTGGCGGCTGGCATATCAAGCCGATCGAAGCGACCGCACTGCAAGCCGAGGATACCTCTGCGCCGGAAACAGCAGAAAGCGAAGCCCAGGAGCCAGCTGGCAACCGCAAGACCCTCTCACTCAAGCCAAAGGCAGTAGCAGGCGAGGACGCGGCATCCGACGCTAGCGGCCCCACCATCAAGGTGAGGAAGAACCGAGCAGCACAGATCGCGACTGACCTGAGGCCGGCAGCTGCGTGGCCGTTCCCGACTCCGAACCGCCCATGACCATGAAAGAAGGCTTCGTCCTCGACCTGGTGATGTTCGCCATTCTCGCCGCCGGCAGCACCTACCTGGTGTTGCTGGTGACCGCATAGCCCGCCAAGAACCAACACAGCCAAAACATGAACGCTTTTAAAAATCACACCAACGTATCGACCAGCTCGCTGTCTGCTCCACTGGTCATCCGCAACCTCATCGCTGAACTAACGGCCGGCGATCAAATCATCCGCACTCTGCATCGCTATATGCCAATGCACCAGCTAGTCCACGCCAAGCTCGATCTAAAGGAACGGGGCGTGGTTGATCAGAACCTGCAGCGAATTGATGAACGCGCGGCGGTCATTGCACTCGCTACTTCCTTTGCGGCGGACCTAACAGCGCCCCCTGCACCAAGCTCCACACTAGCGAACCATACGCCACCATGCGCTGACGAATTCATGCGCGGCGTGATTGCCGCACTCGGCGCACTGGCCCCGCACAGCGCGCATGGCGACGTCATGCACGACGAAATCGTCAAGTCAGTGGGCAAGGATGCGCTGTATCGCATAGCCGAAGTCGAGGACGTGGAATGGGCCGGGCTCGACCCCGTCCACTACGCTGCAGTTCACGCGAAGAACCAGGTGACCGCATGACCACCATGACACAAAACGCGGAATCGATCGGCCTGCAGTGGATGCTGATCCCAATGTTTTCCGCCCTCACCGGCTATACCGAGAAAGCCGTGCGCCGCAAAGTGGAAGACGGCGTATGGATCAACGGCAAGCACTACCGCAAGGCCCCTGACGGCCGCATCACCATGAACCTCCAGGAGTATTACAAGTGGGTCGAGCAGCAAAACTGAGCGGCGTTGAAGTCCGCGACAACAGCATCCGCGTGTACTTCACGTTCGACGGCAGACAGTGCAAGGAAACCGTACGCATGGACGGCTCCATGCTGGAGCCCACGCCGGCAAACGTGAAGTACGCTTCACGCCTGGTCGCCGAGGTGCGCGACCAGATCCGCTTGGGCACCTTCGATTACAGGGCCACGTTCCCAGACTCCACCACCGCGCCAGCACCGAAGGCGAAGACGGGGGACGAGCCGTTCTTCGATCTTATCGACCGTTGGTGCGACCTGCTCGAGCACAAGCCTTCCACGAAGAAGATGTACCGCCAGCAGAAGGACAACTTCTGGAAGAAGCATATCCCGAACAAGCCAATCAAGCTGATCGTCCATTCCGACATTAAGCACGCCCTGAAGCAAGGCACCTGGAAGAGCAACAAGAGTCGCAACAACCAGCTGTCGATCATCCGCAGCGTGTTTGACCTCGCCGTGCGCGACAAGCAGATCAAGGACAACCCGTGCAGTGGGCTAGAGTATGCGTTGGTGCAGGCCGCCGATCCCGATCCGTTCTCACTACGCGAGGTGCAGAAGATCCTGACCAGCATCGGCGAGCACTACAGCGTGCAAGTCCTGAACTATGTCCAGTTCCAATTCTTCTCGGGCTTGCGCACGTCAGAAGCGATCGCGCTGGACTGGTCGAACGTGGACCTGAACAAAGGCGAAGTTCTGGTCGAAGTAGTTGTCGTGTACGACGAGGAGCAGGACTCGACCAAGACATCGACGCGCCGCATCGTCAAGCTCACGCACGAAGCGCTGGCAGCATTGATCGCCCAGCGCAAGTTCACGACCAGCGGCAAGGTGTTCCACGACCCGTACTACAACGAGCCCTGGTTGTATCACCGCATCACCGGCGCCACTTGGTGGACGACCACGCTCAAGCGCCTCGGCATCCGCCATCGCCGCGCATACAACTCGCGCCACACCTACGCCACCATCGGGCTCATGGCCGGCGCCAACCCGGCATTCATGGCCCGCCAGCTGGGCCACAGCCTGGAGATGTTCTTCCGGGTCTACGCCAAGTGGATCGACGGCCAGAACGACGATCGGGAGATGGCAAAAATACAGGCTGCGATCAAGAGCGCCTTGCCGCTCGCCGCGTAACTTACGCCCCCGGCCGCCTACCAACTCAGCGGCCGGGGCAGTGTAGCGAATCAGCTGTAGCTCTGTACGACTGGCAGCATCTGCTCGGCTAGCTGTACGCACTGGCGCTCAAGTGCGCTCAGCACGACCCTCAGCTTGCCAACGTCGTATTCATTCGAGGCAATGGCCTCTGCTGTTGCAGCGTAGAACGCATCCGAGTAGCTTTCCTTGAAATCTAGCGCCCCGTGGTATCTGTCCAGCTTGTCTTTGTAGTTGGTCCAAGTCACCTGCGCTGGCTTGCGATTATGCAACCGCAGGTCCAAGTAGCACTCGATCGCAGCAGCCCGCCCGTTGATGTCGGCGTTCACAACACCTTCCGGCCCCCGCGCCGGAAAGAAGCGGAAGTCATCAATATCAGGAAGCACCATAGCGCGCATATTCGCGGGGAATGAGAAACGCTTTAGACTAAGGTAAGCATCAAGCCCCTCCGCATCATTATCGAAGAGAAACACGACACGATTGTGAACGTCGATCTTGACGAGCCCCTCTGCAAACTTAGCCAAGTTGCCGGTTCCCGAGAACGGGTGTCGGTCTTCAATATCCATAAATCGGAAGAAGTCCTGAATTTCCGGCCGGAGTAGCGCAATGGCCCGCTTCAAAATATGCGTGTCCGATTTACCTTCAGTCGCGATGAGGTACGTTTGAGTGCGACGCGCACCGGCGACGAAGTCGTCATTCTTAGCCCAGCCTGCGTCGACGAAGTTGCCATAGTCCCACACTACCTCCAGGTCTAAGTTGGCTGGGTTTTCGGCAAGGACCCGCAGTATTGAGTACGGATTCAGAAATCCGATCAGATTCCCGAAGTGACTGCGCTCTGAATATCCGCCGCGCTCACGAAAGACACTCCCGACTGGCAGCTGTTCAAGTTCAGGCTCGCTCGCGAAAACCCCACTCTTCGCGAGGTGCCCGACGTCGTAGTCCTCAATGTACTTGTCGCTAAGCTCACTTACCGCGTATTTCCGGATGAACGCCAAGAACCTGTCGAAATCCATAGGAACCGACCTAACCGGCCCACCCACCTCTTCGATTCCCGCGCTTTCTTCAAGATCGGTCGCCACGACGCGGTTGAAGTCGGCCCTAACTGCATCTAGCGTATACCCGAGCATTTCCAAACGCTGAACCATTAAGCGCAAAGGCCGACAGAAACACATTTCGCTTTGCGACACATCTAGGTCAGGATGTTGCTCGTAGTAGTCGTAGTTGATGCAGGGATGCGGTCTTCGCTGTCGATCCACCTCCTGGAAGAGCTCGCCATGATCCCAGCCGATGTAATGTGCGTTTTCCGTCAGCGTCATTTCGCCGACCGTCAATGTAATTGGGGTGCTCATAGCGCTCTATTATTCGGCATCTCGACCTCGACCGCTAGTCTGGACGATTGCCATTCTACAAGCTGCCTGTATGATTGCCATTTTCAACCCCAAGAATCCACGACATTGATGACGCCAGAGCAGACTGATTACTACGACCGCGTTGTTCGCCCCCTGGAAATGAAGCTGTTGGCCCTACCTTTGGGCGACCTATTCACCGGAGCGCTGTACGACTTGCAAGGCAACCCGATCGAAGGTCTGTTGCTGCCGGACATGGGCGAGAATGGTCTGCGGTTGTCCGCTGCCGAAGTGGGACGCCTGTTCATGGCGCCGGACTACTCAACCGTTTCGTTTGACAGACTCGCCGCGCGCCAAGATGGCACGCCGGCGGGCATGCACGTTCGATCGACCAATGACTTCGTCCAGCAGGACGAGCAAGTTGATGTAGTTGCCTATCGAGACGTGATGGGCGACGGCGTCCGCATCGACGCCCTGTATTTCAGCAGAATTATGCTGGCGCACGATGCGCCGGAGCGCTTGTGTACGGTTGGGTTTGCGCTGCTGGCCTGTACAGCCTACCGCTTGGGCTTCGCAGAGGTCACGCTCTTCGCCGCCGGCCGGGGCTATGGCCCAGCTGAACTGGATGAGGATGACTTAGTCGGCTACCAGGTGTGGCCGAAGTTTGGCTTTGACGCTCAGCTGGCCGAGGGGGACCTGAACCGCGATGCTCGCTTCCGCTATTGCCGCTCGGTCTTGGACGTCGTCGCTCTCGATCCGGCGTGGTGGGAAGCTCATGGGCGCCCAACCGAAATGCGCTTTGACTTGACGGCAAACAGCCGCAGCTGGCAGGTTCTGGTAGACTATTTGGACAACACGTTTGGCGAGGAGTGGCAATGAATGACAAAAACGCAAAAGATGCACGCTGGGTACTAAGGTACAAGAGCGATGCTGCGTCGCGCCGCGCCAAGAGCAGCGATGAGCTGAAAACTGCGGACTCGTCTGCTGCGCCAGTCAAAACCACCGGCCGCACGGTCGTCGTGCGCTTTGAAAAGGATGCCAAGCCCGTTTCCGAACTGGGAGGCGTAAGCAAAGTCTTCGGCCAATCGCGCATCCGCATTCCTGAATATAAGCTCCATCGACGCTGAGCAGCGACATCCTCAAAAAAGCCGGCGAAAGTCGGCTTTTTTATTGCCTGAGAAGCAAGGAGGGAACGAAGGGGAAGCGAGGGGAAAACGTGATTTATCCCCAAAGTATCCCTGCGCGAGAAAAGGTGGGGCGAAAAAGTAAAAAAGCCAGCTATCTAAGCTGGCTTTTTCTGTAAGCGAATCAATCACTTACGCGTATCTTGGCGGAGAGAGGGGGATTCGAACCCCCGATAGGCTATGAACCGGTACTCTTCTGAGACACAAAAGCCAAAGAAATCAAATGGTTATGTACATCTATGTGTACTATAGATCAGGCCACTGAAGCTCTGTAACCCGTTGATTTGATTGAGACAGGCAACTTTCAATAGTACATGTCATGAGACATATCGCCGTTCAATATCGACTTGGCTTCCGTATCTGTCGGCACTGCCGGTGCGCGGCCCTTGGCGCAACCCTTTACGGAAGATATACTGTGCATACATACAGTAAAACTACCATGAGCCAAACCTTCAAGCCATCCCTCACTCGCACCGAACTGAGTGAGATCAAAGCACGTCGCGACGCCGCTGACATTCCGCTGCTGTTGTGGGAAATCGCGAGGCTCCGCGCGGTCGCTTTACGTGCAGACCAGTTCTTGCGGGCTGTAGGGCCGCTTGGAGGTGGTCCCGGCATCATTGGCGACGCGATGCGGCGTGAATTGGATGAGTTGGCATGCATCAGGGAGTTTGATGCGATCAGGGTTGATATCGAGCGCCCTGGAGGCTAACCCGCACGCACTTCATTGCGGCCAAGCGTCATCTAAGGTTTTTGCGTCATTGGCGTGGCGATCAGCCTTTTCTGCCAGTCCTCGATATCTTGCTTGGCACTCGTTGAGTACGGTACTGAGGGTTGCGGTTGACTGACGGAGGGTTTCGATGGTGGCCGTGGGCACGCCGGTATTGATGGCGTTGAGGGTGTCGCGCAGGCTGAGAGAAGCAGCGCTAGAGCCAGCGGCCAGATTGCGGATAGTGATTTCACGTTCATCCCTTTTTGCGACAGCGTCGTCGCGTTGCTTGAGTAATTCGGTCTCGCGGATTCGGCTTGCCTCTTTTGCGGCAACTTCCTGCTCTTTCCACTCTTTGCGCACTTCCGCGCGGCCGATCTCGCGCTCATGTTCGAGAAATTCGTGGATACCCCAAACAACGCCGATTGCGAGTGCGCCGAAGACGATGATCTCGGCGACCAGCTTGTAACGTGACAACGTAGCCATGAACATCATGCAATCCCCCGCGAATAGACCACACCGCCAGGATTGAAGTTCGCCGTCAGCACCTCGCGGCGCGGCTTGTCTTCCGACAGGCCGATGTGCACCCAAGTGCCTTCATAGATCAGCTGGTCGAACAGGATATTGCTGGCCAGGATCATCTTGGCCAGCGCCTTCGGGGCCATGCCCGGCACATTGATGTCGGCGGCCAATCCCAGCAAGTGTGCGCTGTTCGCGGCGCCGCCCACAGCCTGGTTGACCGCTTTCGAGCGGAAGCCGCTGGAGACGGTGACCGGCGCCCCAACGAGTGCTCGCACCTCCTCAAGTACCACACACACGCGTTTCAGGTTGGCCAGCTCCTGTGGACCTGGGCGATTATCCAGGCGGCGGCGCGTCGCAATTTGCGAGGCGACCATCTCTTCGAGAGTGAAGTGTTCCGAGAGGTTCATAGCCCGCTCCGCACGTTTTTGACGACCGCGGCTGCATCCTCCGCCATTTCGCCGATATCCTTGCCGCGGCGCTTCTCAAGCCACAGCACAATGGCTCCCAGTACCCACCACGCTGGCAACCCTGCTAAAACCATGATCGGCGCGGAAACAAACAGCATGCCGAGAGCCTGATCGATGCCATACATCACGGCCATTTCCTTCGCGGACGTAAATAGCGTCGGCCACCAAGCATGCAACGCGATCACCAGCACCGGCCCGAGAATGGCCGATGTCAGGATCGTAGACAGGAAGCGCACGAATGCTTCGCGACGACTGTTCGGCCACATGAACAGGAACGTCAGCGCCACCGCCGCCGAGCCGGCCAAGACGGGTAGCCCAAAAATTTTGATCCCGGCTCCGACGCCGGCAGTTTCGATTGCCATATTTGCTTTCATGGTTTGGTGAATTGGACATTGACGAAAGTGGGACCGCACTGGACGAGCATGCGACTGGAAAGCATGGCGAATGCGTCCGCCGGGCTGAAGCGGAAGCCTTGACCAACTGCCACGCCGCACGCCTCTACGCCGCCTTCGGAGCAAAAGATCTTGCGCACCGCGCCACGAATCGGCGACCACACGAAATGTAGATTGCCAAACAGGTCATAGCCCCAGCCGACGCGATCTTCGAAATACTTGCGGGCGTCCGGCTCCATCCATTCAGGGAGATCAATAAAGTCCCAGTTGGTGTCCGTGGTGTAGTTGATTTGCTTGAACCTTACCCCACCGTCCATGTATGAGGCGGAGGCGGATAAACCATCGGAGAACTGAAGCTCCATGTGCGAATAAATGGAATTGGTCCACCACTGCACTACACGGTTATAGATGCCAGGGAGGCCTGCGTGCACCCCCTTGTAGAAGCAAGCGCGGAAGGCCATTACGGTCCCTTTGGCCTTTCTTCGTCTGCGATCGCTGCGTCTAGAATCTCCTGCGCGCGACCCATGGCGAGAATGCCTCCGTCCTCCAACGCTTGCACGCCAGCACGGGTATCCGTGCGGTTCAAGTCAATGTAACTGGCCGCCGCTGAATCCGCCAGGCTCGCACGGATCGCAGCGGACTGCTGGCGCGCTGGCAGAGAGGCTGATGGATCATCTAGAGCAGCCATCTCTATGGCTACTTTTTCAGCCTGGGTAAAGCGATTGCGAAACGCCAGCTTCGTGATATGGCGCGGCAGCGTCGAAGGATCGACGTAGCCTACCGGATAAATTATTTCATCGGTCATGAGTAATTCCCATAAGAGCGTAGTACGTTGGAGGAAACGTTCGCGAATTTGGTGGTGCTGATCGGGAAGAACAGTGCTGGCACGCCAGACCAGCTGTACCAGGTGCCGCCATAATTGACTGCCTTGTCCGATAATGAGTCGGAAAACACCGCAAGCGCTTGGGACGCCAAGGTGTACGCAGTCGAGATAGTTGTTCCTGTAATCGACAACTTGGAATAGGTTGCCGTTCCCGTTGAATATAGGTTCAGTCCAGTTGTGATATCGGTCAGAATTCCCTGCGGCGAGCCAGAGGAAAACACTGCGCCAAACGTCAGCGTCGTACCAGAGATGGACACCGCTATCAGCGATCCGCCAGTACCCAGCAAACCCAATACAGTGGTGCTGTTGACCAGTGCGCCGTAGAGCCAGTTCGATCCGCCAGCACCGATCGTCCCATGGCGATAGATGAAGGTGGAACGCTGATAGCGGGTCCAGAGAACACTGGTTTGCACTGATACAGTGCCGATCGTGACGGTTGTTCCTGACACCGTAATGCCGTACCAACTACCATCACTTGAGCTCGTGCTATTCGTGGCGCAGAAGATGTAACTCGCGCCAGCCGACACGGTAAACAAGCTTGCAAATGGGCTTGTGTTACCCTGAATTACGCTCGTTGCCGACACAGCCGCAGTGTTGAGCGTCAACGTGGTGCCGCTAATAGAAACTACTCGTGCAGTGAGCGAAGTAGGCGAAGTTCCAGCCGTGGCATACGCAATGATCGCAGCTGTTGGCGATATCGGCGCCAGCCGAACGCCGGCATTTGCTGCTGACTGCGCTGTGACTGCCGTACCGAGTGAAATAGTCGTGCCACTCACGGATAGAACAAACAGGTTGTTTGTCGCGGCACCGACCGATACCAGATATGTCGTTGCCGTAAGCTGTATTGGCGCGTCAGTCGGGTTCGCGCTAAGCGCTTGGCTTGCTCCCAGGGTGATGGTTGTTCCAGAGAGGCTTCCAGCTCGGGCGAACTGTCCGCCTGCCCCCACGTAAACGAACGACGTGGAAGAGACCGCATAAATCCAGCCCGATCCGCTAGTTGCGGCAAGCGTTACTGGAGCGCCCCACAATCCGGTCGTAGGATCGACCGCGATCGCATACATCCCTGGCGTGACAGACTCAAGCAGCACATAGACATGGCAGGTTGCCGACAGCGCAACAGACGCTATGACCGACAACGATCCAGAGCCGACCGCCGCCGATGTCCCGTTGAGAGGCGGCGTCATAGTCAGACTTCCCCACCACCCGTGAGGTGACCCGAACGCCAATGGTGCCGCTGTCTTGGTTGACCCGGCTGAGAATCCGAGATTAACCGTCCACCCATCCGAAGTGGTCGGGTTGTTGGTGAGCGTCGGGAGGTTGCTCGGCGTGGTCAACGAAAACTGCTTCGCCACCGAGAAATCTGGCATCGTTACCGACACATCGGCGCTGTAAATATAATGATTCTCCGCCAATGTACCTGTTGCAGTAATCAGCGTGGTACCAGGGACGGCTGGTGACCAATTAGTCGGATCGATAGCGGGATCGGTCGGACTGCTGCCTGCGGTGTTGCGACGATAGGTCCGAAGATTCAGCAAAGAGAGCGCCGCCCCATATTGGGCATAGTTCGTGGCAGCATTGAAAGGCAGCGCATTCGCGGTGGACGAGGCCGCGTTCGCTGCCGCCTGTGCCAATGCGACTTGTGCTGCTGCCGCCGTAACCGATGCCGCTGCGGCCGCCGCGCTTGCACTGGCAGCCCCTGCATCCGTGTTTGCGCCACCTGCCATCGCGTTCACCTGCCCGGCTAACACATTGAACTGGTCCTGTGCATTGCCTTCAGCGTCTACCCAGGCATCAGCCCGATCGGGGAAAGTAGCCGGATCGGTGCGCGATGGCTTGGTCAGGCCCGTAAAGGCGGTAACGGGGGTCAATGGGTAGGTCATCAAATCAGCCCTTGCACTTTAAGATTGAAGAAGGACCCCGCCGACGAATCGAGCACGTGATCGAAGTCATTTTTGAAGCCAAGTATGTTCATGGATGGGTACTTGTCGCCCTGGAACGACCAGGTGACAATCTGGCCAGTCAAATCGGCCATCTGCCGGTTCACATCGTCAAACGAGCCATTGAGGCGAGGCACAAAGACCTTTGCTTGCACCACCAGCGCTGGAACACGCGGCGTGATCTTGATGTTGCCGAACGTGTCCTGCTTGTAGGTGGAGAAGTCCAGATGCCGGACGCTCGGTTGCCATTGGACTTCGCCCATCTCGCGTGACAATCCGCACTGAACCGTCCCTACCGTCATCGTCCCGCCGCCGTGAAACGTCAGCGTCACCCTCGCGACACCAATCGGCGGAAGGTCGAACAAGGCCATGGAGTTCTGCATCAGGATCGGTTCGAACCAGTAGTCATACCAATCCACGACATTGGATGATGCGAGACTTACGGTGCGGCTATATACCGTAGTTGCTCCCTGCGACACGGCTACATCGATGCTGGTCACCCCATCGATATTTCCGATGAAGATGGAGTTGATGCGTCCCGGATCGAAAACAACGGATTTTGCGGATGGCCCAGTCGCAGTGCTCACACTGGAATTGACCGTATCGAACATCCGGTAGGGGTTCGTATAGGTCACCTCAGCCCAGTAAATTGTTCCTGTCGTAGCACCCGCAATAGTGCTCGGCGGATTCTGGTTCGTATTCGCGACCAGGCACTCATAAAGTTTGTGCACGCTCCCTGAAACATAGGCGCGCTGCCCTACCGCGTATGCAACGGCATTGCTCCACAGCGCGCCATCAAACGTCTCCACAAAATCCGACGAAACAAGTTTTGGAAATACAGCCTCCACGTTTGCGAAGGCTGGCCGGATAACGCGCAAAGTCATACTTGGGTTCCTTATCGCTCGGCAGGCAAGCCTTGCAGGTTGAACTGGTCGAGCGTATCGGCCGTGCTCTTCGTATGCGCGGCAATATTCATCATTCCGCTGGTCAGAGCTTGTTCCAACGAATCGAGGCGCTTCTCTACACCCTGCATCGTGTTCGACACTTCAGGACTAACCGCCCGCGACGGCGCACTGACAATCGCTCCTCCAATGGCGCCGTTGCGAGCGAAATCAAGCGCAGTGTTCTCCCAGAACGATGTGACGAAACTATCTGGATTCGCTGCTTTTGCTGGAGTTGTGCTCGTACTTGCGATCCCGGAGGCCGCACCGCCACCACCAACCGCTGACTGTGCTGAAACGGCGTTACTGATGGATGACGCAAAGGCCGTGAGTGCGTCGCGTACAGTGAGCACCGAAGTGTTCACGCCGTTAATCGCGTCAATCTGCGCCTGCGCTCGCTCCAGCTGGCTGTTCAGCGCATCCAGCTCCGCCGTCTGCTGTGTCTCGTACTCAGATTTCCATTGCTGCACCACCGCGAGCGAATGCTCTTCACCAGTGAGTTGACGGCCTGCAGAGTCTTGAATAGCCAGCAGATCATTGCGGGTTTGCGACGTCGCCTTGACCAGATCAAACTGACTGGCGAAGTCCTCCGGATTAACCTGCGTGGCACCCGCAATCGCCTGCCGGATAACATCGATATCGGGAAGGGAGGAGCCATGGGCGATGTCCGCAAGGCGCCGGCGGGCATCAGTCCCAACTTGTGTTTCTTGACCTGGCAGTGCAAAGGTCTGGATAGCATCCTTGGTGAGAGCAATAATGTCCTTGGTGCGCGATATCGACTGCCCCAATCCGTCTATAGCAGTGGACAACGATCCAACTATTCCGCTATAGCGGCTGGCGATCGCTGCTCGTTCTCGATCCACCGCACTACTGAGGGCGCTGAATGCATTCTGAGCCACCGATTTCGCAGCGCTGAACGCATCGGCCAACTGCTGGGCCAATTGCACAGCCTGCTGTGCCTGCTGCGCAGCCAAGTCGTCCGCAGATTTCTTGACCTGATCCAGGTAGTCCGCCACCTGCTTAAACTGCGGCGCAATAGCGAGTAGCCCCTCATAAGCCTTCTGGCCCGCTTCGGTCGCCAGTGCGCCGGAACTCGTCAGGTCCAGCACCGCGTCGCGGAACTGGTCCACCGTCGTCAGACTGGAGTAGCCCAGTGCCGCGAGCGCGTCCGTCACTTGCTTCTGTACGGGCGCAATCCGCTGAGCGTCGGTAAGGAAATTCTGAGCAAAGTACGCAGTCTGGTTGACCAGACTGTCAATCCCGCCCGCCAAAGCAATCAGCTTTTCGCGAGCGGATAGAGATGCGACACCGACGGCGCCGAAGGCCTTGTCCGCGTCCACACCAATCGCGGCCAGGGATGCGCCGACCGCCACAAAATCGCCAGTAACGCGCTGTAACGTTACGCTAGCTGCTTCTCCAGCCTGACTAAACTCTGACAGGTTTGGAACGAGCGCATTCGCCAACTCGTTGCCAATGCCAGCGAACATGTCTGCGATCAGCTTTTCATTTTCAGCCTGGTCCTGCGTCAGGGTCAGCTTGATCTGCTTGCTGTAGCCAGTGATGACGTCGGTGGACACACCCAAAGCTTCAGCGTAGGACTTGGTGGAATCCTTGATAGCCTTGAAGGCGGTATCGAAGGCCGTTTGCTGGTCCGCAGTCAGGCTAGAAACGTCGGTACCGGTCTTGTCCGAACGGAACCAGCCGCCCTTTTGAATCCAGTCTGCGAACTGCTGGCCGGTGAAAGTATCGCCGCTGAAGGTGCCAGTAACGCCGCTGGCGGTCGTCTCTTTCGGGCCGCGACCAAATGCACGGTTCACCAGGCCGCCAATAGCGCCGCCAACAATGCTCCCAAGGCCGGGCAGCAGGAACGTGCCGATTGCAGTACCGATGGCGGTTGCGGTAAGGCTGTTATTGCCAATCGCCGAATAGCGGCCGGAAATCAACTGACCGATACCGACGCCACCTGCAATGCCCAGCGCAGGGCCGAGATAGGGAGCGATTGCGGCGCCGGAGCTGAAGCCAGGCAGCAGAGCCGATCCTTGTGCGGCGATACCGCCTCCGCCGGACAGCCCCATACCAAAGCCTTGCAACGACTGAATGCCCAACGTAGAACCAATCGATGCGATGCCGCCGCCGATCGTAGTTCCCACGCCAGCAGTGATCAGGCTGTACAGGTTCTTCGCGCTGTTGGCGATACTAGCAATCGAGCCGATCTGGCCAAGCGCACTGCCGCCATCGGCTCCAGGGATGACGTTGGCTGCATTTGCGGTACTGCCGAAGACGCCAGCGGGAACGCCCAGGCTCGTGCCGATATTAATGATCCACTTCTTGACCGTCATCTGATACAGCCAGTCGAAGAAAATGCTCTTGAAGCTGTCGCGCAGCCGCTGGGCGACCGACTTGCCGCCTTCGCCGATTGATAGGAACGCCTGGCGTGCAGCGTCATCAACAGAGGTCCAGAACGTTTTTTGGCGATCGAAATCTTCCTGCTTCAGCAGGCCATCGCGTTGGGCCTTTGCAAGCTCCCGGATGCGAGAGGCCGTCAGGCGAAGCTTATCTGCCTCCTGTTCGCGACCAGCGGTGGTGTCCAGAATTGCCGCTTGCACGTCCTCGCGGCGCGCAGCCTCCTCCGCCAAAGCAACGTTCAGATCGGCTATTTGCTGGCTCGACATGCCAATCTGAGCATTCGAGTCCTGCTGACCACGAATCTGCTTAAGTAGGCTTTCGTTGTAATCGTCCCGCTTAGCAATCAGATCGGCGTAGTTATTTGCCGCCTGGCGTGTTTCCTTCACTTCCAGGGCAAATAGCTCGTTCTCATACTGTAGGCGGCGGCTCAGTGATTTCTCGTCCAAAGCTGCAATTTGCCCGCGAAGTGCAGCCTGGTCCTTCTGACTGTTCTGCTTGCCTGCCGTTAGTTTCAGCTCTTCTTGCAGGCGAGCTTTCTCCCTGGCGAAAGCGGCTTGATCCAATTCCTCCGTGGCTTGGATGTATTCGCGCTCATTCGTGATGCCAGCGGTCTTATAGGTATTGAGAGCATCCAGCGAGCGCTTTGCCACCTCGTCCTCAACAGCACCTCGGCGCTTGATCGCTTCAATCTGGCTATTAATGCCATCATTGAAGATGTCGGAATATTTTTGGCGAGCCTTGTTTTGTTCTGTGAGAATTTCTGCTTTTTCTTTACCCGCAGCTATCCCTTTGTTCTCGATGGCCTCAAGTTCCCTCTCCATCAGGGTTCGCCGAGTTAGATTACCCTCGACAACCTTGTCCCATTCCGTCTTGGCCTGTTGCGACTTCACTTCGTTGGCCTCGATCATCGCCAGGATCTGTTGCGACGCAATGCGCTTGGAAAGGTCAGATGCATCCGTGCGTAGATCGTCCAACCCCTGCGAGGCTGACAGGTTCGAAGCGCTGGAATCAAAGCCTGTACCGCCACCAAATAGCGACTTTTGCGTCGCCTTAGGCGTGCGCGCAGCAATACGCGCTTGCACCTTGTCCAGCTTTTCCTGCATCGTGTCTTCGCGACCGACATCCAGCATGGCATCCCATGCGGACTTCGCCCAGTCTTTAACCCCGGCCCAGGATTTTTCTAACGTCCCTAGGCTCGCTTTGATCCTGTCGGCGCGGCTGGCAAGCGCGTCTGCATAGGCTTTCTGAGCCACTTCTCCAGCTTCATCCTGCTTGCCGAGGTCCTGAAGGGTCTTGATCTGCTTATACGTGGACTCCGTCAAGTAATTCAGTTGCTCGTTGAGTTTTTCTGTAGCGCGAAGGGGCGAATTATTCAGCTCCGCGAAGTCCTTTGCGGTGTCCTGTACGCTCTGGCCGATTGATTTTTGCACCTTGACGGCTACGGTGGCGAAGTTTTGAAGATTATCGGAGCCGACCTTTCCGGTGCCAGCCAGAGCCGCCAGTGCTTCAGCCGCAGCGCCGCGCGTGGACACACCCGATGCGCGAATCTGTCGGGACATCTCCGACAACTGATCTGCGGTAGATCCCGCCGCGTTTCCGGTCAAAATCAGCGCTTTGGCATAAGCATCCGCCTCTTTGCTACCCTCGTGATATGCGACCGCCAGAGCAGCAGCTGCCGCTGCAGCGAGCGTGAACGGATTGATTAGTCCGACAACGTAGCCGCCGAGAGCGCGCGCGGCCGCACCGGCGGAGCCGAACATATCGCGCAGCTGGCCGCCCTGCTGGAGAATGACGGTAAGCGGGTTCTGACCGCCTTGCAAGGATGTGATGATGTCGGTGAACTGCGCCGGCACGCCGCGTAATGCTGCTGCAGTCTGGGCTGCAGATACACCAACGCTACGCGTCTGGGATTCGATCGCGCGCAGCTGATTCAGGTACGGCGTCAGGGCCGCAGGATCAACGCCGCGTTGGCGAGCGAGCGTTTCATAGTATTCGGCACTGGTCCGGCTGCCGGCCTGCATTGCGGCCGTCGTGCGCTGAATCGAGCCAATCAGGTTGCGCTGAGCGGCTTCCACCTTCTCCGCAGACTGGTCAGCGCCACTGCCGATAGAGCTGACCGCGCGCTGTGCACGTTCACCCGCCGAAGAAACGGCGTTGGCCATGGTGCTGGCTTGCTGGCCGATTTCCTGAAAGCCTTCGCGCGTGCGCGTCGTATCAAGTTCAGCAACGAGTTGGACGCGCCGTTCTTCGTTCATGCCTACTCCCTTTGTTCCTGCATCGCTTCAAGTGCGGCGAATTCCATGGCACATACATCCGCCTCCCACTGTTCGTACTCAGTAAGAGGAAGATCCATGCGATCTAACTTGTGATAGAGGACGTTGTAGTCGAGCCCCAGTAACCCACTCGATCCGGCTCGCCATTGGGTCTGAAGCTGGCAAAACAGGTGAAAGACTGGCCAGTTTTCTGGCCACACCTCGAACCCGCTTGCGTCGGCCTGGGCGGCGGCCATGGCCGCGAGGAATGGGTTAGCTTCCTTCGGCTTGGCCGGTTCGTAGAACGTCGCCGCCGCCTGCTTTAGTTTCCCAAACGGCCTTCGGTCATCGCCTCGCGGTATGCCGCGATAATGGTGGTGGCTGCGAGCGGCAGTTCATCGACCAGCTGCTCCACGGCTTCGAGGTCAAACGGGATGTCGAGATTCCACTCTTCTACGCAGCCCATGATGAAGTCAGCTTGGCGTTGCGCCTTCTTGGCGTTGATTTCGGTTTCCGACACGCCCAGGTCGATCGACTGCACGGCGTCGTCCGCCTTGTCCTTCGCCTTTTCGCGTGCGGCCGCAATGGCCGCTTCGCTTTCCTGTTTGATGACGTCGATCATGCTGTCAACGAAGGTACCAAACTCGGTGCGGGTCCGGTATTTATACGTGACCTTAATGCTGCCCGTGGTGCCGTCGAGCATTGGGAATGTCAGCTCTTTGGAGATTGCTTTGGGTGGTTTGCCAAGGATGACTTTTGCCATGATGTGTTCCTTTCGCGGGAGGATATAAATGCCCGTGCCAGCCGCCGCGCCCGCGAAGGCGACAGCAGCCGGCCGGTGCTCTGGTAGTGGCTTGCGCCGGTTTAGTAGGAGATCGTGCGGCCCAGGAAGGAGAAGGCCGCGTCAACGGTGTTGACCTGGTTGTTATTCAGCTTCGGTTGCTCGGAAACGCTCATATAGCCGTAGCCATACTGAACGGCGCCGCCGGAGATGATCTGTTTGAATGCAACCGTGGACAGTGTGCGACTGATGCCGACCATCGACTTGTAGTTGGCGTTCTGAGCATCGTGTGCCAGCGACAGCGTGAGACTGGTCGCATTGAATCCGGTTGGGATCTTGATAGCGTTGCGCTTGGCGAGCGGCGCCACGTCGGTGAAGCGTGGGTCACCGCCAGATCCACCAATAGTCAGCACCTGCGGGATCGTCGTCCAGCCGGTGATTTTCTGGGCGCTACCCGTGCCACTCCCCGACGGGAAGAAGCTGGTGTTGGAAGCATCCAGGCCGTTGATGCTGAACGAGTTTGCGTCAATGACGGTCACCGTCCATACCGTGTTGGTTGCATCTTCCCAGCCGGACGTCAGCAGAATCTCGTCGCCGGTTGTGTAACCGTGCGCGTTGCTGGTCGCCACGGCTGGATTTGCATTGGTCAGCGCGGTGATGGTTTTTGCCGAAGCAAAGGTATTGGAGAACTGCTGTTGACTGCCCTCCGCGAAGTAGTACGCCATGGGTGGCCCTTTCTATGGACGAAAAAAAAGCCGCACATGGCGGCTGGTGACGCCCTGTTACGGGCAGAAAGATTGGTTCGCTCGGCGAACCGGGTAAATCAGGTGCTCTTGTCGCACCAAATCGTGAAGTCTTGCCTGCTGCAATAGATCGGGATATTGCTATCGAAGTCCGAAGCTGGTGCTGCGCGCGGCTTGGCCGTGAATTCGGAGGCCAGGATCAGAGCAGATTCAATTTGCTGAATTGTCGCCTTCGCTTCCGCGCAAGTGTTCGACCAGACATTGATCTGGATTTCGGCGTTCTCAACATTAGGGACCGCGCGTCCAAGCAGGACGATAACGTCGCCGCCGATCTGCTGGTACGTCACATACGGTCGCGCAGTTCCGGCGTCAGCAAAGTTGGGGAAAGTGCGCGGGCAGATCCCCTTAAGAATTGCCGTGAGCTTAGCTTCGAGTGCCACGATTGATGATCTCCAAGAGCTTCGCCTCCGCTACCGCCATGGCAGCGGGGAATTTCGATTGAGCCGCGCGCAAAAATGATCTGGCTGGTACCTGCCTGGGCGTCGCGAGCGGGACGTAGTACGCGTCCTTGACTTCTTGCGATGCTCTTCGCGATGGTTTCCGTTGACCTCGCATCGATCGCCGAATGGCTGTATGCCACCTTCCGTCTTTGCCGATGTAGGCCTTGTATCGCTGGATGTACCCGAATTCGATCAAATAACCGTGGGGTGCCTTACGAGGATTCCAGCTGACGTGATATGTCGCATGGCCAGGACCACTGTTGGCTTGGGAGAACGCCTGATAAATAGCATTATCCAAGTTGCCTGTCTTGCGGCCGATAGACTGGACGTTGCGCTTTACCTCGTCGTATAAGACTTGGGCGACAGCCTGAGCTACCGGGCGGGCTGCCGCTATTGATGCATCGCCCATTTCATCCAGCATGCTACGAAGGCCGCCAAGATCAACCTTGAGGAAGCTCACTCGATCACCTCGCACGCTAAATCCAGAAAGACCCTGCCCTGCTCCTCAGGAAGCACCGCGTTGATCTGGTACGTCGTTGCTCCGTGCACTACACGCATCGCAGCGGACAAGCCCGTCCGGTACCGGATGCGGATCGAGGCCCGTACCACGGATGTGTCGGCGCCACCCTTGACCGTCTCCAGACCGTTCAAGTTCCGGATATCAGCCCATGGACTGGCGATGGTGTTCCAGCTTTCCAGCGGCTGCCCAAAATCGTCTGTACTGGCGGAGCGCTCCTGGATCTGCACTTTATGGCGCAACTGCATCGGCAAGTTCATGCGTACACCACATATCTGTCCAAAAGACGGTCGATGTAACAGCCTTGTATCGTTACCTGCTCCGCGCGAATCGCAGGGTCATACTGCTCGCGCAACTTGGCAATCAGGTACAACTTGATCCCGGCCGGAACCGCCGTATCATCGGCGCCATACCCGCAGGTGTAGTCCACGGATACAGTGTTGATTTCGGCATACGTAGCAGGCCAAGCCTTGCCGCGCGCAGGCACGACATAACCCGGTTCGCTGGAAGCGTCCAGCACATAGTCAGCTGGATCGAGCGTCTGCATGGTGCCCGAAGTAGGCATAAACCGAAGCTGCGTGACAGTAGCGATGGGGGGATGAGGAAGCTCGATCGCATCAGGGAAGCTGTCGAGGGTGACACGCCAGGCCTGGTTAATGAATGCCCGTCCCGTATAGTGCTCGGCATGCGCGACGATACCCGCCACCCATGCCGCAACCATTGGATCTTGATCATCCGTGTCGATCTTCAGAGCGTCCTTCGCGTCAGCGAGGCTCAGGGCCAGCGCTGCAGGAGGTGTGATCAGCCGTACCGTCATCGTTGATTCCTTTGTGTTGCGGCTTGCCGTCCGCCACCTGATGCCTCTGGTCGGCTGGTGGCCTCGTCGCGGCCAGGCGAATAGCCAGCACCTGCTGGCGCGCGGGCGTATTGCGAACTTTGCGTAATCGTCGGAGCGTAGCCGGTCAACATCAGCACAGCAGCGCCGGGCGAAACATACTGCGCCGCAGTTTGCGTGATCGATGGTGCGAAGCCGGACAGGGTCAGGCTGGCCGCGCCGGGCGAAATCGTCTTCGGTTGGGCAAAGGTGGGGGCGTACCCAGCAATCGATAACGTCGCTGTGCCAGGTGTAATCGTGACACCGCCGCTTTGCGTGATGCTCGGCGCGAAGCCAACAATATTCAACGCAGCCGCGCCCGGTGCAACGATTTGATTACTTGTCTGTCCGAACGACGGTGCATAACCCGTAAGGGTTAGGCCTGCCGGCGCGGGAGTCACTACCCTGTTATCCGTTTGAGTAAGACTTGGCGCGTAGCCCGTCAAGGCCAGCACAGCGACACCAGGTGAGATATTTGTGTTCGTGCCAGCCGCGGACAGTTGCAAGCGCATGGACTGAAGACGGAATAGCTGCCAAGGATTGTCGGCGAGCGACTGCATTTCCGTGTCGGACAGCGTGCGATTCCAGCCAAGAACAAGGTTAAGTCCGCCAGTTCCCCACGAGGAGCCGCCCGACCCTTTGTGTCCTCCGAGACGGAAGCTGCCCGACGGCACCCTCTGAGTACCGGCCGCCGTATTGGCGGTCTTCGTCCCGCCCTGATAAACAGCGATACTGTTACCAGCTACCGCTGCCCCGATCACAAAACCACTCGCCAGCTTTGTCGCAGACATCGCTGGTGCAGTAGCGAAATACGGGTTGGAGCTTGTATCGAACGTAATCAGTTCGGCCTTGCCGGCATTGACACGGAACTGGAAACAGCGTGGCGAGCCTGTATCGACGTCATCATCGACCGCGTTCTGAATTGCCGATGTGCTGGTGCAATTACCTACTACAAGCAGCGAATAATTGTTGCCGACAATCCCGGTGGCGCCAGTGTCGTAAAGATAGTTGGTGGCTTGGCTGGCAACACCCTGACTATTAACGACCTGACTGCTGCCCGATGCATACGGAAAGGTAACCTGTTTGCCACCGATAACACCAAGGGCCGATAGGTTCTGTCCGTTGAGCGCAACAAGACACAGCCCTTGCGCAATGGGATTTCCCCAATCGACCTGCAATGCACCTTGCGGCTGGCGCCAGGCCCGCCGCTTCAACAGAAGATCTGTCACGATCAGGTGTAATAAATTTCGCGATACTGCGCTGTGACGGTGGCGCCCAATGCGGTGCCAGCGTCATTGAACAGAACGACGCCCCATTTGGGCGGCACGCAACCAAACGGGCCAGAAAGCTCGAGCTCGCCACGAATAGTACGCGAATTGGCACCCTGATTAAGTTGAATCGTGCCGAGTTGGACGAGATTCGAAGGCGAACCCAACGCTGTGAGCGCCTTGTCGGTGCCGTCCACATCGTCAGCCGTGCCCGAAGCACCACTGAAATTTGTTCCGTCAGTCGATTTATAGCCGTACACCACGACCTGCTTGTTCCCCGAAGGCGCGGTGGCGGTGGTCAGAATCGACACCTCAAGCATGATGCCGACGACATTTTTCGTTGTGTCGGTCGAAAC
Organism: Pseudoduganella sp. RAF19; assembly: GCF_052114165.1. Taxonomy (NCBI): domain Bacteria; kingdom Pseudomonadati; phylum Pseudomonadota; class Betaproteobacteria; order Burkholderiales; family Oxalobacteraceae; genus Pseudoduganella; species Pseudoduganella sp. RAF19. The sequence continues at coordinate 517,565 of NZ_JBFREF010000005.1, read as the reverse complement.
CGCAGCTGACGATCGGCTAGCGCCCACGCCGAGGGAACCGGCAGTCATGGTCAGCGCGGTTGCTGCTCCGTATTGAATTGCCATTATTGTCCCTCCTGAACATCAGGGATGGTTACAAACGGAAGACCAAGCATTTCGGCGCGGCTGGCCGCCTGCGTCGCACGCGCCATCAGGTCGTCGTGCTGGGCCGGCGTAATAAGGCTCGCGGTTACCCAGCCTGCAAACATCTCCTGCATTTCCGGCAGTTCGACGTGAATCATGTCGCCGGCCATGAACGCGTCTCGGATTACCAAACACGACGCGCGGCAGGGGTGATTGGGGCTGTTCGAAGCGTCCACGATTGCCGCATACGGGCCGGTAGCAGCCCAAGCCTTTGCGGTAGTCGTGCGAAGCGCTTTCACCATGCTTTGCGTCTGCGCATTCAGCAGATCAGCAACGGTACCGGGCGAGGCAGGCAACCACTGCGCATACCCGATGCCATTGGGATCGGTGTGCAGCTCAGTGCGAAGGGTGTTCAGCTGTTCCGGGCTCATTCGCTTACACCAGAGTCAGGATGCCGGAGGCGTTCGGGGCGAACGTCAAGGTATTGGTTGCAGTGGTCGCGGGGACATCGGCTGGCGTGGCATCGCCCAGGGCGTGCGCCAACAATGGATTGACCTTGCCGTTCACGGTGCCAAGGTAGTACAACACCAACCGGCGCCAGGCGGGAATAGAACCGCCCGACGCCGTCCAAATGAAATTACTGCACGTGAACTTGACTGTTCCGCCCGACTGGTTGAGCGTCACGCCTGTCAGCGCGCCGCCGCCAGTGCTGTAACCGTTGCCATTGGCGATTTCGTTGGCGGAGACATCTGCCCACACTTCGTCGGTACTGTTGGCCGGTGTCCACGCCGAGGAAACCAGAGCGGCGCGGAAGTTGGCAGTGTTCAGGGACAGGATCGCCGTGGCGTTGGCGATATTCAGTTTAGCTTTGTCAGGAATAATGAAAACGCCTGCGGCCATGGCCAGCTCCTGTGGTTAAACGATGTCTGCTGGCTTGGCCAGCGATTCGGCATAGGCCACGGCGGCCTCGTCAGCATCAACCACGCCGGTCAAAGAGTCGAGCTGCTCGGCATCGACTTCGACCACGTCGTTGACCTTGCCGAAAGCACCATCGACCAGCACGCGGGCGCGCACCTTGGTACCAGGCTGGGCGTTTTTCGGTTTTGCCATGTTTTGCTCCTATGTGTGAGGAAAACGGCCGGAGCAATCGCCGGCCGTCTTGGGTGGATTAGGTGGCCGAATTGGCGTAATACTTCACCGCGCCGCCCACGTCGATCAGGTTGCCGCCAGTGCGCATGAAGGCTACAAAGCCGATCTGCCCCAGCAAGGTGAAGGCCGAGTCGGTCATGCGGAACATGGTCAGATCCATCACGTCACGGACGATGTATTTGTTGAACTGACCAAACAGGATCGATTTGGCATTGGCAGCCATCACTGGCATGTCCTGATTGATGGCGATCGGACGGCCCATCAGGGTATCCGGCGCGCCGCCATTGATCATCGCGTTGGCTTCGTAACCAGGCACGAAGATCGGGCGATTCTGGCCGTCTTTGATCTTGCGGATTGCCTTCACGGTGGTGTCGTGCATCATGTAGCCGACGCCCGCCTGATTGCGGTACGCGGGGTCTACGGAGTGCTCCAGATCTACCAGGTCGTCATAGATCACACTGGTGGTCTGGCCGGTAGTGCCGACCTTGCCGGAACCAGCAGCGGTGACCAGGCCGCGCGGCTGACCGGTACCGGTGCCAACGGTGTAATGGGTATTCTGGATACGACCGAGGCGCATCGCCAACACGGACTGGATATAGGCTTCGATATCGATAAACGAGTCCTGCACCAGTTCGAATGGCAGCGCGATCTTCTTGGACGAGTATTTGTAAACGTCCAGGGTGATGTTACCAAACGTAGTATCCAGGCCGGTGACAGCGGAGTTCTGGCCGACGATTTCACCGATTTCCGACGTGGCATCGGACGTCGGGAAGTTCATGGTGATACCGGTGCCGGTGCGGATATTGGTGGCCACGCCGCGCATGCCGCCATACGCCTTCATTGCCGACTCCAGCTTGTGCTGGTATTCCAGCGCCGTGGTGTAGCCACCCTCGGTCGTGGTGGTGGTGGACATGGCGGCACGGATATCGGCGTTCTGGCGCGCGTGCATGCGCTGGCGATCCGCTTCGCCCATGTTCATGACACCGCCGGCGAGGAAGGCGCGTAGCGCTTTCGATTCATCCGATTGCTTGGATGGATCGACGGTGTGGTCGTTGCGCATTGCTTCTTCAGTCTGACCGGCGAGCTGGGTAACCTTCTGCTCACGGGCGATCTCTGCATCGACCTTGGCGACTTCGTCCAGGATCTTGTCGATCTTTTCCGCATCCTCCGACGACATGCGTTTGTCGCTTGGCGTCTTGGCGTTCAGTTCGTGAATCTGTTTGGCCAGAACATCGCGCTGTTCGCGCAGTAGGGCAAGCTTGCTCATAAAGTCCTTTCTATCAGGGTCCGCTCTCGCGGCCCGGTTACGGGGCATAAAAAAACCGCCTCTAGGGCGGTCGGTTTAGTGGCGCGAGAGCGTCAACTAAGGGGTAACGCGCGCCATCAGCGCAATGCGCTGTTGCTGGCGGGCGCGATGTTCTTCAGTGGCCAGGTTGGTGTTTGTTTCGTCGTTTGCTTCCGGCGCGATTTTGGGTGCCTTGGCATAAGCCGCCAGATTCCATTGGCCTTGATTCTTCGCCTTGGAGCCTTCCGCCACTTTGTCCACCAAACCGTTCTTGACCGCTTCGTCAGCCGTGTACCAGGTTTCAACATCCATGGCTGCCTTCACGTCGTCGATGGCCATTCCTGATTTCTTCGCGTATTGCGCAGCTAGCACGCCATCGACCTTGTCCAGCAACTCAGCGCAGGCCTTCATATCCGAGGCATTACCCATCGCAAAGGTCCAGGCGTTATGGATCATGAAAAAGGCACCATCTGCCATCTCCGACTCGTCAGCTGCAACGGCAATCACGGTTGCGGCCGACGCCGCATAGCCGTCGATATGGGCGATAACCTTGGCGCCGGTGTCCTTGATTGCTTGCGCGATCGTCTGAGCGGCAAAAACATCGCCGCCGGGCGAGTTAATGCGCAAATGGACCGTTCCGGACTTGATTCCTCGGATTTGCGGCACAAGGGTTTCCGCCGACACGCCGCCCCACCATTCGGCAGTGATGTCGTCAGCCACGATGGCGTCATACAAATAGATGGTCGTATCAGAACCATCGGCACTTGCTTCGATCCGCGACTGCGGCAGCTTGGCGGGACGGGCTTTGTTATTAGCCAGCAGTTGGATCAGTTGCTTTGGCATTCGTGCCTCCATTCATTTGCAAATTGGCGTCTGGCGCCAGGTTTTCCTTGGCCCGGACTTCGTCCACCGACATAAATGGCATCTCGCCTGCGCGACCGAGAGCAATGCGATAGGATTCGTATCGCGCCTTCATGTCTGCCGCGATCAGCGCGTCGGTAACGTGCTCCACGAAGTATTTCTGACGTACCGGCCATAGCTTCGCGTTCAGCTCTTGCTTGATCGGTGTCATGTGCCGCTGCAGTGTGTAGCGGACAAAGGCGGTTGACTGCTGCTCGATGCCGGTGCCGAACGAGGTAGATTTGCTGGTGTGGCCAATCATGTGCGGCGGAACGCCGAGAATGGCGCAGATTTCTTCCACCGTGAACAGGCGAGTCGCCAGCACTTCAGCATCCTTGGCGTTCACGGACAACTGCGCCGGCTCAAGGCCGCCTGTCAGAATCAGTGGGCCGCGGCCGCCGTTCTGCACACGCCCCAGGAGCGAAGCTTTCAGCTGCTCAAGCTGCGCTTTGTCCAGTCGGGCCGCGGTCTTCAGCGCGTAGTCGAATGCGCCACCGCCGGCGAAGAACTTGCCGGTGAATTCCTGTGCTGACAGCGCGTTGCCCACCGCTTCTCTTGCTGCATACGTGATCGGTGACGGACTGCACAAGCCGTCATAGCCCGGACTGGTCAAGTGGATTACATCTGCCCTGTCCAACACATATGAACCGGTGCCGTCCAGCGGGGTGACTTGATACAGCACTTGGGACCGATTGTTCGGATTGCGGAACGACTGCCACTCCTGACGCAGCAATGGCTTCCATCCGATTACGCGATTGCTGTAAGGACTCGGACGTATCCACTCTCCCAGGGCATCGCCCGTGAGCAGCTTTGAGCTGATCATCTGACTCCAGGCATCGGCTGCCGTCCAGCCATCTGTAGCCAACTCGTTCAGCATCCACCAATAATCGTGCTCCACTGCCGAACGCTCGAAACCATTTCTCTGAAAGACTCCGAGCGGCAGAGAGGATATGGCGCCAGAAATCAGCGATACACACCCGTACACGGTTGACACCCGCATTGCGGTATCTTCAGTCACCGATGCCCCCGAGGTGGAGCGATACGCGGCGCCAAGCAGGTTGGCCAGTTCGCTCATCGTGAGCTGCTGGGTGGAATTTTCACCAAACGCCTGCACGCCGACGCGGGAGGATCGGCCTTCGTCTCCAGCCACCCATGCATTCAGGACACGAGACTCATGGCGCGCAGCGGTCAGGTCGAGGAGCTTTGCGGTCATTTACAGGTCCAGTACGATAATTTCTGGGGCGGCTTCGGACTCAGGGTTCAGCGCCATCAGCGATACAGCATTCAAAAGGGCCATCAATGGGTCGATCTTTGCCGAGCCGCTGGCCTGCTTGGTGATGATCACGCCATTGCCTCGCGGCTCGATGCGGGCATTCCCCACGCTCCAGGTGAGTAGTGCTTGGCCGCCATGCACCAGCACGCCTTCGGCCAGCTTGCGTTCAGCTGTTTTGATTGCACCGGTCATCTTCCAGCCCTGGGAGATACCAACGATCTTCTCTTCCGGTATTCCCGCTTCGATCAAGCCGTCGAGGATGCCGCCCAGCCCGGATGGGTCCACGCCAATCTTGTCCAGCTTTCCCGACTCTTCCATCTGAGCGCAGAGGGCGGCCACCTCGTCAACGTCGTCGCCAATGCGCTTGACCAGCACCAGTTGCCCGGCGTTGGCGAAATCGATTAGGCGAGAAGCCACTTCTTTGCGGCGCTCAAGAACAGAGGGATGCGCCCATGCGCGCGCCCAGGTCAGCCAGCGGCGTGTCTCTCGGCACCGACCAATGGCCGTCAGCGCCAGTAAGTCATCCAGACCGCCACCGTCGATACCGACATCGATCACGTCGGACCGTTCGATCAACTCTTCCAGGGTGAAGACCGGGATGGCCTGTTGCTCCCAAAAGTCGGCGCCCGCCCAGCGGTTTGATAGCAGGGCCAGACCAATTTCCACGTTAAGGTGCTTTGCGAGGAAGCCGCGGAATTCAGCTTCGCCTTTTTCCTGCGCTTGCCTGAAACCGCGTGCGATGAATTCCTCATCGACCGACAAGCCCATGTTGGGATTCGTCACGTAAGCATTCTTCGCGTCCCGGTGCGCGTCAGCATCGAGCATGTGCTTCGGGAATTCGTACAGAATCGGATAGAAGGCCGGATCGTTGATCTTTCCGTCCCGCACGCCGCGCGCATACAGCAGGCGACTCAGAAACGCGCCGGCGGGCGGCTCGTCCGACTGCGTGGTCGCGTAAATGATGAAGCCCTCGGGGCGCGACGCCAGGCCACCTGTCGCTTCAAGCAGCATTGCATCTGCGCGCGGATTCTTACCGAACAACCACAATTCATCGATGAAAACGCCGATCGCCTTCTTACCGGAGACCGTCTCGCCGTCCGCAGCTACCACTTTCAGCGTGGCGTTCGTGGTCATGTGCGTGATGGTGCGGATATGGTCCTGCACCTTCAACAGCACTTCCAGCTCCTCGTCGGCGCGGATCATTGCTGCCATCGGCTTGTAGCTGTTATCCGCCACCTCCTTGGTTGGCGCCAGGACGATGTATTCACCCTCCAGGCGCCAGTTCATCAGCAGGGCCGTCAGCATAATGCCAGCTGCGATGGTGGACTTGCCGTTCTTCTTGCTGATCAGGAGCATGAACTCCTTGATCAGACGCCGGCCGGTATCTGGGTCGTACGCGCCAAAGATCGCCTCAACGAACTCGCGAACCCACAGTTCGACCACCTCGCCCATCTTCGGGCTACCCGGCGCGTCCACCATCCGCAGCTCGGCGAATATCGCCCACGCGGCTGCGGCTTGGTCCGGGTACAGCGGCGGGCAAGGCGTGAGCGTCTCGCGTGCGACAATCCTGCGCTCCCAATCGGGGCAGGACGTCGTCCAGCTGAAACTCATTTTTTACCGCCCGCCACCAGTCGAGGAGGTGGTGGTGGCGCGCCAAACCGTCCAGTCGCCACATTCGCGGCGGCGTCCTTCTTCGCCTCTTTCTTGCCGCCCTCGCCTTTGCGCTGGTGCACGAACGGCATCAACGCCTTGGCCGCCTCCACCCGCAGCTTCTCCGGCAACTCGCCATCGTTCATGGCAGCGGTCAAAAATGCTTTTGGATCGCTGAACAGAACCGGGTTGGTCGGATCGAACGGTTTTGGCGGCGCCGGCACCGGATATTCCTTGGTAGCGGCGCGGCACGCTGCAATGTATGCCGCGACCGGCGGTTCCTTTACCAGGCGCGATCCGGCCGGGCCGGCGGTCTTCGCGCTGTACCCAGCGGCGATTGCGGCCTCCTTATGGGATTTGCCGGCCAACACGGCGTCGGCAAACCGGCGTCTCTTGCCTGTCAGTGCCATTAACAAAACCCTCCAGGGGGGAATAAAATCTGCGCGTGGGGTACAGTGCGGTGTCCGCCGGGGCGGCGTAGCCTTTTGCCCCCCCCCATGCCTCGGCGAAGCCATCAGGACTGACCAGGATTGCGTCAGTGCCCTTTTTGCGGCTCAGTAGCCTCGATTGCGCTGCGCCGCCTCGCGCGCCGTCTTGGCGTCGTGATGCTCTTTGCACAGCAGCTGTTTATTGCTAGCGTCGTCTGAACCGCCATCCCAAAGCGGCTTGATGTGATCCACCAACCAGCCAGGACCGGGACGACCAATTCGTATACATTCAGCGCAGAGATCCGCATCGCGCTCTCTGATCGCACGTCTTTCTCGCACGCCAGCGCGTCCACGCTTTCGCTCCACCCGATCAGGTTGAGTCTGCAAGGTGGGCACGCGGGCGGTACTGACCGCCTGTATTCGCGGCTGGAGGCGTTTCAGTTTCACTTCTGTTCACGATTCGGGACGAGCGCCGCAAGTCTGGTCATGCTTGACCAGGCGCTGCCATACCCTTTGACCTGCAAAATCTGTTTTGCCTGAGCCGCATCGTCCATGTGCGCCGCCAGCAGATCGAGCGATACGCCGCCTTCCTTGACCGCACGAATAATCATGTCGCGATAGTGATCAAGGCGGAGCTGTGTCATTCGACACCTCGAAAAGAAAAGCCGCCGAAGCGCAACGCTAGGGCGGCAAACACTTGGCGGTTCACCAAGTGAGGAGACAGGTTGTACCGGTCAGCTAGTCGGCCGGCGTGAAGTCAACGTAGAACTTATCGCCAACCTTGAACTTATCCCACAACTCAGGGTTGGCAATGTTGATGCTCAGGTTTGCGCCAGGGCTCCATTTCGCATAGGTGTTGTCTTCATCGCTACCATCAGCCGGGTAGGACTTCGCGCAAACAGCGTTCATCTGCAGCGTTTCCATGGACTTGGTGGGCTCGGCGTTCGGGTCGTATTTGCCCTCGGCGTTGATGCGTTGCGTGTGTACTTGTACAAAGCCTACTTGCAGCTTCGCGCGCATGGTCGTGGTCATGTGTATCTCCAGAAGGGTCAATCTCGATCAACCTGGTCAGGTTGACGCAGCTCAGGCAGCAAGTGCCATCCCAGTTCGCGCCGAATCTCTTCAGGCGACGGCGGCGGCTCAACTTGCTGGTGCGTGCGACGCTCCAAATATTCGCGCACCAAGTGCTTCGGTGGATGCGTCGTCTTGGTCATAGCGACCTCACGATTCAGCAGCGGAAAATAAAAAAGCCACCTCATGGTGGCTTGGTTTGCTCCCGCGACTATCGGTGCACAGTGAGCGGTCTTACTTTTTTCTGGGCGAGCGAAACCACCCAGTGCCCGAATAGTATCAAAACAAAACCGCCGTGCAAATATTTTTTCGCAACTTTTTTTCAAGCTCGTTGCGGGCCTCACACACAACATCTTCCCAATTTGCGTTCGGGAAGCGCCAAACCGTCGCCAGGCTGCAGGCGCGATAGATGGCCCAAACGTGAATACGCGACAGGCTGCTGATCATCGCGTCAGTCGCCTCGGCCATGCGCATATCACTGGCGCGTTGTGCGTCATGCACGTCCACACCGTGGCCGTCTCCCTCCCCGCTTAGACCGCGCATCGTCTGCGCGCCCAAGTCCCGGTCATTCGCAGTAGCCATCCATGACTTCCACATCTGCAAGCACAAATCGACTGGGTCTTCCTCGACGTTGGCCGCGTGCTGGACGACGTGCAGTGTGGGCGTGATTACGCGCACCGATGGCGCCGCCGCCGGCACTTCCTCCACGAAGACCACTTCAGGAACGCGCGCCGTGTTGCCGCGCCAGGCCAGCGTCAGTTTTTCTCGTTTCATAGGGTTCCCTTTGCCGCAGTTTTCGTGAGATGTTCGGACGCTTCAGGACGCGCCTCGTATGCGTTTGTCTGATGACTGTTGATAATCATGTGTTTCAGGTTTCACTAAGTTCGCTTTGCTGCATCGCGCCACTTTCGCGCCTTAACATTCCGGTTTTTTCGGCGATACGTTGCTGCGCCGCCACGACCGTCTCCATATTCGACTCGATGTACTCCATCGTGGTCAGCGGGCTCTTGTGTCGCATGACCTCCTGGACGGTGCGTAAGGTGGCTCCTGCTTCAAGTAGCAGCGTCGCAAAGCTGCCACGCAGGCGGTGTGGCGTAATGCCGTTGACGCTGCTTTTCTGGTTCGCGATATGGATAACGCGCCGGGCAAACCCACTGCCAAAGCGGTTGCCATCCGCGCGAGGGGCGATCAGTCCCGAGTCTTTTCGCAGTGGCGCCAGATGTTCAAGCAGCCATGCCGGCAGCGGGACCGGCACGGCTTCCCGCCCTTTCGTTTCGCCAGGGGTGTAAGTGCCGCGCTCCCAGTCCATCCATTCCCAGCGCGCGCCAGCGGCCTCTGCTTCGCGCAGACCGGCGCCGAACATCATGCGGATTGCCGTCCCCATCGACTTGTTGCTGGCCGCCGCGTCCACTTCGGCCAACCAGACGGTGACGACCTGCATTGGCATGATGGACCGCGGCTTCTTCTGCACTTTCATCATCTTCACCTTCCACGGCAGGCGTGGAAGAATCTCGCGGGCGACCGCCCAGTTAACGACCAGTTTGATCACGCGCAACCAGTGATTGACCGTCGATGGTGCATGAGTCTCAAGGTGCCTGTTGCGGGCGGATTCGATTGTCTCCGTGGTCAACAGATTCAGCGGTTTATCGCCCAGATCATATAAATGAAGGCGGCGGACAACATCGACTGATCGCCGATGATGACAGCTTGCGACCGGTGCGCGCAGGACCGTCCACTGGTCGAACATCTCACGGAGGGTCGGTATTGGCTGGCCGCCGTTCGCGATGATGAGCGCATTTGCGTACTCTTTGGCGGCCAGATCTTCCGCTGGTGCGCGAAGGCGAAGTCGGGTGCTACGCTGAATGCGCTTGCCATTCACCTGGAACCGGTAATGGAAGACCGCGCTCAGCTTGTGGCGCCAGACCGTCACCCCCATCAGGCCACCATTCCTTTCAGCTGCGCCAAAGTCTTGAGCCGCATGATCACGGCGTAGACCACCGCAGTGCGCACGGCATGGTCAAGGCTCGGGAAATCACCGACGACGAGATGCCCAAGCGGCTTACCGTCGCGCTGCACATAAATCAGGTTACGATCCACCAGTCCTAATTCCGGGAAGCAGCGGTGTTCGACCATCAGAGGACCGCAGGCATTCCAGCTGCCGCACCAGTCAGGCACCGCGGCTTGACCACGGCATGCGGGCTCACCGCTGGGCGGGCGGCCAAGCAGCATGCCGTCGCCGACAGCGACGATCTCGGTCCAACCCAGGAGGGAGGCCAAAGCGAGGTTCGCGCTTTCGCAGGCCGACTTCATGCTGCCCTCCGTTCGTCTGCCCAGGTGTGCGCGCACTGATACATGTTCTGGTTAATGCGGCTAAAGATGCGATCACCCAGAAAATGGTTCAGAGTCTCGAATAGCTGATTGCTGATCGTAACGGTGGCGCGACCGTTACTGTAACGGCGGTTGTATATCTCATTCATCAGAAGCAGCGCGTTCGCGCTGGGTGCGCCGTCCTTCTGCGGTATCGCATCGGCCTCGTCCACGATGAGCAGGTCGTAAGCGCTGAACTTCGCAATCTCCTCTTCCTGGCTGCGCGTATCAGAACTGTACGTGGCCTGAATTTCGGAAATCATGCCGCCAGCCGTGACATATCGCCCCGACACTGCACGCTTCCTGATCATGCTCTCCAGAAGTTCGCACGCCAGCAACGACTTACCGGTTCCGGTTATACCGGTGAGTACGAGCGAGGCCCAGCCGCCCTGCTGAACAACGAAGTCGCGGAATGCGGCTACCTGATGCTTGACGGCCGCGTGCTCTTCCGAGCGGACCATGAATCGCTGCCCGAAGAAGCGGCTCGGAATCTTGGCGCCTTCCAGCATCCACCCCACTCGCTGGTTCTTGAGGTAATTTTCCTCTTCCTCCTTCGTCTTCCGATCCAGGCAAACCGGGCAATACCAATCCGGGCGATCGAGACGAACCAGCACATCAGCCTCACCGTGCTCTTCGCAGCTGCCTTTGACCATCTTCATGCGCCCCGCTACGGAGGCGAGAAAATCCCCTGCCTTTTGCATGTCGCCTCCCATCAACCCAGATTCACATCAACATCGACGGCGCCACCACGCGCGGCAATGCTTGCGTTCATGGCCGCGCGCGCGCCGCTATGGTCATTGCCAGCCACGAGCATCAGTGCCTTCGTCCCGGTCTTGCCACGAGAGATCGCGTACGCTTCGAGGTAGCGCTTGCCTGGCCCGAAGAACGTCGCAGCCTGCAGCACGTAGCGCGAGCCGATCTTTCCGTCTGCCGCGACATAGGCCTTGTAGCGCTCCAGGCCAGCCAGCATGACTTCGGCAGTTTCGCCTTCGCGCAGGCGAGCGCTCCAGGCTGCCAGCGCTTCCTTCTTCGGATTTCCGCCCTCGCGCGCCGGATACATCGCCCATGCTTTCTCAAAGTCGGCATCAGCAGGCTTACCAGCCCTTGGTGCTTTTGCCTTGACCTCTGGCGGCGGCTCAAAGCCTGGCAACTCTCCCGGCGCGGATGCGCCAAGAGGTTTACCTTCTTCTCTGTTCTGTTCTGTTCTGTTCTGGGCCGATTCGGTAACGTTACCGATACGTCTCGCCATCGCTTCCGCTTGCGCTTTCAGCTTCGCGCGGTGCTTGGCGACCCGTGGCGCACTGGAGTCAGAAGCCATCTGGCGCTTGTCCCAGTTCGCCAATTGCCAGCCTGTGGCCTCCCCGTCAAGGAAACCCTTCTGCACGAACAATGCACGGGTGGCAGTCAAATCATCTGCGCTGATGCGCAGGGCGAAAGCTAGTTCGTCATCAAGTAACGTTCCGAGGGTGTTACTGCAACGCAGGCAGAACAACATTACAAGACGTCGCTGCATCACTTCCGGCAGGCTCTGCACTTTCGGATCAGCGGCAAACTCGCTGTACATACGGAACCAGTCCATTAATCAGTCTCCGAGAACAGGCGCGGCTGCACCGCACCATTTTGATAAACCACGTCCATGATGGTTGTCGCCAACGGCTCGCTGCCATCCCATCTGTCCGGCCAAGTGTTTAGGCTGATCAGTTCACGAATGCGCGCTTCTTCTTCAGCATTGATAATGTCCACCAGCGGCCGGCGCAACAATGCGGCGGAGGTATTCACTTCGGCCTGGATAGCAAGAAGACGTTCCAGCCCCATCAACCGGGCCTCCAACGTGAGTGGACCCATGCGTTGCGGGTTCTTACCGATACTGCCGTCCTTGAGGCGTTCGATGCCGGACTTGCGCAGGCGATGCTGCGGTTCGCGAAGCTCCCGCCAAAGGACTTTGATTCCCTTCATGGGTGCCAGGTAGGTCCACGAAGCGTTCAGCAGCACCGTATCGAGTGCGCTGTCCTCTTGAGCAAGAGGACAGCCGACGCAGCCGGTGCGCGCGTTGATTTCCTCCGCCTCATCGCCGCCATAGGCGTCAGCGATGGCGGCTGTGCTCCAGTCACCGAATTCTTCTGTCGGCGCCCAGTGCTTCAACCATTCCCACACATGGCACACTCGCCAATGAAGGAGCGGGGCCAGCGTTGCGATGCGGCCCCGAAGGCCGGTAGCATTCGGCAGAACTTGCTGATACCAGCCCTGTCCGCACTCCGCACCGTCCTTACTGCAGCTCATCTCAATGCGGCGATCGCGAATCGCGCTCTCGCCCTGACGTACGCCGGTAATCATCAGGATCTGGCCGTCCAGTTGATCAAGGCGTCGGCGCAAAGCATCTTCCATCGGCTCGATCTTGATCTGGCCAGTGCACCACCTAAGCGTATTGTTGTTCGGGGGCGGCACGCCGCGACCGAGGATGTACACCATGAAGCGGTCGTCCATTGGCGCCATGACCACCTCCACGGCGAGGCCGCGCTCGCGCAGCTCGTCCATGATCTGCTGTGCAGCATGCGCGAGCGGCAGCAGCTCTTGGCGAGTGTCAGCGTAGAACACGGTCAGTGTTTTCGGTTTCGGGATCTTGCCCGAGTCGATAAGATAAATGAGCAGAGTGAGCGTCGCACTGGAGTCCTTGCCGCCGGACCACGCCACACCCCAATGCTCATGGGTCGATCCGTATGCGAGCAGTGACTGGATCGTCAGCTCAATCGATTCGGTCATTTGCAGGCGTCGAGCGCCGGCGGCGAACAAATCAATCTGATTCACTGGGCGACTCCTGCTGAAGCAGCAGGCCCGAACAGCGCTGCCACCAACGGATCACGCTCCATACCGATCTGCACCGCACGCGACCATACGCCTCCGATTGCGAAGCCGAGCATATCGCTGTCGCCCAACTCCCAGAGCAGATTAGGAGCGCGCTTGCCCGGCACCTTCCGCGAAGTGCAAGGGCGCGCCGCGCCTTCAGCACGAAGGATATCCAGGTGATGGCGGACGCAATCTGGAGTGAGACCAAAATCTTTCGCCATCACGCCAGCCGTATCGCTTTGCCGCTCAAGGCGCTCGAGGATGGCCGCCTGGATCATGCCAGAGCGAGCCGCGCGTACCGTACGACTCATTCCTTGCGGGAGCTGTAACTTTTGCTGTGTTATCATGTCTACCTCTTGTTGTTGATCTACCTAAGGCCCGCCTGCATGCGGGCCTTTCCTATTTCTGGTTCGCTTCCGCTGCTTCGCGAGCCAGGCGCTCGTAATGCTCGCGGGCCATAACATGACCCGGATCGAACGGCGCGCCGCCAACGGCGCTTTGTTCCTGCTGTTGATTCGATTGCTGATTCACTTCTTCTCCTTATTTTTCGGCCATGCCTTTAAGGCGGCCTACCATTTGACTCAGGCTCTGGTTGACGCGATACACCGCCTCTTCCACTCGCTGAACTTCGTGCTTGTCAACGACGCCGTCTTCCAGCGTCGCGTGTACTTCCTTACCTACCTCACCACTCGCTACCCACACCTTGGCCACCAGTTCCAACACAGCCAGGTCGGAGGCGGTCGCGTCGCTGTGCACCTTCACGCACACAAAGCCGTGATTGCGCGCCAGCGCGTGCAGAACTTCGTAGTCCTCGGTCAGAGCCATCACACGGTCAGCCTCTTCGAGGTGGACTTTGTTGGCCGTGATGTTCGGATTCGCCTTGTTGCGCAGAATCTGTGCAGAAATGCCCAGGCGTACTGCCAGCGCCTCGACGCCACCTTTCGCGTCGTGCACGGTTTTATGGAAGGCGTCGAGGATGTGCATGTGATGACCTATCAAAAAAATGAAGAAATTGATTATTTGCAAAGCGATACTTCTTAAAACCTAAAATGGGGTGAGGCTTGCCAAATGCGCTACTATTTCCGTTCCACAACTTCGATAACAGAACAAAGGCAGCCTCATGGGAAACGCAAAACTAGCCTTCAAAGTCACCGTTCACACGCAGTCGATTGCTGGACTAGAGTGGCCGGACGAGTTACCTGTGCCAAACATCGGTGATGACGTGATGTGGCAACATGACGATCAAACGTTTGAATTCCGGGTCACAAATCGCCAATGGCAAATCGGAACAGACCTCGCAGGTGCGCCGCTGGCCATCCTGGCTATCACTGGGGAATCTCCACAACCGGTTGTGCGCGGACGAGCGACTGTCGGCCCTCTTCGCATTTGATTGCGAACACCGGCAGTCCCACGATTTGCGCGCCATGGGCTACGTACACAGCCTTGCCTCCACGCGGACGGACATGCACCATGAATCCATCTTCGACAGGCCACACTGTTACTTCGGGCATGTAGCAAGTGTTCGTATCTGTCATGTCAGTCTTTCTTGGTGGGTGTGGGCGATACCACGGCGTTTTCTGGAATCGTGTCGAGGACGTTGTGCGGATTCGGTGGCTGGCGGCCACCACGTCCAGTGGCCGGCTTAGGGTCGGCCGCGCGACGACACTGAGGCATTGCCAACTCAGGCCAGATCTTGTGCCAGTCATCTGGTCTAAGATCCTTTCTCGTAACGACTCCCCGTGTTGCGACCTCAATATCCACACAACGCTCGGCGGAAATAGGAGACGTGCCAGCGACCATCTGGGAAAAATATGAAGCGGAGACACCCAGCGCTGTGGCCAGCTGAGTGGCGCGTCCCCGTTCGGATGAGATGTAAGTTTTGAGGTCCATGGCACGAGTTTAGTGTTTGCTAAACCTCATGTCAAGTGAATGCTACTTTAGAAAAAGCTAAACTACTGCAATGGATATCGTTGACCGCCGCCGAGAAAACTTGAAACGCTGGATTGCGCTTCATGGCACACCACAGAAAGAAAAGAGTCTGTTTTCCCAGCTCAAGGGGACTGGCTCATTTGGCGAGAAAGTAGCGCGCCGTCTCGAGGTCGAATATCAGATGGGTGATCTATACCTTGACCAAGAGCCGGAACTCGAATCAAGCGACGATAGCCTGCCGTATATGCATAATGTGAGCAGGGTTGCGGTCGGCTCTTCGGCCCGCGACACAGTTCCGATTAAGATGGTGTCTATGCGGTTGCAAGCAGGGATTATGGGATTCGAAGTTCAGCAGAATTTTGAAGATGGAGGCACTCTGGACGTGCCGCTCGAATGGATTGAACAAAACGATTACGTTCCGCACTGCTTATACGCGATCAAAGTCCGTGGCGAGAGCATGCAACCGCTTATGTATGACGGCGACATCGCAGTAGTGAATGTAGCTGACACAAAGCGCGTGAGCGGCGGTGTTTATGCCATCAACTTTGACGGGGAAGCAGTAATTAAGCGGTTAAAATACGAGGGCCGTGAATGGTATCTGACTTCCGAGAATCGAGCGCCAGGCTTTGAGCGACGAATGTTCCGAGCAGGAGAATGCATCATCGTCGGCCGCGTGGTGCGTTTCGAGCCTAGAAACTTCAAAGACAGGCTGTGAGCTAGTTCTCGGCGGTTTCCCGCAGGTCACTTAGGTTACGATGTCGAAGTTAGATTTGACTGGCAGTGACGACATTTGATTGCTTCGCGCCGCACAGATTCTGCGCAAAATGGACACTTCCTATAGTCCCCGAACTCACCTTGGGCGACAGCCGCTTGCTCGGCATTGTCACTCATTAAGGCAATCACAAAACCTATAATGGGGCAAAGGAACGCCCCTAACCACATCGCAAATGACTTGTGCTCCATGTCATCGCCGAAGATGCCTGAGATCAGAATCATTAAGGGCACCGGCACGATCAGGAGCACGACAAAAAAAGCGCCTCCAGATCTACCTTTTTTGGATGCGATCAGAGCAACGATCACGGCAAGCACGAGATACATAATTGCCCATCCAGCTGGTCCCATAAATTCCCCTCTTTTTAATTGTCATAACATCATCGCGATAATATTTCGCCTTCGCGCGCCCTATTGTAAGCAGTAAACAGTACAACAATCTCACCAATTATCACCATCCGTGCGGCGCTGGAGCCTCGCGCCACAACGGGTTAAATGAAAGTTTAGTTTTTACTTGACTAAATCGTTTAGCACATACTAAACTCTACTCCATCGCATCATTTTTCTGATGGAGGTTCACATGAACGATGTCGCAGTAGCAATCGAGTCCACCCAAGCTGTAATCCCTGTCGCCGTCGGCGCGGCCTTCGCTGGCGGCATCTACGCCGGCATCATCCGTGGCGTCAACGGCGCTCCTGATCAACACCTGATCCTGTTGGACGGCGACGAAGGCCGCTTCGACTGGAACGAAGCTATCGCCCGCGCCGCGTCCCTTGGCGGCGAACTCCCAACCCGCCGCGAGCAGGCGCTCCTGTTCGCCAATCTGCCGGAACACTTCCAGCAAGCCTGGTACTGGTCGGGCGAGCAGCACGCCGACTATTCCGACTATGCGTGGGACCAGTACTTCGACGATGGCTACCAGGACAACGGCCACAGTTCGTACGCCGGCCGCGCTCGCGCCGTCCGCAGATTGCCAATTTAGTCCTTCATCAATTTGAACCGGGCCGCAACACGCGGCTTCACCTTCATTCGTCCAGGGAGCTTTGATGAGCACCACCGCGTCCACCGCCGACAAATCGGCGGGCCAACAAAAGATCAATCACGACCAGCTGCGCCTGTCGGCGATGCTCGTCGCTATGGTTGCGCCGTTCATGGGCAAGTCCGATCCGCGTCACTATCTGAACGGCATCAATGTGCGCCCGCACCCGAACGGCGGAGCAATCATCGCCGCCTCGAATGGCCATGTTCTGGGTGCGGTGCACGACAAGCTCGCCACGTGCGAGCACGAAGTAACGTTACATCTGGCATCCGGTATCGTTACAGCATGCCGTGCGCATCAGGGCGACAAACGCGAACTGGTGCTACTCAAGGGCCGCTTAGCCGTCGTGCATGGTCATCAGGAAGTTTGCATTCAAGCGGGTGATCCTCTGATCGAGGGCGGCACTTTCCCAAACTATGAGTCACTCATCCCCGACCCGAAGTCCCTTAAGCCCGGACTGTCAGGCCACTTCCAGGCGAAGTACATCGCCAAGCTGCAGGACGCGATCAAAGTAATAAAGAAGGCCGGCTACACACATTGCCCGGTCACCTTCTATCACGTGCCGGGTAACGAAAGCTCATACGGCATCGCACGTACCCCGGCGCTCGAAGAGTTCATCGCCATCCTCATGCAATGCCGCGAAGAGCAGCCAGAAAGCGGTGTGCCGCGCTGGGTGGCTGGCGTCGCAAAGAAAGCACATTCGAATGCTCAATCGAAGGAGGCAGCGTGACCACGACCACCAACCCACCGAAGGAACAGGTGCGCCACTGGATGCATCTGCGCCAGCTCTCCAGCCTTCCTCCAGCTAAGCCTGAGGAGATTCGTCGCCAGCTTGGCTGGAACTTGATCCACCGGGTGCCACGATGAAGTACCGCATCACAGTGAAAACTGAGGGTGGCTCGCGCACCTACTCCGCTATCGGCGATCTCGGCCTGCTGGTCGATGCCGAATATGACGCCGGCGCGCTTGGCGTAACCGTGATGGTGTTGTGATGTCAGTACAGAACGCCATCACTGCACTGATGAACGCTGTTGCGTGCATTGCGCGTCCAGTGCAGAAGGCCTGGCTGCGTACGCAACACCAGCACGCCGAACAAAGGCTTGATGCCCTTCAGGCCCAACTGAAGGCGCTCCGCGGTGATGAGCAGCGCGCCATTGTCGCCGTCGTCGCATCGCGCAACCGGTTGCAGGCCTTTCAGGCCAAACATCAACGATAGGAGTCCATGAATGAATGCCCGTCTTCACAGCATCGCGGCGCCAGCCATGAGCCCGGAAATCTTCACCCAATCCGGCCGCTATTTCAGCTTTACCAATCCATCGGAGTCCGACTTCGACATCGGCGATATCGCTCACGCACTGTCCAACATCTGCCGCTTCACGGGCCATGTACGCGAGTTCTATTCGGTGGCTCAGCATAGCGTGTTGGTGAGCCTGGCCGTGCCGCCGAAGTACGCGATGGCGGGGCTTCTGCACGACGCAACCGAGGCCTTCATTGGTGACGTTGCCAGCCCTCTCAAGGCCATTCTGCCCGACTACAAAGCCATCGAGAAACGGATTGAAGAGGCGGTACTGACTCGCTTTGGCGTCGATCCGCTCTTGCCGCCGGAAGTGAAGCAGGCGGACATGGTTTTACTTGCGACAGAGCGTCGCGATTTGATGCCGGAGGGCGCCGGGTACTGGCCTTGCCTGACTGGCGTTACGCCGCTCGACTTCGAAATCGTGCCGCTTACTCCAGAACAGGCGAAGGCGGCGTTTCTGAAACGTTACACCCTGCTGCAAAAAGTCGCGGACCTTGGGGGCGAGGATGAATAAGCCCTGCAAGCCGACCAAGGTCGAACACCTCGAGGCTGCGTTTTACGGCGGCTTGCTGGCCCTACTTCTTCTGAGCTGGTTTTCGTAATACCCGTCCCGAAAGGGCATTCACCCAACCTGAGAGAGATCATGAACCAAGACACTCATATCACCCTGGTCGCGATTGGCGCGGCCTTCGCTGGCGGCTATTACGTCGGCCAGATCAAATCTGGCGACAAGACCTACGCGCTGATCATGGCTGGCGCCGAAGGCGAACTGAGCGGCCGGTGGCATCCTGAAGCAGTGAACGTGCCCGACGCCATGAGCGCTCACGACGGCTTTGCCAACACCGAAGCCATGGTGGCTGCAGGAAGCAAGCTGGCGCAGCGCGTGCGCGCCCTGAACATCGCTGGCTTCGCTGACTGGTACATCCCGTCCAAGGACGAACTTGAACTGTGCTATCGCAATGCCAAGCCTTCCAAGCGCACCAATTGGGAGGACGAAGGCGTCAACGAGAACAGTGTGCCGGTTGGCGCGGCTTACACCCCTGAGAATCCGGCCCAAACCACCATCCCGGCTTTGCAGGAAGACGAGCCAGATGCACTGGTGCCGGCCTGGTATTGGTCGTCTACGCAGCACGCCGACGGTTCCGACTATGCGTGGAACCAGGGCTTCGGCAGTGGCGACCAGTACTACTACCACAAGTCGTACGCCGGCCGCGCTCGCGCCGTCCGCAGATTGCCAATTTAGTCCTTCATCAATTCAACTTCGGAGAAACCGATGAGTAAGCAAGATTTCATGACTCAGCACCTTCGTCCAGGCGAAGTCTATGCCGGCCTTCTACTGGGCGAGAACGGCGCACCCGATGCGCACCTGTTCCTGCTGCCCGGTGATGTGAGCGGGGTTACATGGGACGCAGCGAAGGCATGGGCAGTAAAGGCCGGTGGCGAGTTGCCGACGCGCCGCGAACAACGCATCCTTTTCGCGAATGCCAAGCTATGCTTCCAAGCAGCCTGGTACTGGTCGGGCGAGCAGCACGCCGACGGTTCCGACTTTGCGTGGGGCCAGAACTTCGGCAATGGCGACCAGTACTACGACCACAAGTCGTACGCCGGCCACGCTCGCGCCGTCCGCAGATTAGCAATTTAGTCCTTCAGTAATTTCATGGCCATCCATACCAGTCTGCCGATCTATAAGCTTGCGTATGACCTGCTCAGCCTCTCAGCTGATCTGGTCAAGAACATGCCTCGGGACTTCAAGAGCTCGTTCGGGCGCAAGATCAACGACGAATGCGTTGACATCACGGTTCTGATCGCACGCGCGAACGCGGCGCAGCACAAGTTCCGCTATCTGCAAGAGCTCCTAGAGCGTCTGCAGGTTGCGGAATTGTTGATCCGCCTGGCGCACGACAAGCGCTTCATTTCGCAACCGCAGTACGCGAAAGCGATCGAGGTGACACAGCAGATCGGCAGGCAGGCTACAGGATGGAAGAAGAGCTCCGCACGCCCGCAGCACGGTGGTCAAGGCCATCATGCCTGAGCGTCTTTTTAATCTGGTCGTGCCGCTGGCTCACGAGGCCACCGCTATGCGCACCACAGGAACCGGCCAGCGGCGTCCGGCGAGGCCTGGCGCAGTTTCCCCGTTGATCGGCTTCAGCCTTCTCCAGGGCGACGTAGATAGCACGATGGGACGCAGCACGCCGACAATTCCGACTATGCGTGGAACCAGAACTTCGACAATGGCAACCAGAACAACAACCACAAGTCGTACGCCGGCCGCGCTCGCGCCGTCCGCAGATCAAAACGGAGACGAGTTCACTTTCGAGGACTTGGTGGTAGCATACTTCGACTGCCGCCGCAATAAGCGCAACACCCCGAGCGCCCTGGCCTTCGAGCAACACCTTGAACGCAACCTCATGCAGCTGCACGAAGAGTTGTGTGATGGGTCTTACACACCAGGGCGCTCGATCTGTTTCGTTGTGACGCACCCGAAGGCACGCGAAGTCTGGGCAGCCGGCTTCCGCGACCGCGTCGTGCATCACCTGTTATACAATCGCGTAGCGCCGCGCTTCTACGCTTCGTTCATCGCGAACAGCTGCGCGTGCATTCCAGGTCGTGGCACGCTGTACGGCCTGAATCGGTTGGAAGGGATGGTCCGCAGTCAGACACAGAACTGGTCCCGGCCCGCGTGGTACCTGAAATGCGATCTCGCAAATTTCTTCGTCAGCATCAACAAGCAGGTGCTGCATGGCCTGCTGACCGCGCGCATTCACGAGGCATGGTGGCTTCGTTTAGCCGAAACTATCCTGTTCCATGATCCGCGTCAGAACTACGAATTGCGCAGTGCCGCACGCCTGTTGGAGCGCGTTCCGCCGCACAAGCGGCTCGTCAACCAGCCGTCGCACCTTGGCCTGCCGATTGGGAACCTGAGTTCGCAGTTCTTCGCCAACGTGTTTCTGGACGTGCTGGATCAATACGCGAAGCATAAGCTGAAGGCGCGCCACTATATCCGCTATGTGGATGACTTCATCCTGCTGCACGAGTCCCGCGACTGGCTGGTGAGCGCACACGATAGCGTCGCTGCGTTTCTGCCAACGCGCCTTGGTGTTCAGCTTAATCCGCGCAAGACGATCCTGCAGCCGATAGCACGCGGCGTTGACTTCGTCGGCCATGTGGTTAAGCCATGGCACACCCACACGCGGCGCAAGACCGTGTGCCGCGCTGTCGTGAGGCTGGCTGACATTGACGCCAATCGCGTTCACGCAACGGCCAACAGCTATTTCGGTCTGCTGCGCCAGTCAAATAGCAGCCACCATGACCGCGCCGTTCTGGCCAGGGCGCTACTGCGCCGCGGCCACGCCGTGAACCAGGCGCTTACGAAAACCTACCAGAGGAGCATATGAACTACCGCGACCAAGGACCATCGTACGCCCAGCAGCTTCGCGAGGCGACGGAGAAGCACGAATTGATGCTGCTGCGCGCCGCCCAGACCGGGCGCCAGGTCATCCACGAAGCAAAGTACCAATTCATCCACACAATCCACGGCCAGCAATCGGGTGGCAGCTTCGAGGTGGAGATTTACTTGACAGGCATCGCCAAGCCTGTCCGTCCCGACCAACTGCAACTTGCACCGGCCCCGGCCGCACACGAGAAAGAAGCAGATCCTCTTAACAAGGATGGGGAAGAGGTCGCGTCATGAGCTGCGAATATGTACGCGAACACTACGAAGTCCCGGCTGAAATCGGGCGGCGCGTCGTCATCAACGGCAAGCCCGGCATCATCGCGGCTGACAGAGGCCACTACATCGGCGTGAACTTTGACGAAGACAAGCCCGGCGTGATCGCCAATGCTCACCCCACCTGGGAAGTCGTCTATGGCGACATGGGCAACGTCCGCAAGCCAGGCCGCCACGCAGCACGCTATCAGCGCTGGCTCGAATATGGCGATTGCTTCGACACCTTCATCGACTTTTGCCGCTGGGACGCCCAGCCAGAGCGCAGCTGGAACCGTGGCTATTGAGCCGCCCACCCCACTCGGAGAGAGAGCATGAAAGACTTCACCCCAACCAAGGAAACAATCAGCCTGCACGGCCTGGGCTTCATCCAGCTTGTGCTGGGCGGGAATCAGCGCATGCACGTATGGCATCCCGATCTGCCGCGCCGCGAATGTTTTGAGCATTCGCAAATCCATAATCATCGCTTTGGCTTCAGGTCACTGGTGTTGAAAGGTGTGCAGGTAAATCAGCGCGTCGATCTGGAGATTGTGAAGCCGGGAAGTGGAACGCATGACTTGATCAGTCACAACGGGCCGCGCAGCGAGAAAGGTGGCCGCGAAAGTTACCCTGTAGCGGATGTGACAGTGTGCACGCGGGTGCGCGGACTTGAAGAATACGCGGCAGGCGAGGAGTACAGGATGCCAGCAGGCGAATACCACTACACACCCAACAGCGGCATTGTCGTAACGCTGATGACTAAGTTGGAAGAATCGAGCATTCACGCAAATAGCGTGTGCCGCAAGGGTATCGGGTTCCACTACGACTTCGACCGCTTCCAGCTCTCGCCGGAGCAGCTGTTTGCCTATGTCGTTGATGCGCTGCGCAGCTAATCAGGGAGATACCATGGTACATAGCAAACCCTCTACCGTGCTGGATGTTCAGGAGTGGATTGACCGCGTACGTCAGCAAGTGCGCGAAGACAACGCTGAATTGGAACGCACCGGCAAGGACGAGAAGTTCTACACCTTCACGCTGAACGAGATGAATCACCTGATGCTACTCTTGGCACCGAAGGCAAGCGCAGTACAGGAAGGCTGGAAGCTGGTGCCGGTGACGATCACCGAGGCCATGCATATCGCAGCGGTGAAGGCAATCCTCCGCAGCACCGGCAACGACGATTGCCCGCCGAGCGTATGGAATGCCATGCTCACAGCCGCTCCATCTGCGCCACAGGCAGAGGATGTGTTGGTCGATCTGCATCGCCTTTTCGCTTCAGCACCGGCGCAGGAAAGCTGCAACGGCCGCCCCACCTTCGAAGCACTCTATCGCAAGCTTACCCGCATGCCTGAAGGTGAATGCCTGAATTGGCGTGCGGCGCAGGTGATGACCGCGTTTGAGTGGTGGCAGCGGGGTATGCGCTGCGCGGCCGAGGTCGCAGCGTGAATCGCCTATTCATCATCCAGCGGGGTCGTCATTGGCGCGGCAAGGTGCTGGATCGTTCCGATAAAGCGGTCAGTGTCATGGTCGCACACCAAGTAGACCGGCTCAATCGACACTCCGGAAAGCTTGAGCCTGTGCTCAATTGCGACGCGCGCCGCGTCGTCGCATTTGACGACGTCTTCCATACCTTCTGGCCAGACACCATCGCGGAACTGAAGAAAATATTTTTGCTCGGATGCTTCGGCCGGCTCACCAGTCCAGACAGTTACATGGGCAACGGAACCAAGCACTGTCACATCGAGCAGGCCACTGCCCACAGGGCGAGCGAAAAAGTTGATACGCATGTTGTCTCCTTGTTGGCGTCCAATCGTACCACCACTCAACAGTAGAGACACAGCAAGACAAGTTTGTAGGAGAATGAATTATGAAGATGTTTCTTGACTCGGACGAAGTGCGGGAGCTCACTGATCGAATTCA
This sequence comes from Pseudoduganella sp. RAF19, assembly GCF_052114165.1. Classification (NCBI taxonomy): domain Bacteria; kingdom Pseudomonadati; phylum Pseudomonadota; class Betaproteobacteria; order Burkholderiales; family Oxalobacteraceae; genus Pseudoduganella; species Pseudoduganella sp. RAF19. The sequence continues at coordinate 493,837 of NZ_JBFREF010000005.1, read as the reverse complement.
GCGGGCCGCGCAAGCGAAGGTGCTGAGATCCATGGGGATCGAGCATCGCGCGCGCCCGGATGGCAGCCTGGCTGTGCTCCGCGCGCACGTGGAACAGGTGCTGGGTGTGGGCGCTACTACGTCCCGGAAGAAGCAATCGTCTGAACCGAATTGGGGTGCATTGGATGCCGCGCGCTCGTAAGCCAGAGAATCAAGGCCTGCCAGCCAGGTGGCGGCATGTGCATGGTGCGTACTATTATCAGGTACCGCCTGGGCAGGAATCTGCCTGGGACGACAAGAAGCTATTTCGCCTCGGCGCCACATTGCCAGCGGCATACGCCGAGTGGGCCGAACGCATCAAGGTGACCGACGACGCGCGGAATATTGGCCAGCTCTTAGACCGGTACACCCTCCAGGTCATCCCAACTAAGGCGGTCACAACACAAAACCACAACCGCACCGCAATGAAGCGGCTACGCGCAATCTTCGGAGCCATGGGCCTGAATGATATCAAGCCTCGCCACGTCTACCAGTATGTCGACAAGAGCAAGGCCAAGACGGCCGCGCACCGCGAAGTCGAAGTCCTGTCGCATGCGCTGACGAAAGCCGTCGAGTGGGGTTACATTGATCGCCACCCTTTCAAGGGCGAGGTGCGACTGAAATCAGAGAAAGCCCGGACACGCTACATCGAAGATTGGGAAATCGTGGAATGCCTGTCCCTGGAATCGAAGCGCAAGGCCGGCAGCGTGCTGGCGGTCCAGGCGTACATCCGCATCGCCCTGCTCACCGGCCTGCGCCGCGGCGACTTGCTGCGCCTGACCATGAGCGATCTGCAGGATGACGGCATCCATGTCACGCCGCGCAAGACCGCCAACACGACCGGCAAGAGCATCATCATCGACTGGACCGATGAACTGCGTTCGGCCGTGGCCAGCGCCAAGGCAGCCCGCCCCGTGAAACTGGCGAAATATCTTTTTTGTAATAGGGATGGCGAATGTTATTTCGATGAAGAGACTGGCCGCGCCGGCGGTTGGGAATCGATGTGGCGAGGATTCGCGCAGCGCGTAATCGCAGAAACCGAGGTCAGAGAGCGGTTCACGGAGCACGATATCAGGGCTAAGTGCGGCAGTGACGCCGAGAGCCTGGAGCATGCCCAGCAGCTGCTTTCTCACGCAAACAGCGCTATCACACAGCGCGTTTACCGGCGGAAGGCTGAGCGAGTCAAACCACTGAGGTAGTTAATAGGTTCGCTCTTTTCATTAAGCGCCTGGTGGCGGCAACGCGGGCAAATCCGGGACAGCCCCGTGATTATCTGGTCCGCGCGCCGCCGCGCCGATGTCAATCCCTGCGGACTTCAGTTGTATGGCCAGCAGTTCAGCTAAGTAGTTGTGGAGCGGGGTCAAATCCAACGCGCCGGCTTTGAGCGAATTGTCCACCGCTTTTAGTGCTTGCACGTATTCATCTCGGTAAAGCCTGATCAATTCGGGCAAGATAGTCTCGCCTGGAAGCCAGTCTCCGGCCTTTACACACAAAACAAAGTAACACGCGGCCCTAGCTGTCCTACCATTGCCATTGATGAACGGATGAATGTAGTTCAAGCGCCATAATGTGTATGCGGCTAGACCCACCGGATCACCACCCGTCCACTGGCTGTTGACCAGATTGACGAAGTCATCCATAAGTGCCTGAACTTGGTAATGCTGAGGCGGGAGGAAATCGTCCTCACTTCCATTCCCAACGCGCACCGGACATGGCCGGTATTCGCCGGGATTGGTATGCAGGCATGTGATCGCTTGGAAGTTGAGCGCTTTTATTATGTGTTGAGACAGAAACCGGCGTTCAGCGCCGATTACTATGGAAACGATCGAGCGCAGAAAATCGTACTGACGCGCGCCATTAGATACTTCGAGCGCTTGGTACAGTGGATCATTCTCCGTCCCAGTCAGCTCGAAAAGGATCATTTCCCAGTACGTCCCTCGTGTTGATCCAATACGACTTGAATGCTTTCACGAGGCAGCTCACTGTTCTTGTCGAGTGACCCGTAGATGAACGAGATCTTTTGTTTCCGCAGCTCGTCTTCTGTAGGTTTGTGGTGGATTGCGCGCTGCATGGCTGCGAGTAAATTCGGGCTCGTTTTGATAAGTACGTTGTCCATCGCGATCTCCTAGCAAGGCATGCCTTGCATTCACATTCGTTAGCCTATCCGGCTTATCGGCGCCAAGCGCCAGGGCGAACAGCTCGCGTTAAGTTAACACGTGCTAACAATTTAATCAACAAGGATTCGTGTAGGAAACAAGAATCAATAGTACAAATGGGATCAATAGTACAAATGCAAAGGGCTACTTGAAAGTAGCCCTTATGTATCCTTGGCGGAGAGAGGGGGATTCGAACCCCCGATAGGCTATGAACCTATACACGCTTTCCAGGCGTGCGACTTAAACCACTCATCCATCTCTCCTGCATCTCTCACGAATCGCGAGAGGCCCGAATTATAGCAGGGATTTTTTGTTTGTCCAAGAAATCTTGCTACTGGGTAGTTCACTCACTTGTGGCGTTTTTGCAGCTCAGGTTTTTGCCTTCGAGTTGACAGTTGAACAATGCCCGTCCGTTGACGTCGAATTCCGTAACCGTCCAGCCAGCGCCGGCTGCCCTCTCCAGCATCGCGAAACCGAAGCCGCTGCGGGTTGTATAGTTTTTGATCACGGTATCGGCATACGGCAGGTGGCGGTCTTCCAGTGTCGTCGGCAAGGCACCTTCGGTGGCGGAGGAGCTGTTACCAACGACGAGCGTGGCCGGCAGGCTGCCTTCGAAGGAGAGCGCTTCGAACAGGTGGACGTGGCCGTGCAATGCGAGGTCGAATCCAGGCAGGAAGTGCGTGCCGGGATTCAGTCCGCGCATGACCGAAGCCAGCCCCTGCACCGACGCTTTGGGCACCGCATTCGCGCCGGGCGCCAGTCCGAGCACGGGATGATGGCTGACAAAGATGCTGCGCGGCGCAGTTTGCGCCAGCGACTCGGCTCGGCGCAGCAGCGGTGCGTAGGACTGGTAATCGGCGTCAGTCTCGCTATATGCCTGGCCGCGCGAGTGCGAGGAATCGAATACGACTAGCTGCGTGCCGCCGCCCAGTGGCACCGCGTATGGCGTGGAGAAATCGGCATCGCGGTCGAACCTAGGATCGTCGCAGGAGCGTGTTGCGGTCCACGGTGCGGCGTCCAGGAAGCGGAACCAGCCCTGCCCTGCGCGTTCGCAGGTTTCGTGATTCCCGCGCGTAAAGACCCATGGCGCAGCCGTCAGCAAAGGACGCAAGGGATCGAACACGTCGGCGCGCCAGGTGTCGAAGCCATAGCCCCATGGACTGTTGGCGCAGCCGGGTTGGCTCGACGCACATCGGCTTTCGCGGTAGTGGTAATCGCCAACGTGTACCACCAGATCAGGATGCAGAGCTGCCGCGCTGCGTGCGACGCGGGCCAGCGGCCATGCCGGGCCGTCCTCACAGGACTGGAAGTAGTCTTCGCTCTGCTTCATACGGCAACCCGTGTCGCCGATCAGCACGATGCGCTGCGGCTGCGCGGACGGCACAGGAACGTCGCGGCCGTCGATCGATGCGCGGCGCGCGCCGGCAGGCAGCGCGGCCTCGCAAACCTGCAGCGGGAACGCGGAGGGCTTGGTCTCTGCCTGCTTGCCGCCGGTGCGCGCCGGCACGGTGCCGGCGGCGGCGCGCAAGGACATCGGCAGCGCAGCGCCATCAACCAGCAATGACGGGCAAACACCCGGCTCCGCGATAGCGCGCACGATGGCGCGGCCGCCATCACCAAGCAGGCTGTAGGTAATCGTCTCAGCCTGCGCAGGGGCGGCGCTGAAGGCCAGCGCCGCCATGATCATGAGGGCGCGGGCCATGGATCAGAAGTCCGCTTTCATGGACACCTGATAGCTACGCGGCGCCTGGAAAGTGTACTGATCGAAGGCCGCCGTCTTGCCGGTCGAGATCGCGGTCACCTTTTTCTGATTGAACATATTGAAGCAGTTGAACTGCAGCTTCAGCGCCTTGAGGCTCATACCCGGATGATCGAAGCGGTAGGCTAGCGACAGGTCGGTGTTCGTATAAGCAGGCGTCTCGTACTGGTCGTAGGCCGCCGGCTTGCTCGCGTCGTAATCGACCTGGTGCACTTTACCGGTACGCTTGCTGATCAGCGATGCCGCCCACGGACCATTGTTGTACAAGGCGCCGATGGCCGCAGTCATATCAGGCGAGCCGGAGATGGTCTTGTCGGTGTCTTTAGCCTTCGCTTCGTTGGAGGAACCATTGGCATACAGCGCGATGCCGTTGCCCAGCGCCCAGGTCACCTGCCCTTCAACGCCCTTGTAAGTCACGCCGCCCAGGTTGACGTATGCCGCTGCTGTGCCGCCCTGGCCGTTGGACACATATTTGTTCTTGAAGTCGATCTTGTAGACATCAGCGTCCCAGGTCAGCTTGTCCGATTTACCGACAATGCCCGCCTGGTAGTTGGTGGACAGTTGTGGTTCCGTGCTGTTATGCGTTGGATCGGCAATGTAGAAGGACTTCAGATCAGGAATCTGGAAGCCTTTCGCGTACTGCGCATACACGGCCAGGCCCTGATTGATGCGATAGTTCGCAGTCATGAACGGCAGCGTGGTGTGATAGTCCACGGAAGTGTGCTGCGGCAGGCGTGTGGTCTGGTTCACGTCAGCGTCCACCGAACGCGTGATGCTCACGTATTTCACGCCCGGGGTGACGGTCAGCTCATTGGTCGCATGCCATTCGAATTCAGCGAACGGCTGGAAGTTACGGATGGTGGACTGCTGGTCGAACAGCACGCTTGGGAAGGTCACAGGCGTCGGCTTGGTTTCGCGCGGATCGCGGATATTGCCGAGGGTGAGGTCGATATCGTACTGATGACGGTCGGTGTCCGAGTATTCATACCAGAAGCCCGCACGCGCCAGGCCGGCTTGCATCTCCTTGCTGACCTTGAAGATGTCGCCGTACACGCGGTACTTGTTCTGTTTGTCGATACCCGGAATGTCCTTGTTACCGGCCGGGCCAGCCTTGGTACCGGGCGCGGTGGCGCCGGTAGGGTCGCTTGACGAGATGGTCTGGTTGTTGTACGAGTAGGTGTACAGGTTGTTGTCCGTGTTCCAGCCATTTCCCCACGCGGTTTCCAGGCGAATGTAATTGAAGTCGGTGTCCTTCGTCGTGTGGTTGTAGCCCGCGTAGTTGAAGCTCGTTGGGTCGTCGTTCAGGCTGTAGTTCTCGCCGAACTGCGCCACTTGTGCCAGCGTTGGACCTTTGTTGTTGTCGGGCTGGGTGTAGTGGATGCGGTTGACGGTGGACAGCACGGTCAGCACGGTGTCGCTGCCGATATTGCGCTGCAACTTGGCGAAGTAGTTATCGCTGCGGATCTTGTTCAGCGTGAGATAGCCGTCCGATTTCAGGTGCTGGTAATTCAGCTGCACCGTGGCGTTGCCGAAGTCCTGCAGTCGGCCGGACTCGAACGAAGCGCCTGCCAGGGCTGTGCTCCAGCGGCCTACCGATGCGAACACACTGGCCGCCTGTTCGCGGCTGGCCTGCTTGGAGAACAGGTTGATCGAACCGCCAAAGGTGGCGTAACCGAGATTGCTTGCGGTGCCTGGGCCGCGCTCCACGATGGCGCCGCCGATCACAGAGCCAGGGAAGAAGGAGGTCGAGTGGTGCGCCGGGTTGTTGGTATCGCCCCACGGGATGCCGTCGAACGTGATGTTGTACTGGTCGTCGCCGAAGCCGCGCATGGTGGTCTTGGTTTCGGACAGGCCCGGTCCATTGGCGGAATCGCCCGATACGCTTGGCGCGATGTTGACGATGCGGCTGTATTCGGCAGTCGGTGCGACCGACAACTCAATGAACTCGCGCGTGATGATGGACTGCGGCTGCGTGGCTTCCAGCGCGGACTGGGTCGGCGCTACCGAGCTGGCAGTACCTTTGGCCGACTCGTCGCGGCGGTAGGCGCCAGTGGAGGCGGAAACGATCACGGTGGCGATGTTGCCTTCTGCGGCCGCATCAGCTGCCGGGGAAGCGGCGTCGGGAACGTCAGCGGCGAAGGCGTGCAGACTGGCTAGGCCAAGAGCAATGCTCAGGGCCATTGGCTTGAGTGCGGGAGAGGTCATGTTTGTCGGTCAAGTGGGTAAAGCCACTGACTTTAGGTGACAAACATGACATATTGATGATAAAGCAATGACACTTTTATGACAAAACCCACTGCGACTGCTGGTGTCAGCCACGATGTGGCTGACACCTTGGGGGACTTACGAGGTTTCTTTCAGTTGCTCGAGGATGGCGGGGTTTTCCAGGGTGGAGACGTCTTGGGTGATCGTCTCGCCTTTGGCCAGCACGCGCAGCAGGCGGCGCATGATTTTGCCGGAGCGGGTCTTCGGCAGGTTGTCGCCGAATCGGATTTCTTTCGGCTTGGCGATCGGACCGATCTCCTTCCCGACCCAGTTACGCAGCTCGGTCGCGATGCGCTTGGCGTCGTCGCCGGTTGGGCGGGCCTGCTTCAGCACCACGAAGGCACAGATGGATTCGCCGGTGGTTTCATCCGGCTTGCCCACCACCGCAGCTTCGGCAACCAGCGGATTGGCGACCAGCGCCGACTCGATTTCCATGGTGCCCATGCGGTGGCCGGACACGTTCAGCACGTCGTCGATGCGGCCGGTGATGGTGAAGTAGCCCGTTTCGGCATTGCGGATGGCGCCGTCGCCGGCCAGATAATATTTACCGCCCAGTTCCTCAGGGAAGTAGCCCGCCTTGAAGCGGTCCGGATTGCCCCAGATGGTGCGGATCATCGATGGCCATGGGCGCTTCACGACCAGGATGCCACCGCTGCCATTCGGGACGTCTTGCCCTGCTTCGTCCACGATGGCCGCCATGATGCCCGGCAGCGGCAGCGTGCAGGAGCCCGGAACCATTGGCGTTGCGCCCGGCAGCGGGGTGATCATGTGGCCACCGGTTTCGGTCTGCCAGAAAGTATCGACGATCGGGCAGCGTTCCTGGCCCACGTTCTTGTAGTACCACATCCAGGCTTCCGGATTGATCGGTTCACCCACGGTGCCCAGCAGGCGCAGCGAGGAAATATCGAAATTCTTCGGATGCACTTTCGGATCGACGTCCGATGCCTTGATCAGCGAGCGGATCGCGGTCGGTGCAGTATAGAAGATGTTGACCTTGTGCTTGGCGATGGTTTCCCAGAAGCGGCCCGCATGCGGGAAGGTCGGGATGCCTTCGAAGACCACTTGCGTTGCGCCGACAGCGGTCGGGCCGTAAGCGATATAAGTATGGCCAGTCACCCAGCCGATATCGGCGGTACACCAGTAGGTATCGGACGGCTTGATATCGAACGACCACTTCATCGTCAGCGCAGCCCACAGCAGATAGCCGCCGGTGGAATGCTGCACGCCTTTCGGCGTGCCGGTGGAGCCGGAGGTGTACAGGATGAACAGCGGATGTTCCGCATCCACCCATTCCGGTTCGCAGGTCGAAGCCTGGTCCTTCAACAGATCATGCAGCCAGATGTCGCGGCCTTGCTGGAAGTTGACGTTGCCGCCGGTGCGCTTGTACACCACCACGTTCTTGATGGTTTCGCAGCCGCCCATGGCCAGCGCTTCGTCCACGATGGCCTTCAGTGGCAGCTGTTTGCCGCCGCGCAGCTGCTCGTCGCCGGTGATCACGGCCACGGCGCCCGCGTCGATGATGCGCTCCTGCAGGGACTTGGCGGAGAAGCCGCCAAACACAACGGAGTGCGTTGCGCCGATACGTGCGCAAGCCTGCATGGCGGCCACGCCTTCCACCGACATGGACATGTAAATGATGACGCGGTCGCCCTTCCTGATGCCCAGCGATTTCAGGCCGTTGGCGAACTGGCAGGTCTTGTCGTGCAGTTGCTGGTAGCTGACTTTGGTGACGGCGCCGTCGTCCGCTTCAAAAATGATGGCGGTCTTGTCGGCGTTACCGTTCTTCAGATTGCGGTCCAGGCAGTTGTAGGACACATTCAGCTTGCCGTCTTCGAACCATTTGTAGAACGGCGCATTGTCTTCGTTCAGGGTGCGCTTGAATGGCTCTTTCCATTCAACGTGCTCGCGCGCCAGGCGCGCCCAGAAACCTTCGTAGTCGCGCTCTGCCTCGTCGCACAGCGCTTTATACGCCTCCATGCCGGACACGGTGGCCTGCTTCACGAATTCTGCGGATGGCGCAAAGATGCGGGATTCCATTGGACCTTGCTGGTCGGCGCCTTGAGTCGTCATGCTTGTCTCCAGTTTAGTGATGATTTGCAAACAACAATAGAGATTGTCGCTTACTGTGGCCTTACAGTAGGGATAACACCACTTTGGCATTCCCGGCAATTTGGCCGTTTACACAATTCTACTCACTTTCCCGGATGAGCAGGCAGCCATGCGGGAGTGTAGAATGTCGGGTGTTTCCGACCATCCCTCCAGAATTCAGCCGATGACCGAACACCAGAATCCAAACGGCAAACGCCTCCGCCCCATCCCCGCTTTCATTTTCATGTCCCGCTGGTTGCAGCTGCCGCTGTACCTCGGCCTGATACTGGCGCAGTGCGTTTACGTTTTCCATTTCTGGGTCGAGCTGAAGGACCTGATCGGCGCTGCCATGGGCAATGAAGCCGCGCTGGATCACATTCTGCAGGCCGTCGCCGTTCCTGGCGCCGCCATGCCCACCAAGCTGACCGAAACCACCATCATGCTGGTGGTGCTGGGCCTGATTGACGTGGTCATGATTTCCAACCTGCTGATCATGGTCATCGTGGGCGGCTATGAAACCTTTGTCTCGCGCATGGACCTGGAAGGCCATCCGGACCAGCCGGAATGGCTGTCGCACGTGAATGCCTCCGTACTGAAGACCAAGCTGGCCATGGCCATCATCGGCATTTCCTCGATCCACCTGCTGAAGACCTTCATCAACGCCTCGGCCTACGATGCCAAGGTATTGATTGCGCAGACCACCATCCACGTCGTATTCCTGCTGTCGGCAATGGCGATTGCCTACACAGACCGCATCACCACAGTTACGCAAAACGAATCGAAGCACTAATTAGCCAACCGAGCCAACATCATGACCATCATCAAGCAAGACGACCTGATTGAATCCGTCGCAGCCGCGCTGCAGTACATCAGCTACTACCACCCGGCCGACTACATCCAGCACCTGGCACGCGCTTATGAAGCCGAGCAAAGCCCGGCCGCCAAAGATGCGATCGCGCAGATCCTGACCAACTCGCGCATGTGCGCCGAGGGCAAGCGTCCGATCTGCCAGGACACAGGTATCGTCAACGTCTTCCTGAAAATCGGTATGGGCGTTCGCTTCGAAGGCTTCAGCGGCACCGTGACCGACGCCGTGAACGAAGGCGTGCGCCGCGCATACAACTTCGCCGACAACAAGCTGCGCGCCTCCATCGTGGCCGACCCGCACTTCGAGCGCAAGAACACCAAAGACAACACCCCGGCCGTGGTGCACATGGAACTGGTCGAAGGCAATACCGTTGACGTGAGCGTTGCTGCCAAAGGCGGCGGCTCCGAGAACAAGACCAAGTTCGTGATGCTGAATCCGTCCGACTCGCTGGTGGACTGGGTATTGAAGACCGTGCCGCTGATGGGCGCCGGCTGGTGCCCGCCAGGCATGCTGGGTATCGGTATCGGCGGCTCCGCCGAGAAAGCGATGCTGATGGCAAAAGAGTCGCTGATGGAAGACATCGATATGTACGAGCTGAAAAAGCGCGGCCCGCAGAACAAGCTGGAAGAACTGCGTATCGAACTGTGCGACAAGATCAATGCTCTGGGCATCGGCGCGCAAGGCCTGGGCGGCCTGACCACCGTGCTGGACGTGAAGATCAATATGTACCCGACCCACGCTGCATCCAAGCCGGTCGCCATGATCCCGAACTGCGCTGCGACCCGTCACGCTCACTTCGTACTGGATGGTTCCGGCCCGGCATACATCGAGCCACCGAAGCTGTCCGACTGGCCTGATGTCTCCTGGGCTCCGGACACCGAGAAGTCCAAACGCGTTGATCTGAACACTCTGACCAAGGAAGAAGTGGCGTCCTGGAAGCCAGGCCAGACTCTGCTCCTGAACGGCAAAATGCTGACCGGCCGCGATGCAGCGCACAAGCGCATCCAGGACATGCTGGCCAAGGGCGAGAAGCTGCCAGTGGACTTCACCAACCGCGTGATCTACTACGTTGGCCCGGTCGATCCGGTGCGCGACGAAGTCGTTGGCCCTGCCGGCCCGACCACCGCTACCCGCATGGACAAGTTCACCGACATGATGCTGGAGAAGACCGGCCTGATCTCCATGATCGGTAAAGCCGAACGTGGCCCGGCTGCGATCGAATCGATCCAGAAGCACAAGTCGGCTTACCTGATGGCGGTTGGCGGCTCGGCCTACTTGGTGTCCAAGGCGATCAAGAGCGCCAAAGTGGTCGGCTTCGAAGATCTGGGCATGGAAGCGATCTATGAGTTCGACGTGGTCGACATGCCTGTGACCGTGGCTGTGGATTCCTCCGGCACCTCCGTGCACAACACCGGCCCGAAAGAGTGGGCGGTGAAGATCGAGTCGCTGAAAGCGGCTGTTCCGGCTTAATGTCCCACCACGCGCCCCTGCCCTCCGCCGACGGACCTGTCGGCATTTTCGATTCCGGCGTCGGAGGGTTGTCGGTGCTGCGCCATATCCACGCGCAGCTGCCGCAGGAACACCTGATGTACTTCGCGGACTCCGGCTTCGCGCCCTATGGCGAAAAGACGGAGGACTGGCTGGTGCGGCGTTCGCTTGCCATCACGGACTTCCTGCTGTCGCGTGGCGCCAAGGCGCTCGTCGTGGCCTGCAATACGGCCACGGTGGCGGCCATCAAAGCCATGCGCGCAGCCCATCCCGGTCTGGCTATCGTTGGCGTGGAGCCGGGCCTGAAGCCGGGCGCCGCGGCCACGCGCAATGGCAAGGTGGCCGTGCTGGCGACCGAAAGCACACTGAAAGGCGAGAAATTCCTGGCCCTGCGCGACCAGATTTCCGCTTCGTCGAAAGCCGAATTCCTGCTGCAGCCTTGCGGCGGTCTGGTGGAGCGCATCGAAATGGGCGAGCTGTCTTCCGAGGCCACACTGGCCATGCTGGGCGGCTTCCTGTCTCCCCTGCTGGATCAAGGCGCGGACACCGTCGTTCTGGGCTGCACCCACTATCCTTTCGTGCGCGAAGCCATTGCGCAGGTCGTGGCGGCGCATGGCGGCAGCGAAGTGACCCTGATCGACACCGGCGACGCCGTGGCACGTCAATTGGCCCGCCTTCTGGAAAGCGCCGGCTTGCAGCGCCCGGGCGGCACGCCAGCCCACTTGCACTGCTACACCAGCGGCAGTCCGGAAGCCATTGCCAAGGCATTTTCCGACCTGCTGGGACTGCGCCCGGTGATCGAACCGGTGCAAATCGGGCAATTTTGAAGAAATCCTGCATTTGCATTTGCCAAGTGCCAGTCAAGCCAGTATAATTCCGGCTCTGTCGCGCTGATGGCGTGTCAGAAAGCAGTTTCAGTGGTGGCTGTAGCTCAGTTGGTAGAGTCCAGGATTGTGATTCCTGTTGTCGTGGGTTCGAGCCCCATCAGCCACCCCAAGAATTTTAAAAGCCCAGCCTCGCGCTGGGCTTTTTCATTTCCGCCTTTCGGCCACGGCCAACATTTGCAATTTGGCATCCCTGAAATATAATCGACGCGTACTACTGTCGACTTTCAGGAGTTGCGTGGACTTCCAATCATTGAATTGCCCGCAGTGCGGGGGCATGCTTCCACGCCAGGCCATCTGGCGCACAGTCGATTGCCCTTTTTGTGGCGCGACCGTTACGCGTACCGACAACGTGGTCGACACTGCCCGCTATCGCGAGGCCCTGCGGCGCTTCCAGGGTGAACCGGACAGCCAGCAAATCGGCTGCGGCAGCCGCCGCTATCTTCCCATCCGCCAGCTTTATCAGGGCGCCACATCGCGCGTGCTGCTGGCGCGGCGCTGCGGCCGCCTGGGCGAGCACGTGGTCCTGAAGTTCGCGGACGCAGGCAAACTGCAAGGCGAACATCACATCCTGCGGCAGCTGCAGGCCGATGGCTCGACCGGCTCCGCTTATTTTTCCCAGCGCTTGCCAGAGCCCGTGGCCCTGGGGCCGGACGGCGAAGGCAGCACGGTACTCGCTTTACGCCATCCTCCCGGATATTGGGGCAGTCTGGCCGAAGTGCACCGCGCCTACGCGTCCGGACTCGATCCACGCCATGTCGTGTGGATGTGGCGGCGCGTGCTGGAAGTGCTGACGCACGTGCATGGCATAGGCTGGCGTCATGGCCGCGTGAGCCTGGAGCACATGCTGGTGCATCCTGACGACCATGGCGTGCTGTTGATCGGCTGGTCGGGCGCAAGCCGCGGCGGCGATGCGACGCGCGACCTGATGCAATCCGCCTGGAGCATGCGCGCCCTGCTCGCCGGGTCCAGCGCCAGCGGCCACGAACCGGATCTGCCCCGATCCGTTCCCGCGCCCCTGGCCGAACTGCTGTCCCTCGCCTGCACCGACACGCGCTGGCTGCGCTCCCAGGGTGCACAAGGACTTTACCAGCAGCTCACGGCAGCAGCGGCGGCGGCCTTCGGCGCACCGCGCTTTCTACCCTTTCAACCAACACCATAACCAATCACTGGAGAAGCCATGGGGCACGGTAACTACTCCCACGCGGCGCACGCTGCACTGGTCGCCGATCGCGCATCCGCATCGCGCAACGAAGTGTTCAAGCAGACCAATTGCCATCCGCTGATGAACCCACACGGCATCAAGATGCGCGAGTCGCGCGACAATGCCGACCACCCGCATTCGCTGGGCATTGTCTTCGCGCTCGATGTAACCGGATCAATGGGAAATATTCCGCACCAGCTGGCGACCCGGGAGCTGCCAACCTTTATGAGCCTGTTGACGGCCTGCGGCATCGCCGATCCGCAAATTCAGTTCATGGCAATCGGTGACGCGACTTCCGACCGTGCGGCCTTGCAGGTCGGACAGTTCGAATCAACGGCGGAGCTGATGGACCAGTGGCTGACCTGGAGTTTCATCGAGGGCGGCGGTGGCGGTTCCGGCGAAGAGAGCTACGAGCTGGCCTTCTACATGGCAGCCCAGCACACCGATCTCGATTGCTGGGTCAAGCGCCGCAAGAAAGGCTACCTGTTCCTGACTGGCGATGAACGCCCCTACCCTGCAGTGTCGCGCCACCAGATCGAAGCGCTGGTCGGCGAGCGGCTGGATCACGACCTGCCGATTGAGGAAGTGATCGCCGCGGCGTCCGAGACTTTCCACCTGTTCTTCCTGATCCCGGACCTGCACCGCCGCCGCAATTGCGAGGCACGCTGGCGCGAGCTGCTCGGCGATCATGTGATTTGCATGGAGTCGCCGGACGATACCTGCGCGGTCGCGGCATCGATTGTCGCCCTGACCGAAGGCGCCAAGCTAAACACCTTGCCGGACACGCTTACCGCCCAAGGCATTCGATCCGAGCGCATCTCGGCCATCATGCGCGCCCTGCGCCCATATGCCGCGCTGCTGGACCCGACGATCGCCAAAGATGTGCCAACTTCGTCGTCCGCAGCGGCAGTCGGTGAACGCTCGTGGTGGAAGCGCCTCTTTGGTTGAGGGCCGCGTCACGTCCGTCATCGGACTTGGATTTGGCGACTGCGGCAAAGGCCTGTTCACGGATTATCTGTGCCGCGCGCAATCAGCACACACGGTCGTGCGCTTCAACGGCGGCGCCCAGGCTGGCCATAACGTAGTGCTGCCTGATGGGCGCCAGCACACTTTCTCGCAGTTCGGCGCAGGCACGTTCAATCCCGGCGTTGCTACCATTTTGTCGGCGCCCGTCGTCGTGCATCCGACCGCGCTCTTGGTGGAAGAGAGCTTTCTGCAACGCGCCGGCGTCAGCGATGCGTTCAACCGCCTGCTGATCGATGCGCGCTGTCTGGTCACAACGCCCTATCACGAAGCCGCCGGGCGCTTGCGCGAACGCGCGCGCGGCACGGGTGCGCACGGAAGCTGCGGCGTGGGTTTTGGCGAAACGGTTGGCCATGCACTGCGCCATCCGGATCAGGCGATCCGCTACGTAGACCTCTTGCATGCACCGCAAGCCCTCGACAAGCTGGAGGCCCTGCGCTTAAACCTGCTCGGAGCGCTGCCCGATGGCGCGCTCGCACTGAGCCCGCAGGATGCCGGCATTCTCAATGATCCTGGCTTCGGCAGGCTGTGGCTTGAGCACGCCCAGCGCCTGACCGCGCTGGTGCGTCCTGCGCAGCCGGAGCAAATCAGCGCGCAACTGCGACGGCCAGGCAGCGTCGTCATGGAAGGCGCGCAGGGCATGCTGCTCGACGAGTGGCATGGCTTTCATCCGCACACCACCTGGAGCAGCACCGGGCCTGCCAGCGCAGACGCGGTGCTGGCGTCCTATGGCCTGAACGAGCGCATCGTCCATCTCGGCGCCATGCGCAGCTACCTGACGCGCCACGGACAAGGCCCCTTGCCGACCGAGGATCGCGCCCTGGATCAATTGGCGGAGCCGCATAACCAGGACAGTGGCTGGCAGGGCGCGTTCCGGCGCGGGCACCCGGACGCCGTGCTGCTGCGCTACGCGCTGGCCGTCGCGCAGCGAATCGACGGCCTGCTGGCCAGCCATCTCGACGTGTTCGCGCGCGGGGCAAAGCTGCACTGGGCGCACAGCTATGGCATCGCGGGGCGCGAGGTCCGCGAGCTGACGCTCCCAACCTGTCGCGATCTTGCGCATCAGGAGGTGCTGTGCGCCCAGCTTGGTGCAGCGGTGCCGAGCTATTCGCACGCGCCCATTGCCGGCGCGGCTGCCTTTATCGATGAATTGCAGTCCGTGGCCAAGCTGCCCGTCGTCTCAGGCTCGTTCGGGCCAACGCACCGCCACGTTGGTCTGCCGTGACGCGTAAAAGCAGCACTGCGCCTTAAAAAGCTTGTTGCCACGCGCCCTTGCGCCATAAGATGGGCCAGGAGCAGAGAGGACGCAGGCTATGGATTTTGTATCCACATTGGTCGGTGTGCTGGTTTTCCTGGCTATCATCATTGTCGCATTGGCCATCGAGCGTCTGGCGCCTGCGCAAAAACAGCCGGCTGGGGCCAGCGCATTCAATCTGATTTACACGGCGCTGTATATGCTGGCGCAGGCGCTGATTGCCCCTGGCGTGTCTATCGTGACGGTCGCTGCGGTCAACGCGGCTGGCGGCGGCTGGATCGCGCTACCCGGCTCCGGCTGGGGATTGGCCCTGAGCTTTATCGCCTACACACTGGCTGCGGATCTGATGGAGTACCTTTTCCATCGAGCCCAGCACCGCTTCCCCGCCATGTGGGCCATGCACTCCTTCCACCACAGCGATACGGCGCTGAACGCATCTACCACCAACCGCCATTTCTGGCTGGAGGAGGCTTTAAAGATGGTGACCATTCACCTGCTCATCGGCCTGCTGTTCAAAACACCGCGCGTAGTTCTGGGCATGTACGCCGTGGCCAGCATCTACAACGTCTTCCTGCACATGAATATCCGCATCGGCTTCGGCCGCGGATCGGGCATCATCAACTCGCCGCAGTACCACCGCGTGCATCACTCCTGCCTGCCCGAGCATTTCGACTGTAACTTCGCGGCGATATTCACCATCTGGGACGTCATCTTCGGCACTTATCACAAACCTCAGCCCGACGAATACCCGCCCACCGGACTCGATACCAGTGACGAACCAAAAGGGTTTGCCGATGCTGTGATCTGGCCCCTGCGCAGCCTGCGTGCAACAAGAGTGACGCAATGAGCTAAGTCAGGCCAGCGCGTCGAGGTGCAGCGAGAGGTCGGGTTCCAGGTCTTCGATGCGCAGATGCGTAATTTCGGCCACTGCCATGCCGCCCGCGCGATTGAAGTGGGACAGCGCCCGGTGCGCTATATGACGTGCCGGATCGGTCGACGTGGTTGGCACTTTGATTGGCCCTGCGAAGCGATACTCGATCTGGCGGGCGCCGCCTTGTCCGGCGCTGGCCGTCCATTCGATGCGGACCGACGCACCGTCGGCGGGATGACTCACGACAGCCAGTACGTCGCCATGATTCGTCTTGCAGTTGAAACGCATGTACACCTCACTGCTGGTTTGGCTAGTTAATTAACCAACAATACTAGCACGGTTCAGCTGCGCCAGCCCGCGACGTTCGTGTTCAATCAGGGCAGAAACTGTCCGCATGCTCCCGTATGCTGGCCGCATTCCACTTACGAGGGCATCATGAGCGATTTTCCAGTCATTGAATTCCGGCGCTACACCATCGTGCCGGGCCAGCGCACCGCGTTTGCGCGCTATTTCGAAACCTTGTTCCCTGAGGCCTTCCAGCAGCTGCGCGCGATGGCGCTGGGCCAGTTCGCGGAGCGCGACAATCCGGACGGCTTTATCTGGCTGCGCGGCTTCCGCAGCTATGAGGACCGTGCCATCGTCAATTCGGCTTTCTATTACGGCGAGGTGTGGAAGGAGCACAAATCCACGCTGAACGGTCTGATGACGGACAGCGATAACGTCCTGCTGCTGCGCCCCCTGCATCCCGAGCGCGGCGTGCCAGTGCTGCCGGCTGTCGATCCAGTCAAGGAGTCCGGTGCTGCGCAGGGCGTGGCGGTTGCCATCATCTGCACACCCAAGCCGGGCGCGATGGACAAGTTCACGCAGCTGGCCGATCCCAGCTTCCGCCGCTACCGCGAGGCAGGTGTGCGCGAATGCGGTGTGCTGGGGACGCTGGACGTGGCCAACAACTTCCCCCAGCTGCCCGTGCGCACGGACGGTCCGCACCTGGTGTGGCTGGGCGTAGCGGAAAGCGATGCGGCGCTGGCTGCGGCGCGCGATACACGGGCACTGGTGGCGACCGACCTGCTGCGCGCCGCGCCGGAAGTGATCACCCTCGATCCGACGCCGCGTTCGCGCCTGCGCTGGCTACGCTGAGCAAGGCCTGCCGCAGCCAGATGCTGGCCGGGTCGGCGTGATAGCGCGGATGCCAGCCGGCGGACAAACTGAAGCCGCCCGCTTCGAATGGCAGCGGGAAGCTGTCCAGCCGGTCCGCGTGGCGCGCGGCGAGTCTGCTGGGAAGCGTGGCTACGTAATCGCTCTCGCTCACCAGTTGCGCCGCCAGCAGAAAGCTGGACACCGACAGCGCCACGCGCCGCGCCTTGCCCTGCCGCGCCAGCTGCTCGTCCATGTAGCCGAGAAAGCTGCCGCCGCTGGTCGACACCAGCACATGCTCCAGCGCGCAGTAGGCCTTCAGCGTCGGCTTGCGGTCGCCACGTGGATGGCCTTTGCGCTGCACCAGTACGAAATGTTCATCCACCAGTTTGCGCGCCCTCATGGTGTGCGGCAGCATGCGTTCGGAGCCGATCAGGAGGTCCACCTCTCCCCGTTCCAGCTGGCCTGCGATCAGTTGTGCGTCCGCCGGCACGAAGGCCAGCCGCACACCGGGACCGGCCAGCACCGGCAGCTTCGCCATCAAAGCCGCACCCAGGGTGGTCGCTGCATTGTCCGACGCGGCGATGCGGAAATCACGCTCGACCCGCATGGGATCGAAGCCCGGTGCGGCGGATACTACCGCCTCGATCTGCACCAGCAGCTTGCGCAGCTCGGGCAACAGCGCCAGCGCACGCACCGTCGGCACCATGCCACGGCCGGTATCGGACGCCAGCAGCAGCGGATCGCCAAACATCTCCCGCAAGCGCGCCAGCTGCGAGGACAGCGCGGACTGCCCCAGATGCAGCCGCTGCGCCGCGCGCGTTACATTGCACTCTTCCAGCAGCACTTGCAGCGACAGCAGCAGGTTCAGGTCCACCTTACGCATATTGACCATATCGATAGCTCGTGTTGATAGAATCGATTTCAACTATACGTCCCGCTTCGCTAAAGTTCAATCAACGCCAACCACTCAACGGAGCAAACGACATGAAAGCCTGGATCTTCAATCAGCAAGCCAAAACCCTGCAACTGCAGGACATCGAACAGCCGACGCCACGCCCCGGCGCTGTGCTGGTGCGGATGGACGCCGTGCCTCTGCTTAGCTACACGGAAGCCTATCTGGAAGGCGAACTGCCCTACGGCTACCCGCAGGGCGACTTCACGCCGGGCACCAACGGCGTAGGCCATGTGCTGGCGGTCGGCGATGGCGTGTATCACCTGAAGCCGGGCCAGCGCGTCGCCGTGCATCCGCTGTGGCAGGCGCCGGATGCGGTGGCGGAACCGGCCCGCATCCTGATCGGACTCACCGCCATCGACGCCGACAGCGGTCCACTCCAGCAAACCTTCCCGCACGGCACGTTGCGCGAGGTGGCTGAGATGCCGGCCTCCACCGTGCTGCCGCTGGATGGCCTGGGCGATATGTCAGCCGAACGCCTGGCTGTCCTCGGAAAATTCCTGGTGCCGTTCGGCGGCCTGCGCCGCGGACGCCTGGCGGCCGGCGAAACGGTCGCCATCAATGGCGCCAGCGGCTATTTCGGCTCGGCAGCCGTACTGGCTGCGCTGGCCATGGGCGCGGGCAAGGTGCTGGCGGTCGGCCGCCGCGCAGAAGCCTTGCGTCCGCTGGTTGCGCTGGGTAAGGGCCGCGTGGTGGCCGCCGTCCTCACCGGCGACGTCGAGCATGATGCAGCCATGCTGCGTGAAGTGGCCGGGCCGGCCGGCGTGCACATGGCGCTGGATATGATCGGCCAGGCTGCCAGCGCCGACAGCACCCTCGCCGTGCTGCACAGCCTGGCCCGCAACGGCCGCCTGGTGCTGATGGGCAGCATGAACGTGCCACTCGCCCTGCCCTACGGCGCGCTGATGCTGAACAACTGGGAAATCATGGGCAATTTCATGTATCAGCCTGAAGATGCCCAGGCCCTGATCGCCCTGTTGCGCGGAAAGCAGCTCGATTTGTCGCCCGTGACAGTGCGCAGTTTTGCGCTGGCAGCCCTGCCGGAAGCCGCCCGCGCAGCTAGCGATATGCAAGGCTTGCAGGCGACCGTGGTGCAGTTACAAAATTAATTTCAAGCGTTGTCATACGACATCTATTTCCCGCTAGAATGTTCATATTGTTTGCAACAGGAATTAAGCATATGTCAGCGGAAAATGTTGTCGGTAGCATTACGACCTATAGCAAGGACACGCCGGTCGGCCGTCCCAACCAGGATGGCCGCGCCGCCGTGTTCGTCCCCACCGAAGAATTCGACCTGCCCAACTCGACCACCATTCGCAAAGGCGCCGGCATTGTGGGCTTCGGCAATCCGGATGGCTCGCTGATGGTGTATTTCGAAGCCAACCGCTTCGATGAAAGCGGCCTGCACAAGTGGGAAAACAAGGCGCGCAAGGCGTACGACCGCATGGTCATGGCTGCGCCGACCGTGTCCAAAGCCAAGATGGATGCCAAGTATCTGGAACAGATCGGCTATATCGACGGCACCGGCATCACCCTGCGCCTGCCGGAAAAACTCCAGGCGTGGCTGGAGCTGGCGGACGCCATGGATACTGCGCCGGAAAGCGCTATCGTTCTGTGGGGAAAAAAGTAAGCCGCGACGCGACTTAACGACGAGCAATTGTCCTACACGGGCTCGGACTTTTTACCGATGCCCGCCCAAGGCCCAGCCGCCTAAGATGGGAACATGACTAAGGAGAACATCATGTCCCATCATCCCATTGCAGGCAGCGCATTGCTGCTGGGCCTGGTGGCCACTTCCACCTTCCTGCTGTGCTCAGCGGACGTGCTTGGACACATTCCGCTGTTCTTTGCACACTAAGGCTTAGTGGCGCCGGCCACGGCAGCACCAGCCGCCGCGGTGTCCACCGCCGCCAAACCACACGAAGTCCAGGCCAAGCGTCACCGGCGGGTAGTAATACGCTGGTGCAGGTGCATAGTAGTATGGCGCCGGCACATAAACCGGGTCCGCCACATAAGCTGGCTGCTGGACATACGTCGGCTGCTGCACATAGGCCGGCGCAGCTTCAGTCGTGTACTCGACACGGCCCTGCTGCGACGCCACGGTGCCAGGCTGCACCGGCGTGACCGACACGGTATGCCATTGATAAGGATCGACGTTGCGCGTTGCATAGCGCGGTCCAGGTTCCGCGCAGCCTGCCAGGATCAGCGCGGCGATCGGCAGGATAAATAAGGTCTTCATAAAAATCTCCTTCCCATTGAATACTATAGGGAATTCGGACAGCGCCTGCCTCGGATTTACAACTCCTTACAGCGGGAAAACTCTAGATATATGGAATATCGCATTTGTCGACCGGCCGGCCTTCGGCGCTCATGCGCTGGGCGCAAATCGCATAGCTAATGCCGTATTCCAGATCCACCCGGTACACCTTGCCGTAAGGCAGGGCGATCGTCTGCAGCTGGGATTTCTGGTAGCTCAGGGCCGGCACATCGGACGGCACCGCCAGCGAGGTGTGGAAATTGCGGCGGCGGTCCTGCTGGCGGCGGTGCACGTCCACGTCCAGGCCGATATCGAGCGTAACGCCGCCCGGTGCATAAGCGTAGCGGGTGATATTGCGCGCCGCGCTCAGCACACCCCAGGCGCAGGGCAGGTTCTCGGGACAATGTTTGATCTGGGCCAGCGGGAATACTTCCTCATTATTGGCCAGCTGCACCAGCGGCCAGGCCGTGCGGGTGCCATCCTTCTTGCCGGACACAGGATTAACCCAGGTCAGCGAATTGACCACCACCACATACTGCTTATCCTTGGCGGGATCGTTCGAATCGCGAAACATGGCGCAGCCGGACAGCAGCGCACCAAGCATGGGAAGGAAGACCAAAACTCTCATTTATGTTACCCGAGCAAACAATAGTTGCAGATTAACAGAAGCCGGGACTCTCTGGCGCGAAAAAAAACCGGCCTTGTGAGCCGGTTTTTCTTGGTTTTGGGGACGAGTTCAGTCCAGTTTCCAGGCGTAATCCACTTTGGTCCAGGTTTCGGCCGGAGCGCCGTCCTTCGTGCCAGGCTTGAACTTGCAGGCACTGATCGCTTTGATCGCGGCCTTGTCCAGGTTCTTGAAGCCGGAAGATTTGTCCACTTTGGAATCCTTCACGTCGCCACCAGGGGAGACCAGGAAAGACATGGACACAGTACCCTGCTCTTCATTCATCAGGGAGGCCTTCGGATAATCCGCCTTGCAAGTCTTGGCGTCGAAGGAGGCTGGAACTTCGGCAGCGAAAGCGGCCGATGCACTCATAAACAGAGCTGCTGCAACAACACTAAGCTTCGTAGACATCTCGTTCCCCTAAAAAGTTTTGAAAACTTTACGTTCGGATTACAGGGCCCACGCGTAGTCAACACGCGTCCAGGTCTGCGCTACAGCGCCGTCCTTGGTGCCCGGCTTGAATTTGCAAGCGCTGATTGCCTTGATGGCGGCCTTGTCCAGGTTCTTGAAGCCGGACGACTTTTCGATCTTGGAATCCACTACTTCGCCGCCGGCGGAGATCAGGAAAGACATGGACACGGTGCCCTGTTCTTCGTTCAGCAGGGAGGCCTTCGGGTATTCAGCCTTGCAGTTCTTGGCGTCGAATACGGCTGGGGTCTCGCCAGCGAAAGCGGCGGTAGACAGGACGGAGGCGGCGATAAAACCAATCAGATGCTTGTTCATACAAATTCCCAAAAAGCGATAATTAAAAAACTTGTTATTAAAGCCGCCGCGCGGCGAGGCCCGGCGGCGGGTACAGCTCAGATCAGAATTCTTCCCACTCGTCGCTGCTGGTTGCGGCGACGACTTTCTTCGATGCGGCAGAAGAGGCGGAGGCCGACGCTGCAGGTGCGGCAGCAGCAGCTGGCTTCTTCTTAGGTGCTGGACGCGGCGCCTTCGGCACCACGGCCACAGCGTGCTTGGTGGACGGAACTGCGGCAACCACCGGAGCCATTGCGCGCTCTTCACCGATTTCCAGTTTGAAGATCGATACAACGCGTGCCAGCTCGGTCGCCTGGTCTTGCAGTGCCTGTGCGGCGGCTGCGGATTCTTCCACCAGCGCAGCGTTCTGCTGGGTCATGGAATCCATCTCGATGATGGACATGTTCACCTGCTCGATACCTGCGCTCTGTTCCTGCGAGGCGTTGGCGATTTCGCCCATGATGTCGGTCACGCGGCGTACGGAAGCCACCACTTCGTCCATGGTCACACCAGCCTGGCCCACCAGCTTCGAACCGCGCTCCACTTTCTCAACCGAGTCACCGATCAGGGACTTGATTTCCTTGGCGGCGTTAGCGGAACGCTGCGCCAGGTTACGCACTTCGGATGCCACCACGGCGAAGCCGCGGCCCTGTTCACCGGCACGTGCCGCTTCAACCGCAGCGTTCAGTGCCAGGATGTTGGTCTGGAAGGCGATACCATCGATCACGCCGATGATGTCCACGATCTTGTTGGCGGACTCGTTGATCGAGGTCATGGTCTCAACCACTTGCGACACCACGGTGCCGCCCTTGCGTGCTACTTCGGACGCGGAAGCCGCCAGCTGGTTGGCTTCACGTGCGTTGTCGGCGTTCTGCTTCACGGTGGAGGTCAGTTCTTCCATCGCGGAAGCGGTCTTCTCCAGCGAAGAAGCCTGCAGTTCGGTACGGGACGACAGGTCGATGTTACCGGCAGCGATTTCGCGGGACGCGGTGCCGATGGTTTCGGTACCGGTGCGCACCTGGCCAACGATGCCCACCAGGCTGTTACGCATTTCCTTCATTTCGACCAGCAGCGAATCCTTGTCATTCGAAGCGGTGTCGATATGCACAGACAGGTCGCCGTTAGCGATGGAGCCGGCGATGGCCGCGGTGTAGTCAGGCTCGCCACCCAGTTGCTTCAGCAGGCCGCGGGTGATAACCCATGCAGCGGTCACGGACAGGATCACCGCCAGGGCGCCCATGCCGATCATGAACAGACGGGCGCTGGCGAAACCGGCAGCGGCGTCGGTCTTCACTTGTTCGTTCAGCTTGTCTTCCAGGCTGGCCAGCTGGTCCAGGGAGTCCATCCACTTCTTCTGCGCAGGACGGATTTCCTTGATCAGGATCTTGGTAGCGGAAACAGCATCGTTAGCCAGCCACAGTTCGGAGGCCTTGGCGATAGCCGGCATGGCCACGCCTTCATGTTCTTTCACCTGTGCCAGCAGCGCCTTCTCTTCAGGAGTGGCGTTGGCTGCGTACAGGGCGCTCAGCTTCTTGCTGGCTTCTTCGTACTTCTTGGTCTGTTCCTTGATGCGATTCATTTCCGGCTCCATATCGCCGGCATCGGTCATCAGGGTCAGAATACGCAGGGAGGTGATGCGGTCCGCAACGTTGTTGCGCATATCGACCACCAGGCGGGTAGCAACCGAGTTCACACTCACAACGTGATCCAGGCGGTCCTGGATCTGAGCCATCCGGAAGATACCCACGACAGTGACTGCTACCAGGAACGCCAGTACCAGTGCAAATCCAAGACCCAGACGAGTCCCCACTTTCATTTTGCTCAAATTCATTTCGGCTCTTTATTTATTAATGGCAAACGTTGTAGATTGAACAGGGATGCGATGTTGTCTGCACCCACTGACCCTTGCTGCTACGCAAGTATCCACAGTAGCAAACAATGACTGCGAATGCAAAAGAAGCATTCGCCAAGAGCAGAAACCTGTCGTATTTCGACCGCAAAACACATTGTTAAACGGTTGAAGTTATGTGGATATCAAGAAATTATAATTGCGTGTCTTGCCGCAAGGCAAGCAGAATCTGCTTAAAAACTACGCAAACATTATTTCTTCGGTGCAAATAGTGTTGCACCGAATGAACTTCTGAACTCAAGCGGCAAGCGGGGTCCGGTTGAGGGCTTCCAGCAACAGCTGTGGATCGCCGGCGGCGAGCTTTCTGGAATCCGACAAAGTCTGCCGGAATTGGCGTGCGCCCGGCATGCCGGCCAGCAGGCCCAGCATGTGACGGGTAATACTGTTCAGCTTTAAGCCCTTGGGGCCATCGGCTGCCAGTTGCGCAGCAATATAAGGAATCATGGCGCGCAGCACTTCTTCCCGCGATTTCTGCGGGGCGCTGCTGTCGTAGTAGCGCTGGTCGAAGGACGCCATCAGATAAGGATTGTGGTACGCCTCGCGGCCCAGCATCACGCCGTCCACGTATTGCAAGTGCTCGTCGATTTCCTCGACAGTCTTGATGCCCCCATTGATCAGGATTTCGAATTGCGGGAAATCCTTCTTCAATTGATAGGCGTATTCATATTTGAGCGGCGGGATCTCGCGGTTCTCCTTGGGCGACAGGCCTTTCAGGATCGCATTGCGGGCGTGGACGATGAACGTCGTGCAGCCGGCTTCCGCCACTGTGCCCACGAAGTCGCGCACGAAATCGTAGCTCTCTTCATAGTCGATGCCGATGCGGTGCTTGACGGTGACGTCGATGTCCACCGCATCCTTCATGGCCTTCACGCAATCGCGCACCAGCTCCGGTTCGGACATCAGGCAGGCGCCGAAAGCGCCCTTCTGCACGCGCTCGGACGGGCAGCCGCAATTCAGATTGATCTCGTCATAGCCCCACTTCTCGCCCAGCCTGGCGCTGGTGGCCAGATCGGCGGGATCGGAGCCGCCCAGCTGCAAGGCAACGGGATGCTCTTCCTCATTGAAGCGCAGATGGCGTTCCACATCGCCATACACCAGGGCGCCCGTGGTCACCATCTCCGTGTACAGCCAGGTGTGCTGGGAGATGATGCGGTGGAAGTGACGGCAGTGACGGTCCGTCCAGTCCATCATGGGGGCAACGCTGATTTTGCGGCCGGTTGGGGCGATGCTATTGTCGGTCATGCTGAGTAATGCGTTCTTGCTTATTTAATGGCGGCGGCCAGCTTGGCCCATACGGCTTCGCCGATATCCGGGCGGCCGTCCGGGGCGCGGAAGGACAGGAAGAAGACATCGTTCTTCACGCCGGTCGCCATATACATGAAGTAGGCGCGCTGGCCCGTGGTGCCGCTGGTCATGGACAGCATCACAGCCGGATTTTTGGCATCCTTGAACTGTTTGACGTCGATATTGGTGGCCGCCGTCTTCAGCTTGTTGATCGAACCCGGATCGTCGATGCCATAGAAAACATGGTGGCGCGCGTCATACGTGACATTGGTCGCGGTCGAACCATACATATAGCCATTACGGTTCGGCAGGTTCTCGGCGGTGGCCGTTGCGGCATCGGCCGGGCGCATCCAGAAGGAGTAGCCGATTCTCTTCACTTTGGACTGCTCGTACTCCGCCGGCACTGGAATATTCAGCGCGATCGGCAGCGGCAGGCGGCCCTGCATGAACTGGTTGACCGGCACGTCACGCGTCTGCACAGCGACTGGCGCTACGGGCGCCGCGGGTGCTTTCTGTGCTGCGGGAGCGGCCCAGGCCGCAGTACCGATGGCCAGGCTGGCCGCAAAGAGAATTGATTTCACTTAAGACTCCAATGTCCCACGATTGGGCTGCATATTATACAGGCAGCTGTCCGGGGCGTGTTTCTGCTCATTTACATGATTAATGCATGCTTCTCCGTTGACTGTCCATGCATGAAATTCAATACTCGAAACGCTTCTATGATTACAACAAAGAGACAACCGGATGAAAGCCATCTTCCTCGCCCTCGCGGCCATCGGCAGCGCTCAAGCTGCTGATCGTTTGACCATCACCGCCAGTCATGACCTTGCGCAGGCCCGTCCTGCCGAAACCATCACCGTGCCCTGGGCGGAGGTGAACCGTGCCCTGCCCGGCGCCATGCTCCAGCACATCGTCGTGCGCGACGCGGCGGGCAAGCCGTTGCCTTATCAAGTCACTAACGTACTGCCGGAGGCGAAAGACCCCCAGGGCAAAGGCATCGCTTACGGCGAGCTGATTTTCCAGCACGACTTCGCGGCCGGTGAGCACAGCGCCACCTTCACCGTCGAAAAGAGCGATGCGCTGACGCCGCCCTTCCCGTCCAAAGTGTTCGCCCGCTACGTGCCGGAGCGCCTGGACGATTTCGCATGGGAGAACGACAAGGTCGGCCACCGTACCTACGGCCCTGCCCTCGCCGCTCCCGCCGCGCCGGGCAGCGGCAAGGAGGTGCTGGTCACCAGCGGCCTCGATATCTGGTTCAAGCGCGTGGACTATCCCATCGTCGACCGCTGGTACAACAAGGGCCATGACCATTATCACAAGGACGAGGGTGAAGGCATGGACATGTACAACGTGGGCCGTTCGCGCGGCGCCGGTGGTGTCGGCATCTGGGATGGCAAGCAGCTTTACACAGGCCGCAACTACGCTGCCTGGAAGGTGCTGGCCAATGGTCCGGTGCGCGCCATCTTCGAGCTGTCGTACGAAGGCTGGGATGCAGGCGGTTTTCGCGTCTCCGAGGTTAAACGTTTCACTGTCGATGCCGGCCACTATCTCGACCAGATCGACAGCACCTTTACCTTCAGCGGCCCCGCGCAGCTGACCGCCGCCGTGGGCCTGAACAAGGACCCGACCGACAAAGGCCAGTCGCCTGTCGTCACGCCCGGCCGCGCAGCCGGCTCCCTAAGTCAGTGGGTGGAGCAGAAGAGTAACGGCGCCTTTGGCGTCGCCGTGATTTTGCCGACGGCATCAGGCTATGCGGATGATTCGCTGAATGAGCTGATCACCGCGCCGGTCGTATCCGGCAAAGCACTGCGCTACTACGTTGGCGCCGCGTGGACGCGCGGCGGGGAGTTCGCCAGCAAAGCGGAGTGGGACAAATACATCGCCGCCGAAACCGCGCGTGTCCGCTTGCCTTTGAAGATCAACCTGTCCAGCCAATAAACGATGAAAACCAGACTGCTTGCGGCCCTGCTGGCTGCCGTCTTCTCTTCCCACGCCCTGGCCGACGGCCGCCAGACCTTGAACTTCGACGCCGACTGGCGCTTCCTCAAAGCTGAAGCGAAAGGCGCCGAACAACCAGGCTTCAACGACGCCAGGTGGCGCAAGCTCTCCGTGCCGCATGACTGGAGCATCGAAGGTCCGTACGATCAGGCCAGTCCCGTCGGCCGCGGCGGCGGCTATCTGCCTGCGGGCGTGGGCTGGTATCGCAAGCAATTCACGCTGCCTGCCACCGATGCCAAGCGCCGCGTGCGCATCGAATTCGACGGTGTGATGGCCAACAGCGAAGTCTGGATCAACGGTAAGCTGCTGGGCAAGCGCCCTTACGGCTACAGCAGCTTCAGCTACGACCTCACCGGCAATCTCAAGTTCGGCAAGGGCCAGGTGAATACGATTGCCGTTCGCGCGGACAACTCAGTGCAGCCGGCATCGCGCTACTACACCGGCTCCGGCATTTATCGCCACGTGCGCCTGGTCAGCACCGAGGCCGTGCAGTTCGGCGAAGGCGGCGTGTTCGTCACCACGCCGGAACTATCCGCCGATAGCGCGCGTGTGCATCTGCAATCGGACGTGCGCAACAAATCAGGTGCGGGCGGCGAGTACACGCTGCAGGTCACGATCTACGACCCGAGCGGCAAAGCAGTACAGACTTCCGAATCGCGCCAAGCCATCGGCGCCGGACAGTCTGCCGTCATGGCGCAGGACATCGCGGTGGCTGCGCCGCAGCGCTGGTCCATCGAAACGCCTGCGCTGTACCGCGCCGTGGCCACGCTGCGCCAGGGCAGCACCGTACTGGACGAGCAGACCACGACCTTCGGCATCCGCGATTTCAAGTTCGATGCCGACACGGGCTTCTGGCTGAACGGCGTGAACCTCAAGATCAAAGGCGTCTGTCTGCACCACGACGCAGGCGCGCTGGGTGCTGCCGTGCCGCTGGATGCGTGGCGCCGCCGTTTCGAGCTGCTGCGCGAAATGGGCGTGAACGCCATCCGCACTGCCCACAATCCGGTCGCACCGGAATTCCTCGACCTCGCCGACCAGATGGGCTTCCTGGTCATGGACGAAAACTTCGACACCTGGAACGAGGCCAAACAGCATGCCGAGCAAGGCTACAACCGCCTGTTCACCGATTGGTGGGAAGCCGACACGCGCGCCATAATCCTGCGCGACCGCAATCATCCGAGCGTGATTTTATACAGCGTCGGCAATGAGATTCATGACAATCTGAATAATCCTGAAGGCTTCCGCAAATACAAGCAGCAGCAGGATCTGGCGCATCAGCTGGACCCGACGCGGCCCGTGACCATGGCACTGTTCCGCCCTGGATTGTCCAAGGTGTATGAGAACGGCTTTGCCGACATGATGGATATCGTCGGCCAGAACTACCGCGAAAACGAACTAGTGGCGGCGCACAAGGCCAATCCGAAGCGCAAGGTGCTCGGCACCGAGAACAATCACGCGCTGTCGGCCTGGCTGGCCTTGCGCGATAACGCCTTCATGTCCGGGCAGTTCATCTGGGTTGGCTTCGATTATCTGGGCGAGGCTGATTGGCCAATGACTACGTACGACCAGGGCCTGTTCGACCGCGCCGGCAACTGGAAGCCGCGCGGCTATCAGCGCCAGAGCTGGTGGTCGTTGAAGCCGGTCGTGCACATCGTCCGCAAGCAGGACAACGGCGGCGTCGGCAGCTGGCGCGCCGACTGGACGCCGACCGACATGCAGACCTACGACGACGCCAAGGTGGAGGTGTACAGCAATGCCGACGAAGTGGAACTGTTCCTGAATGGGACTTCGCTCGGCGCCAAGCCCAAGCCAAAGAACGACAGCCCGCGCGGCTGGGACGTCACTTTCGCTCCCGGCACCTTGCGCGCGGTGGCCCGCAACAGCGGCAAGGAAGTGGCGGTCGACGAGCTGAAAACCGCCGGCGCTCCGGCGCGCATCGCACTGTCCTCCAGCCGACCAGCGTTGACGCCGGACTTCGACGATGCCGCCTTCGTCTGGGCGCAAGTGGTCGACGCCAACGGCATCCCGAACCCGAACGCCACCGCACCTATCACCTTCAGCATCAACGGCCCCGGCGTGCTGGCCGCCGTCGACAGCGGCAACAACACCAGCCACGAGGCCTACCAGTCCACGCAGTGCAAGCCGCAATACGGTCGCTGCCTCGCCATCGTCAAAGCCAGCGCCGCCGGCGGCGCCATCACCCTCAAAGCCGCCGCCCCCGGCATCGCCGACGCCAGCATCAACATCCCCACAGGGAAGAAGCCATGACACTCCGCCGCGTCTCAGCCGCCGTGCCCCACCCGCCCCACCGCGACGCGCCCAGTATGGCCAGCGCCGCCATCGCCCCACCGACCGCAGCCGCCACGGCCGCCCACGCGCCGCATGTCACCCGCACCGCAGCGCGATTCGCGTCGCTTCGCGCGATCGACATCCCAGCCGTCCTTCGCACCGCATGCATGGCAGCGTCGTCCGCACCGCCAGGTGCAAGCGCCAACCTGGCCGCCCGGAGCAGCGCGGCGCGGTTCCCGTGGCGTGGTGCGATCGCCTTCCTGGCCGTCATGAGCGCTGCGAGTGCGTATGCGGCGCCGGTGACGGACACCTGGCACTTTGACCTCGTCTCGGCCGCCACTGGCCATGCAGCGGCAGGCCGCACAGCCGTTCTGCCGAGCATGACTTACACCACCGACCGCGGATTCGGATTCGAACCCGGCGCCGCCCCGCATGACGGCAAGCCATTCTACTTCTCTGCCGACCTCCCCGAAGGCAACTACGAAGTAACGGTAAAACTCGGAGGCCCTGTCGCAGCGACAACGACAGTGAAGGCCGAGCTGCGCCGGCTGATGCTGGAAAACGTCCAGACCGCAGCAGGCCAAACGCTGACACGCACATTTACGGTCAACATCCGTACCCCGCATATCACCGCAACCAACAACATCCCCTCAGGCGAAGTCAAACTGAAAGCCCCGCGCGAAACCGTGCAGGAAGCCTGGGCCTGGGACAATCGCCTGACGCTCGAATTCAATGGCAACAACCCGTCGGTGCAATCCATCGACATCAAGCCCGCGCACGTGCCAACGATCTACCTGCTCGGCGACTCCACCGTCTGTGACCAGCCACAGGAACCCTACAACAGCTGGGGCCAGATGCTGCCCCGCTTCTTCAAGCCAGGCGTGGCCGTGGCCAATCACGGCGAGTCCGGCGAAACCTACCGCGACTCCATCAACCGCCTGCGCCTGAACAAGATCCTCAGCCTGCTGCAGACCGGCGACACGGTGCTCATGCAATTCGGCCACAACGACCAGAAGCAAATCAAGGAAGGCAAAGGCGGCCCGTTCACGACCTACAAAAACGAAATCCGCGTCCACGCCGAACAAATCCGCGTGCGGGGCGGCATCCCCGTCATCGTCTCGTCCATGGAACGGCGCGCCTTCGACGCCAACGGCAAGATCGTTCCCTCACTGATTGACTACGCCACCGCCGCGCACCAATCGGCCGACGAACTGCATATCCCGTTCATCGATCTGAACGCCATGAGCAAACCGTTCTACGAAGCGCTCGGACCTGAACGTTCCAAGCTCGCCTTCGCCGAACCTTCACCCGGAAAGATCGACAACACCCATCACAACAGCTACGGCAGCTACGAGTTGGCCAAGCTGGTCATCAAGGGCATCCGCGAAGCCGGGCTGCCGGTTGCACGCTATATCGACGACAGCGTTCCGGCACTAGATCCGGGACATCCCGATCTCGCAGAAAAATTCGCCGTTCCCGCCAGTCCCAACGCCACCACGCAACGACCGCTGGGTGACGACGCCAACGCAGCAGAAGCCTGGCTGTTCGCCTACTTCACCGGCAACGGAGAAGACGGCCTGCACTTCGCCACCAGCACCGACGCCTACCACTGGGACAAAGTCGCCAACGGCCGCAGCTTCCTGACGCCGCAAGTCGGCAAATCCAGATTGATGCGCGATCCCTGCATCGTGCGCGGCCCGGACGGCATCTGGCACATGGTCTGGACTTCCGGCTGGAACGATAGCGGCATCGGCTACGCATCTTCGAAAGACCTGATCAACTGGTCCGCGCAGCAGGAACTGCCCGTGATGGCGCAGGAAAAAGGCGTGCTGAATGCCTGGGCGCCCGAAGTCGCTTACGACGAAAAGCGCGGCGAATTCCTGATCTTCTGGTCCTCCACCATCGAAGGCAAATATCCAACGCCGAAAGACTCGCCTGAAGGCAAATACAACCACCGCATCTACTACACGACCACGAAAGACTTCGTCAGCTTCGCGCCGACAAAGCTGTTCTACGATCCCGGCTTCAGCGTCATCGACGCCACCTTCCTGCGCGCGGATGGCCACAACTATCTGCTCGTCAAAGACGAAACTCGTGTTCCGGCCCACAAATACCTGCAACTGGCCAACGCGCCCGACCTGCAAGGCCCCTTCGGCAAGTTGGGCAAGCCCTTTACACCGCAAGGCGTATGGGCCGAAGGACCGACTGCAATCAAAGCAGGCAATGCATACCTGATCTACTTCGACGCCTACAAGGACAAGCACTATGGCGCCATGCGCTCGCGTGATCTGGTCAGCTGGGAAAACGTCAGCGACAAGATGCACTTTCCGGACGAAGGCACGGCCCAGCGCATGCGCCATGGCACCGTGTTCGCCGCGTCCAACGCCACCGTCGCGCGCCTGCAATCTTCGGGACCGGTGTCCACCACGCCCAGCTCGCAGAACTACGATTCGCACCTGAATTACCAGACCTACTTCGCCGACTATCTGGCTGCGCGCCAGGGCAAAACGGCAGACCTCATCTTCATTGGCGACTCGATCACCGAACAATGGCGCTGGGGCGCAGGCACCGAAGTATGGAAGCAGAAATTCGAAGAGCGCGCCTTCGACTTCGGCCTGGGCGCAGACAGAACCCAGCACGTGCTGTGGCGCCTGCAGCATTTCGACCTTTCCTTCCTGAAGCCGAAAGTCGCGGTAATCATGATCGGCACCAACAACACCAGCGAGACGCCGGAAGAAATTGCCGCCGGTGTGAGCGCGGTGGTAGCCGCCACACAAAGCAAATTCCCCGGTGTGAAGGTCGTCCTGTGCAGCATCCTTCCCAACGCCCGTGCAACCGAGAAAATGGCGGCAACAAACAAGCTGCTTACACCGCTGGCCGACAACAGAAAAGTGTTCTATCTCGACCTCGCATCGAAATTCACGCCCGAAGGCGATAACTGGAAAGGCCTGAGCCGCGACAAGCTGCATTTGACGGGAGAAGGCTACGCCACCTGGGCGGCCGAACTGGAAGCGCTGCTGCCAACCGTACTCAAATGACCATGAACCTTTACTACCTCCCTGCCGCAGCGCTGTTCGCCGCCTGCGCCACCGCTGCACACGCAGCCCCCGCGCAGCGCGCCGCCTACGACTTCAACCCTGGCTGGCGCCTGTTCGTCGGCGACCCGGCCGGGGCCAGCCAGCCCGGCTTCGACGACTCAGCGTGGAAGCCCGTCACCCTGCCCCGTGCCTGGAATGAGGATGACGCGTTCAAGAAAGATATCGCAGACCTCAGCACCGGCATCGCCTGGTATCGCAAGCATTTCCGCCTGCCCGCCGGAGCATTGAACGGCAAAGTCCTTCTCGAATTCGAGGGCGTGCGGCAGGCTGGCGAAGTTTTCGTCAACGGCAAATCGCTGATCCTGAGCGAAAACGGCATCAACGCATTCGGTGTGGACATCAGCAATGCAGCCAAAGCCGGCGACAACGTCATCGCCGTCCGCACCGACAATGCCTGGGACTATCACGAGAAAGCCACCGGCCAGCGTTTCCAGTGGTCGGACAAAAACTTCAACGCCAACTACGGCGGCATCCCGAAAAACGTGCGCCTGCACCTCACCGGCAAGCTGTATCAGACCCTGCCCCTGTATTCCTCGCTCGGTACAACCGGCATCTACGTCTACGCCAAAGGCATCGACATCGCATCGCGCACTGCCACCATCCACGCCGAATCGCAAGTCAGGAACGAATACGCCCAGCCGCGCACTTTCAGTTACGAGGTGCAGATCCGCGACCGCGAAGGCAAGAACGTGGCCACATTCACGGGGCCCAAACAGACCCTGGCCGCAGGCGCTACCGGCACAATCGCAGCCAGCAGCCATGTCGACAAGCTGAATTTCTGGAGCTGGGGCTACGGCTATCTCTATGACGTCGACACCACGCTGAAAATCGACGGCAAAGCGGTGGACACCGTCCGCACCCGCACCGGCTTCCGCAAAACGGAATTCGACAACGGCATGGTCAAGCTGAACGACCGCGTGATCCAGGTGCACGGCTATGCGCAGCGCACGTCCAACGAATGGCCCGCTATCGGCATGTCCGTACCACCATGGCTCAGCGACTACAGCAACCGGCTGATTGTGGAAGGCAACGGCAATCTGGTGCGCTGGATGCACATCACGCCATGGAAGCAGGACGTCGAGTCTTTCGACCGCCTCGGCATCATGGAAGCCATGCCGGCCGGAGACTCCGAAGCTGACGTAACGGGCCGCCGCTGGGAGCAGCGCATTGCCGTCATGCGCGACGCCATCATCTACAACCGCAATAGCCCCAGCATCCTGTTCTACGAATCCGGCAATCGCGGCATCTCGGATGAACACATGCAGGAGATGAAAGCACTGCGCGACCAGTTCGATCCGCATGGCGGGCGCGCGTCCGGCAGCCGCGACATGCTGAGCAGCCGTTTCAACGAATACGGCGGCGAAATGCTGTACGTGAACAAGAGCGCGCGCCAGCCTTTCTGGGCCATGGAATATTCGCGCGACGAAGCACTGCGCAAAAACTGGGACGAATTCTCCCCTCCTTTCCACAAGAATGGCGACGGCCCTCAGCACAAGGGGCAGGATGCGAGCGCGTACAACCGCAACCAGGATACGCAGGCCATCGAAGACGTGCTGCGCTGGTACGACTACTACGCCGAACGTCCCGGCACCGGGCGCCGTGTCAGCAGCGGCGGCGTCAACATCATCTTCTCCGACTCGAACACCCACCATCGCGGCGCTGAAAACTACCGCCGCAGCGGCGAAGTGGACGCCATGCGCATTCCGAAGGACGGCTACTTTGCCCATCAGGTGATGTGGGACGGCTGGGTGGATGTGGACCAGCCCCGCATCCACATTATCGGCCACTGGAATTACGCTGCTGGTACACACAAGCCGATCAACGTCGTCTCCAGCGCCAGCTCGGTGGAACTGCGCATCAATGGCCGCTCGCTGGGCCGGGGTACACAGAGCGCTGGCTTCCTGTATACCTTCGCCGACGTGGCATACGAGCCCGGCGAGCTGAAGGCCATCGGCTACGATGCGAGCGGCAAAGCAGTCACCGAAACCTCGCTGCGCACTGCCGGAGAGCCCGTTGCACTGCGCCTGAAGGCCATTACCGCCTCCTCCGGCTTGCGCGCCGACGGCGCCGATCTGGCGCTGTTCGAAGTCGAAGCAGTCGATGCCAAAGGCCAGCGCAATCCGATCGCGCTCAATATGGTCAACTTCAAGCTGGAAGGTCCGGCGGAATGGCGTGGCGGCATCGCACAAGGTCCCGATAATTACATCCTCGCCACCACCCTGCCAGTCGAAGGCGGCGTGAATCGCGTTCTTGTTCGCAGCACCGCGCAGGCAGGGGAAATCACGCTGCGCGCTACCGCCGAGGGCCTGCAGCCTGCGACCGTCACGCTGCGTTCGCACGCTGTGTCGCAGAACGGCGGGCTAGCACCGACATCGGCGGCGGATGGCCTGCCGGCATACCTGAAACGCGGGCCGACACCAGCCGGATCGTCCTACCGTGTTTCGCGCGTATCCGTCGGCATCGCGAGCACGTCCGCAGGCAGCAACGACAATGCGGCGGTGAAGACCATAGACGACGACGAAACAACCGCCTGGACCAGCAGCGCCGAAGCAGGCAAGCGCTGGATTTCCTATGAACTGGAGCACCCGGCCACGCTGACTGCGGCCAGTTTCAAGCTGTCCGGCTGGCGTGAACGCAGCTACCCGATCCGCATCACGGTGGACGGTCAGGAAGTATGGACTGGTGACACACCAAAAAGCCTGGGTTACGTTACACTGCCGCTCAAACCCGTCCAGGGCAGCAGCGTCAAGGTCGAACTGACTGGCGCCACGGTGGACAGCGACGCGCTGAAACTCACCGAGGTGAAACCGAACGCCGTGCCGGATACGGGGGCCAATCGCGCGCCGCGCGGCGTACTGTCGATCGTTGAAGCAGAGTTTTACGAAGCGCCCGGAAAATAATCATGAAGAAGGAAATCGGTCTTGGCCTGCTGATGCTGGCCAGCGCAGCATCAGCCCAGACCAACAGCGGTCCCGTTGTGCCGGTTCCAGCAACGGTAAAGAAGGAAGAGCCCAAGCCCGCGCCGCCACCGGCGCCCTCCTCCTCTGCGGCCGATAACGATATGGCCAGCGTGACCGTATCGGCGGAACGCCCCACCAATCGCATCGACCGCCAGGTCTACGATGTGAAGTCGGACGTTTCGAGCACCAATGGTTCGGCCGCCGATGCGCTGAACAACGTGCCATCGGTAGCCGTCGATCCCGACGGCACGGTTTCCCTGCGCGGAAGCACCCATGTGCAGATTCTCATCGACGGCAAGCCCTCGGCCATGCTGCAGGGCGATAACCGCGGCGCCGCGCTGAATGCTATTCCGGCCGAAGATATCGACTCGGTGGAGGTGATCAACAACCCCGGCGCCCAGTTCGGCAACGAGGCGGGCGGTGGTCCAATCATCAATCTCGTCATGCGCCGCAATCGCCGTCCGGGCGGCTATGGCGTGGTCAACGCAAACACGGGCATCGCCGGCCGCAAGAATGCCGCGGTCAACGGCAGCTATAACGAAGGGCTTTGGGGCTTTCAGGGCGGCGTGAACTTCCGCCGTGATGGACGAAACTCGGTTGGCGAAGCGGTCCGCGATCGCATCGATCCAGCAGACGGCAGCACCAGCCACAGTACCCAGGATTCGATTGCCAAAGGGCTGAACGATTCGAAGGGCGTGAATGGTAGCGTCAACTACAACATCGGGCAGAACGACACGCTGGGCGCCAGTGCCTCTTACCAGCACCGCAGCAACGACCAGCACTCGCAGGACCGCTACCGCACTTTCGACGAAGCGGAAGCACTCGTTGGCGACTACGTGCGCAATACTCAGCGCGATGGCAACAGCCGCAATTACGGCTGGGGAGCGCGCTGGGACCACAAGGGCAAGATCCCCGGCGAGAGTCTGAAACTGGACTTGCGCGTGACCGGTTCCGACAACGACAGCAATAGCGACTACACCAACGTCTACGCCGTGATGAATCCGGGCGTGGTGAACACGCACAGCATGCAGGCGTATGACGCCAGTACGCGCATCTCCGATTTCACGGGCGATTACGAACGTCCCGATGATGAGGGTTTGCTGAAACTGGGTTACAAAATTTCCGGGAATCGTAACAGCTTCAATACGCAGTACACCAATATTGATCCATACACCTTATACGAATCGCTCAACACTCAGCGCAGCAACCGCTTTGTGCTGAATGAGAAGGTGTATGCGCTGTATGCATCCTACCAGCTGAGGCTGGGCGAACGCTGGGGCGTGCTGGGCGGCCTGCGCACCGAATACACGGATATGGACATCAATCAGCTGACGACCAATGTCCTGGCCACCAATCGCTATATCAACTATATTCCGAGCTTCTTCGCCAGCTACAAGGCAGGAGAAGAAACCAATCTCCGCTTCGCTTATGCGCATCGTATCAAGCGCCCGGCGGCCAACGATCTGAATCCGTTTGTGGTGTACCGCGACGAATTCAACGTCTCGTCAGGCAACCCACGCCTGAAGCCGACCCAGACCGATTCCGTGGAACTGGGCTACGAGACCAAGCTCGCCGGGCTGGAAACCAATCTGCGCGCCTACTTCAGCCGCGATACGGATTCCATCCTGGACCGCAAATACTTCATTAGCGATACAGTGCTGCTGACCACGCGCGAGAACGTCGGCAATAGCCATGCGGGCGGACTGGAATTCACCATGAGCGGCAAGGTCATGCCGGGGCTTTCGCTAAACTTCAGCAGCAACCTGTCGCAGCGCGAAAACCGCTTCCTCGATCAGGATGGCTCGCTGGTGCAGCGCACTGCTTCTTCGCTGAGCGGCAAATTGCGCGTCAATTATCAGGTAGCCGATGCAGACCTGATGCAGGTCACGCTGCAGGCACAGGGACGCACACTGTCCGGCCAGGGCTACCGCAAGCCCAATTCGACGGTGAACTTCACTCTGCGCCATACGCTGACGCCAGCCCTGAACATGGTGCTGAACGTGACCGATCTGTTCGACCAGAACCGCATTGAAACCGTCACGCAAACCAGCATCCTCGACGAAACCATCTCCCGCCGCTCCGACGGCCGCCTGATCTACTTCGGCCTCTCCTACCGCTTCGGCAGCAACGCCGCCGGCAGCGGACGCGCGCCCCGCGCCGGCCGTGGTCCCGGTGGTCCCGTTGGCGGTCCCGGAAGCGGCCCGCCGGGCGGCGCCGCCTGACCGCCGCCTGACCGCCGCTCCGCAGCCAATCACTTACCGCGTCAACGCTGGCGACAGCGCCTTCCGCGCTCACCTTTCTGGCCCATGCGCGTCATTACGCGCCGGGACAAATTCCAGGCTATCGATCACCAGCCCCACATCGGCACCACATACGCTGATGGTATGCCGCCCCGCCGCGGCGATGTGCAGCTTCACGCTGGCGACACGGTCATTATTGAGCACCCCCTGCGTCCACGCCGCGCCGCCATCGGGCGCCTCGACGCCAACAAATTGCGGCTGCTGCCCATCCATCGCCACGCCAACACGCATCTGTCCAGCAGCTGGAAACGTCGGCAACATGTGAATGCGCACCTCGACTTCGCCCGCAGGCAAATCGGCCTCATATTCCAGCCGCGCATTTGCCTCGGCAGCGTGCGCCGCGTCGGACCGAAGTATGGCGACCGCCGCCCCGCCCGTCTTTCCAAGCCCCTGCACACGCCCCCACGCCACACCTTCGCCGTCAGCCCGCCGCAGGAACGCATCCGCAGCGAACCGCATGCTGGCGCCCGATACGCCTGCAGCCGGCACACGGCCCGCATCGGACGCCGGCAACGTCCACTTCGCAATGCGCATGGACTGCCATTGCGCATCTGCCGGCTCGGCAGACATCATTCCGCGCCATTTCCCACCCGCGAGCCTGTTCCAGCGCACATTCAACCGTTCAAGCGCCGCATCGGCAGCAAGCGCCACGTCTGCCCTGCCGCGCTCTCCCTCAAAAAAGCGCTCATTGCTCAGCGCAGACACCAGCACCGGATACTCCACCAGTTCGAAGAACGCGTCCGCCGCGGCGGAGGGCAAGGCTGCACGTAAGCCCTCGACCCGCAGGCGCAGTGCCGCGAAATCAGCCAGCCGCACATCAACCTCGCCGGAAGGCAAATCATTAGGCTTGCGAGCCTCCTTCGGCAGCCACCACTGCAAGTGCTCCGGACGGCGTCTGAAATTGAGCCGGTAATATTCGCCCATGATGCCCGCAATCTCCGGCCCCAGCGCCGCCCCAAACTCCCGCTGCGCCCACTCCTGCAGGAAGACCGGCTGCGCGTCAGCGCCCCATGCGTCCACATTCCACGCCAGACGCAGGAAGAACTCCGTCCCGATCTCCGCAGGCTTCAAATCGCCCACATTAGCGATCCACATCCGGTCCGCCCCATGCGCGTACGCACGCGACATCTCCTCCCACACCAGAGCAGGAGGCGTGGTGTACAGCCACAGATACGACAGCGGTGCGCCAAGATAGGACAGGTGATAGTAAATGCCAAAGCCGCCGCCGCGCGCACGCTCCTGCGCATCGGTGAAATTGCGGATATAGCCAAAATTATCGTCCGGCCAGACAATCGTCACATCATCCGGCACCTGCAAGCCCTGGCGATATAGCGGCAAGACCTCCTTGTACGCACAAAACATCTGCGGCGCATCGGGCAGTGCATAGCGCTTCAGCAGCCCGCGCTGGTCGGTGAAAATCTTCTGCAACAGCGCCACCCGCTCCGCATCCGTCTTCGCACCCTGCACCGACGAATCATGAATGCCGCGCATGCCCAGCGTGTAGATATTCTCGTAGCGCCCGTTGGACACCATCCGCTCTTCCCAGTAGCGCAGCACGCCTGGCCCGTTGCTCAAATAATTGTAATCGGCGGCGGGCGCCTTCCATTCGCCCACGTTATTGCGCAGCATCGGCTCCGCATGGGAAGAACCCATCACAATCGAATACCTGTCCGCCAGCGCGGCATTGCGTGGATCGGCGTTGAACGGCGGCGTTCCGGGATGCATGGCGGGCCACAGCATATTCGCGTTCAACCGCAGCAGCAGTTCGAAGATGCGCCCATAAGTGCGCGGCCCAATGCCTCCGCTTCCCGGCTCAAATGCGTGAGCGGCCCAAGGCTGCATGCCCCAGTCTTCGTCATTAATGAAAATGCCGCGATACTTCACCGATGGCGGTCCGAAGCGCCGCGTGCCCGCGGCCACATAAAGCTGCCGCTGCCGCGTCACCGGCACGTCCGCCCACCAGTGCCAGGGCGAGACGCCCATCGCCTCGGACAGTTCATAAACGCCGTACGCCGTCCCGCGAGGATCGCTGCCTGCAATCACAAGCGCCCTGCGCAGGCCAGGCATCGGCGCATCGACGGTGGTGATGACGAAACTCTCCCAGGCACCGCGCAGGCGCGAAGCATCCAGCTTGCCGCTGGCGGCCAGCTTGTCGATCAAAGCGCTTTTGCCAAGCGTGCCGACCAGGATGGCCGTCGCGCCCCGTGGCGCGGACGTGGACCACGCCGGCTTACGGCCCGTCACGCGCTCGACATCCGCAGTCAGGTCCCGCGCGGCGATACCGACTACTGGTGCGTCTGCCGGCGAATAGACGACAGGTGCACCGTCCAGCGCAAAGTCATGCGCTTGCGCGGTGGTGTGAATCCAATCGGCAGCCCGCGCCGGTATGGCGCAGGCCACCCAGAGCAGCGCTGCCGCCAGCCAGCCTTTATTTGCGCGTAATGAGCTGCAGCGAGCTGTCATTGATTTCAAACTTCTGCGTCTTCAGCATCGTGATGACTTCCGCGCCGGCCAGCAGCACAGGGCCATAACCATGCGCCGCGAAGACATTCACCGGGCGGTAGTAATAGAAGGCGGGATCGAAGGCCATGCCGGTGCCGACACAAGTACCTTCAACCTGGCCTTTCTCATTCACTTTGCTGGCGACCGCATTCCAAGCCAGCATGACCGTCGGCGCGTAGGCGGCGCGGTCGATATAACCCTTGTTAATGGCACGAGCCATGGAATAAGCGTAGATCGCGGTTGCCGAAGTCTCCAGATAAGTGTCCGGACGATCCAGCAGCTGATGCCAGAAACCGGTGCCATCCTGATACGACACCAGCCCCTTCACGTGAGCGCGCAGCTGCGCCAATACCGCGTTGCGGCCCGGATGATCTTCCGGCAGCGCGTCCAGCACCTCGACCAGCGTCATCACCGCCCAGCCATTGGCGCGCGCCCAATGGAATTCAGGATGCGCGTCCATGCCCTGCACCCAGCCGTGCATATAGATGCCCAGTTGCGGGTTGAACATGCGCTGCGAGAATTGCTGGATCTGTTTGACCGATTCGTCGAAGTATTTGCGCTCCCCCGTCAGTTTGCCCATTTGCGCCCAGGCCGGAACGCCCATGAACATATCGTCCAGCCACAGCGTATCCGGCTGCGGACGCATGCGCGCCAGGGTACCGTCGGCCAGGCGATGTTCCTTGCTGCCGATGAAGCTGCGGCAGGAATCCAGCAGCGGCGTCACGTCCGCCTTCAGGCCGGTTTGTTTGGCCTTGATGAACGACACGCACAGCGCACCGATATCGTCCAGAGCATGGGGTTCCAGCGTGCGCTGCACCGGCGACTTGGCCTGGGGGTTAGCGCGCAAACGCGCCAGCGTTGGCTTGGCCAGGTCGGCCAGCAGCGTAATCCGCTTGTAGCTGTAGTCGGTGAAGCGCCTGTCGCCAATTGCGGCGCCCGCAGCCAGCATACCGGCGTACGTCACGCCCCATTCGTAGCTGGTCAGGCGGAAGTCGCCGGGGGCGAAAACGGTGTCGTCATTGAGCTTGCTGAAGTCTTTCACTTCCTGCTTGGTCTTGCTATCGATGACCTGCGCGGGCGTGACCGCATCCAGATACGTGTAGACGCGGTCCAGGACCTTGGTCACGTCCGCCACGGCAGGCGTACCGTATGGCGTTGGATAGTCGACCTTCATCGCGTGCAGCGGCGCAGTCACGTCGTTGGCGGGTCCTTGGGCGGCAAAGGCGGGCAGACTCAGTGCCACCAGCACAGCGGCGAGGTTGGTGTTTCGATTCATGCGTATGTCTCTCTTTATTTTCACTTCAACTGATAAACCTTGAAATCGCTGATCTCCTGATGCGAATGCGTGGTACGGAAACCAAAGTGGCCAGAGCGCAGCGGCGCTGGATCACGCCAGGAAAAATACTCCTGGCCGTCGACGGTCATTCGCGTGCAGCCCTGATATACCGTGATCTGGATCGCATATTCGCGGTTAGCCTGCAGCAGGTGGGCTTGATCCGTGAGATCGCCCAGCAGCACCCGCTCGCCCTTGCCATCGTACTTGCGGAAGCGCGTGGTGGTGTTGGTATTGCCGCCGATGCCCACATAGTAGAGGCTTAGCGCGTCGTATTGCTTGAACGTGCCGTCGCGCGTGAACAGGTTTGTGTTCTGCGGGTCGGAAGCCATCCAGAATTGATTCAGGTCGGACAGGCGGTCATTCGGGCCGCCTGCCATGATCATTTTGCGCTTGTAGCTGATCTGGATATCGCCTTGCAGTTCGGGTTTGAACCAGACGGTGGCATCGCCCGGCAGGTCCATCATCAGCTTGCCATCGCGCACGGCCACCTGCGCGTTTGGCGTGGGGCGGTACTCTGGCACCCATTGCGCGAGGCCGCCGCGGAAATCGTCGGCATACAGCAGCTTACCGGGAGTGCCACCGGCGCAAGGCTCGGCGCTCGCGGCGCTGGCCATGGTCGGCGCCAAGACAATGGCCGCGGCACAGGCCACGGCCACGGCGACGGCGCGCGAGGCCACGGGAGCGGCAGCAGCAGTCGCGTGAGCGGCGGACGGCGACGGAAGGCGTGACGCCCGGCTCATTTCGCGGCCCTCCGTTCGGGCGTCTCTGCGGGCGGCAACTCAAGCGGCAGCGCGTTGGCGCAAAGTGCGAGGATTTCGATGATCGTCATGCCCGACTGCGACGCGTCATTGGTCGAGACGCCCGGCGCCTCGTGCACAGGATTCAGGGACTCGGCGCCGTCAATCAGGCGCTGGTCGGCGCCGCGATAGCGCGCCAGTGCAGCCGCCGCGCGGCGGGCGTAGGCAGCGTTGCCGGTCTGGGCGTAAGCATAGGCCGCCAGGCGAGGCCCGCCCTGCCCTTTTTCGACATATTCAGCATCCGCGCCCTCGGCGTTACTGACCTTGTCCTTTTCCAGCACATCGCCCGGCGCGCCACCGAGACGGGAATACTGCAGCCAGGCGCGGGCGAAATCGTCGCGCCCCAGCAATGGCACCAGCTCGAACATCACTTGTGCGCCGCCCTGGATAGTGGCGAGGTTGTAATTCACCGGAACCTGCTTGCCCTCGACCGGATCGGGGATCGGCATCAGCTTTCCGGTGGCCGGATCGTAGCCAACCGTCATGCTGCCGCCGCCCTTGAGTGGGCCGACCTTCTTGCCGCCCAGCTGCGGATTCAGGCCATTGCGCACGCCGGAACGCAGCCAGTAAGGCATGGCGAGAATCGAATCCACGCCAGCATTGATGCGGTCGCGCCAGCGCGTATCGCCTGTACGCTCCCATTCGGTCATCCAGTTCCCTGCCAGCACGAACCAGTCCGGGCCAATGCGGATACGGCCCGGATATTTCGGGTCCTGCGGCAGCACCGGCTGCGCCAGCCGCATCGGGTCGTGAGCGATCACCGACAGATCGGACTTCAGCTGCTCGCGCATGATGTCTCCGATGCGTTCATCCGCGGTCAGATAGTAGTAAGGCCGCCAGTGCGCGGATTGGCTGATGCGCGCTTCCTTCGCACCATCGCCCCACTTCACAACGTTGTGGCGCGAACCCAGGCCCGCCATTGGACCGATGTGATAGACGTTGGTTTCGCTGGTATTGCGCGTCAATGCGGCGGCCATGCGGAACACGTCGGCCCGTCCGCTGCGCAGGAAGCTGTACCAGAGCCACAGTGGCGTGCCCAGTTCCGTGTTGTCCCAGGCGTGACCGCCGTAATCGTAGTACCAGACGTGGCCCGCGTTGTTGTAGCTGTGGATGAAATCACCGTAGTACCAGAAGCCATACCAGTAGCGTTCATCGATCTGCTGTTTGTAAAAGTCCAGCATGGAATCGAGGCGGCGCTCCATCTCGGCCTTTAGCGGGGTGGAACGGTCCGGCAAGCCCCACACGCCGAATACGCCCGCTGCGTGAATGTATTCCGGCGCTGCGGTCAGCAGCGGGGGCTGGGCAGACGCTTGCGCCATCGCGGACAACTGCTCTTTCTGCGGCACGCCTGCAGTCGGGTAAATCGTCAGCTCGCTGGTACGCGCCACGCCGTAAGCTTTGCTCATGCCCTGCTGGACGTCTTCATAGGTCGCGGCCAGACCATGTGCGCGAGTGGCGTAATGGCGCATATCCATTGCCGGTGCATCGGGTGACCACAGCCATGCGGTCACCCGAGCCGTGTCACGCGCGGCATCGTTCACTTCCAGCCCGCTGGGGTAAGACTGCCAGAAGTCCTTGATGCTCAGTGCGAGCCCGCCACTGGTGTCGCCAACATAAGCCAGACCCGAAGCGCGCTTGCCCGCATTGCTGAAAATCCAGCTGCTCTTGCCATTGGTGCGTTTGTGGATGGTGAAGCCGTCCGGCGCCGGCTGCACCAGCTTGTAGTCGCTCCAGATGGCATATTGTTCCTCGCCCGGCTCATAGAATTTTCCGCCGTCGATGCGCTGGCCGGCCACCTGCTGCGGATTGCCCGCTCCCGGCTGGATCGGCTCGGACCACATGCCGCCATCCTGCCCTGAGAAGCGCACATGGCGGTTCCACGACTTCTCGCGCAGCGGCACGGCAAAGCTCAGGCCTACGCCGCGAATGAAGTCACGCTCCTGGTCACCGTCGTAAGTCAGGGTGTGAACCATGCGGATGTTATCCACGCCTGCATAGAAATACAGACGCACGCTGAACGGCAGCCATTTGCGCTGTCCCTGCTGCGCCTTGTGCACACCTTCAACCTTCACCACCGCGCGAACGGGACCGGATTGTTCGACGGTGACTTTGCTGATCTGGCTGAGATAGCGGTCGCGCTGCGGTGCCGTGCCGGATTCGACATCCGGACCGCGCTGGGAGATTGCGACCAGTTGGCCGACACGCGCAACCTCCCGGCCATCAATGCTGATAGCGTCGATCAGGTTGGTGCCGGAAGTATGCAGGCGGGCCTTCATGGCGCCGGTGTCGATGTCGATAACGCCGCCCTGCTGTTTGAGCGTCAACGACGGTCCTTCGGCGGCTGTAGCGCGGGCCTCCAGCCGCAAACTGGCCGGTGCTGCGCGCGTCACCGTCGCGAAGGCGCTCCACTTCAGGGACCCGTCCGGCCAGTAGGCAAGCGGCCAGGTTTGCAGCGGCAGAGCTTTGCCATCCGGGCCAGTAAGCGCGAACACCTGCTCCTTGCGGTATTGCCCTTGTGGCCAAGGCACGCCCCAGCTGACGCCAGTTGGCTGCACG
The DNA here is from genome assembly GCF_052114165.1 of Pseudoduganella sp. RAF19. Classification (NCBI taxonomy): domain Bacteria; kingdom Pseudomonadati; phylum Pseudomonadota; class Betaproteobacteria; order Burkholderiales; family Oxalobacteraceae; genus Pseudoduganella; species Pseudoduganella sp. RAF19. Next base: position 449,118 of record NZ_JBFREF010000005.1, on the reverse strand, counting down.
GGCGCAGTTTTATCGAGCCAGGTCAGCGCAACGGCGGCTGTAGCGGGAGCGATGCTGCCTGCGTCTGCACTGAGCCAGTCCCTGACCGGATTGGCCGGCAATCCTTTGAGTGCTGCAATTACACGCTGTGCGTTGAAGCGCGCACCGGCATCGTTGGTATGCGTGCGCGCATCGGAGAACAATGCATTCACCGCGGGCGCGCCAAGCTGGCGGTAGCCATCGCTGACGGCTAGTGTCAGGTCGGCGAACTGCGCGCCGCCGCGCGTGGCGACTTCACGGTCCCATTCCGCAAAGCTGGCGAAGTCACGGTGCTGCTCCCACACATCGCGATGCGGGACCGGCGACAGCAGCACAACGGCAGCGCCGCGCGCTTTCGCATCGGCCACATATTTGGCCATGTACCAGCCGAAGGTATGCACCTGCTCCTTGCTGCCGTCGGGACGTGTGTCTTCCACCATTTCCGGACCGGTGCCGCGGCCGGACGCGCGATTCTTCATCGCCGGATCGCCAATGCGGCCGCCGTCGTTGTGGCCAAACTGGATCAGCACCACGTCGCCTGCTTTCAGCTGCGACATGACGCGATCCCAGCGTCCTTCGATCAGAAAGGTGCGGCTGCTGCGGCCACCGATTGCGTGGTTCACCACGTTGACTTTGGACGTATCGAAGTATGGCGCGATACGCTCCCCCCATCCGATAGCGCCGTTGGCGCCACCGCTCTTCACGGTCGAATCGCCGACAATGAAAATGCTCGGCAGCTTTGCATCGCGCGGCTGCTCGCCCTGCACGCGGCTGGCGTCCACCACAGGGCGCTCATCTTCCGCAGCTGCGATAGCCGCAGCGCGTGGCGACAATGCGCCGGCCAGCACCGGCAGGCGCAGCGCCTTGATGCCGGCAACGACCGTGCGCGCATTCAGTTCCGCACCCGCCATATTGGTGTGCACATGCTCGTCCGGCGTGACAAGCGGGAACAGCTTCATCACGGCGTCGTGGCCTAGCGCATCGTACTGCCGCGCCACGTTCTCATTCAGGTCGATAAAGCCCACGTTCTGCTGATGTGCGACTTCGGCCGCCCAGCCGGCATAATCGGCGCGGTTGCGGGCGATCTTGCCGTTCGCATCCCAGGACTTGCGCGGAATCGGCGAAGCGATGACCGGCGTTGCGCCGCGGGCGCGGACGGCAGCGACGAAATAGCGCAGATACCAGCCGTAGCTATGTACCGTTTCATGTTTGCCGGTGAGCTGATTATCGATCTCCTGCGTTTCGTCGCCGGTGCCCTTGATGGTGCCGCGAGCGCGCGAGGTATCGTTGACCGCCGAGCCATCGTTATGCCCGAACTGCATGATGACCACGTCGCCTGGCTTGATGAGCGCCTGCGTGCGCTCCCAATGGCCGCTGGTCAGATAGGTACGGCTACTCAAGCCTCCCACTGCGCGATTGACGACATTGATTTTCGCGGGATCGAAATAGGCAGCGATCGGATTCCCCCAGCCCCACTGGCCCTCCGCGCCTTTACCCTGGCCATCATCATGCCCATTGCGAACGGTCGAATCGCCAATCAGGATCAGCGAAGGCAACGCCGCATTGGCGGGCTCCGGCAGCACTACCTGCGCTCGCGCGGGATCGGTATTGACTGCAACCGGCAGGCCAACCGGCGATTGGGCGCCAGCGGCACCCACGAACATGAGGATGGCGGCGCAGCCCAGCGCCTTTTGGTAGCTTTTCATGCGATCCATTCTAAGCGCGGCCAGTTCGCAGTAAGCGTTCCTCTTATAAAGAATCAAGAAGATGAGCGTTCCGATTGGAAAAAAGCGATGACAATCAAATTCCCTCAATTCGCCGAGCCAGAACAAGATGAACCGACTCTCCACCTGCGCCCTGCTGTGCGTGGCGCTCACGCTGTCCTCCGCCGCACACGCCCAGATCGGCAAGCGTTTTCCGTCCGAGCGCAAAGTCGTCAAAGACCCCGTCACCGGCACCATGCTTACCTTCCTGACAAGCAAACCGCATGGCGACTCGAAGATCTATCCGACGCATCCGCAGTGGACTTCCGACGGCCAGTGGGTGGTGTTCCGCTCCAACCTCGTACGCGGCGAGGCGATGGCCGTGAACGAGCAAACGGGCGATCTGGTGCAGGTGTCGGAAGGCGGCTATCTCGGCATGCTGAACCTGGCGCGCAAATCAATGAAGCTCTACTTCATGCGCAAGGACAGCGCACCGGGCCGCCTGCAAATCGTTGAAGTGGATCTCGCGCGCCTGCTGGCCGACAGTGCAGCAAGCAAGCTGAAGTCCGCCGACACCTACCAGCGCGTGGCAGGCACCACGCCCGCCGAACTGGAAGCGGGCGGCGATATGGCGCTGGATGCGGACGAGGAGTGGGTCTATTTCCGCGTAGGTAAAGCCGAAGCGGCCCGCCACCTCAAGCCCGGCACCAAGGTCGAAGACAACTTCGGTCCTCGCAAAATGGGTGCAGGCCCGAACGGGATCGCCCGCATGAACATCAAGACCGGCGAAATCCGCCATGTGGTGTCGGTGCCATTCCAGATCGGCCACATTCAGGCCAACCTGTACCAGCCGGGCGAAATCGTGTTTTGCTGGGAGACGGGCGGCAAATCGCCGCAGCGAACCTGGACTGTGCAGGCTGACGGTAGCGGTCTGCGTCCGCTCTATCCGGAGGCGCCTTACGAGTGGGTGACGCACGAAGCGGTGATCTCGAAGGATGAAGTGGCAATGGCGATCATGGGCCACCGGCCTATTCCAAACGGCGGCGGCGGCGTCGGCGCGCCAGGCACCGATGTCGGCGGCGCCAATCCGGGCCAGGACGCAGGCTGGGGACCGAGCGGTACCCGCGAGAAGCCAAGCGGCCTCGCCATCGTCAACCTGCGCACACGCGAAATGGTGATCGCGGGCCAGACACCATCCGGCAGCGGTCTATGGCATGTGCACGGTTCGTCCGATGGGCGCTTCGCGGTCGGCGATGATTTCAGCCGCAGCGTCTACCTGATCGACCGCCGCACCCACGAAATGATGATGCTGACCACCGGCCACAAAACCACCGCGGCCGACCATACGCATCCGACTTTCAGTGCGGATGGCACGCGCATCGAAATCCAGTCGGCCATGCTGTCCGAAGATGGCCGCACGATGAACATCTGCATCGTGCCCGTGCCGGAAGCATGGCTGAAGCGCAAGTGATGCGCGGCGCCGCTTCAGTCAAGCGGCGTAAGCTGGATGTTGCGCAGCTCGTAAGGCGTACCTTCAAGCTGGAAGCCGATGTGGCCTTCGCTCGGTTTGGCGCCGGTCACGCGGTTCTGCAGCACACCGTTGACAGTCACTTCGATGCTGCCGTCGCGGCTGACGATATCCGCACTGTTCCATTCTCCCGCCGGCCGCTCGCTATCCGCTGCAATATGCGCCTTCACCGGCGGTTTGTTGCCGGTCAGCGCTTCGGTAAAGCTGGCATTCGCCATCGGCAGCAGGTCGCCAGCGTTGCCGAATTTGGTCTGCACTTGCTGGCTCAGTGGCCACACGCGGTCCATCGGTCCTTCGCTGATATGCAGCAGCACGCCGCCGTTGCCGGTCTTGCCCGGCCAGCGCCACTCAACGTGCAGCTTGTAGTTGCGGTAGCTTGCCGTGGTCGCCAGAAAGCCCAGCGGCTTGCCGGCAGACGCAATCACACCGCCTGGTTGTACACTGAACACGCTCGCGACGCTCGCCGCAGGATCGGTACGCAATTCCCATCCGCTGAAATCGCGGCCGTTGAACATATCGGCCGCCGAAGCGCCACTTGCAACCAGCAACAATGCTGCACAAAGAATTCGATTAACCATTTGGACTCCGAATGAAAAAGACACTGCTGTTTCTTCTGCTTTCCGCCAGCGCCGCGCTGGCATCCGCTGCCGATATTCCATTGTGGCCTGAAGGCGTGCCGGGCGCACGCAATATCGGCCCCGAACTGCGCAAGGACGGCTATATTTCCAACGTCAGCGAACCGGCCCTCACCCTCGTCCCCGCCGCGGTGGACCGTCCGAATGGTACCGCAGTCATCATCGCTCCGGGCGGCGGCTACGTACGCGAAGCGGCTGCGCGCGAGGGTTATCAGTACGCCAACTGGCTTAGCACCCTCGGCGTGACGAGCTTCGTGCTGACCTACCGTATGCAGGAATTCGGCCACCCCGCGCCATTGCAGGACGTGCTGCGCGCCGTGCGCATGGTCCGCTCGCGCGCCGCCGAATTCGGCATCGATCCGAATCGCATCGGCGTGATGGGCAGTTCGGCGGGCGGCCATCTGGCGGCCAGCGCCGGCACACTGTTCAATCATCCCATCGGCCGCACCGGCGCTGCGCTGGACGCTGTCAGCGCCCGCCCTGACTTTCTGATGCTGATGTACCCGGTGATCACCATGGAAGCTCCCGCCGCGCATATGGGCTCGCGCAAGGCCCTGCTGGGCGCCTCGCCTCCGCCGGAAATGGTGCAGCTGATGTCCCTCGAAAAACAGGTGACGCCCGCCACGCCGCCCACCCTGCTGATCCACACTCAGGCCGATCAGGCGGTGCCGGTCGAGAACAGCATCCTGTTCTTCCAGGCGCTCACCCGCAACAAGGTGCCGGCGGAGATGTATCTGTTTGAGCATGGCAGCCATGGCATGGGCATGCGCGATAACCTGGGCACCGCGTCGGCATGGCCACGCCGCGCCGAAGAGTGGATGCGCGCTCGCGGCCTGCTGAATACGCCTCAGGCCAAATAGAACATCGGCTGCAGCGGCCATTCACGGGGGCGGTTGCCCGGCGCCGTCTCCATCAGGTCGGCCATGTAATCCCACCACTTCTTCATGACGGGCTGCTGCGGCAGCTCGTCGATCTTGTTTTCCGACCGGAGTTTCAGCACTGCGAACAGGTGCAGGGTTTCTTCGTCCAGAAAGATGGAGTAGTCGTAGATCCCGGCTTCACTCAGCGCTTCCGACAGCTCGGGCCAGATCTCGTCATGGCGGCGGCGGTATTCCGCCACCGTCCCCGGCTTGAGTTTCATACGGAATGCACGCGTGTTCATTTGTTCACCGCCATTTTCTTGAGTTCCGACGCGGCCAGCAGGAAGCCGCCAACGCCATAATTGAAGCTCGACGCTGGCCGGTAGTAGGCTGGCTCGGCTCCCGTTTGCTGGATGCCGCCAAGCCGTCCGTCGGCATACACGTTTTTCAGGATACCGGCCCAGGCGCGTTCGATCACCGGCTTATAGGTTGCGGCGTCCAGATAGCCTTTGTTGACGCCATATGCCATGCCATACACGAACAGCGCGGAGCCGGAGATTTCGGGTAGCGGGTAGCTGGCCGGATCGAGCAAACCCGCGTGCCACAGACCGTCCGCGCCTTGCAGCGATGCGATGCGCGCCGACATCTCGCGCAATTGCTGAATATAGAACTGGCGCTGTGGATCGTCTTGCGGGATGTAGTCGATGGTGCGCGCCAGGCCACCCATCACCCAGCCTTCGCCGCGCGACCAGAAGATCTTCTTGCCGTTCGGCTCGCGCTTGCTCAGATAGCTGACGTCACGCGCGTACAGGTGCTCTTCCTTGTCGTACAGCGCGTCGTAAGTCTTGCGCCATTGATCGTGTACGTAGTCCAGATACTTGCGGTCGCCGGTGGCCTTGTACATCTTGGCCCAGACCGGGGGCGCCATGAACAGCGCATCGCACCACCACCACGGCAGGCGGGCATCGCCGGGACGCAAGGTTGGCAGCGGCTGCAGGGTGTCCAGGAAGGCGCGCGTTGGGGCAATGCGCTCATCGCCGCCGTCCTGGAAGTACAGCTCAAGGTAGGTCTGGGCAACGCTCTGGTCATCGGCATTGGGATACGGGCCGCGCAGGTCCCAGCTGAATTGCTTTGCCATCGCCAGCATGGCGTCGCGGTATTTGCGGTCGCCGGTCGCTTCCGATGCAGCCATGAAGCCGGTGAACAGCACCGACGAGGTCCAGATGCGGTCAAGGTGCTTTTGCGTGCGCTCCAGCTGCCAGTCGGCGACCTTGCGCAGTGCCTTGTCGATGGCTTCAGCCGTCAGCGCCGGTGACAGATCGGTTGCCAGCGGACCGCCGTTGGCCGGGGCGTCGCCGAAGAAGCGGCTGGTGTCCTTGTCCACGATGGCCTGCATCGCCGGCGTTGGCAGTGGGTAGCTGCCGGCCGCCGGCTCTTGCGGCGCTGTGGCACAGCCAGCGAGGCCGATCGCGAGTGATAGCGCGGCGATCCTTGGGCGAAGCGGAAGCGATGCGGAGCGCGTGTGGGCGAGGCTGTCGGTCATGACTTATCCTGTTCTTCGAAACTCTTCTTCGAGGGATCTTCTTTCGGTTGCGGAGAGCGCACGATGAAGCTTTCTTTCGGCAGGCCGCGTACTGCGCCGGCGTCTTCCAATTCAACCGGCGAGGCGATGGCCAGTTTCAGCTTGGTGAACTGCCAGTCTTTCACGTCATACAGCTGGCCGCCTTTGCTGGCCTGGATGTCCAGATTATCGAGGCTGAAGCGCTGCAGGGGCGCTTCCTTGTAGCCGCTAACTTCAAACGCCGTTGTAGCGCCGGTAGCTTTGATGTTCCAGATCTTCACGTCGTGGAAGTGGGCGATACCCTTTTCACGCGGCACTGGCGTGGCCAGCACTTTCCAGTACGGCGGATAATCCTTGATCTCGTCCGGAATCTTCGCGTAGCTGTAGCTCGGGTTCCAGTTCATCGTAATGCGCAGCACGACGGGGATATTGGTCATTGTGAAGTCGTGAATGCGCAGGTTCTCGCCGAAGCCACCGCGTGTGTGGGCGGATTTGAACAGGATGCCGACGGGGACATTGCCTTCGACCTTGATGTTGTAGGCTTCGACATTGCGGAAGCCGCCTGCCGTTTCGCTGCCGAAGGTGATGCCAGCTGCGGCATCACGCACCACCGAGTCGCGGACGATGACGTCTTCCGTCGGGCGCGCCACGCGCTGGCCATCGGAGTCGCGGCCGGCCTTCATGCACAGAGCGTCGTCGTTGACGGCAATATCCGCGTGCTGCACCAGGATTTTCCTGGACGAATCGATGTCGATGCCATCAGTGGATGGACCACGGCCGCCTTCATTATTGCGGATGACGACACCGTCCACGGTCACATCTTCGGAGTAGCAGATGTGCAGGGTCCAGAAGCCTGAGCGGCGCAGCAGCAGGCCGCCGCCGATCCTGGCGTGTTTGCTATTGAAGACCTGAATCAGGCGTGGACGCTTGGCGTCGTAGTCGGAAGCCCAGCGCAGGCCACGCGGTTCGTATTCCTTGCGCAGGTTCCAGTAGCTGTCCCAGAAGATTTTTCCGTCACCATCGACGGTGCCCTCGCCTTCGATCGCGGCGCGCTCCTGTTCGTAGATATTGACCAGCGCGGCGGGCCATTTCATTTCGATGCCGGCAATGCGCGTCGCCATCACTGGGTAGTCTTCCAGTTTTTGCGAGCCAAGCAGGGTGACACCCTTATCCAGGCGCAGCGTGACGCCGGTCTTCACGAAAATGGAGCCGGTCAGGTAGGTGCCGGCCGGGAAGCTGACCTTGCCGCCACCTTGCGCTGCTGCGTCGATAGCGCGTTGGATGGCCCGTGTGTTCATCGTCGCGCCGTCACCTTTCGCGCCGAAGTCGGCGACGCTGACGTTCTTCGCAGATGCCGCGCCGGCCGCCAGCATCGCCAGGGCCACGCCCACGGCTGCGGCAAATTTTGGTGTCCAATTCATGGAGCACTTTCCTTTCATTGAGCGCCCCCAAGCAGGCGCACAGGGCCAAGCAGGCCGGATGGATGTGGCGTGATCAGGTGCGTATCCTGCGGTACAAAGCGCTGGCCGTAACGCGCCCACAGCAGGCGGTGATCGGCGCGATCCTGCCCGGCCAGGCCGTTGATGGCGAGATTGGCGACACGCACCTCGATCTTGTTGCTCCCCTCGTGCAGCCATGGGGTGGCATCGAGCCTGTATGGCGGCTTCCAGAGCGATCCCGCGCGCTGGCCGTTGATAAAGACCACGGCCGCTTCACGGATCGGGCTTTCCAGCATGGCGCGCATGCCGGCGGGGACTTTCGGAGTAGCGTCCAACGGCTTGCCTTCGCCAAAATCAAGCGTCAAATGTCCGCGCAGCTGGCTGGCGTTCAGATCGACCGTCTTCGCATACAGCACTTCGGCCGACAGGAAGCGCGTGGAGTCATTGTCGGTCCAGGAGAGCAACGCTGGCATCGCCTCCGGCGCTCGGCCGGGGAAAGTGACGTTCCAGTCGCGGCTCCAGTCAGCTACCACAGTGCCCACAGCCGGCCAGGCTGACGCCGTCGCGGGCGCACGCGCGCCGGCCGCCGCATCCTTCGTCGTTGCGGCCAACTGGGCCGGACTGTCTGCAAGGACGAGGATACGGGACTCGTAAGGCGCCAGGTCGAGGGCGAGCGACGGCTGTACGGTCGCAGCAGCGGACTGGCCGCTCACGCAGTCCCACCAGGCCGCGTGACGGCGAGCGGCGCGAACAGCCGCGGTGGTGCGCACGGAATGGTTGCTGGTATTGGCGATGAAATAGATGTCGGCATCAGCCAGTTTGCGGTGAATGAAGCCGACGTCGCCAGCCGATGAGGCAAGCTTGAGATCGGGCGCTACTGCGCGGGCGAGCGCAGCGCCCACGGCGGCATCATCGGCAACAAGCTGCACGCCGCTCAAAGCAAAGAGCTTCTGCGTCGCTGCAACGACCTGCGGCGTGACGTGCGCGGCGTCGGCATAGCCTGGCGCCAGCGATGGCTTGCCGCCAACGGCGATGATCTTGCCGCCACTGCGCACATAAGCTTCCAGTTTTGCCAGCACAGCCGGCGACAGGCGCACAATGTGCGGCAGCACAAGCGCCTTGTGCGAGACGCCCAGCGCCAGCACGGATTCGGCATCCACGTAATCGAAATTGTGGCCCGCATCCAGCACCTGTTCGGTCAGCGCAGACGTGACGAACTTGTGCATCTCGGCCGAGACGGACATCTTGCCCGGCGTGAGCGAGGCGTAGACATCGTCCGTCGGCAGGAATACGGCAACGTCATTGGCAGGCGCGCCCTGTCGCATCAGGTAGCTGGTGCGCTGGAGGTAGGCGTTCACGTCCGGCATGACGTTCCACCACGGCTGATGGTTGTTGAACACCGCTGCCGCGTAGAAGGAGTAGCCCGGTTCCGGCGTTCCTGGAGGATTGTAGGGCCAGCCGTGGCCAATGAACTGGTTCACGCCTTGCAGCAGCATGCGGTCCGCTTCGGCCTTCATGTCCAGCGGCGTGGCGCTGAAGGCCGGCGAATTGAGCCAGGTCCAGGTTTCGGCGGAGATCACATTGCGGCCATACAAATGGCCTGCCGACGTCGCCCAGCGTGTAAAGGAGAAGCTGCGGAATTGTGGCCCCTCGCCTTCCGGCAGCGCCACCAGGCGGTTGCTGGACATGGTCACCACCGGCTCGCCGTAAGTCTGCGAACGGAATTGCGTACCATGCGCACGTGCCCAATCGTTCAGCGGCGTGAGATAGCGTTCGTTGACGAGTTCCGTTTGCGTTTGCGCCCAGTCGCGGCGCAGCGCGGCGGCGTCCGGGCCCTGGCCGGTAAAGATGACCGGCAGATGCGGTTTCAGATCATAGCCGCGGCGGCGCTGGAATTCGGCGAGGAAGTCTTCCGTCCAGTCGGTGTTGTAGACCTCCAGGCTGTCGGAGAAGACCGCGTATGGCGGCTTGTCGCCGAAGGCCTTGAGCAGCGGCTCGGCGACCGTTTGCAGGTGATTGTCAATGGCGCGGCGGCTCAGGTGATCGAGCACGAAGCCTTCGGCGCCCAGTGCGGGACGCTTGACTTGCTGGCCAGTGTGGCTGGCGATGTAGAACACCGCAACGCGCGCTGACGCAGCAGCCGATACGGCCGCGCGGCCGGATGGTGCGCCAGCCGTCAGCGTGAGCGATGCGAGACGAGTGGCGTCAAACTCCTTGGCGCTGCCTTCGCCAATGAAGGCGGCCAGCAGTTGTTCACCACTGGCGAGGGCAGGCAGTGTGACGGATGCCGCACCGGCGGGTACTTCAAATACCGCCTGGCGCAGCCGGCCTGCGGAATCAGCTGCCGTGACGTGCGGACCGCCGTAGGGCCAGCCGCTGCCCAGCGTAATGTCGACGCGCAGGCCGAGATCATGCGCCTTGTTGTTGGCGAAGCTGACAGCGTCGAGGAACTCGGGGGAAAGATAAGGAACGTTGTGGATGCCGCGCGTGGCGTCGTCCAGTTCCATTGGGTAGACGGGCTGGATTTCCACGCCGCCGAAGCCGCCCGCCTTCATCGCGTTCAGTTCGCGCTCAAGCTGCGGCTTGACCACGGCGGGGCCAAACCACCACCAGCGCACCATCGGCCGCGCATCATCCGGTGGCGCAGCCAGCCGGGCCACTACGTCCGCGATACGGTCCGAATGCACAGGCCCAGCGCTGCGGGTCGCAGCCACGCCGGCTTGCGAAGGCGCGGCGGCGGGGGAGGCGCCGTCAGAACGTGCAGCGGCCGTCGAACCGGCGACGGCCGCGCTGCCCAGCGTTACGGCCGCCAGGCATGCCAGGGGAAGCCGGCGCACGGCTCAGACGATGCCGCTGCCGCTTACTCCTGCCTTGGCCGGACGGCGCACGGCAGCCTGTTCGCGATAGCCGGCCGCGCGGTAGCACGCCACCGGATCGATCGCGCCTCCCGAGCGTGCGCGCGCCATCGCGAGGATGGGGCTGACGTCCGTGCGGTAAGCCTGCTTCAGCGTTTGCGCCGACTGCAGTGCATCATTCGATTCCTGGAAGCCGCGCAGCGTTTCGCGATCGACCAATGCCGCCTGTACGAAAGCGCGCTGCACTTCCGCTGCACTGTTCATCAGGCTCTCAATCGGATCGGTCACATTATGCGACTGGTCCAGCATATAGGCCGGACGCAGCGCGGCATCGCGCAAAGTGGCATCCGCCAGTTCGTTAAAGATCAGGAAGAGCTGGAAAGGATTGATGCTGCCCGAATCCAGGTCGTCGTCGCCATACTTGCTATCGTTGAAGTGGAAGCCACCCAGCTTGCCGAACTGCGCCAGGCGCGCCACGATCATTTCAATATTGGTGTTGGGCGCATGGTGGCCCAAATCGACAAGGCACTTCGCCTTGTCGCCCAATTGCTGCGCGCATGCGAAGCTGGTGCCCCAGTCAGCGATGGTGGTTGCATAGAAGGCCGGCTCGAACAGCTTGTGTTCGATGAAGACCAGCCAGTCTTCCGGCAACGCACCGTAAATGTCGCGCATGGAATCCAGATAGCGCTCCAGCGAACCGCGCAGATTGTGCTGGCCGGGGAAGTTGGCGCCGTCGCCCACCCACACGGTCAGCGCCTTCGATCCAAGCGCCTTGCCCAACTCGATACACTCGATATTGTGCGCCACAGCTTGCGCGCGCACGGCGGCGCTTTGCGCGGTCAGGCTGCCGTACTTGTAGGTCTGCGCCTGATTGGCCTGATCCTGGAAGGTATTGGAGTTGACCGCGTCGAAGCCTAAGCCGTACGACGCAGCCTGCTCGCGCAGGGCTTTCGGATCGTCCGTCTTATCCCACGGGAAGTGCAGCGAAACGGAAGGCGTCGCACGAGTGAGCTGATGGATCACACCGCAATCTTCCATCTTCTCGAACACATTGCGCGGCTCGCCCTTGCCGGGGAAGCGCGCAAAGCGCGTGCCGCCGGTGCCTACACCCCAGCTGGGGATAGCCACCGCGAAGCTCTGGGCCGCCGCGGTCAGCTTTTCAATGTCCACACCGCGGCGCGCCAGCATGCCGCCCAAGGCGGCGTAGTCGGCATCCAGGTTTGCCTGCAGGGTGGCGTTATGCGCGGCCACCTGGCCCTGGTCGAATACTGCACTCATCTCGTTGTCTCCTTTGTTCCGCCGCTTATTGCGGTCTGACTATCGCGTGAAAGCTGCGGCGTTGCCGGCATCCACGTTGATTACATTACCAGTGCTCTTGCCTGCCTTGTCGCTGGCCAGGAAGTACACCGCCTCTGCGATATCTTCCGGCAGAACGCTCAGTTTCAGCATGCTGCGGTCGCGGTAGAAGGCTTCCACATCGTCCGCTTCGATCTTGTTCGATTGTGCACGCTCCTGCTTCCACTTGCCATCCCAGATGCGGGAACCGCGGATCACGGCGTCCGGATTGACGACATTGACGCGGATGCCATGTGGCGCACCTTCCAGCGCCACGCAGCGCGCCAGATGAATTTCCGCAGCCTTGGCGGTGCAGTAGGCCGAGGCACCAGCCGATGCCACCAGGCCGTTCTTCGACGCCACGAACACCATGCTGCCGCCCAGCTTCTGCTGCTTCATGATGCGGAAAGCGCCGCGGCTGACCAGGAAGTAGCCCTTGACCAGAATATCCTGATTACGCTGCCAGATTTCCAGGGTAGTGTCTTCCAGCGGTGCGGAGGATGCGATACCGGCATTGGACACCAGCAGGTCCACGCCGCCAAAGCGCAGCGAGGATTCGCGCAGCACGTCTTCCACTGCCTGTTCGCTGGTCACGTCGGCGATAAAGCTGGCCACGTTGTCCTTGCCTGCGACCTTGACCAGGGCTTTGTGCGCCTCATCGAGCACTTCCTTATCGATATCGGTCAGCAGCACGCATGCGCCTTCCTGCAGCAGCTGGCGCGCGACAGCCTGGCCGATACCGCCTGCGCCGCCGGTCACCAGAGCGATGCGGCCCGCCAGGGATTTCGGCTTCGGCATACGCTGCAGCTTCGCCTCTTCCAGCAGCCAGTATTCGATGTCAAAGGCTTCCTGCTCCGGCAGACCGACATAGGAATCCACACCGTTCGCGCCGCGCATCACGTTGATCGCGTTGACGTAGAACTCGCCGGCGATACGCGCCGTGGCCTTGTCCTTGGCGAAAGACAGCATGCCCACGCCCGGAATCAGGTAAATAATCGGATTTGCGTCGCGTACGGCCGGGCTGTTGGAACGCTTGCAGCGCTCGTAGTAAGCCACGTAGTCGGCGCGGTAGGCTTCCAGGCCGGCATCCAGGCTGGCGACCAGCGCGTCAAAGTCCGGCTTGGACGGATCGAAATCGATCACATAGGGACGGATCTTGGTGCGCAGGAAGTGGTCCGGGCAGGAAGTGCCCAGCGCCGCCAGCGGCTTCAGATCACGGCTGCACACGAATTCGAGCACGGCGGCGCTATCGTCGAAGTGGCCCAGTTTGAATTCGGTCTTGCTGATTTTGCCGCGCAGGATAGGCATCAGGCGCGCAGCCAGGTCAGCGCGCTGTTGCGCGGCCATTGGCGCAATCGCCGCGCCGCCGAACACCGGCTGCTTCACATTCGCGGCCAGCCATTCCTCGGCGCGCTTGATGATGGCCAGCGTGGTTTCGTAGCAGGACTTGGCGGTATCGCCCCAGGTGAACAGGCCGTGGCCTTCCAGGATGATGCCCTTCAGTTCCGGCTGCGCTTTCGACAGCGCTTCCAGCTTCAGGCCCAGGTCATAGCCCGGACGCTGCCACGGCAGCCAGCCCAATTCACCTTCGAAGATTTTTGCGGTCAGCGCCTTGCTGCTGGCGCAGGCGGCGATGGCGATCACGGAGTCCGGGTGCATGTGGTCCACATGCTTGCGGTCGATGTAGGCGTGCAGCGGCGTGTCGATCGACGCGGCGCGTGGATTCAGGTTGAAAGTGCAGTGCGGCAGATAGCCGACCATCTCGTCTTCGTGCTCAAGACCGCGGTAGCGCTGCTTCAGCGCCTGCAGTTTGCTCATGTAGAGCGTGGAGAAGCCATCCAGTTTGATGCTTCCCAGGTCACCGCCCGAGCCCTTCACCCACAGAACCTCCACCTGCTCACCGCTCAGCGGATCTTCCATCATCACTTTGGCCGAGGTATTACCGCCGCCAAAGTTCGTGATGCGCAGGTCCGATCCGAGCAGGTTGGAACGGTACAGCAGCAGCTCTGGTTCGCTCATGGAGGCGGCCTTCGCGTCGTCCCACAGCGATTCGATCGCTGCCTTCTGCTTTGAATCTTGCATTACTTTCTCCGTGTTGAATTGCGTTTGTTTTGCCTTCGAGGCAACCGGAGCCAGTAGAAATCAGCGGCCGGTGGGGTGTCAATGCGGAAGCAATCAACATGATGACTAAGAACAGAATAATCATAATGATGATCGAAATACGCATCCAATCACGCAATGCACAAGAAATAATCACCGATTTGATTATGTTCTGATTGACGCTCGATTGGGATTTGATTAGTCTCGTCTTAATAAAGTTGCCACCCGGACCGGCTACGGGACTGAGGATGGCACAACACAAAGGAGACGAAGATGGTGAATCACAAGCGCCGTAAACGTTTGCTCAAGCTACTCTCGGAACATACAACCGCCAGCGTTCCACAGCTGGTTGAGTGGCTAAGCGCCTCCCCCGCCACCGTGCGGCGGGATATCAGTTGGCTCGCTGCGCGGAATCTGCTCACGCGCACACGGGGAGGAGCCGCCAATCTGCCGCAGAAGAAGCGCAGCTTCCCGCTCACGAGCGAGACGTTCCAGCACAATATCGAATGCCACGCCGAGCGCAAACGCGCCATCGCCCGCTATGCGGCGAGCTTGTGCTCGGAAGGCGAAACCATCATCATCAATGGCGGCACGACCACCTTCATGATGGCGGAATTCCTGATGGATAAACACCTGAAGATCCTCACGAATTCCTTCCTGATGGCCGAGCGCCTGCTCGTTTCGAGCGATAACGAGATCATTCTCCCCGGTGGCAAGGTCTATCGTGAGCAGAATGTGATTCTCAGCCCGTTCGACAACGACATCACCCAGCACCATTACGCCGCCAAGATGTTCATGAGCGTGTATGGGCTTTCCCTGCTCGGATTGATGGAAGCTGATCCGCTTTTGATTCAAGCGGAGCAGCGTTTGATCAGTCAGGCCGAAGAATTGATCGTTTTGGCCGATAGCTCGAAGTTCGCCAAGAAGGCTGGCCTGATCCTGTGCGGCCTGAATCGCGTATCCACCGTGATCACCGATACCAACGCCTCCGACTCCGCAGTGCAGCTGCTTGAGCAATCGGGCGTGCATGTGGTGACCGTGGCGCCGGAAGCGCTGCCGCAATCCGTCAGCCCCTCCACGTTCGCGCCGAACTTTGACTTCCAGTCCGCAGCGCTCTATCACACGGAGACATCGCATTGAAACTCAGAAGATTAGTGATCGCGGCGATGGCCGCAGGCATGCTCACGGCGGTTGTCGGCTGCGGCGAGAAAAAGCCGGAGAAAGTACGCATCGCCATGGTGGTGAAAAGCCTGGGCAATGGCTTCTTCGACGCCGCCCACGCCGGCGCCAACGAAGCAGCCGCGCAGCTGAAGGATGTTGAGATCATCTACACCGGCCCGACAACGCCGAGCGCTGAAGGACAAATCGAGATAATCAATTCTTTGATCAGTCAGAAAGTTAGCGCTATCGTGATCTCTGCAAACGATCCGAATGCGCTGGTGCCGATCACCAAAAAAGCCATGGCGCGCGGGATCAAGGTGATTTCCTTCGACAGCGGGCTGGCCGAAGAAGGTCGCCTGATGCAGCTGAATCCATCGAACGCGGAACTGATCGGCCGCAAACAGCTGGAGATGGCCTCCGAAGCCATTGGCGGTGCCGGCGAAATCGCGATTCTCTCGGCGTCCGCTCAAGCCACCAATCAGAATATCTGGATCAAGGTGATGAAGGATGATCTGGCCAAGCCGGAATTCTCGAAACTGAAGCTGGTGGCCACCGTGTACGGCGATGACCAGTCGGACAAGAGCTACCGCGAAGCGATCGGCCTCCTGCGCAGCAATCCAAACCTGAAAGCCATCATTGCGCCGACCACGGTGGGCATCAACGCCGCCAGCAAAGCGGTGGTGGATGAACACCTGGTGGGCAAGGTCTTTGTCACCGGCCTTGGCCTGCCGTCCGAAATGGCGGGCCATGTGAAGAGCGGTGCGGTGCGCGAATTCGCGATCTGGAATCCGATCGATCTGGGCTACGCAGCGACTTACGCGGCCTACGACTTCGTCAAGGGCGATCCGAATGCGAAGCCGGGCGGCAGCGTCAATGCAGGCCGCATGGGCACCATCGCCCTCGATGCACACGGCGAGGCAGCAATGGCTCCGCCTTTCACCTACAACAAAGAGAACGTCGATAAGTTCTCCAAGATTTTCTGAGATGTTATGCAGCCTATGCAAGCACCAGTGCTGGAGCTGTCCGGCATCAGCAAGCGTTTCGCGGGCATTGTCGCGCTGAACAGGGTTGGGCTCTCGGTCCGCGCCGGCGAAGTGATGGCGCTGATCGGCGAGAACGGCGCGGGCAAGTCCACGCTGGTCAAAACGCTGACCGGCATCTATCAGCCGGATGAAGGCAGTATCCGGCTGGGCGGCAAGGAAGTCGCGTTCAGTTCTCCACAGGATGCGCAATGCGCCGGCATCACCGCCGTGCACCAGGAAACGGTGATGTTCGATGAACTGACCGTGGCGGAGAACATCTACGTTGGCCGCCAGCCCTGCCGTGGTGGACGCATCAACTGGAAGCAGATCGAATCCGAAGCGGAGAAGCTGTTCGAACGGCTGGAAGTCTCCCTGCCCGTGCGTGCGCGCGTGAAGGACCTGAGCGTGGCGCAGCGCCACTTTGTCGAAATTGCACGCGCCCTGTCGCAGGATGCTCGCGTGGTGATCCTGGACGAACCGACTGCCTCCCTCTCCCAGCGCGAAATCCAGGAGCTGTACCGCATCATCGGCCAGCTGCGCGCTGCCGGCACGGCGGTCATCTTCATCTCGCACAAGTTCGACGAAATCTTTACCGTTGCCGACCGCTACACGGTTCTGCGCGATGGCCAGTTCATTGCCGATGGTTCGCTCGCCGATATCACGGAATCGGAACTGGTCGCACTGATGGTCGGCCGCGCCGTGCAGGATGCTTATCCCAAGGCGGATGTCACACCCGGCGAAGTGCTGCTGGAAGTCGACCAGCTGTGCCACCCTACGGAATTCGACAACGTCAGCTTCCAGCTACGCCGCGGCGAGATCCTCGGCTTCTATGGCCTCGTCGGTGCGGGCCGCTCGGAAGTGATGCAGGCGCTGTTCGGGCTGACGGGTAACGTCTGCGGCAGCGTGAAGCTTGAAGGCAAGCCGGTACGCATCGGCTGCCCGCAGGACGCCGTCGCACACGGCATCGCTTATGTGCCGGAGGACCGCCAGCACCAGGGCGCGCACTTGTCGCTGCCCATCATGCAGAACATTACGCTGCCGATCCTGTCGCGGATTGGCTTCTTCCTGCGCAAGCGCCGCTCGGACGAATGCGCCATCGCGCGCCATTACGCGGAACAGCTGGAATTGAAGGCCAGCCACCTGACGCAAAATGTGTCCGAGCTTTCGGGCGGTAATCAGCAGAAGGTCGTGCTGGGCAAATGGCTGGCGACGCAGCCGAAAGTCATCATTCTCGATGAGCCGACCAAGGGCATCGATATCGGCTCCAAAGCTGCCGTGCACCGCTTTGTCAGCCAGCTGGTGGAGAAAGGTTTGTCCGTGATTCTCGTGTCGTCCGAACTGCCGGAGGTACTGGGCCTGGCCGACCGCGTGGTCGTCATGCACCAGGGCCATGTCAAACAAGTGTTCAGCCGCGATGAAGCGACGCCCGAACGCGTGGTGGCGGCGGCGTCCGCGCTGGAGACGGTATGAAGATTCTTAAACTACGCGAAACACAGCTCGCGCTCTCGATCGTTGCCCTCATTCTGCTGGTCGGTGTGCGTGCGCCGGTCTTCTTCAGCATTCCCAGCCTGGGCAATCTGCTGACGGACAGCACCTTGCTCATCATGCTTGCACTGGCACAGATGCTGGTCATCGTCACGCGTGGCGTGGACTTGTCCGTGGCGTCGAATCTGGCGCTATCGGGCATGGCGGCTGCGCTGCTGGCTTCGCGCAATCCGGGCTTGCCGCTGCCTGTCGTCGTGCTGGTTGCGATTGGGCTGGGACTCGTGCTCGGGCTGCTCAATGGCTGGCTGATTGGCTATCTGGAGCTGCCGCCCATCGTCGTCACACTGGGCACGATGAGCGTGTATCGCGGCTTGGTGTTCGTGCTATCCGGCGGCGCCTGGGTGAACTCGCACGAGATGCCGGATGGGTTTATCGCTTTTCCGCTGGAGCGCTTGCTGGGTCTCACGCATCTGGTGTGGATCGCTGCGGCGGCCGCGCTGGCGGTGTGGTTCCTCGCCTGCCATAGCCGCTTCGGCCGCGACCTCTACGCCATTGGCAACGAACCTTCTTCCGCGCGCTACGTCGGCATTCCGATTGCGCGTCGCCTGTTCTGGACGTACGGCTTGTCCGGCGCCGTAGCGGGCCTGTGCGGCTACCTGTGGGTAGCGCGCTACGCGGTTGCCTACACCGAGATCGCCTACGGCTTTGAATTCACCGTGATCGCTGCCTGTGTCATCGGCGGCACCAGCATCGCCGGCGGTTCCGGCTCGGTGCTGGGCGCGGTGCTCGGCGCCCTCTTCCTCGGCGTGATCGGCAATGCGTTGCCGGTAGTACAGGTTTCGCCGTTCTGGCAAAGCGCGCTGACGGGTCTCGTGATTCTGACCGCGGTGCTGATCAATGCACGCGGCAACCGCAGCAAGGGCCGTCAGATCCTGTCGCTGCACCTGACTAACAATGCAAGGAGTGCTGTATGAACTCCGTTCCGCTCATGTCCGCTCCCAGCACTTCACGCTACACCATTCTCGATCGTCCTGGCTTCCGCCTTGGCACCCTGCTGGGGCGCTGGGAATCTCTGCTCGCATTGCTGCTGATCGCCGTCTTCGCCATCAACAGCGTGGTGCTGCCGAATTTCCTCGATATCGACAACCTGGCTGACGGCACGTTCAACTTCAGCGAGAAGGCGCTGATCGCATTGCCGATGGCGCTACTGATCATCTGCCGCGAAATCGACATATCGGTGTCCGGCATTCTTGCGCTGTCTTCGGTGGCAATGGGGATGGCCAAAGCTGCGGGCTGGCCGGCGGAAAGCCTGCTGTTCGTGGCGCTGGCGACCGGCACGGCTTGCGGCGCGCTGAATGGCGTGCTGGTCACGCGCTTCGCCCTGCCCTCCATCGTTGTCACCATCGGTACGGTGTCGCTATTCCGCGGCCTGGCAAGCGTGGTGCTGGGCGACCAGGCCTTCACCGGTTACCCACAATTGATGGCCGACTGGGGCCAGGGCTATTTCTTTGGTTCGCTGCCACGCGAATTCACCGTGCTGCTGGTCTTTGCGGCGCTGTTTGCCTTCATGCTGCATGCGACGAGCTGGGGACGCCGCATTTACGCCATCGGCAATAACCCTGTTGCGGCACGCTTCTCCGGCATTTCGGTTGACCGTTACCGCTTCATGCTGTTCATGCTGACAGGCGCCATGGCCGGACTGGCAGGCTTCCTGCTGACGGGCCGCATCGGCAGCACGCGCCCGAACATTGCGATGGGCTGGGAGCTGGAAGTGATCACCATGGTCATTCTCGGTGGCGTGAGTATTTCCGGCGGCGCAGGCACCATCGGCGGCGTGATGCTGGCCGTGCTGACGCTGGGGATGGTGACCTTTGGCCTGTCGCTGGCCAATATCCCCGGCATCTACATGACGATTGCGGTCGGCGTACTGCTACTGGTGACCATTGCCTTGCCGCGGCTGCTGCGCGGCCGCAAGGTGGCCAAATGACGGCGACTGTTGTTCTCGATATCGGCAAGACCAATGCCAAGCTGACGCTGATTGCGGCCGATGGCACGCAGCTGGCCGAGCAGCGTAGGCCGAATAGCATCCTGCGCGATGGGCCGTACCCGCATCACGATACGGAAGGCCTCTGGACCTGGATGCTGGATGTGCTGCGCGGCTTTGCGCAGCAGGCCAGCATTGGCGCCATCGTGCCGGTCACGCATGGCGCGACTGCGGCGCTGGTCGATGATGAAGGCCTGGTGTTACCGGTCCTGGACTACGAATATGAGCTGCCTCCCGAGCATGTTGAGCGTTACCGCAAGTTGCGGCCTGCTTACGTCAATTCCTACTCTCCGCGTCTCGGCACCGGGCTGAATCTCGGCAGCCAGCTGGTGTGGCAGGCGATGGCCTTCCCTGCGGCGTTTGCGCGGGCGCGGCACGTCCTGATGTATCCGCAGTATTGGGCGTGGCGCTTGTCCGGCGTGGCGGCGAGCGAGGTGACGTCGCTGGGCTGTCACACGGATTTGTGGCAGCCGGCACGCCAGCGCTACTCGGCGCTGGTTGAGCGCATGGGCTGGCATCATCTGTTTCCGACGCTTCAGCTGGCATGGCAGTCGCTTGGGGCTCTGAAGCCCGATCTGGCGGCGCAGACGGGCTTGCCGGCGAACTGCCAGATCCTGTGCGGCATCCACGATAGCAATGCT
Organism: Pseudoduganella sp. RAF19; assembly: GCF_052114165.1. NCBI lineage: Bacteria > Pseudomonadati > Pseudomonadota > Betaproteobacteria > Burkholderiales > Oxalobacteraceae > Pseudoduganella > Pseudoduganella sp. RAF19. Next base: position 428,731 of record NZ_JBFREF010000005.1, on the reverse strand, counting down.
TCCTTGTTGCGGCATCTCGGCGGCGCCGAGCCGCCTGCGGTGCTGTCGACCGGCACCTGGGTGATTGCTGCGGCGCCGGGCAAGGCCCTGGAGGGCTTGCGCGAAGAAGCTGACATGCTGGCGAACAGCAGCGCCTTCGGACAAGCCGTGGCGTGCATGCGCTTCATGGGCGGGCGGGAGTTTGGCGCGATTGCCGGCGACGCGCCTACGCCATGCAGTGTAGATGATCTGGCAAAAATCGTTGAGCAAGGCACGTTTGCCTTGCCAAGCTTCGCCGCAGCCGGACCTTTCGCACACGAGAGCGGCCGTATCGCTGGCCCCGCGCCGGCCAGCGCGGCGGAACGGTACGCCCTGGCGACCTTGTATGTGGCGCTCATGTGCGACTTCTGCCTGACTGCGTTAGACGTGCAGGGCGCTGTCGTGGTGGAAGGTGCGTTCACGGGGAACCCGCATTTCGCTCCAGTGCTGGCAGCACTGCGCGCGCGGGCGGCCGTGACGGCGACTGATGACACGAGCGGCACGACTTGCGGCGGCTGGCTGCTGCATCGGCGCGATGGGTCGCCGCAGCTGCATGGTCGCGTTGCGGAACCGCTTGCGCTGGCGGGCCTGGAGGGCTATCGCCAGCGCTGGCTGGAGCTTATTGCGGGATAAGGTTGATGTGGGCCGGCGCGTCGCGGTCGGCGCGCAGTGTCTGGCCGTCGGTGGTCAACTCGACCACCTGAATGCTGCTGCGGCGCGTGCCCTTCCCGTCCGGATGCGTGAAGTAGAACAGGAAGGCGCGGTCACCGCTCACCACGACATCGGGGTGTCCGCCAATTACGCGATCATCGTCGCCTTTGCCCGGATGCTGCAACAGATTGTCTGCCTGCCGCAGCCACGCCAGGGCATCGTTTGAGCGATACACAGCCAGACCGTGCCAGACATCGGTAATCATCCACCAGCTGCCCTTCCACTGAAAGATCTTCGGGCCTTCGCCTGCCTGGTCGCCCACAGCCCGGCCATGGTCAGTCCATTGCACCAGATCAGGGCTGTCGGCGTAGTAAATGGACTTCTTGTCCGCCTCATTGTTGTACCACATGCGCCAGCCGCCACCCGGCAAGCGCGCCAGGCTGGCGTCGATGACCTTCGGCGTCGCTAGCGTGAGCGGCTGCGCACTGCCCCAGTTGCGCAAGTCGGTGCTACTTAAATGAACGATACGGCGCGGATGCTTCCAGTCCGTGAAGATGCCCGGCACCACGGTCAGGAACATGTGATAGCTGCCATCCGGCGCGCGCACCACATCGGGCGCCCAGTGCGTGCTGTCGGTGCCGCCCATGTCGGCAGGGAGTTCGATATTGGCGGTGCCGACGTACTTCCACGCCGCACCGTCCGGCGATTCGGCGATGCCAATGCGCGTGCCGTGCACCCAGGCGATGTCCGCCAATCCAGCAACGTTGGCGCGGCGGTTGGTGTAGAACATCCACCAGCGGTTCACCATCGGATTCCAGATCACCACAGGATCGGCAGCACCGTCGTAGACCGGATCGCGGAACAGCGGCTTGGCCGCGGCATGACCGGCGGCGTCCGGCACCGGTTCGCCGAAATCCGGCGAGCCGTCCGCACGCCAATGGATCACCTGAGCGCGCGTATTGCGGTTTGGATCGCGCAATGAATCGCCCTGGATATCGCGGTAATTGCGCGCGTGGTAGACGATGATATCGGTCTTGCCGTCCGGCGTGGTCGTGAAGGAGTTGTGGCCCGGCCCATACTGCCCGTTCGCTGCGCTGCTGCGCATGACCGGCTCCGGCGATTTACGCCACGAGGCTGGATCGAGCAGATTGGCATCGTCGCCTGCGGTCAGCATGCCCATGGCGTAATTCGCGTCCGTCGCGCTGGCCGAATAGGTCAGGAACACCCGGCCATTGCGCACCAGGACCGCCGGCGCTTCGTTAACGTCAAAGCGCACCTTCTCCCACGGGTATTCCGGCGTTGACAGCATGGTCGCAGGACCGGTGATGGAGGTTGGTGTGTCCATCTTCGCGATGTAGATATTGGTCGCCTTGCTGGCCGTATCGCGGCCGCGCTGCGTCCAGACCAGATAGCGCTGGCCACGCAATTCGAAGGTAGTGGCGTCCAGCGAGAAGGACTCCCAGCCGGTCTTCAGCTGGCCGCGCTCGACCCACTCCCCCTTGAATGGATCGGGCGAACTGTTCTCCAGCACATACAGGCGGATTTCCCAGATCGCGTCGGCGCGTCCGGCTGTGAAGTAGATGTACCACTTGCCATTGATGCGATGCAGCTCCGGCGCCCAGATATGCGCCCCCATCTCGCCACTGGCATGCTTGCGCCACACGACCTGCGGCGTCGCGGCACCGAGATCGTTGAGCGTGCGGGCACGCCGCAATTCGATACGATCGTATTCGGGAACGGTGGCGGTGAAATAATAAAAGCCGTCCTGCTGCAGGACGACTTGCGGGTCGGCGCGCTGGAGCACCAGGGGATTATTGAATGCCGGATCGGCAGGGAGCGCGCACGCCCTCCCCGCCGCCAGCACCGCCAGCAGAACTGCTGCGAGAAAACGCAGCAGCGCGGGGAAGCGTGCAACCATCTAAGTCCTCAGTTTTTGTACGACAGGCTCACGAAATAGCGGCGTCCCGAGAAGGCCAGTTCGTTCACGCGGAACAGGTCGCCCGCGTCGGTAATCTGAGCCTCGTCGGTCAGATTTTTGCCTTCAACTGAGAAGGTCCAGTGCTGGTTCAAGCGGTACTGGAACTTCGCGTCCAGGAAACCGGTTTTCTCCTGGAAGTTCGGATTGCCCGACACGTCATTGACACCAGTATAGAAGCGGTCACGATAGGTGTAGGCCAGGCGCGCATTATATTTGTCGCGATCGTACCACAGCGCTACGTTGTAGCTATTCTTCGACAGGCCAGGATATGGCAGCGCGGTGCCATCCAGAGGATTGGTCAGCTCTGTGCCCGGCGCGAACTTGAAGGTCATGCGGGTGTAGTTCGTGTCGATGCCGAAGCCGCTCAGCCAGCCTGGCAGCATGGTCAGTGCGGTACGTGCCGTCAGCTCCACGCCCTTGGTCGTTGCGCCCTTGCCGTTGATCGGCTGGGTCACGTCGAACAGGTTGCCGTCGCCGAACAGGTTGACGTTCTTCACCAAAGCGGCATTGACGATGTAGCTGGTGATCTCTTTCTTGAAGAAGCCTGCGCTTATCTGGGTATCGGCGCTTGGGTAATATTCCAGGCTCAGGTCCGTGTTGGTGGCGCGGTATGGCTTCAGGTCCGGATTACCGGCCTTGCAATCGTCCGTGCCGTCGCCGCCGAATTGCGGATTGCCGCTGCCCGCGGTACAAGTCGCATTAGGCACCAGCAGGTCGATCGACGGACGCGCCATCACCTTGCCCCAGCCCACACGCGCCAGGAAGGAATCCGGAATCAGCCACATTGCCGCGTTCACGCTTGGCATCCAGTCGTGGTAAGTATTCTCCACGGTGGCGATACCGTTCGTCACTACGCGGTCGGTGTAAGTGGAGCTACCCGGCGAATTTTCCGTGCGCACCTGGTACTTCGCCAGACCGGTCGAGCGCTCCTGCGTCCGGGTATAACGGATGCCGATGTTACCGAAGATCTGGCGCTCGCCGACTTCGGTGCTGAAGTCCAGACGGCTGTAGCCCGCGGTGATGCGCTCGTCCGCCGAGTAAGCCGGAATCTGCGGATAGGTCTTACCGTCGCTGCCTGGCGCGTTATACAGATTGGCGTAGTTGAAGTGCGAGGTATCGAAGTATGGCACCGCACTGCTGTAGACCGGTGTCATCCAGTTGCTCGGCATACCGCTTACACCGTTGTAGCCCTTGAAGAAAGTGCTTGGCGAAGTGCCGCGAATTGTCGCGATCAGGTTCTGCATCGCAGTCGAATCGATGTACTTGGTCGAGTAGTTCGCGTTCAGGAAAGACTGCGTATCCGGTGCACGCTGCGCGCCGGTTTTGTTGAGCGGATCGTAGATCAGGGTCTGGTTGACGTTGGCGCTCACCACGTTGATATCGTCGGCAGTCGAAACCAGATCCTTGCCATTGCTGGCCAGGTAGCCACCGCCGTTGTACTGCTGCGCGGTGGTCTTGCGTCCCTGCACGCCAAACCACAGCTTCTGGAAGAACGGCGTCTTCAGACGGTATTTGAAGTCCAGCTTGGCCTGGTCTTCGGTGTTCTTCGTTTCGGAGGGACGGTACTGCAGCTGCACCTGCACGTAGGAGCTGTTCGCGTCAGGCGAATAACCGGACGGGAAATCGAAGTGCGGCAAGCCTTGCGAGTCCAGCGAGACTTTGAGGCCTGGCGCATTCTGCGTTAGCGCTATCTGATTACTTTCGGAGCTATAGCGCGACTTGGAGGTGTTGATCAGGGCCTTCGCTTCCCAATCGCCGCTCTTCCATTCCCAGCCGTTGGACAGGTATTGCGAACGGACCTTCAGCGAAAAGTCCCGCGCCGAAGTACCAAACGCGCCCTGGCCACCCTGGCCTGCGATATTCAGGCAGCTGCCGACGGTGTATTGCGTGACATAGTGATTGGCGACAGTGACACCATCGGGCGTACTGGCGGTCGGCACCGCGTTGCAAGTACCGGCGGTGGTCGGAACGCCGGTCGTTGCGTTGTACACCGGCGCGGTGCCGGCGTTGAACAGGCGGTTCACATTACTGAAGTCCGTGCCGAAGTTACGATCATTCAGGCGCTGGCTCTGGGTGTTGTCCTCGTAGCTGACGTAGGTGCGCAGGCCTTTATTGAATTCGTACTGTGCCGTGAATTCAGCGGACGAACGCTCGTGGTCGCGGGTCCAGATGCCGTAGCGCGCAATGCCTGGAGAATAGTCGAACCACTGCGATTGGCAGGCGGTCTTCTGTGCTGCGCTCAGCGTGCTGGCATTGCAGCCTCCCGGGGTGGTCACTGCGGCGACAGCGGGATCGAGGCTGGTGACGGTCTTGTCCGGCGAGAAGTCCCAGTCGCGCAGGAAGCGCCAGGAAGTATTGCGGGCATAGTCGTTACGGGTGTAGACCTTGTCGTACACCACGTTGGCCATCAGGCCCAATTTGCCGTCGAGGTATTTGTCGGCCAGCAGCAGGCTGGCGCGCGGCTGCACGCCGCCGCGGCTGGTGGCCTGCTCGCCCGACAAAGTGACTGCCACGGTCTTCTTCTTGAAGTCCAGCGGCTTGCGGGTCTGGATGATGACCGTGCCGCCAACACCGCCTTCAGTCAGGTCGGCGGTGGTGCCTTTGTAGACGTCGATCGATTGAATCAGCTCGGAAGCCAGCTCGCGCAGTTCAGCGCCGCGGCCCGCGGTACCGCCGGTGGCCAGCACGGACTGGCCGTTGATCTCTACGCGGTTCAGGTCAGGCTGCACGCCGCGAATGGAAACCTGGGAACCTTCACCAAAGTCGCGGCTCAGTTGCACGCCGGTGATGCGCGACAGTGCTTCGCCGACGTTCTTGTCGGGGAACTGGTTGATGTCTTCTGCCACCAGCGAATCGGAAACGGTGTCGTTGCGGATCTTGCGTTCGATGGCCGATGCGACCGATTGGCGGGTACCCGTCACGGTGACGACATTTTCTTTCGGTGGTGCGTCGTGGCGGCTGGTGCCGTCCGCGTCGCTGTCCTGCGCGAAGGCGCCGCCGGTGGCGACAAGGTAGCAGGCGATGGCGATGGCTGTACGGCGACTCTTCAAGCTGGTCTTGCGGTGAAGCTGACTCACGTTGATCTCCTCCGGGTGTACGATCAAAAGTCTGATCGTTTAATGTTCTAGTTGGTCAGCGCATTCTATGCGCGTGAAGAACGGAAAAATCAGGCGTGCGCCAAAGAATCAGCATGATGATCAAAGTGTTGAAGAAACCCCGCAGTTAAAGGCGGTCTGCGAATAAGCATATGCTTGCTGCAGTGCGCAAACGCTCAATTCGGTGATTGAACACCCGCGTTCAGGACAAAGAAAAAGCCCGCCGGCTCTTGCGAGGCGGCGGGCTTTGCGCGGTGCAGAATGACTGTGGCGCTGAAGGGCTTATGCGCCTTCGCGCAGTGCTTTCTTACGCTCGTGTTCCTTCAGGAAGCGCTTACGCAGACGGATGGATTTCGGGGTGATCTCGACCAGTTCGTCGTCCTCGATGAATTCAACCGCGTATTCCAGCGACATCTGAATCGGTGGCACCAGGCGCACGGCTTCGTCGGTACCGGAAGCACGCACGTTGGTCAGCTGTTTGCCCTTGATCGGGTTCACAACCAGGTCGTTGTCGCGCGAGTGGATACCGATGATCATGCCTTCGTACACAGGGGTGTTGTGCTCCACGAACATGCGGCCGCGGTCCTGCAGCTTCCACAGTGCGTAGGCAACGGCTGCGCCGTCGTCCTGCGAGATCAGCACGCCGTTGCGGCGGCCAGCCAGTTCGCCCTTGGAAGCGTCGACCGGGCCGTAGGCGTCGAACACGTGGGACATCAGGCCGGTACCACGGGTCAGGGTCATGAATTCGCCCTGGAAGCCGATCAGGCCACGCGCAGGAATGCGGTATTCCAGACGCACACGGCCTTTGCCGTCCGATTCCATGTTCTGCAGGTCGCCACGGCGGCGGCCCAGTTCTTCCATCACGCCGCCCTGGTTGGCTTCTTCCACGTCGACGCTCAGATTTTCGAATGGCTCGTGACGCACGCCGTCCACCATCTTGAACACAACGCGTGGACGGGACACAGCCATCTCGAAGCCTTCGCGGCGCATGTTTTCGATCAGGATGGTCAGGTGCAGTTCACCACGGCCGGACACTTCGAAGATGGTGTCGTCGTCGGTTGGTGCAACGCGCAGTGCCACGTTGGATTTCAGTTCCTTGTCCAGACGATCGCGCAGCTGGCGCGAGGTCACGAACTTGCCTTCGCGGCCAGCCAGCGGCGAGGTGTTGACCATGAAGTTCATGGTCAGGGTTGGTTCGTCCACGGTCAGCATTGGCAGCGGATCAGGGGTGTCGGCTGCGCAGACGGTGGAACCGATACCGATTTCTTCGATACCGTTGATCAGTATGATGTCGCCGGCAACAGCTTCGTCAACCAGCACGCGCTCCAGGCCCTTGAAGTTCAGCACCTGGTTGATGCGGCCCTTGATCGGGGTCGCGCCCGGACCGTCGACAATGACCACGTCCTGGCCGGTCTTCACGCGGCCACGGTTCACACGGCCGATACCGATCTTGCCCACGTAGGACGAGTAGTCCAGCGAGGTGATTTGCATCTGCAGCGGACCGTCCGGATTGTCGTCACGCACCGGCACGTATTTCAGGATGGCGTCGAACAGCGGCTTCATGTCGCCGCCGCGCACGGATTCGTCCATGCCGGCGTAGCCGTTCAGGCCCGATGCGTACACGATCGGGAAGTCCAGCTGTTCATCGGTGGCGCCCAGCTTGTCGAACAGTTCGAAAGTCTGGTTGATCGCCCAGTCAGCGCGTGCGCCCGGACGGTCGATCTTGTTCACGACCACGATCGGCTTCAGGCCCAGGGCCAGTGCCTTGCGGGTCACGAAACGGGTCTGAGGCATTGGGCCTTCTTGCGCGTCGACCAGCAGCAGCACGGAGTCCACCATCGACAGAACACGTTCCACTTCGCCGCCGAAGTCGGCGTGGCCCGGGGTGTCGACGATATTGATGTGGGTGCCTTCGTACTCAACGGCGCAGTTCTTCGACAGAATCGTGATGCCGCGTTCCTTTTCGAGGTCGTTCGAGTCCATGACGCGGGTGTCAACCTGCTGGTTTTCACGGAAGGTGCCCGACTGGCGCAGCAGTTGGTCCACGAGGGTCGTCTTGCCATGGTCAACGTGAGCGATGATGGCGATGTTGCGAATTGCGCGTTTGGTATTAGACATGATGGTTGTATTTACAGAAAGACTGCAAGTGCGGATGCACTGAACCCACTAGTATACCATGCTGCGTTGCAACCAACCAGTTTGATCCACCTCAAGCCCGCAACGCACGCTCGCAACACCGTTCTGCCCCACTGCTCCAGGGTGCAAGACCGACAACGACGTTCTCTGGAAACGCGCGGTCGAAAAGCTGTTCCGGGAACACCTGCAGTTTCACTGGCCTGCGGCTCATTCGCTGGCGGATTGGTCCGTTGCGCCCATCTTCCTCGAGCAGAAATTGCGCCCGAGGCCAACATGAAGGGCGGCAGGAAGGGCTCCGTGAGGGTAAATTGCTGACAGCTGGTGTGTGACGCGCGCTCGCTGGACGAGGTGTTCGGCTAGCGAGCGCGGGCGATCAGGGATGAGCGGTGGCGATGAGGCGTTCCGGGGCGAGGATGGCGTATTCGCCGAGCAGGCCGGTGCCGAGCAGGCGTTCGTCTTCGGCATACACGCGCACACGGCCTTGGTATGGCGCGGGAACGGCGATGGACGGCTCCTTGCCCAGCGGCAGGCGCTGGCCATGCAGAAAGCGCCTGGACAGTTCGTCGTTCAGCACCACGCGCGGGAAGGACGACAGCAGCGCATCAACGGGCGCCAGCAGCTCGCGTGGCGCGGCGTGAGCGGCCAGTTCTTCCAGCGTGATCATGCGGTCCGTGGTCAGCGCACCAACTTGCGTGCGGCGCAAGGCGTTCAGATGCGCGCCGCAGCCCAGCGCCGCGCCGATATCTTCACCGAGGACGCGGATGTAGGTGCCTTTGCTGCAGGTGACAGCAAGCTTCAGATACGGCGCTTCGTAAGAGATGAACTCCAGCGAATGAATCACCACATCGCGCGCCTCGCGTTCGAGCGTGATGCCTTCGCGAGCATATTCGTACAGCGGCTTGCCGTCGCGCTTCAGCGCGGAATACATTGGAGGCACCTGCTTGATCGGGCCGCGGAAGCGGGCCAGCACAGACTCGATTTGTTCAACGGTTACCGCGACCGGCAGCGTTTCGATCACGGCGCCTTCGGTGTCGCCCGTATCCGTGCGCACGCCGAGATGCACCGTGGTCAAGTAAGTCTTGTCGGCTTCCAGCAGGTCCTGCGAGAACTTGGTCGCTTCGCCGAAGCACAGCGGCAGCAGGCCGGTGGCGAAGGGATCGAGCGTGCCGGTGTGGCCCGCCTTCTTCGCGTTCATGAAGCGCTTGGCTTTGATCAGCGCGTCGTTGCTGGACAGGCCAACAGGTTTGTCGAGCAGCAGAACGCCGTCGACGAGGTCACGCACACGCTTCATTCTTCGTTTTCGTCGAAATCGGCGGCGCGGGTGGCGTTGGCCTTGTCGATCAGCGCGGACATGGCCATGCCGCGCGCGGCCGACACGTCATGCAGGAAGTGCAGCTGCGGCAGCGTGTGGATGTGCAGGCGCTTGCCCAGCTGGTTGCGCAGGTAGGACCGCCCCTACGCGCCGTGGGGCGGGTATTGCCCCCGCCATGAATGCGCCGTGCTGTTACAGCGTACGAGCGATTTCCTGTACTTCGAACACCTCGAGCTGGTCTCCTACTTCGATATCGTTGTAGCCTTTGAGGTTCAGGCCGCACTCCAGACCGGCGCGCACTTCCTTCGCGTCGTCCTTGAAGCGCTTGAGCGAGTCGATCTCGCCGGTCCACAGCACGATGTTGTTGCGCAGCAGGCGAACCGAGGAGGTACGCTTGACCACACCATCGGTAACCAGGCAGCCCGCAATCGCGCCGACCTTGGATACCAGAATAACCTGGCGAATCTCGACCTGGCCGATAACGTGTTCGCGCTTCTCCGGCGCCAGCATGCCCGACATCGCCGCTTTGACCTCTTCGATCGCATCGTAAATGATGTTGTAGTAGCGGATGTCCACGCCGTTGGCTTCGGCCAGCTTGCGCGCCTGTGCATCGGCACGGGCGTTGAAGCCGATGATGACTGCCTTGGAAGCGGTCGCCAGGTTGACGTCCGATTCCGAGATGCCGCCCACCGCAGCGTGCACGATCTGCACACGCACTTCGGAGGTCGACAGCTTCTGCAGCGAGCCAACCAGCGCTTCCTGCGAACCCTGCACGTCGGTCTTGATGATCAGCGGCAGATTCTTCACTTCGCCTTCGGCCATCTGGTCGAACATGTTCTCCAGCTTGGCGGCCTGCTGCTTGGCCAGTTTCACGTCGCGGAACTTACCTTGACGGAACAGACCGATCTCGCGCGCCTTGCGCTCGTCCGCCATCACCATGGCTTCTTCACCAGCGGCCGGCACTTCGGTCAGGCCCTGGATCTCCACCGGAATGGAAGGACCCGCTTCGGCGATCGACTTGCCGTTTTCGTCCAGCATGGCGCGCACGCGGCCGAAGGACGAACCTGCCAGCACCACGTCGCCACGCTTCAGCGTACCGGACTGCACCAGGATCGTGGCCACAGGACCGCGGCCCTTGTCCAGACGGGCTTCCACCACCAGGCCGCGCGCAGGCGCTTCGACCGGGGCTTTCAGTTCCAGCACTTCGGCTTGCAGCAGCACTTGCTCCAGCAGGTCGTCGATACCCTGGCCGGTCTTCGCGGACACCGGTACGAATGGCGAATCGCCACCATATTCTTCCGGCACCACTTGTTCTGCGATCAGTTCCTGGGTCACGCGCTCCAGGTTGCCGCCCGGTTTGTCGATCTTGTTGATCGCCACCACCAGCGGCACGCCTGCCGCTTTAGCGTGCGCAATCGCTTCCTTCGTTTGCGGCATCACGCCGTCGTCGGCAGCCACCACCAGGATCACGATGTCGGTTGCTTTCGCACCGCGGGCACGCATTGCCGTGAAGGCTTCGTGACCCGGCGTATCCAGGAAGGTGACGGTACCGCGCGGGGTGTCCACGTGGTAGGCGCCGATGTGCTGGGTAATGCCGCCGGCTTCGCCCGACGCCACTTTGGCGCGGCGGATGTAGTCCAGCAGCGAGGTCTTACCGTGGTCGACGTGACCCATCACGGTCACCACCGGTGCGCGCGGGGTCGCTTCGTACTCGGCGTGTTCGCCCTGGTCGGCCAGGATCGCTTCCGGATCGTCGACGGCGGCAGCGAAGGCCTTGTGGCCCATCTCTTCCACCACGATCATCGCGGTTTCCTGGTCCAGCACCTGGTTGATGGTGCACATCTGGCCCAGCTTCATCAGCTGCTTGATCACCTCGGATGCCTTGACCGACATCTTGTGTGCCAGCTCGGCGACCGTGATGGTCTCCGGCACGTGCACTTCCTTGATGATGGCTTCGGTCGGCGCCTGGAAGTTCGATTCGCGATCGTCCTGATGGCCACCACGGCGGCCACCTTTGCCGCCGGCACGCCAGCCGTCACGGCCGCCCGCACCACCGCCAGCGTTGCCGCGGCCCTTGGTGCCGGTGCTCGGCGCGCCACGGCGCTTTTCATCCTGCCAGGACGACGACACATTGGCCGACTTGATGGACTTCTTGTCGCCGCCCTTCTTGTCGTCCTTCTTGTCGCCGGCTGGGGCGCCAGCAGCGCCTGCGGCGGCTGGCTTCTTGTCGGCAGGCTTGTGCAGCGTACCTTCCGCGACTTTCGGCTTGGCCGGCGCAGCGGCAGCTGGTGCCGGCTCCGGGGCCTTCATCACGCGGCGTGGCTGGCTCATCATGGCCTTGATCTGGGCCACTTCGTCCGCCACTGCTTTACGTGCGCGCTCGGTCGCTTCAGCGCGTTCCGCCGCTTCTTTCACGGCGATTTCATGCTTGCGCTTCGATTCTTCAGCGTCAGCCTGACGCTTTTTCTCTTCTTCTTCAGCAACAGCTTTCTGCGCAGCGCCTGCAGCGGCAGCGGCAGCGGCCTTCTCGGCGGCGGCCTTGTCGGCAGCGGCTTTCTTGGCATCTTCCTCGGCGGCGCGCTTGGCTTCCTCGGCCGCCGCCTTGGCTTGCGCTTCCTTCTCGGCGTCCAGCTTGGCCAGACGCTCCTGCTTTTCTTTCAGTTCAGCTTCCTGACGCGCGATCAGCTCCGCCTGGCGGCGTGCTTCCTCTTCGCGGCGTGCGCGTTCAGCCTCGTCGACTACCGGAGCGGTAGCGGCCGGGGTGGTGACCAGGTCGTCGCGCTGCACGAAGGTGCGCTTCTTGCGAACTTCAACCTGGATGGTGCGCGCTTTGCCGGTGGCGTCAGCCTGCTTGATCTCGGAAGTTTCCTTGCGGGTCAGGGTGATCTTTTTCTTCTCGCCCTGCTCCGCACCAGCGCCGTGGGTACGGCGCAGGTGTTCCAGCAGCTTGTCCTTATCATCTTTTGACAATGGATCTGACGCCGAACTTTTATCGACGCCAGCAGAACGCAGCTGCGACAGCAGCAAATCTGCAGGCATCTTCAGTTCGGTGGCAAATTGGGCTACGTTGTTACTCGCCATTCAGTCCTCTTTTCTTGTGTCTCGGATGATAAAGGTGCTACTCAAGCTTTGGCTGCCTCGGCTGCCGACCATGCCTTGGCCTGCAGGGCCTTGGCGCGTTCGTCGTACTTGGCATCGACCAGCTTCATTTCATCGTCGGTCACATTTTCAAATTCATTCGAAATCAGTTCACGTGCACGGTCCGACGACAGGGCCAGAATGGCGCCGAATTCGTCGTAGGCCAGGCCGGTAAATTGCGCCAGCGACTTGATGCCAGCCAGGCCCAGCTTGCCCGCGGTAACGCGGTCCATGCCTTCCAGGCCGACCAGCGCTTCGTCCATGCCTTCCAGGCCTTCTTCCGAAGCGATCGCCTCGGTAACCAGGGCGTCACGGGCGCGGGTACGCAGCTCGTTGACGGTGTCCTCGTCGAAAGCCTCGATATCCAGCATCTCGGAGATCGGCACGTAAGCGATTTCTTCCAGGCTGCTAAAGCCTTCTTCCACCAGGATGTCGGCCACTTCCTGGTCCACATCCAGTTTTTCCATGAACAGCGTGCGGGTAGCGGCGGTTTCGGCGGCAACCTTGTCGGCCGATTCTTCGGCGGTCATGATGTTGATCTTCCAGCCGGTCAGCTCGGAAGCCAGGCGCACGTTCTGGCCGGAGCGGCCGATCGCGATTGCCAGGTTTTCTTCGTCAACCACCACGTCCATGGCGTGCTTGTCTTCATCAACCATGATCGAGCTGACGTTGGCCGGAGCCAGCGCGCCAATCACGAACTGCGCCGGATCTTCCGACCACAGCACGATGTCCACACGCTCGCCGCCCAGTTCAGCGGTCACAGCCTGAACGCGGGAACCGCGCATGCCGACGCAGGTACCGATCGGGTCGATACGCTTGTCGCTGGTGTGCACGGCGATCTTGGCGCGCACGCCGGCGTCGCGGGCGGCGGATTTGATTTCCAGCATGCCCTGCTCGATTTCCGGCACTTCCAGTTCGAACAGCTTCATGATGAACTCTGGCGCGGTGCGCGACAGAATCACCTGCGGGCCGCGCATATTGCGGTCCACGCGCAGGATGTAAGCACGTACGCGGTCGCCGATACGCAGATTCTCTTTCGGGATCATCTGGTCGCGTGGCAGGCGTGCTTCGATCTTGCCGGATTCAACGATGGCATCGCCGCGCTCCATGCGCTTGATGGTGCCGGTTACCAGCGCATCGCCGCGCTCCAGGAAGTCTTGCAGGATCTGCTCGCGCTCTGCGTCGCGCACGCGCTGCAGCACGACCTGCTTGGTGTCCTGCGCGAAGCGGCGGCCGAATTCCACGGATTCGATCGGCTCTTCAATGTATTCATCGACTTCGATGTCAGGGATCTGTTCCTTGGCTTCGAACAGCAGCACTTCCTGGTCAGGCAGCTGCAAACCGGCCTCGTCCGGCACCACGTGCCAACGGCGGAAGGATTCGAATTCACCGGATTCGCGGTCGATCGAAACGCGAATATCGACTTCGCCTTCATAGCGCTTCTTCGTGGCTTGCGCCAGTGCGAACTCGAGCGCACCGAACACAACGTCCTTGTCGACGTTCTTTTCGCGCGCCAGCGCATCAACCAATAACAAAACTTCGCGACTCATGCTTTGCGGCTCCTAAAATCCACCTGTGGCACCAAGCGTGCCTTATCAATGTCCGCGAGCGTGAAATTCAGCACCGCAGGACCATCTTTACCTTCAAATTCAATACCCAGTTGTTCGCCTTCCGGCTCCGTCAGGATGCCCTGGTAGGACTTGCGGTTCGCGGTGCCGGGAATCGCCATGCGCAGCTTGACGATGGCTTCACTGCCGGCAAAACGCACGAAGTCGCTGAACTTGCGCAGCGGGCGGTCCAGGCCGGGCGACGAAATTTCGAGGCGCTCGTAAGGAACGTTCTCGACCGTCAGCACGTGCGACAGCTGGTGGCTCACCGTGGCGCAGTCTTCAACCGTAATCGGTCCTTTTTCCTCAGCGTCTTCCGCGGTGAAATCGATGTACACACGCAGCAGTCCGCGCTCGGCCCGCTCGAAATCGACCAGGTCGTAGCCGAGGCCCGATACGGTCTTTTCAATCAATTCAGGCAATTGCAAGGAAAAATCTCCAGATACTCAAAACGGTTCAACCAAAAAAAAATGGGCAACTGCCCATCTTCTTGTCCTACAGCCAGATGAAAGCACCCTCAGCAAAACTACCTTGCGAAGAACTTTTACTAGGCTGCTCATTATAGCGCCTTATTGACTTCGCTGCAATGCCGCATACCACATCACGGAACTTACAACAATATCAATCGGCGCTAAAAACCACTGCATAACCCAGGTGGCAGGCACGTCGTGCCTGCCACCAGATTCTGCCGTGGGTTTTAACCCTTGCGGCGGCGCGGCATGCCATGATCCATGGCGCCACCACGCTGCTGGCCACCACGGCGCTGCTGCTGGCCGTGGCCGGCGAAGCCGAAAGTGGTCTGCAGCGGGTCCGGCTGGCGCGGGCCTTTGCCCTTGTTGCCGCCGCGATTGTTACCACCGCCACCACCACCGGCACCGCCCTGGCGCTGGTCGCCGAAGCCGGCATGGCCATGAGCACCACCGCCGCTGCGGCCGGCGCCAAAGAAGTTGCCCTGGCCACCCTGGTTGCGGCCGCCACGCGGCGCGACCGGGAACGGGTCAGCATTCTTGTTGCTCACGTCCATACGGTTGCCATTTGGCTCACGTTCGCGCTTGTTGCCGCCACCTTGCTGCTGCGGCTTCTTCTGCTCGCCGCCGCCAGCGGATTCTTTCTTGAAGCCAACAGCCGCCAGCAGGTCGCGCACGGTGTTTTCTTCCATTTCTTCCCAGCGGCCGCGCTTCAGGTTGCTCGGCAGGGTCAGCGCGCCGTAGCGGGTACGGATCAGGCGGGACACGGTCAGGCCGATCGCCTCGAACATGCGGCGCACTTCACGGTTACGGCCTTCGCCGATCACCACGCGGTACCACTTGTTGACGCCTTCGCCGCCACCGTCGGCGATCTTGGAGAACTGCGCCATGCCGTCTTCCAGCTCGACGCCGGCCAGCAGCTTCTGGCGCATACCCTCTTCCAGCTCGCCCAGGGTACGCACGGCGTACTCGCGGTCGATGTTGTAGCGTGGGTGCATCAGGCGGTTGGCCAGGTCACCGCTGGTCGTGAACAGCAGCAGGCCTTCGGTATTGAAGTCCAGACGACCAACGGCCAGCCATTTGCCCACTTTCATGGTCGGCAGGCGGTCGAACACGGATGGGCGGCCATCCGGATCGTCGTGCGACACGATTTCGCCGGCCGGCTTGTGATAGACCAGCACGCGCGGCGGCTTCTTGCTCACCTTGCGCTGCACCAGCTTGCCGTTGATACGCACGGTATCGGTCGGCAGGATGCGCTGACCGATGTGGGCCGGCTCGCCGTTCACCGACACGCGCCCGGCGATGATCAGCTCTTCCATATCGCGGCGCGAGCCCATGCCGGCGTCGGCCAGCACTTTGTGCAGCTTCGGCGCATCGTCTTCCGCAGTCAGGTCGCGGCGCACCGGCTTCGGCTGGTGCTTGCCCTTCGCGCCGTCTTCGCGGTCGAAGTCTTCCGAGGTTACGAAGGAGAACACGGCATCCGCTTCGGAGGCCTTGTCCTTGTTCTTCATCTTGTTGCCGAAGGCGCCATGCACACGCTGCTTCTGGCCCTGGCCCTGGCCTTGCTGGCCGCCCTGGGCCTGCTGGCCTTGCTGGCCTTCGCCGTGCTGCTGGCCATGCTTGCCCTTCTTGTTCTTGTGCTTGCCATGCTTCTTACCGTGACGCTCACCTGGAGCGGTCGTCGGCCAGACACCGTCGCCTGCCGATGCGTCGCCAGCGGCGTTGTCAGCGCCTGCGGCGGCTGGCGCTGCGGCGTGTGCGGATTCGGCGCGCTCGGCATCGCGGTGAGCGCGCTGCTCGCGCATCTGGCGCGGACCACGCGGCCCGCGAGCTTTATTGTCGCCAGCGGACGGCGTGGCACCCGAACCTGCAGCGGAAACATCGGCATCCGCGTCGGCACGGCCTGTACCAGCACCGGCGCCACGGGCCGAACCGGCGCGGCTTGCGCCAGCAGCGGCCACAACGGACGCATCGGCATCCGCGCCAGCGGCGGCACGGGTTGCTCCGGTCGCTGCGGCGGCGCCAGCGGCGGAGCGGGACGCGGCACCAGCGGCATCCTCGGCGGTGGCCTTGCGGGATGCAGCGGTCTTGCGGGCCGGCTTAGCGGCTGCCGCGGCCTCAGGGGCGTCGCTCGCGGCCGGGGCGGCGTCAGCGGCTTTCCTGGTGGCGCGCTTTTTGGCTGGCGCAGGCGCTGCGTCAGCAGAAGCTGCATCAGCGGCCGGGCTCACGCCAGCGTCGGCCGCAGCCTTGGCCTTGCTTGCACGCGGCTTTTTGACGGGTGCTTCGCCGGAAGCGGCAGCTGCTGCGGCCGCAGCATTATCAGCCTCGATCTGCGCTTTGGTGCGGCGCTTAGGCTTCGCAGCTGGCGTATCGGCGGCCTGGACGCCGGTCTCTGGGGTATTCTCAGATTTGTTCATTATTCGTGTCTTGTGATGGCTCAGCGTCTGGCGTTGCTTCCGGCGCCGTTTCTACTACCGGCTCCTCTGCGGGAGCCGCTTCAACAGTGTTCTCAGTGTGTTCGGCAGCGTGGGCCGCCTTCTCGAAATTCTCTTCCAGCGCCGCCTCCAATACTTCCAGCGGGTTGGACTCCTGCTCACCGCCCAATTGCTGCAGCGGCGGCAACTGGGACAGCGAATCCAGTCCCAGATCGTCCAGGAACTGCTTGGTGGTCCCCAGCAAGGCCGGACGGCCCAGCACATCGCGGTAGCCGACCACATCAACCCAGCCGCGATCTTCCAGCATCTTGATCGTCTGCGAGTTCACGGCGACCCCGCGGATTTCCTCGATATCGCCGCGGGTAACCGGCTGGCGATAGGCGATGATCGCCAAAGTTTCCAATGTGGCGCGCGAATATTTCGGCACCTTTTCCGGACTCAAGCGGTCTAGGTATTGCTTCATTTCAGGACGGCTCTGGAAGCGCCAGCCACTCGCCAGGCTGACCACTTCAATTCCGCGCCCCTGCCAATCCAGGCGCAATTCTTCCAATAATTCCTTGATCGTATCGGCGCCGACACCCAGGCCCAGCGGGTTGCCCTGATCATCGACATCGACATACAGCTTTTTCAGGCTGTGGATCGACAAAGGCTCAGTCGCGCATAGCAGCGCGGTTTCGAGGACTTTTTTCGCCTCAACTGTATTCATAGCGTATTGTTGGTTGCAAAGCGATGCAAGAGAAGCGCCGGGCCGCTGCGCGCCGGGGCGAAAGTCTCAGATGGAGAGTATTGTTTTCAGGGCGAAAACAGGACGGCAGACCCAGAACGATTGGCGCCGTTACATCCAACTGCGCCAATTGTACCTTATAAAACCGCGAACGGTGCAATTCGCGGGAAATGGTTTAGTGCGTTGCTAATTTTTCAGCCAAGATTGCCGAAACACCAACAAAAGCCGGATATTCGGCGGTAATGACATAAGTAGGAATGGCCGACAGATAGCCGCGGAATCGCCCCTTGGCTTCAAAACGCGCACGGAAGCCGGAACGGTCGAAGCGCTCGCCCAGGCGCGGCACGATGCCGCCGCCAATATAAATACCGCCAACCGCGCCCAGCGTCACGCCCAGGTTGCCGGCGATGGTGCCCATCATGGTGCAAAAATGCTCGATCGCCTCGTCGCACAGCGGGCATTCGCCGGCCAGCGCGCGGCGTGCGATTTCGGATGCTGCCATGACTTCCGCCGGTTGCCCACGCAGATGCGCCACCGCGCGATACAGCAGCTCAATACCCTGGCCGGACAGCAGGCGTTCGGCCGACACGTGTTCGAATTCGGTCCAGGCGTACTGCAGAATCGCCACTTCGTCCGCATTCATCGGCGCGAAGCTGACGTGGCCGCCCTCGCTCAGCAGCGCAGTCCAGCCGGCCGGCGAAGGAATCAGGCCGGAAACGCCCAGGCCCGTGCCCGCCCCTACCAGGCCCAGAGCGCCCGGCTGCGGCATACCGCCACCCACCTGATGCTTCTGCGCGTCGGACAAATGCGGCAGCGAGCGCGCCAGCGCCGTGAAATCGTTGACCACCACCAGCACTTCGAAGCCCACTTCCTGACGCATGGCTTCGATGGAGAATTCCCAATGATGATTGGTCATGCGCACAAAGTCGCTGTTCACCGGATTGGCGATGGCGATCGCGCCATGACGGATGCCCGTGCCGGAAGCCGCCTGCACATCGGGAAGCGCCAGATAAGCCTTCAGCGCATCGGCCAGCGTGGCATAGGCAGAGCCCGACAGCACGTGGATATGGCTGATCTGGCCGGCTCCCAGTTCCAGCGCGAAACGGGCATTGGTGCCACCGATATCAGCCAGCAGGCGCGGCGCGGAGAGGGTTTGAGCAGTCATGGCAAGAAGCAAAATAAACGAGCCTTAATCCTACGGGATTTCTTGGCGCAAACGCAAGTCATCTTTGTAGTTTGGGTACAAAAATAGGATAGAACGCCACATTGTGAGATATTTGCCGCGTAGTATGACTACTGTTTGCGCGTCGATCAGATAGCAAAAACCACGAGCGGAAAAAGGGGTGGCTGGCACGATGTGCCAGCCACCAGCTCTTGCTTTAGGGGTGAGAATTACGATGTGCCAGCCACCAGCTCTTGCTTTGGGGGTGAGAATTACGATGTTTCAGCCACCAGCTTTTGCCTTGGGGGCGAGATTTATTGACCGGCGGGCGACAGATTGTCGGGATCGCGCTCCGCCACCACGGCCGTCGCGGTTTCAGGACGGAAGGCGCTATTCCACGCGTCCAGGCCGCCGTGCAGCGGCTTGGCGCGCTTGTAGCCGAAGGAATGCAGCTGTTTGGCGACCTTGGCGGCCGTCACATCGTTCGGGCAGCTGCAATAGACGATGATGTGACGGTCCTTGGGCAGCGAGGCTATCAACTTGGTCGGATCGCCGTTGACAAGCAAGGCGCCGGGCACTGGCGGGTCCAGCATCTGGGCGGTCTGGCTGCGCGCATCGATCATGATCGGATCGTGACCCTCATCCAGCAGCTCTTTCAGCTCGTCGACGGAAATACGCTCGGTCTGCATCGCCTTCTGGAAACGGCGGCGCTCGACGTATTTGGCCACGATGAACAGGGTCAGCAGCACGCCCAGCACCATCAGGGCGGTCGAGCCCATGGTCGAGAGCAGATCCAGCACCGCATCCACGTCCGAGTGGAAGTAGGCGCCAATGGCGATGCCGGTGGCGCTCCACAGCAGGCCGCCGGTCAGGGCGAAGCCGAGGAAAGCCGGCAGCCGCGTGCCCATGGCGCCGGCCAGCGGCGGAGCAATGGTATTGAAGCCGGGGATGAACTTGGCCACCACCATGGATTTCGGACCCCACTTCTTGAAATTGTCCTCGGTCTGGCTGACGCAATAATCCGGCGACAGCGAGATCTTGCACAGCAGCTTGAGAATGCGTTTGCCGTAGCGGCGGCCGGCGCGGAACCAGAACAGATCAGCCAGCAGGCAGGCGGACATCGCCACCAGCAGCACGCCCCAGAACGGCGTACTACGCGCATCGTCCATGGCCAGCGCACCGGCGACGATCAGGATCGGATAGGCGGGGATCGGCATCCCTATCTGCTCGACAAGCACGACAGCGAACACAATCAGGACGCCATAATGCTGCAGGAGGGAGATCAAGTTAGCCATAGTAGTCGTATCTTAACGCAATTCATCAGGCACCGCGCGGGATGGCCCCGAGCAGCGTCCGCGTGTAGGGATGTTGTGGATTTCGGTACAGGTCGTCAGAGTTTGCCATCTCAACCACTTCCCCTTTATTCATCACCATCACCTGATCGGAAATGTACTTCACTACCGACAGGTCGTGTGAGATAAAGATGTAGGAAAGGCCAAACTCATCCTGCAGATCTTGCAGCAAATTCAGGACCTGGGCTTGTACCGACACGTCAAGCGCCGACACCGATTCGTCGCACACCAGTATCTCCGGCTTCATGGTCAGGCAGCGCGCAATTGCAATGCGCTGACGCTGGCCGCCGGAGAATTCATGCGGATAGCGGTGGTAGGCATGCGGCGGCAGGCCGACGCGCTCCAGCAGCTGCATGGCCATCTCGGTGCGTTCCCTGTCGTTGGCGCCGATCTTGTGCAGGCGCATTGGCTCCAGCAGGATCTGGCCCACCGTGAAGCGCGGGTTCAGCGAGGCATACGGATTCTGGAAAATGATCTGGATGCGGCGCTTGTAGTCCATATACTCCTTGGCCGGCATGGAAATCAAGTCCTTGCCTTCGAAAATGGCGCTGCCGCCCGTGGCCTGATGCAGGCGCAACAGGGTCAGGCCCATGGTCGATTTGCCGGAGCCAGATTCGCCCACCACGCCCAGCGTTTTGCCGCGTGGGAGCTTGAAGCTGACATCCTTCACCGCCTGGAACTCGCGCTTGCCGAACAGGCCTTCACTCAGCCAGAAGCTTTTCTTCAGATTGCGCACATCGAGCACGATCTCGTCGTCCGGCTTGTAGCCACGCTCGCGCTGCGGCAGGTCGATGCCGGTTTTGCCGTCCATGTAGTCGGCGATGACCGGCAGACGGATCGGACGCGCATCCAGCGAGGGACGGCAATGCAGCAGCGCGCGGGTGTAGTTGTCCTTGGGCGCGCTGAAGACGTCAGCGGCACTGCCCGTTTCGCGCACTTCGCCGTGGCGCATCACGATCACTTCGTCCGCGATCTCGCCCACCAGGCCCAGGTCGTGGGTGATGAACAGCACGGACATCTGGTGCTTCTTCTGCAAACCCGCAATCAGCTCCATGATCTGCTTCTGGATCGTGACATCAAGCGCGGTGGTCGGCTCGTCGGCAATCAGCAGCTTCGGTTCGCAGGCAATCGCCATCGCAATCATCACGCGCTGCTGCTGGCCGCCGGACATCTGGCCCGGATAGGCATCGATCTTCTTGTCCGGATCGGGAATACCCACTTCCGCCAGCAGCTCCAGCGTGCGCGCCCTCGCCTGCTTCTTGTTCATGCCCATGTGCTGGCGCAGCACTTCGCCGATCTGGAAGCCGACCGTGAACACCGGGTTCAGCGAGGACATCGGCTCCTGGAAGATCATCGAGATATCCTTGCCGCACATGGCGCGGCGCTCCGCGGTCGTCAGGTGCAGCACTTCGCGGCCGTCGAACAGCACACGGCTGTTCGGATCGATGATGGTGGTCAGCTCTGGCAGCAGGCCCATGACGGCCAGCGAACTGACCGACTTGCCGCTGCCCGATTCGCCCACCAGCGCCACCGTGGCATTGCGCGGGATGCTGAAGGAAATGCCCTTCACGGCTTCAAAAGTATTCTTCTTGTCGACCTTGAAGCTGACGCGCAGGTTCTGTACTTCTAAAAGCTTGTCCATGTCACTTCACTTTCGGATCGAGCGCGTCGCGCAGGGCATCGGTAAACAGCGAGAAGGCCGTGACCAGCACCGCCATCGCGACCGCGGCTGCCGTCAGCTGCCACCACTTGCCGAGAATGAGTTCGTTCTGCGCCTCGTTCAGCATGGAGCCCCAGGACACCACGCCCACCGGCACGCCAAAGCCGAGGAAGGACAAAATCACTTCCGCCTTGATGAAGCCCACAACAAGGATGGACATCTGCACCAGCGCCACGTGGCTCACGTTCGGGAAGATGTGCGAGAACATCTTGCGCCAGCTCGATGCGCCGATCGCGTCGGCCGCCATCACGTATTCGCGCGCCTTGTGCTTGATGTATTCGGCGCGGATCAGGCGGTACGGGCCGGTCCAGCCAGTCAGGCCGAGAATCAGCACGATGGTCAGCACACCCTTCTGCTGCAGCACCGCCGCCACCGTCAGGATCATCAGGATCGACGGGATCGACGTGAAGATGCTGTAAAACCAGTTGAAGAAGTCGTCCACCAGGCCGCCATAGAAGCCGGACACCGCACCGAACAAGGTGCCCAGCGCGACTGCAAGCAGTGCGGACACCAGTCCGACGATGATTGAGGTTTCCGCGCCCTTGACGGTTTTCCTGATGATGTCATGGCCCCATTTGTCGGCGCCAAACGGCAGCGAAGGCTTGCGTTCGATGTGGGCCTGGCGTTCGGTTTTCGCCATGCCTGCGCGCAGTTCCTTCATTTCAGAGGCCAGCGGGTCCTTCACGCCGTACATCTCCACATCCTGCGTGTGGCTGGCGGACATCTCGGATTTCAGTTCGCGGATATCGGCCGCCAGCGGATCGAATTCGTTCTCCGGCACGGCTTGCGTCGCTGCCGGCGTAGCGGCAATCAGCGGTTCGGCAGCAGCGCCTGTGAACGTCGGCGGTGCATAGTTGACGGCGACTTCGTCTTCCCAATCGGACGCGATCAGGCCGGAAGCGGACAGCACCAGCAGCAAAAGGAAAGCGCCGACGATCGCCAGAGCCACCATGGCCACCCGGTCGGCGCGCAGGCGGCGCCAGGCGAGCGCCCACAGGCCGGGCGAAGCGTGAGTATCGTGCATCGTGAATCCTTACTTCAGTTGTACGCGCGGATCGACAGCCTGGTACAGCAGGTCGGTCAGCAGGTTGAATACCATGGTCGCGACGGCGACGTAGACAGTGATGGCTTTAATGACGGGGAAGTCCGAACGCTCCACTGCCAGAATCACTTCGCGCCCGATGCCGGGAATGCCGAAGAAGCGCTCCAGCAGGAAGGCGCCGATCAGCAGCGAAGGCAGGTTGGCCATCACATAGGTAATGATGGGAATCGATGCATTGCGCAGCACATGCACCCACATTACGCGCCGCTCGGACAAGCCTTTGGCACGCGCCGTACGCACATAATCCTGGTTCGCTTCATCCAGCACGAAGGTGCGGTACAGGCGCAGCGTCGGTGCAATCGATACGGCCAGGCCGATCAGAATCGGCAGCGTGGAATAGCGCAGCAGGTTCTCCGCAAAATTCTCGCCCCAGCCCTGCACCGGGAACAGGCCCGCCTTGTAGGCCAGTCCGTACTGGAACACGATGATGTAGACCAGGATGGAAATCGACATGCCCACCGTGCACGCTACCATCACCGCGCGATCGGTCAGCGAGCCGCGCACGAACGCGATGGCCAGCGCCAGCGCAATGCCGAAGAAGGTTTCTAGGATGGTCATCGGCACCAGCACGGTCAGCGATGGACCGAGGCGCGTGGTGATGATGTGCGATACCGTCTCGCCCGTGGCCCAGCTCTGGCCGAAGTCGAAGGTCACGATCTGCTTGAGGAAGATTCCCAGCTGCACGTAGTAAGGCTGGTCCACGCCCAGCTGCTTGCGGATATTGGCGATGCTCTCCGCGTTGGACATCTTGCCCGCCAAAATATACGCCGGGTCGCCGCCCACCCAGTTAAACAGTACAAAGACCAGCAGCACTACGCCCAGCACGGTCGGCAGCATTTGCCACAAGCGTCGCAACACATACGCGAACATCATTTTCCTTCAATATCAATGTAAGCCCATTCCTGATGCAGAATGGGATGCTTCTTGTAGCCCAGTATCGTCTTCTGGGCCAGCATATTGCGGAAGCGCGCATACCCCATGCGCCCCCCGCCCTGCACTTCGATGATGCGCGCCATCTTGCGGTACAGCGCATCACGTTCCGGCCCAGCCGGCATGGACTGGCTCTTCACATACAGCTTGTCGTATTCGGGGTCCTGGAAGCAGCCGCTATTGTTCTGATGGATGTAGGGACCGTAGAACAGCTGCATGAAGTTGTCGCCGTCCGGATAATCAGCGATCCACTGGAAGTTGCGGGTCTGGAGCTTGCATTCCTTTTCCGCCTTCAGCAGATCCGCCAGGGTACTGCGGTCGTTTTCCATGCGGATGCTGAGACGGTTGTATGTCTTGCGCCAGACTTCCGCCTGCAACACGCCGTTCGCCTCATTGCGCGAGGCGTAGTGAATCACCAGCGGCTTGCCATCCGGCTGCATGCGCCAGCCATCGGCGCCTTTCTTGTAGCCGAATTTATCCAGCAGCTTGTTGGCCAGCGCGGGATCGTATTGCAGCATGCTCCTGAAATTCGGATCGTGGCCAACCACGCCCGGCGGCACGGGGAAATCGAGGCGCTGCGCCTGGCCATTCCACACCAGGGCGATCTCTTCGTCCACGTCGTGCGCCATGGCGATGGCGCGGCGCAAGGCGATGCGTGCCTTGCTGCGGCCGCCCAGCACCGGGTCCTGCATATTCCAATAGTAGAAAGTGAGTTCGGGATCGAGCTGGCGCGACAGTTGAACGCCCTGCTCCTTCAACTCGGGACGCAGCTCGCCATTCATCAGGGCCTTCGGCGCCAGCGGACCGTCCAGCCAGAACAGATCCGTTTCGCCGCTGGTGAAGGACAACCAGCGCGACTGGTCTTCCAGCATGATGGAAATCTCGATGCGGCCGATCTGCGGGATCTTCTTGCCGAACATCTGGCGCACGATGCGCTGGTCGCCGGGATCGCTGCCGGCCTTGAAATCCCAGGTCTCAGGCAAATGGTCCTTGTTCTCTTCCAGCACGATCTTGCTGCCGCGTGTCCATTGACCCAGCTTGTAGTAGCCGGTGCCGACGGGATTGGCCTCCACTTCGCCCTTGCTGTCGCCGTAGGCCTTCACCACCTCGCGCGCCACGGCGGCGGTCGGCTCATGGGCCAGGATCATGCCCAGATTCCAGTCGGTCTGCACCAGATGGATGCGCAAGGTATAGGGATCGACGATTTCAAAGCCCGGAATCGGTTTGTCGTAGTCGAAATGGCCGGTGCGGGCGGCCTCGGCTGCCAGCGCATCGAGGCCGAGGATTTTGCCTTCGAACAGCCAGCTGTGCGGCGAGGCCAGCCGGGGATCGAACAGGCGCTTCCAGGAATACACGAAATCCGCCACCGTCAGCTCGCGGCGCTTGCCGCCAAAGGCCGGATCGTCGGTGAACAGCTGGCCCTTCTTCAAATGGATGGTGTAGGTCTTGCCGTCAGCCGACACTTCCGGCAACGCGGCCGCGGCGGCTGGCATCAGCTGGACCGGGCGCGCCAGGTAATCGTAGCTGTAGAGGGTATCGAAAACGGCTTGCAGGACGTGGCCGGTGTAGAGGTCGCGCGAGACGGCGGGATCGAAACTGGTTTCCGCGGCGGGGAGTATGTAACGCAATGTTTTGACCGGCTCGCCATGCGCCAGAGGGAACGCCAGCAGCGCTCCCAGGCCCAGGCACTTCAGCCAGTTAAACGTCATCGCAACTCCGGAAAAGCCGTAACGATAGCGCATATTCGCCAAATGTTGGCAATGTATCAGAAATGATACATTTTCCTGCCATCAAGTAAAAAACCTGGTTGTCTTGGACTACAGCAAGTTACACGACGAAGCCAATAATAATCGGAAAATTCGGCGAAATTTGCGCGGAGATTGCGCATCCTTATACAAATTCATACATTTTGCCGCCGAATTATCCGTTGACACCTTGTTCAGCCGAATGTTCTTATCTTCGGCTTGCAGGAACTCGGTGGAGAGTTCCTTCAAATGGGAGCACCAAAACGGCAGGAAATAGCTGTAGCTGTAGCTCGTTTTATTGGTTTACCTTTGGAGGTTTAAAACATGATGGAAAAGATCATGGCCCGTTCCGTTCGCCTGTCCATTTTGGGCGCAGCGGCTGGTCTGACTCTGGTCGCTAACGCGGCTATGGCGCAAGACGCCAACATTCAACGCGTGGAAATTACCGGTTCGAGCATCAAGCGCGCAACCGCTGAAACCGCGTCCCCGGTTCAGGTCATCACCAAGGACGACCTGGCCAAGTCCGGCAAGACCACGGTCGCCGAGTACCTGCAAACCCTGACTGCTGACGGCGCCGGCTCCCTGCCGACCACCTTTGGTAACGGTTTCGCCGCCGGCTCCACCGCGATCTCGCTGCGCGGCCTGGGTGCGACCTCGACCCTGGTGCTGCTGAACGGCCGCCGCATGGCGCCTTTCGCACGTGCCGACGACGGCCAGAAGAGCTTTACCGACCTGTCCTCCGTGCCGATGAACATCGTCGAGCGCATCGAGGTGCTGAAGGACGGCGCTTCCTCGCTGTACGGCGCCGACGCGATCGCCGGCGTGGTCAACATCATCCTGCGCAAAGACTTCACCGGCTTTGAGATGAAGGGTGAAACCGGCTGGTCGCGCTACGACGATGCCAAGCAGAACAAGGCCACCCTGACCTGGGGCACCGGCAACCTGGAAGAAGACAAGTACAACTGGGTCATCAACGCCGAGTACAGCCAGAACGACAAGCTGAACGCTTCCGACCGCAAAGACCGCGCCTACATCGGCCACGGCGACCTGCGTCCATACGGCTACCCGCTGGCGACCCAGTTCGCTACCGGCTACATCACCAATGGCGCGGCTTCCCCTAGCCCGACCGGCGCTCTGCTGAACCCGAAGACCGGCCAGTACGTTTCGCTGCCGGGCTGCGACAAGTTCTCCAGCGTGACCCCGAAAGATCCGAACGGTGGCTGCCTGTGGTACCAGGACCAGTTCCGCTCCATGCTGCCGGAAATCGAAGGCGTGAACCTGTACACCCGCGGCACCTGGCAGATCAATCCGGACCTGCAGGCGTACACCGAACTGGGCTACTCCTCGCGTAAAGCGTCGTTCACCCTGACCCCAGGTTCCTCGTCCAGCACCATCGCCTTCCCAGGCACCAACGGCGGCCCGAACCAGCTGATCAACTACGGCTCGACCATCCTGATGGCGGCCAACCACCCGCAGAACCCGTACGGCGTCGCTACCCGCGTGCGCTACTCGGCATGGGATGTGGGCGCGAGCACCCGTTCCGCTGACAACGAGTTCACCCGCTTCGTGGTGGGCCTGAAGGGCAGCAACGCAGGCTGGGACTGGGAAACCGGCTTCACCCACTCCGAGTCCAAGCTGGACCTGGAATGGACCAATATGCTGAACATGAAAGTGCTGAAGGCCGCCCTGGGCGACCCAACCAGCAAGTTCTTCCCGTACTACATCGGCGCCGATGCGTCCAAGAACTCGCCTGAGCTCTACAACGCGCTGCGCTACACCGCGACCTCGCACTCGACCACCAAGCTGGACATCGTTGACTTCAAGGCGTCCCGCGAACTGTTCGAACTGCCAGGCGGCAACCTGGGTCTGGCAATCGGCGGCGAACACCGCCGCGAAAAGCTGGATAACCCAAGCCTGACCGGTACCGATGACGGCACCATCAACTCTTCCTACACCGCCGCTTTCGGCGACACCAAGGTTTCCGCGCTGTATGTTGAAGCCCTGGCACCAGTGTGGAAAGGCGTTGAAGTTACCGGCGCTGTGCGTTACGACAAATACGACAACTTCAGCTCCACCACGCCGAAGTTCGGTGTGAAGTGGACGCCGGTGAAGACCTTCGCGATCCGCGGCACTTACACGGAAGGCTTCCGTGCGCCGTCGGCAGCGGAATCGAATCCATTGTCGCAAGCAGTCGGCAGCGCGCCGGTACGTGACCCGATCCGCTGCCCGAACGGCACCCCGGCTCCGGGCGCATCCTCCGGCGACTGCGCGATCAGCGTGCAGGCGATCAAGATCGGTAACCCGAACCTGGAACCTGAAAAGTCCAAGGGCTACACCCTGGGCATCGTGTGGGACCCGCTGCAGGACCTGAGCCTGTCGGTGGACGGCTGGAAGATCAAGCGTTCCAACGAGATCAACCCGGTCTCCTACGCCGAAGCAGCGCTGAACCCGAACGCTGTGCGTAACGACAACAACCTGAAGGATGCCGCCGGCAATGTGATCCCGAATTCGGGCACCCTGCTGGTGCTGTCCGGCGCGTACCGCAACTCGTCCTACACCCAGGTTTCCGGTGTGGACGTGGATGTGAAACAGCGTCTGCGTCTGGGTCAATACGGTAAGGCCACCATCGGCATGACGTGGACCCACATCGCTTCCTGGCTGCGTGCGGAATCGGATACCCTGCAGTACCAGTTCGCCGGCACCCACGGCAACTGCGATACGTCGAACTGCGCCGGTACCCCGAAGAACAAGATCAACCTGACCGCTTCCTGGGACATCAGCAAGTTCAACTTCACCGCTACCGCCAACTACCGCGACAGCATGAAGAACATCAAGTTTGAAGGCGACCTGTGCGCCAACAAACTGGCTGATGGCACCGATGCACCGAACGGCTGCAAACTGGCTTCGTTCACCACGGTTGACCTGTCGACCCGCTGGAACTTCAGCAAACAGCTGACCCTGTTCGCTTCGGTATCCAACCTGTTCGACAAGATCGCTCCGCTGGACCCGCTGACCTACGGTGGCATTTCCTTCAACCCGATGGACGGTTCGGGCGCGATTGGCCGCTACTTCAAAGCAGGTGCGCAGTACAAGTTCTAAGCCCTCTGATTTGAGCTGAAGTTCGCTCGGAAAGGCGGTGAGAAATCACCGCCTTTTTTTATTTCCCATAGGAACCAAACGTCATCAAAAGTGTCGCGCGGAAGTCACACCCATTTGGCTAGTTTGCCGAATTAATAAATTGATTTTCGTCAAAGTACCGAACTATTCACCAGTGGAAAGTTCTTTCATATGCCTGTCATATTGGCCAATTTGTATTCAATTTAGCTAAACACCACGCCAACTCCTGCGATATCGCACGCAACTCCCCCAATCCCTGCGGCTCGCCCTGAAGTGAAACTTCAACATTGACACTATGAACACACGGATGATTTCATACCGTATGGAAAAAACGTTGCTGTTCTTTTCATTGGCGTCCTGCATGGACATCAACTTTAAACAGGACGGTATGGCGGCGATCAGCCCTCATCCGGCTTGATCTAAAAAGGGAGTAAAAAAATATGATGGTGGAATCGATTTTGTCCCGCTCTGTACGCCTGATTTGCGCAGGCGGCATGGCGCTGGGCGTATCGGCTGCGTTCGCACAAGATGCGAGCCAGGCGATGCAGAAGGTGGAAGTTACCGGTTCGCGCATCCCGAGCGCAAACCTGGAAGGCGTGTCCCCGATCACGGTGATGACCGCTAAAGAGATCAAGATGGATGGCGTGCGTTCGGTAGAAAACCTGCTGAACAACATGCCGCAGGTGTTTGCTGACCAGGGCGGTACCATTTCCAATGGTTCCTCCGGTACTGCAACCGTCAACCTGCGTAACTTCGGCGCCGACCGCACCCTGGTGCTGGTCAACGGCCGTCGTCTGCCGGCCGGTTCGCCGTCCAATACCGCAGCTGACTTGAACCAGATCCCAGCACCGCTGATCAAGAAAGTTGAAATCCTGACCGGTGGCGCAGGCGCCGTGTACGGTTCCGATGCAGTGGCCGGTGTGGTCAACTTCATCCTGCAGGACAACTACCAGGGCGTGCAGATCGAGGCCAATGAGTCCTTCTACAACCACGGCCAGCACAGCGACGCAGGCCAGGCTGCCAACAATGCCCGTAACTTCGCGCTGCCAGGCGACAAATTCGCTGACGGCCGCATCAAGGATGCCAACCTGCTGATCGGTGGCAACTTCGACGAAAACCGCGGTAACGCCACCGTCTTCTTCAACTACAAGAAAGAAGACGCCCTGCTGCAATCCGAGCGCGACTTCTCCGCTTGCTCGTTCGGCGGCTTCACCTCCGGCAATACCCTGAAGTGCGGCGGTTCCGGTACCTCCTACCCGGGCCGCTTCCTGGTGGCTGGTGGCCAGAAGACCGTTGCTGACGCAAACGGCGGCGTACGTAACTACGTTGCTGCGACCGACCAGTACAACTTCGGTCCGCTGAACTACTTCCAGCGTCCTTCCGAGCGTTATGGCTTCAACGCCCAGGCGCACTACCAGGTCAACGAACACACCCGCATCTACACCGAAGCATCGTTCCACGATGACCACACCGTGGCTCAGATCGCTCCGTCCGGCCTGTTCGGTTTCGACGCATCCGGTCCTAACGCCATCCACTACGAGAACCCATTCCTGTCGCAGCAGTGGAAAGACGCCCTGGGCCTGAAGAACCCGGGCGACACCGCTGACGCCATCATCTTCCGCCGTAACGTGGAAGGCGGCGGCCGCCAGGATGACATCCGTCACACCTCCTACCGCGGCGTGATCGGCGTCAAGGGCGAGATCGGCAACTGGAACTACGACGCATTCGGCCAACTGGGCCGCGTGCTGTACGCAGAGAACTACTTCAACGACTTCTCCAACGTGCGCATCGGCCGCTCGCTGGATGCGGTGACCAACTCGGCCGGCCAGATCGTCTGCCGCTCCGTGGTCGACGGCACCGACCCGAACTGCGTACCGTACAACATCTGGTCGCTGGGCAAAGTATCGCCTGACGCGCTGACGTATCTGCAGACCCCGGGCTTCAAGCGTGGCTCGACCCACCAGTCCGTGCTGGGCTTCAACGCCGGTACCGACCTGGGCAACTACGGCATCAAACTGCCAACCGCTGAAAACGGCGTGGCATTCAACCTGGGCTTCGAGCACCGCACCGAGAAGCTGAGCCTGGCAACCGACCAGGAATTCGACACCGGTGACCTGGCTGGCCAGGGCGGCCCAACCCACGGCGTGGAAGGCCAATACTCGGTGAAGGACTACTTCGTCGAAACCCGCGTTCCGCTGATTGAGCACAAGCCATGGGCTGAACTGCTGTCCGCTAACCTGTCCTACCGTCGTTCGGACTACTCCACCGACCAGAAGACCAACTCCTACGGTATCGGTACCGAGTGGAAGCCGATGGAACTGTTCGGCATGCGCGCGTCCTACCAGCGTTCGGCTCGTGCAGCAAACGTGGTTGAACTGTTCACTCCACAAGGTATCGGTCTGTACGACAACGATAAAGATCCTTGCGCAGGCGCGACCCCGTCCGCATCCTTCGCTCAGTGCGCGAAGACCGGCGTGACCGCGGCACAGTACGGCCACATCGACGACAGCCCGGCTGGCCAGTACAACGCCCTGTTCGGTGGTAACAAGAACCTGGCTCCGGAAATCGGCAAGTCCTACACCGTTGGTCTGGTGCTGACCCCAGCGAAGAACCTGTCCCTGTCCCTGGACTACTTCAACATGAAGGTCACCGGTGTGATCGCTGGCGCGCCAGCTACCACCACCCTGAACCAGTGCTTGCTGACCGGCGATCCGAAGTTCTGCTCGCTGATCACTCGTGACCGTCTGGGCACCCTGTGGGCCCTGCCGACCGCGCAGATCGTTGCGACCAACCAGAACCTGGGTATGCGCAAGACCTCCGGCCTGGACGTTATCGCCAACTACCGCATGAAGGCGCCTAACAACCTGGGCTCGCTGGACTTCAACCTGACCGGCACCTGGCTGAAAGAGTTCAAGCAGGAAGACGTACCTGGTACCGGCGAGTACGATTGCGCCGGCCTGTTCGGCCCATCCTGCGGCACTCCGCTGCCTAAGTGGCGTCACAAGGCCCGTGCTTCGTGGCAGACCCCATGGGCCGTGGATCTGGCTCTGACCTGGCGTTACATCAAGAAGGTCAACCTGTCCTCGACCAGCGACAACCCGATCCTGGCCGGCGATTCGGAGCCAGCTGACCGCGTGTTCGGTTCCCGCAACTACTTCGACCTGGCTGCGAGCTACAACATCAACAAGATCTTCACCGTGCGCGGTGGCGTCAACAACCTGTTCGACAAAGATCCTCCAGTTGGTGGCGTGACCTCCAGCACTTTCGGCAACGGCAACACCTTCCCACAGGTGTACGATGCTCTGGGCCGCCGCGTGTTCATGAACGTGACCGCGAAGTTCTAAGCCTTAGCGCTGTGAACGACAAAAAACCTCGCCCGCTGGGCGAGGTTTTTTTTTGATTGATTTTCACACTGCACGGTCGTAAGCTGGCCATGCAAATTTAATAAGAAAGGGACTTTATGGAAATGAAAAGTGTATGCGCCCTGCTGGGCGCCCTGGCGCTGACCGCCTGCGCCGCCAGCCAGGAGCCAATTGTCACCGAGGCGGATATTCAGAACGCCAAGCAGATGCAGGCGATTCAGGCCAAGCAGACAACGCTGACCGGCAGCCGTATTCCTGGCCGCATGACCTCGGAACAGATGCTGCGCTCGACCGGCCAGCAGGACTTCCGCGATTCGACGGAAGTCAAATCAATCGGCAATACCCTGCACGCTAACGGCCAGTAAGCGCGTATCAGAGGCCGAAGCCTGCGCTTTCGGCCGAATAAGCCCGCATGCCTTCACTGAGCGCACTGATCATGGTGCGCTCAGCTTCACTCAGATGCGGGTGCCAGACATCGARAATCAGTACCACGCGCAGCTCATCGCTTCGGTTCCAGGCTTCGTGCTCGATGGTGTCATCGAATACCCACGCCTTGCCCGGCACCCACTCCCGCGTTTCATTCCCCACCCGGAAGCCGCAATGCGGCGGCACGATCAGAGGCAGATGCACCACCAGGCGTGAATTGGACACGCCGCAGTGCGGCGGAATATGCGTGCCAGGCCTTAGCAGGGAAAACATGGCGGACGGCGTCCGGCCCGTCTGGCGCGGCTGTGGCGCCCCGCCCAGTGCCGCCATGGTGACCGGGCAGCGCGCGGCATTGGCTGGCGACAGCACGCCGTCCTTGATCAGGTGGAAGGCGCTCCAGCGCGGCGACTTGTTCAGCTCGGCCCACTGCGCCAGCGGCATATCGTCCGCATAATTCAGATAAGGTTCGAAACCATTGTCCTCGGCCAGCACGGCCAGGAATTCCTTGCGGATCGCATCGGTCTGCGCCTCGACCGCATCCAGCCAGGGAAAGTCTTCGCGCGCGAAAAAGCTCAGCGGCAGCAGGCCGGGGTAATGGTATTGCGCCGATTGCGATTCGAAGCGGCGCTTGCGGCCGAACATGATGTCCAGCGAATCCTGGAAGCGGCCCAGGTTACCGCCGCCCAGCGAGGCGATATGCGGCGCCAGGAAGGTTTCGAGATAGGTGCTGAAGTCGCGATCGTAATGCTCACGGAAAGCCAGCGCCTTCTGCAGCAGCGGCCGCAGATTGGGATGCAGCTGTTCCAGCGGCGGCGCCACACGGGCCGCCGCGCCATAGGCTTGGGCCGCGGCGTGCGTCTTCTTCTGGCGTTCGTACAGGGCGCCGCGCAGCAGCAGCGCCAGCAAGTCCTGCGGATCGCGCTTCAACGCGCCGCTCAGGGCGGCATCCTCGCCCGCCTCGTCGCCCTGCTGCTGGCAGACCACGGCCAGGTTGATCCATTGCTGCAGATCGCTGCCATCCGCCTGTACCAGGCGTTCCAGCAGGCTGCGCGCCTCCTTTAAGTCCTGGCGGCGGAAAGCCCGCTGCGACATGGCCAATAAGGCGCGGGGATGATTGGGGTCGAGGGCAAGAATGCGGGTCCAAATCTGGCCTGCGCGCTCGTCCTGTCCGGACTGGATGGCGCGCAGCACCTCGGCTTCAAGCGCCGCAATCTCCCTGGTCTCCAATTTTTCTCCTTATATACAATCGATACACTTCGTTACATCAATCGATTGTAAGGAGCAACTAATCAGAGCCGCAATGAAAAGTCACACATTGTTGCGTCCACCCCACCACTACTGCCGTGGCGTAAGGACTTTATTCGCCTTTCAGACGGCGCTGACGCACCGCTTCGGCCAGACCTTCCAGCACCTGCACGCTGGCATCCCAGTCGATGCAGCCGTCGGTGATCGACTGGCCATAGGTCAGTTCCTTGCCCGGCACCAGATCCTGGCGGCCGAACACGAGGTGCGATTCCACCATCACGCCCACGATACGGGTGTCGCCACCGGCCACCTGCCCCGCGATGTCGGCACATACCGGCACCTGGTTTTCCGGCTTCTTCGAGCTGTTGGCGTGCGACGCATCGATCATCAGGCGCGCCGCCAGGCCCTGGCCGGCGATCGCCTTGGCCGCGTCTTCCACGCTGGCCGCGTCGTAATTCGGCACCTTGCCGCCGCGCAGAATGATGTGGCAATCCTCATTGCCATTGGTGGACACGATGGCCGAGTGGCCGCCCTTGGTCACCGACAGGAAGTGGTGCGGCTGCGAGGCGGCCTTGATCGCTTCCACCGCGATCTTGGTGTTGCCGTCCGTGCCGTTCTTGAAGCCCACCGGGCAGGACAGGCCGGACGCCAGCTCGCGGTGCACCTGCGATTCCGTGGTGCGCGCCCCGATCGCGCCCCAGGAAATCAGATCGGCAATGTACTGCGGGCTGATCACGTCCAGAAATTCGGTGCCGGCCGGCAGACCCAGCTCGTTGATGTCGCGCAGCAACTCGCGCGCCATGCGCAGCCCGTCGTTGATGCGGAAACTGTTGTCCATGTACGGGTCGTTGATCAGGCCTTTCCAGCCCACCGTGGTGCGCGGCTTCTCGAAGTACACGCGCATCACGATTTCCAGGTCGTCCTTCAGACGCTCGCGCATCTGCACCAGGCGGCGCGCATACTCCATCGCCGCTTTCGGGTCGTGGATCGAGCACGGGCCGATCACCACCATCAGGCGATCATCCTGGCCGTGCAGGATGCGATGCAAAGCGACGCGCGCGCTGGACGCGGTCTGGGAAGCAGCCTCGGTGCAAGGGAACTCGCGGATCAAATGCGAGGGCGGCGTCAGTTCCTTCATTTCGCGGATGCGCAAATCGTCGGTGCGTTGCATATTGAATCTCCTGGGGATGGGTAAAAAAAAACCGCCATCTCTGGCGGTTTTTGGTATTTGCTGGGATCTCGTTTTTGCTGCTACGTGAACCGGCCGCTACTCCACCGCCTGAGGGTTGGAATGGCTAAAGTAAAAGTGGCCGGTAAAGAAAACGAAGCGCTGCATGGTCGAAAGATCCATTAATTTCGAACCACTATAGCAACAGATCGCAGCCTTTGCAAGCGAGGTTGATCGACGGAATTGTGTCGCGCACATACGACGGAATTCATACTCGGCTTTGCAAATTGGCATATAACGGCAGCTCTCGCATGAAAACACATTAACTTTCCTGGAGATTGCCATGCACCGAATGCGCCCCTTACCGGGCGTACTGCGACGAGCTTTTCCTCTTGCAGTCACGCCCCTTCTGCTGTCCACCTTCGCCGCACAAGCCCAGACCATGGGCCCCGATCAAAGCCAGCCAATCCAGCGTGTCGAAATCACCGGCTCCAACATCCGCCGGGCGCAGGCCGAAACGTCCAATCCCGTGCAGACCCTGAACCGCGCCGACATCGAGAAGTCGGGCAAGACCACGGTCGCCGAGCTGCTGCAAACGCTGGCGGTGGATAACCAGGGCTCCGTGCCGACCACCTTCGGCAACGGCTTCGCGGCGGGCGCCTCCGGCATCTCGCTGCGCGGCCTCGGTTCCGCCTCGACCCTGGTGCTGCTGAACGGCCGCCGCATCGCGCCTTACGGCCTGGCGGACGATGGCCAGAAAGTGTTTGCCGACCTGAACATCATTCCGACCGAAGCGGTGGACCGGGTTGAAGTGCTGAAGGGCGGCGCCTCCGCCATTTACGGCTCGGACGCCATTGCCGGCGTGGTCAACGTCATCCTGCGCAAGGATTATGTGGGCACGGCGATCCGCGCCAGCCAGGGCATCTCGCAGGAGCGCGATGGCGGCGATTCGCGCGTGTCGATCACGCATGGCTTCGGTGACCTCGACAAGGACCGCTATAACGCCCTGTTCAGCATCGAGTTCGGCAAGAAGAACGAGGTGTGGAACCGCGACCGCGACGACCGCGGTCCGGTGGGCCGCGCCGACCTGCGCGACTTCGGCTTCAGCGCCCAGGAAGCGCTGGGCGGCACCGGCGCCATCACCACCAACAATGCGGCCGGCAGTTCAGTCAACGGCAATGTGCGCAACCCGGCCACGCTCGACTACTACAGCCGCGGCAATCCGGCCGGCGCCGGCTTCACCCGCTTCTTCCCCGGCGCGGCCTGCTCCAACTTCACCAATCATCCGCAGGGCGATCCTGGTGGCGGCTGCCTGATCGACTCGACCCAGCAATACAGCCAGATCCAGCCGCGCCAGCGCACGCTGAATCTGTTCGGCCGCTTCACCTACCAGATCAATCCGGACTGGCAGACTTATTTCGAAGTGAATGGCTACCGCAGCAACTCGAAGTCGTCCACCACGCCCTCCACCATCAGCGCCAACGAAGGCTATCCGGGCGGCCCGGTCAGCAATGCCGGCGTGTCGCTGGGCGCGGCGCATCCGGACAATCCCTACTATGGCACGGCCGCACGGCTGCGCTACCTGGCCTGGGACATCGGCCCGCGCGTGAGCGAAATCGAATCGACCTTCACCCGCGCGGTGGCGGGCGTGAAAGGCAGTGCATACGGTTGGGACATCGACAGCGCCCTGCTCTTCTCGGAGAACAAGGTGAGCAACGACCGCGATGGCTATATCCAGCGCGACGTTGCCTTCGCCCTGCTGAACCCATCGGCCGCCAACGTGGCCGCGGCGATGAACAATCCGCTGTATGCCGGCCTGCCGCCTGGCAGCTACTGGCGCATCGGCGAGAACGCGGGTCTGAACTCGCGTGCGATTTACGAAGCCCTGTCGCCGACGATCTCGAACGACGCCCACACCCGCATCGCGCAGATCGACTTCAAGGCTTCGCGCGAATTCGGCAAGCTGCCTGGCGGTGCGCTGGGCCTGGCGGTAGGCGGTGAATTCCGCCACGAATCGACCGAGCTGCAGCCAACCGCCGGCACGGAGCGCGGCAACATCATTGGCCTGGGCTACTCCGCGTATGAAGGCAGCCGCAATGCTTCGGCCCTGTATGCCGAGCTGCTGGCGCCGGTGCTGAGTTCCGTGGAGCTGTCCGGCGCGCTGCGCTATGACCACTTCACCGACGTCGGCAATTCGTATACGCCGAAGGTCGGCTTGAAATGGACGCCGATAAATAACTTCGCCGTACGCGCCAACTTCGAACGCGGCTTCCGCGCGCCAAGCGCCGCGGAGAACGGCCGCGGCGGCCTGGCGGCCTTCTCCACAGCTGCCGATCCGCTGCGCTGCGCACTGGGCGTGGCGGCGGCCTGCAACCCTGCCTCGATTGCCGTCATCACCTCGCCGAATCCCGACCTGTCGCCGGAACGTTCGAAGAGCTATTCGGTGGGCGTGCTGTGGGACCCGCTGCCGCGTACCAGCCTGTCGGTGGACCTGTGGGAGATCAAGCGCAAGAACGAGATCAACCAGCAGCAGGTTGATGCCGCAATCGCAGCCGGCAATGTGGCACGCGATCCATCGACCGCCACCAGCATTCCTGGCGACCCTGGCGCCATCACGGCGGTGCTGGCGAAATACGTGAACTCGGCCTCGACCAAGGTGCGCGGCATCGACCTGGATGCGCGCCGCACCTGGGGCCTGGGCAGCTACGGCAACCTGGCCACCGACATCAAGTGGACCCACCTGTTCAAGTGGGTGCGCACCGAGCAGGACGGCACGTCGCGCGATTTTGCCGGCACGCATGGCAACTGCGACGTCACCAACTGCATGGGCACGCCGGATGATCGCATCAACCTCTCGGCCAGCTGGGAACGCAGCCAATGGAAGGTCACCGGCACGGTCAACTATCGGGCCAAATTCGACAACACTCTGTTCAAGGATGACCCGGATGGCTGCGCCAGCCACTTCGCCGATGGCCGCGATGCACCGAACGGTTGCCGCATCGCCTCCTTCACCACGGTGGACCTGACGGCACGCTATCGCATCAATCCGAAGCTGGAACTGTTTGGCACCATCCAGAACCTGTTCGACAAAGAGCCCCCGCTCGATCCGCTGACCTATGGCGCAGCAGGCTACAACCCGCTCGATTACAGCGGGGCCATCGGACGCTACTTCAACGTCGGACTGCGCTACCAGTTCTGATCACAACCCGAGGCAACAGCAGGTGGCAGGCACATCGTGCCTGCCACCAGGGTCACGCCGGTTTTTGACGCTTCGTTACAACACCGATCATATTATTTTCTAGACAATTGTTTTATATCAATTAGACTCTATGCAACCCATTGCACTGTCGTGGAACAGTGCTTGGCCGATCCACACTCACCATGGAGAGTCTGTTGATGAACTTACGCGTATGTGTGCTGTCCGCCTGGGGCCTGCTGGCCACCCTGCCCGCCCTGGCTCAAGAAATCCCTCCTGAAGAAAAAATGATCCGTGTTGAAATCACGGGTTCCTCGATCAAGCGGCTAGTGTCCGAGACATCCCAGCCGCTTTCCGTTTTCAAGGCCGAAGAATTCACCAAGCAAGGCCTGACCACTGCCCAGGAAGTGCTGGACCGCATCCCGTCCAACCAGACCAGCATGGGCGCGGGCAATACCGTTGGCGGTAACTCCAGCGGTCTGCCGACCGGCGGCCAGGCCGTCGCCGACTTGCGCGGCCTGGGCGGCGACAAGACCCTGGTGCTGCTGAACGGCCGCCGCATCGCCAACCACCCGTATGACGGCGCCAGCGTCGACCTGAACATCATCCCCGTGGCCGCGCTGGAACGCGTGGAAGTGCTGCGCGACGGCGCCTCCGCGATTTACGGCACCGACGCCATCGGCGGCGTGATCAACTTCATCACGCGCCGTTCCGTTACCGGCACCACGGTGACGGCGGAAGGCGTGATTCCCGAGCACAGCGGCGGCAAGGAAAAGCGCGCCAACATCATCAGCGGCATTGGCAATCTGGATGCCGATGGCTGGAATGCATTTGGCGTGATCGATTACCACAAGCAGGATGTGCTGACCTCGCAGCAGCGTCCCTTCTCCGCCACCGGCATCATTCCCGATCACGGGGTGAACGAAACCTCGGGCACCACCTTCCCCGGCAATTACTTCGACCCGACTTCAGGCGCCACCGGCAATCCCGGTTTCGCCAAAGGCTGCGACCAGCCCTTCTCGGTACCGCGCGCCAGCAATGGCACCTGCCGCCAGGACTACACGCGCCTGATCGACGACCTGCCGGAACAGGAACAGGTTGCCTTCTTCGGCCGCGCCGCCATGAAGTTCGGCGAGCACACGGCCAGCCTGGAATACCTGCATTCGCAAAACAAGGTGATGTCGCGCACCGCGCCGCCACCCCAGACGGATCTGATCCTGCCGAAGTCCAGCCCCTACTATCCGGGCAATTCGGGCGGCGTGCCTGCGCAGCCGGGCCTGTCCGGTGATCCGCTGTCGGTGAACTGGCGTCCGACCGAAGCGGGCCAGCGCCAGATCAATTCCAAAGGCCAGGCCGATCGCCTCGTCGGCGCACTGGAAGGCCTGGTGGCAGGCTGGGATTACAAGGCGGGCCTGAGCCACTCCATCAGCAAATCGGAAGAGAACTTCACCGGCGGCTATGTGCAGGATGCGGGCTTCGCGGCCGGCGTCTTCAACGGCATCCTGAATCCATTCGGCTTGCAGAACGATGCGGGCAAGGCCTACCTCGCCAGCGTGGCGCTGCGCGGCCGCGTGCAGGATGCGAAGAACACCACCACCGCCTTCGACGCCAAAGCCAGCCGCGATCTGATGCAGCTGGCGGGTGGCCCGCTGGCTGTGGCAGTCGGCACCGAGATCCGCCACGAGAAGGCGGACTTCAACGTGAACCGCGATATCGCAGGGCAAGCCGCCAGCTCCGGCCTTTCCGGGTCGCTGTCGAAAAACGGCTCGCGCAATATCCAGGCAGTGTTTGGCGAATTGAGCGTACCGGTCATCAAGGACCTCGACATCCAGGCCGCCGTGCGCTGGGACCACTACAACGATGTGGGCAGCACCACCAATCCGAAACTGGGCCTGCGCTACCAGCCTAACCAGACCGTTGTCCTGCGCGGTTCGGCCAGCACGGGCTTCCGCGCGCCGACCCTGTTCGAGAAGAACGCGCCGCAGTCCAAGAACGACACCAGCAATTCGTACAACGATCCGATCCTGTGCCCGAACGGCGTGCCGCAGCCAGGCGCCAATCCGCTGCGCGATTGCGATCTGCAGCAGTTCAAACTGCAGGGCGGTAATGCGAACCTGAGTCCGGAAAAGTCGACCACCTTCTCCTTCGGTGCCGTGATTGCGCCAATCCAGAACGTGACGCTGGCCGTCGACTACTGGAACATCCACCTGCGCGACAAGATCTCCTCGCTGCCGGAGCAAACCATTTACGGCGACTACGAGAAATACAAGGCGCGCTTCCTGCGTAATCCGGATGGTTCGCCATATGCAATCCTGGACCTGAACGAGAACCTGGGCAAGGTGCACACCGATGGTCTCGACATCAGCCTGACTGCCAATAGCGGCCGTACCGACTATGGCAACTTCGCCTTCACGCTGGACGGCACCTGGGTGCACAAGTACGAGTACCAGAACGAGCGCGATGGTGAGTTCATCCAGAACGTCGCCCGCTACGGCGACAATGCGCCGGTGTTCCGCTGGAAGCACAACGCTTCCCTCACCTGGAAGTACAGCACCTGGTCGGCCACGCTGTCGCAGACCTTCCGCACCGGCTACGACGACCAGAACCTGGTTGATCCGCAACACTTCAACAAGGTGTCGTCCTATCAGCTGTGGAATTTGTCGACGACCTATACCGGCTTCAAAGGCTTCAGCCTGACCGCCGGCATCAAGAATCTGTTCGACAAAGATCCGCCGTTCACCAATCAGGGCACGGTGTTCCAGAAGGGTTACGATCCGCGTTTCACCGATCCGATCGGCCGCGCGCTCTACCTGCGCGGCAGCTACACCTTCTGATCACGGCGCGGCCTGCGCAAGCCATACCAGGCGCAGGCCGCGACCGGTATGCCAAGGGCGACGGCGGAGACGCCGTCCCACACGCCATCGCCCAGCAGGGCCGCAATCAGTCCCACCATCGTCAGCAAGCCCATCGCCAGAGGTGCGCCCCACAAGCGCAGGAAGGCTGCGTTCATGCCGCCTCCGCTGCGATCGCGCTGTTCGTTGCGGGCACACTCACGCCACGTTTCAGCCACAGATACAGGCCGCTGCCCAGCACGATGATCGTTGCCAGATCGAGCATCGCCCACAGGAACTGCATCCATCCACCGCCGTAATCGCCGAAATGCAGCGGCTGCGAAATCAGCAGCGCGGTCAGATACCACGGCAGCTCGCGGCTGTCCGTGATCTGCGCGGTTTGCGCATCGACCAGCACCGGCTTGTACAAGCGCGAAGTCAGGGCCGTGTCGCCGCGCAGGAAGATGCCGTAGTGGTGGGCACTGGAGTAAGGCGTGCCGGGGAAGGCGACAAAGCCGATCTTCATGCCCGGCTCACGCGCCAGGGCACGCGCCATCGAATCCTGCATAGACCCCAGTTCCTTCAACTGCGGCGCGTTCCTGTACGGTGCGACCATGTCCGCCATCTCGGTGGATTGCCAATACTTCAGCATCAGATCGGCCCAGGTATTGACCATGCCCGTCGCGCCAACCACGAAGGTCCACACCAGCGTGACGATGCCCAGCAGATTATGCAAGTCCAGCCACTTCAGGCGCGGCGCACGCCCGCGGCGCACGGTGCCGAAATCCAGCTTGCGCATGAAAGGCGCGTACAGCACCACACCGGACACGATGGCCACCAGCAGCAGCAAGCCCATGAAACCGAGAAACAGCTTGCCCCACAAGCCCGAGTACAAATCCACGTGCAGGTGGAACATCACGCTCATGAAGCTGCCTTCGAACTTCGGCTGCGCCAGCACTTGCGCCGTGCGCGCATCCACCGCCACCGACACATAATCCGGATCGACCGGATTGGCGCCCAGCGTCAGATTCCAGATATTCGGCTCGTCCGCTTCCTGCGACATGTACATCATTATCTTGCCCGGATGCAGAGCCGACGCCGCTGCGATCACCTTGTCCAGATTGGCCTTCGGTGTGTTCACCGGCAACACGGGCGCCTCCACATCATCGCCCAGCAGGTGGCCGATTTCGTGGTGGTAGATCAGCGGCAACCCCGTCACGCACAGCAGCAGCATGAAGACGGTGCAGACCAGACTGCTCCACTTGTGAATCCACGCCCAGCGGCGGGTGGTTTGGGGGCTCATGGTAAATTGGCTTACGATTAAAGCATTAATGCTAATGCAAATCATTCGCATTTACAAGAGTTTATGAAAACGTTCCCAAGTTTGGTGATTTTCGTAATTGCAAGGGCGTAAGGCCCTCGCCACAATAAGCGCAAACCTAAAACAGCCTGGAGGCAGGATTGAGACAGCAAAGCATGCAGGTGGCCGTTGCAGCCGCCATTTCGTCCATGGTTCTGGCGGCGCACGCCGCACCGATCAAAACCCTCGACCGTGAAGGCGCCTGGGTTTCGGTCGAAGCCTACGGTCCCAACATCGTCCATGTCACCATCGCCGCCGACAAGGCGGAAACGCTGAAAGGCCCCGGCTTCGGCATCCTGCCGGCCGGCGCGGACAACAAGCCCTTCCAGCACGCCGCAGGCAAGGAAGGTGACAGTTTCACCTCCCCTGCCCTCGCGCTGCATGTCGATGCCGCACCAGCGCCGCACGTGCCGAGCATGGGCGAAAAATACTTCGCGCCCGCGCTGGCCAAGGTCGCGCTGCAGGTGAAGAACGCTGCCGGCGACACTGTGCTGAAGATGACCGGCTGGGAAATGTCGCCGCAAACCGTCGCTGGTGAAAAAACTTATCAGGTCGGCGCATCCTTCGCGGCGCCAGCCGGCGAGCATTACTACGGTATGGGCCAGAACCAGGAATCGCTTGGCCCGCTGGACCTGCGCGGCCGCACGCTCGATTGCAAGCACTGGTATGACGCGCCGGCTGGCGAATCGGTCTGCGTCCCCTTCATGGTGTCGTCCAAAGGCTATGGCATCGTGTGGGACAACGCCTCGGCAACGCGCTTTGTGGCTGGCGTGAACGGCCGCATGGGCTTCCAGTCCAATGTGGGCGAGCGTGTCAGCTTCTTCGTCATCACCGGCAAGACGCCTGAAGAAATCTATTCCGGCTACGCACGCCTGACCGGCAAGACGCCCATTCCGCCCAAGGCTGCTTTTGGCCTGATTCAATCGAAAGCCCGCTACGACAGCCAGCAGGAAGTGCTGCGCGTGGCGAACACTTATCGGCAGAAAAAGTACCCGCTGGATGTGATGGTGGTGGACTGGTTCTACTGGACCCGCATGGGCCAGCTGGACATCGATCCAGCGCAGTTCCCCGATCCCGATGGCATGAACAAGCAGCTGCACGATATGGGCATGCAGTCCATTATCTCGATCTGGCCGCGCTTCGAAACTTCCAGCCGCTACTTCAACGAGCTTGATACCAAAGGCTTCCTGCTGAAGGACAAGGACGGCAATTCGGTCGATGGCCTGCCCTTCCGCTCCGACCGTACGGGTGGCCTGATCGACGCCACCAATCCGGAAGCGCGCAAGTGGTACTGGCAGAAGGCGCGCGACAATATCCTGTCGCACGGCTTCGACTATCCATGGCTGGACGAAACGGAACCGGACCTGGTACCGGATGGCTTCTTCTATTCGATCGGCTCGGGCGACCGCTATCACAACCTGTTCCCGCTGATGCACGTGGAAGGCGCGGCGCAAGGCATGCGCGAATGGAAGCCGAACAAGCGCGTGCTGATCCTGTCCCGTGCCGCCTATCTTGGCGCACAGCGCACTGGCGCCCTGTTCTGGTCTTCCGATATCAATCCAACCTGGGAAGCGCTGGCGCGCCAGGTGCCGACTGGCCTGAACATGACCGCCTCCGGCATCGCCTACTGGGGCAACGATATCGGTGGCTGGCAGCATCTGCCGCAGACCACCAGCATCACGGCTACACCGTTGCTCGATCCATCCGACGCGCGCGATACCGTGGGACAGAACAACGACTATCCCGAACTGTTCACGCGCTGGTTCCAGTACGGCACCTTCCTGCCGACGCTGCGCATCCACGGTGAGCGCAAGCACACCGAGATCTGGGAATTCGGCAAACAGGCGGAAGCGGTGCTGGCCGAGTATGACCG
Source organism: Pseudoduganella sp. RAF19 (assembly GCF_052114165.1). NCBI lineage: Bacteria > Pseudomonadati > Pseudomonadota > Betaproteobacteria > Burkholderiales > Oxalobacteraceae > Pseudoduganella > Pseudoduganella sp. RAF19. The sequence goes on along the minus strand of NZ_JBFREF010000005.1, from coordinate 384,581 downwards.
CCTGCGCTATCGCCTGATCCCTTATCTCTACAGCCAGGCCAAGTTCACGCACGACACCGGCGCACCGTTCATGCGTCCACTGTGGATGGACTTCCCTGCCGATCCGAACGTCGCCAATATCGGCACGCAGTATATGTTCGGCCCCGCCTTCCTCGTTGCGCCGGTTACCGCCCAAGGCCAGACGGAGAAGGAGGTGTATCTGCCCGCAGGCAGCGACTGGTACAACTTCTGGACCAACGAAAAACTCTCCGGCGGCCAGTGGGTGAAGGTCGCCGCGCCAATCGAGCGCATTCCCGTCTTCGTGCGTGCCGGCTCCATCGTGCCGATCGGCGCCGACGTGCAGTCCACCGCAAGCAAGCAGGCGATCGCCGAGATCCGCGTCTATCCCGGCAAGGATGGCGAGTTCGCGCTGTATGACGACGATGGCGTCTCCTACGACTACGAAAAAGGCAAGGGCAGCGTCACCCGCCTGCGCTGGGACAACGCCAAGGGCACGCTGAGCGCAAGTGGCGGCGATACGGCACTGGCCAAGGCAGCGCAAGGTCTGCTCAAGGTAGCTGGAAAATGAAAGGGCACGCCATGCGATACGCCGTTGCCACCGCCGTTCTCGCGCTGGCTGCCGGTGCCGCCAGTGCGGGGCAGTACCAGCACTTCAGGACCGCGATCTATATTCCCGTCAACGTGACGCAAAGCCTGGCAGATCCCGCCGTGTTCGAGCACCAGTTCGCACGCGCAATGAACCAGGTCCCGTTCGACAAGGTCTACATCGAAACCTACCGCGACAACCGCTTCGCTACCGACGAACAAATCGAAATGGTGAAGAAGGCCTTCCTTGCCAAAGGCATTGAAGTCGCGGGCGGCGTGACGATGGCAGCTGGCGGCTTCAACGGCCAGTTCATGACCTTCGATTACGAAAAGCCGGAAGACCGCGAAATGGGCAAGAAGGCGATGGCACAGGCGGCACGCCATTTCGACTCCATCATCCTGGACGATTTCTTCTTCTACACCTCGAAGTCCGACGCCGACATCAAGGCCAAGGGCAAGCGCAGCTGGACGCAGTACCGGATCGACACCATGCGCAAGGTTTCGCAAGACATCGTGCTGGGTCCCGCCCGCGCCGCGAATCCGAAAGTGAAGGTGACAATCAAGTATCCGAACTGGTACGAGCACTTCCATGGCCTGGGCTTCGATCTCGAAAAGCAGCCGGAAATGTTCGACAGCATCTACACCGGCACCGAAACGCGCGACCCGATCATCACGGACCAGCTGCTGCAGCAGTATGAGTCCTACTCGATCATCCGCTACTACAATACCTTGCGCCGCGACGGCAAGAACGGCGGTGGCTGGGTCGATACTTATTCCACCCGCTACCTCGACCGCTTTGCCGAGCAGCTGTGGGACACGGCTTTCGCCAAGCCGCCCGAGATCACGCTATTCAACTGGCATCCGATGGCTGAGGACAAGCCCGCGGTGGCGGGCGAGCGGCCATGGGGCGATCAGGACACGTCCTTCAACTGGAAGCAAATCGTCGCCGGCTGGCAGGCGGCGAATCCGAATGCGGTCGCGCCCGCAGGCTGGGGCCTGGCCGCGCACGCTGCGCTGAAACAGGCGGATGAAGTGCTCGGTCAGCTTGGCAATCCTACGGGCCTGGCAAGCTACCGCCCACCGCACGCATCCGGCGAAGACTTCCTGCACAACTACCTCGGCAACGTCGGCATTCCGCTCGAAATGAGTGCGCGCTTCCCGGCGGAAGCCAGCACTGTGCTGCTGACACAAGCCGCGGCTACGGACAAGGACATCATCGCCAAGGTCCGCAAGCAGCTGGAGGCTGGCAAGAACGTCTTCGTGACTTCGGGCTTCGTGCGCGCCACACAGGATCATGGCTTCCAGGACCTGCTTGAAGTCTATGCCACCGGCCAGCAAGTCGCGCTGAACGACTACTACAACGGCTACGGCGCCGGCAATGGCGAATCGCTGCGCGACGACCCGAAGGTGGCGCCGCGCGATGTGATCTTCCCCGAGCTGCATTACTTCACCAATGACGCATGGCCGATCATTCGCGGCGTGTCCGGTGCGCGCGGCTTCCCGATCCTGCTGATGAACCGCTACAGCAAAGGCATTCTGTACGTGATCAATATCCCCAGCAATATCGGGGATCTGTACAGCATGCCGGTGGGCGTCATCAACAGCATCAAGCAATACCTGCTGGCCGACGCGCCTGTGCGCATCGAGGCGCCTGCCGGTGTCAGCCTGTTCACGTATGATAACGGCGCCTACATCATCCAGTCCTTCAACGACGTGCCGGCAACAGTACGCGTGCTGAAGAAAGGCGCGCCGCCAACCGAGGTGACCATCGCCCCGCACAGCTTCAAGGTGTACAAGTCATGAAGCGCGCCGCCGTGACAGCCCTCGCTGCGCTGGCACTGGCGGGCAGCGCGGCAGCATCTCCGCAGCCGCCCAAACAGCGGCTGCTGGTTCTCAGCGATATCGAGGCCGATCCGGACGATAGCCAGTCCCTGGTACGCCTGCTGCTGTATTCGAACCAGATCGACATCGAGGGTCTGATCGCCACGACTTCAGTGCACCAGAAGTCGCGCGTGGCGCCGGAATCGATACGCGCCATCATCAGCACTTACGGCCGCGTGCAGCCTAATCTGCTGAAACACGAGAAAGGCTTCCCAAGTGCGGCCGCACTTACGGCGCTGGTGCGGCAAGGCTTGCCGGTCTATGGCATGAATGGGGTTGGCGAAGACAAGGATTCGCAAGGTTCAAACTGGATCATCAAGGTGCTGGAGCGGCCGGACGCGCGCCCCTTATGGGTATCGGTATGGGGCGGCGCCAATACGCTGGCGCAGGCCCTGTATCGCATCCGGCAAACGCATACGCCGGCGCAAACCGCCAGGCTGGTGAGCAAGCTGCGCGTGTATGCGATCTCCGATCAGGACGATACAGGCATCTGGCTACGCAGCAGCTTCCCTGAACTGTTCTACATTGTCAGCCCGGGCGGATATGGCGCGGCGACCTGGGGCGGCATGAATGTCGCCGAGCCGGGCAACGACAACACGGAAGTCAGCAACGCATGGATCGCCGGGCATATCCAGCAGGGCCACGGTCCGCTGGGCGCGGCTTACCCGGACACCGGCTATGGCGTGGAAGGCGATACGCCCAGTTTCCTCGCGCTGATTCCCAATGGACTCAACGCACCCGAACATCCCGACTGGGGCGGCTGGGGTGGACGCTATGAGTTCTACCTTCCATCGCTGGACAATATGGATACGAAGGGATTCAATGGCGGCGTGCCTATCCTTCCCGAGCCGCATGCCATCTGGACCAACGCCATTGATGCTTACACGCCCTGGGTTGGCAACGAATATGGCCGCAATATCCGCGCTTCCGAAACGGTCTTCACCGGATTCAAGACCACCATCTGGCGCTGGCGCAAGGAGTTCCAGAACGACTTTGCGGCGCGCATCGAGTGGACCACCAAGCCTTATGCAGCCGCCAACCATCCTCCCGTTCCCGCACTCGCAGATGCCGAACGCATCACCGTCAAGTCGGGCGAACACTTCGCACTGAGTGCCGCCGGCAGCACCGATCCGGACGGCGACAGCCTGAGCTTCCTGTGGTTTCATTACCCGGAAGCCGGCAGCTGGAAGACGCCGATCAAAACCGACGGCGCGGAAAATATTTATACCGTTTGGTTCACCGCACCTGTTGTATCCAAGTCAGAAACCGCCCACTTCATCCTCAAAGTCACCGACAAAGGCAGCCCGCCGCTGACCCGCTACAAACGCGTGATTGTGACGATCACGCCCTGATTCAGCGGCCTTTTTGGCATACATCCCTCCATGTAGTTATATGTTTTCGGCATATAAAATAGTAAATAAATGATTAGTTTGTAATTCGTGCGCTACGTACGATGGCCTCCATGCAGCCCTAACTGCATCCCCAATAAGAATATTCGGAGACCAAACAGTATGCATAAATTCGATATGCGCAAGACCATATTGGCAGCCCTCATTGCCGATATCCTGATTTCTACCTGTGCCCTCGCACAAACCAGCAACGAGCCCAATGCTGAACCTGAACAGAAGGTTGTCGTGAGCGGCATTCGTGCGTCGCTCGCCTCTTCCCTGATGACCAAGCGCCTGCAGGAAGGCGTTGTGGATGCAGTGTCGGCTGAAGACGCCGGCAAATTCCCGGACACGAATATCGCCGAATCCCTGCAGCGTGTAACGGGCGTGCAGATCCAGCGTAACAACGGCGAAGGCCGCTATATTTCCGTGCGCGGTCTGGGCCCGGAATTCAATAACGTGCTGGTGAACGGCCGCACGCTGACCAGCGACACCGGCGGCCGCGAGTTCTCCTTCGACCTGCTGTCATCGGACCTGATTTCCAAAGCGCTGGTGTACAAAACCTCGCAGCCTTTCCTGCCTGAAGGCGGTATCGGTTCCACCGTGGACATCCAGACTGCACGCCCGCTGTCGGGCAAGGCAGGCAGCTCCGGCGTGGTCAACGTCTTCGATTCCTGGGACTCCAACTCGCGCAAGAACACGCCGAACGTCAGCGGCATGTACTCCTTTGCCAACGCCGAGAAGACCTTTGGCATTACAGGTTCCGTCTCCTACACCGACCGCGCATCCAAGCAGAATAAGGCGATTACCGACGCCTGGAATTACCGCGATGTGGCCATCATCAACGGCGATGCGAACTCCAAGGGTCTGACGATGGCCGACGTCACGACCAAGAAGCTGTATATGCCGCAGAGCTACGGCTTCCAGCAGGAGAACGAAAAGCGCAAACGCCTGGTCGCCAACCTGACGGCGCAATACAACCCATCCGAGAACTGGAAGCTGACCGCGGACGCCCTGTATTCGCGCCTTAACCAGCGCAACGACGTCATCGCCATCAGCGACTGGAACAATCCAACGCAGGTCGGCGTGAAGACCGATGCCAATGGCCAAGTGCTCAGCTTCATCCGTCCCGGCGCGCTGTTCTTCGCGAACAATCCGGCGCTGGTGGGCGGCACGCTCACCGACAAAAACTCGAACGACATGATCGTGAAAGGCGGTGACCGTCTCTCGATCACCAAAGCCGGCGGCCTGAATTCCAAATGGACCGTATCGCCCGACTTGAAAGTGGAGGCGGACGTGAATGCATCGCGCACCACTTCCACCCAGCCGGATATGTGGGTGGTGGCCGGCATGGTGCCGCAGAACAGCGACGTACTGACCTTCGGCTCCACGCCGACGCTGACTTTCGGCGACGGCATCGCCGATCCGAGCAAGGTGTTTGCACACGCCGTGTCGAACAACGACGTGCGCTTCTCCGACTCGCTGCAGGAAGGCCGCGCCAACGTCTCGTGGCAGCATGAAATGGGCTTCTTCAAAGGCATCGATTCCGGCCTGGGCTATCAGCAGCGCAAGGTTGGCCGCACCAGCTGGAGCAGCGATTCGTGGAATGCCTTCAGTGGTTATCACGTCGCCTTGCCATCGAGCCTGTTCACGGTCACGCCGCTGGGTAATCCGTTTGGCGGCAACGCACAGGTGCCGAGCGCCTACCTGAGTTTCGATCCGCAGGCCTACATGAATTACCTGAACCAGCCGTCCGTGCTGGCCTTCTCCAACGATCCGGCATCGTATCTGGACAAGACCAAGTATCCAAACGGCCCGATGGCGATCGACTACACCAAGCCATCGATGTGGCAGGTGAAGGAAAAGGTTTCGAACTTCTATGTCGATTCGAAGTGGGAGGGCGAACACTGGTCCGCCAACGCGGGTGTGCGCGTGGTGCACGTGAACTCGACTTCTTCGGGTATCAGCCGCGTGCTGCTGTCCGCCACCAAAAGCCCGAACGACACCACTTACATCCTGAACTGGGGTCCGGCCACGGCCACTTCGGTGGAGAACAGCTACAACAGCGTTCTGCCTTCCGGTAACTTCAAGTACGACCTGACCAGCGACATGATTCTGCGCTTCGGTGCGTCGAAAACCGAAACGCGCCCGACGCTGAACCAGATGGGTGTCGACAACTCCTACGGCGGCCGTTATGGCGACGTGCAGACCGGCGGCGGCAATCCTTACCTGAAGCCGATGAAGTCGACCAACTTCGATCTGTCGTATGAATGGTATCTGTCGAAGACCAACTACGTCAGCGCGGCCGTCTTCCACAAGAGCGTGCGCGATTTCCTTGAGCAGAAGCTGGTGGATATCAAGATCCCGCAGTACACCGAAGTGGTGCACGACACCCGTATCCGCAACGGCCAGAAGGGCAAGATCAAGGGTCTGGAACTGGCGGGCCAATATGCCTTCGACAGCGGCTATACCTGGCTGCAGGGCTTTGGCGTGTCGGCCAACTACACCTTCGTCGATGCCAAGGCGGAGCGCGACGACGAGACTGCCGCGTCTTCCTGCGGCTACCCTGGCCTGTCGAAGCAGTCGTACAACGCCTCGGTCTTCTACGAGAACGAGAAGTTCATGGCGCGTGTCAGCTACAACTGGCGTAATCACTTCGCCGTGGACTGCGGCGGCGGCAGCACCTTGCCGCGTACCCGTTCGGCTTACGGCCAGACCGATGCCAGCCTGCGCTACAACGTTACGCCGCACATCGCGCTGTACGCAGACGGCATCAACCTCGCCAATTCGCGCATGCACGAATATGCCGACAACGAGAGCCAATTCCTGACGCTGGAAAATGTGGGCCGACGCGTGAACGTGGGCGTGCGCGTAGCCTTCTGATGCAAGGCGGATCAATGATCCGCCCTACAAAAAAGCCGCCCAAACGGGCGGCTTTTTCATTGGTGGCACGTCGTAGGGCGGATCATTGATCCGCCATTTATGCGGTACCGCCGACGGTCACGCCGTCGAGGCGCAGAGTCGGCTGGCCAACGCCCACCGGCACGCTCTGGCCTTCCTTGCCGCACACGCCCACGCCCGGGTCCAGCTTCATATCGTTACCGATCATCGACACGCGGTTCAGCACATCCGGACCATTACCGATCAGGGTCGCGCCCTTGACCGGATAAGTGACCTTGCCGTTCTCGATCATATACGCCTCGCTGGCCGAGAACACGAACTTGCCGTTGGTGATATCGACCTGGCCGCCGCCGAAGTTCACCGCATACAGGCCGTTCTTCACGGATGCCAGAATCTCTTCCGGGTCCTTGTCGCCAGCCAGCATATAGGTGTTGGTCATGCGCGGCATCGGCAGATGGGCGAAGGATTCGCGGCGTGCGTTGCCGGTCACCGGCATCTTCATCAGGCGCGCATTCATGGTGTCCTGGATATAGCCCTTCAGGATGCCGTCTTCGATCAGCGTGGTGCACTGGGTCGGGTTGCCTTCATCGTCGATGTTCAGCGAACCGCGGCGGTCCTTCAGCGTGCCATCGTCCACCACGGTCACGCCTTTGGCGGCAACGCGCTCGCCGATACGGCCGGAGAAGGTCGACGAACCCTTGCGGTTGAAGTCACCTTCGAGGCCGTGGCCAATCGCTTCGTGCAGCAGGATGCCCGGCCAGCCTGGGCCGAGAACGACAGTCATCGGGCCGGCAGGCGCAGGACGAGAATCCAGATTCACCAGTGCCGACTTCACCGCATCTTCCGCATACTGCTCCAGGATCGCATCGGTAAAGTAGCCATACTCGTAGCGGCCACCGCCGCCGGACGAACCGACTTCGCGGCGTCCATCCTGTTCCACGATCACGGTCAGCGATACGCGCACCAGCGGACGGATGTCAGCTGCCAGCACGCCATCGCTGCGCACCACCAGCACCACGTCGTATTCGCCGGCCAGGCCAGCCATCACCTGCACCACACGCGGGTCCTTGGCGCGCGCCATCTTTTCGACTTTTTCCAGCAGCTYGACCTTGGACGTCGCATCCAGCGACACCAGCGGATCGTTCGGCAGATACAGCGAACGGCCGCCGGTCGGGCTCATCTTGCCCGCGACCTTGACCTTGCCCGCACCCGCGCGCGCGATGGTGCGCGTGGCGGCTGCAGCATCCAGCAGGGCCGCTTCGGAAATCTCATCGGAATAAGAGAAGGCCGTCTTGTCGCCCGAAACGGCGCGCACGCCGACGCCCTGATCGATGGAGAAAGAGCCCGTCTTGACGATGCCCTCTTCCAGGCTCCAGCCCTCGTTCTTCGTGAACTGGAAATACAGGTCGGCATAATCGACCTTGTGGGTGAACATACTGCCGAGCGCCTTCAGCAACTTGGCTTCATCGAGGCCGAAAGGCGTCAGCAAAATATCGCGCGCGGCTGCGAGAGCCGTCATGTTCGGTTCGAATGGTTTCATATTGGAATTCTTTGCGTTTTGGTTGTTACCGGCATCTTACATCGTCCGGTGTTTCAGTGCTGGCAGGCTCTCGCGCACGCCGTGCATGAAGATATCGTCTACCTCGCCGCTGACCACGCCCTCGCCTTCCGCCAGCACCGCCTTGACCTCGCCCCAAGGGTCGATCAGCATGGAATGCCCCCAGGTACGGCGGCCGTTGACGTGCGTCCCGCCCTGGGCTGCCGCCAGCACATAGCACTGGTTTTCGATGGCGCGTGCGCGCAGCAGGATTTCCCAGTGCGCCTTGCCGGTGGTGTAGGTAAAGGCGGCCGGCACCACGATCAGCGACACCGGCCCCATGGCACGGTACAGCTCCGGGAAGCGCAGGTCATAGCAGACGGACATGCCAACCTTGCCCACCGCTGTCTCAACTGTGCCGACCGATTTGCCCGGCACAATGGTGCGCGCCTCGTCGTAGGACTCGCTGCCCTTGGTGAAGCCGAACAGGTGAATCTTGTCGTAACGGCCAACATGCTTGCCCTGCGGATCGTAGACCAGGGTCGTGTTGATCACGCGCTGAGGATCGTCGGATGCCAGCGGCAGCGTGCCGCCCAGCAGCCAGATCTTGTGTTCGCGCGCCATCTCGGCCATGAAAGTCTGAATCGGACCGGAACCCAGCGGCTCGGCCCTGGCCACCTTGTCGCTGTCGCTCAGGCCCATGATGGCCCAGTATTCAGGCAACAGGACCAGCTTGGCGCCGGTGGCGGCGGCGTCCGCGATCAGGCTGCGGGCGGTGGCGATATTCTCTTCCACGACCGGCGTGGAAACCATCTGGACGGCTGCAACGATAGGCATTGGCCTCTCCTTATCTGGCGCTCGGAGCGGACAACAGCTCCGGCAATTTCGGGGCGTCGAGTTTGGTGATCACCGGCGCCTTCCATGGACCGGTAACCTGCATATGGTAGGTCAGTGCTTTCATCACCGGCGCACTGAGGAAGAGCTGAGCCAGGAAGCTGCCCAGGCCAATCACCGGGTTCACGGCCAGCGCATACACCAGCGGTGCCGTGCCGAGGTTCACTTCAGGAATCACGACTACATGCAGATTGGTCGATTCGTTTGCAATGTCGGCCGTGCCATCCATCAGCACCGTGGCCTGCACGCCGTGCATCTTCAGGTTTTCGGTTTTCACGATGCCTTTATTGATGACGGCGTTGGCGGTGATGCCGTCGAAGGCCAGGCCATCCGAGAATACATCGTGGAAGTCCAGTTTCAACAGGCGCGGCAAGGCTTGCAGGCTCAGAACACCGAGCAGTTTGGCGGCGCCCGGGTCCTGGCGCAGGAACTGGCCCTTCTCCACGTTCAAGGTCAGGTTGCCTGCCAGGCTGGGCGAGTCGAAGGAATACGGCAGGCCGTGCCAGGAAATATCGCCACTCAGCTTGCCTTTGCCGTTGCGCAGCGTGTCGGCAAAGCCGAAACGCTCCAGCAGCTTGCCCGCATCGTTGATGTTCAGGTCGAAGTTCAGCATGGTGGTGTGCTGGCCATCCTTGGTGACCCAGCGTCCCGTGCCATGCAGTTCACCGTCCGGATTTTCCAGCGCCAGCTTGCTGACGCGCCATTCGCGCGAACTGGTAATCAGCGCGTTATACGCCTGCAGTTCCAGATGGCCCAGCGGCTTGTTGAACAGTTCGAAGCGCTCGGCCACGATGTCCAGCGCAGGGATGGTCGGCGAGGTGGTCGAAGCTTCCAGCAGGTCCTTCACTTCGCTGGCCTGCGATTCAGGAATGATCAGCGAAGACAGGCGCGCCGTCACCTTGCCCACGCCGCGGCCGGATGCCGACTCGTTCCACGTCACGTAGCCGGTGGCCTGGCGCGAATCGATGCTGGCTTGCCAGACACCCTTCTGGTGACTGGCGCCGATCACCACGTTATCCAGTTTGCGCCCGCCTGCGGTCAGCTCGGTGGCGCGTGCAGCCAGGGTATCGGCCACGACGTATTGCGACAGGTCCGGGCCTTCGCTTGCATTGGCGCTGCGCAGCTCATTGCCCGCAATGGCGCTGCCGACGTCGATCCAGTCGTCCACATTCAGCGATTTCAGGCTGGCCTGAATCATCATGCCGCTGTCCGGTTCCGGCGCCGGCACATTGACGCCGATGCCGCCGTTGACCAGGTGATAGGGTACGTGCCCCTTGCGTTCGCGGTGATAGCGGGCGGCGATCGCATTGCCCAGCGTGATGCGGATGTCGTCGCGCTGAAGACCAGCCTCGTTTGGCGCGCCGCCGTTCAGCTGGAAGTGCAGCGGCATCGCTTCACTGGCGGTTTTCTTTAGTGGCGCCGGGAAGTCCAGGCCTGCCCCCACCATGTTCGCATCGACGCTGATCTGCCACTGGTGCTCGCGCGCCACCACCAGGCCATTGAATCTGGTGCTGCCGCTCAGGTGGGAAGCCAGGCGCTGCATGGCAGGCGTCGGATACGCCTTGCGCAAGCCATCCACTGTCACCGTCCCCCCCAGCTTGACCTGGATGGAGTTGTCGCGCTGCGAACCGCCTGACACCTGCAACTGCCCGCCCAGCAAGGTGCCATTGATGGTGTTCAGGTTCACGCCATGCTCATTGAATTCGATCTTGCCGCTGGCCAGCTGAATGGTCGGCATTTCGGTCCACAAGGCGATGTCATTCCCCAGCAGCGACAGCGCGCCCTGCACCTTGGTGTCGATGGCGTGATTGAGCGGCATATGCAGCTTGAGCGCCAGCTTGGCCGGACCGGTGGCGGTCGTCTCTTCGGTGAAGTTGCCGATCCATTCCAGTACCGGGCTGGCCGCCATGTATTTGACGAATTCGTTCAGCTGACCATTCGCTGTGCCATCGATATCCAGCACGCTTTCGTGAATCGTCAGGTCGGGAATCACAGCCTTCACATTGACCAGGGCAACGCCGGCGGTACGCGCGGTGTCGGCCTTGATTTCCATGCGCGCGCGGTCGAACAGGAAGCTGCCCTTGATCTTCTCGGCTTGCGGCCATAGCGGCGACTTGCCGTCCTTGGCGAACATGGTCGGGTCGTAATTCAGCTTGGCGTCATCGAGTTTGCCGGCGATGCGGAATTCTCCTTTCGCCTTATCCGGCGAAGCGTCCTTGAACGGGAAGTGATCCAGCTCGCCGCGCAGGCGCAGGCTCACTTCGCGCGCCGTGCCGTCTTCCAGTGCGCCGCTCAGCCAGGTGCGCAGATGCTCGGGGGTCTTGTATGGCAGGTAGCGGCCGATGGTCTTGATGTCGAAGCCATCCAGCGTGCCGGTGAAGTCGGCCACACCGGCGGTTTTGCCGTCGCGCGGCAGCACGTGGGTGCCGGTGATATTGGCTGCGATCCCGGCATGCAGCAGTTCCAGGTTGTCCACCTTGAGGCTCAGCTGCCGGGCGTCGGCCAGCGACCAGCCAGCGGCCAGCTTCAGTTTGTCGAACACCATCTTCGGTTCTTCGAACCATTCCGGCATATTCAATTCCAGGCCCGGCGCATCGAAGTTGATGCTGCCGCCCTTCTCGTTCGCTTCCAGCGTGCCGCTCAGGTGATCGAAGCCCGGCAACGCAGGAATCGCTGGCGCGCCGGGGTTCTTGCCCGACTTCGGAATGGCAGGGCGCGATTCGAGTGCATTCAAGCCCAGGTCCGACACCTCGGCCTTGACCTTGAAGCTGCCCGGCGCAGGCAGCGCGCCACGCCATTCGGCCGCCAGGTTCTGCACACGTCCGCGCGGCGACAGTGCATCCAGCAGGTCGCGCTGGATTGGCGGCAGCGGCAGGCGCGTCGCCAACTGGGACAGGATGGCCAGATCCAGCGACTTCGCCTTCATCTCGCTCACTTCCGGCTGGGTGGTGGTAGCGGGCAGATGGCGGAAGGAACCGGTGGTTGGCGTCAGCTCCACGCCATCGCGCGTGCGCACGGACAGATCGGTCAGGCTGATGCTGCGGCCCAGCGAGCCAGGCGGCGCCTTGGCTGCCACCAGCGTGGCTGGCATTTCTTCCTGCGCGGTGACGCGGCCATGCAAGGCCGCCACATCGAGTTCGGGCAATTCGGCGTCCAGCTTGGCGACCACGTTTTCCAGCGCCAGGTCGGCGGTCACGCCGGTGGCGCGGGCGCGATCGATACTGACCCAGGCGCGCGCCGCGCCGGCGCCGGACTGCACTTCGACATTGGCCGGAATATAGGTGGACCAGGCAGCCAGATCGGCGTAAGGCACGCTGGCGTACAGCTCGCCCCGCCACTGCGCCACGTCAGATATCCGGCCGAAAGCGGGATGCGAGAAATCGGCGCGCACATCCAGCGGCTTGCCGAGCGTCGCAGGCGGCGTCGCCTTCACGGCAAACTGGTGGCGGCGCCACTTGTTCATCATCAGGAAGCTGACGTTGTCCAGGGTCAGTGCCGGCGTGCCGCGCTGCAGATCGGTCCAGTCCACGCGGCCGTCGCGGATCACCACTTCGCGCTGCGACAGCAGCCAGTCGGCGCCCTTGCCATCGCTCTTCTTCGTTGGATCGATCAGGATGCCGGCGGCGTACAGCTTACCGTCCGCCTCACGCCGCACTTCTAGGTCGGGACGGATGAATTCCAGGGATTCGAAACGCAGGCTGCCGGCCGGCACGCTCCACCACGACAGCGTGGCGGACACGCTGGGCAGCAGCAACGCCTGTTTGCCCTGCGCGTCGCGCAGGATCACATCGCCCAGGAACAGGTTGGGACGCAAACCTTTCCAGGAAGCGTAAATGCGGTCGATGGTAACGGGGTTACCGACAGCACGCGTCGCCAGGCGCTCGAAGTCGCCTTTGTAGTGGTCGATGTTCGGCAGGATGATGTAGCGCAGCGCCAGGAACATGATGGCGAACGCAAAATACAGCAGCAGAACCAGCTTGATCGTGAAGCCGAGTACGTGGTGCGTGGCCAGATTCCAGAAGCGGTAGGCAGCCTGCAGCCGGTGCCAGCGGGACAACAAAGGCCCCTCTTCCGCCACCACCTCCTCCACCGAATTTTCCTTTATTACGCTCAAGCCAAGCCTTTGTTAATTCAGACAATTCTACCGCATGGACCCGCTAAACTATGTTCCAATAGCTAGGCTTTTACATTACTTCACAAATTCCTGATGACCGCACCAAGCCTCGTTTCCGCCTCCCGTTTTTACCAGCGCTGGCTGGCCGCTGCAGCGGATCGGCAAGCCAAAGTTGATGCCATAGCGCAATTATCGCTTGCCTCGCTGAATTTTGCTGAATTTTTGGCAAAAGAACGCAACACTGGCGAGGGAAATCCCCTGCCTTTGGCCAGGGGCATGCGGCGTCTGCGCAACCTGGTGATCGCCGGCCTGATCCGGCGCGACCTGGAGGGCAAGGCGGATCTGAACGAGGTGGTCACGACCATGACGCGGCTGGCCGATTTCGCCATCCGCGAGCATTTGTTCGAGCTCGATGCGGAAATGAGCGCGGCCCACGGCGCCCCGATTGGCGCGGACTCCGGCGCCGAGCAGCAGCTGATGGTGCTTTCCATGGGCAAGGGCGGCGGCGGCGAGCTGAATGTGTCGTCCGACATCGACCTGATTTTCGTTTATCCGGAAGATGGCGATACGGCGGCCGGTCCCGGCCAGCGCTCGCTGTCCAACCACGAATATTTTGTCCGCCTCGGCAAAAAGCTGATCGCGGCCATCGCCGAAATCACGGAGGACGGCTTTACCTTCCGCGTCGACATGGCGCTGCGTCCGAACGGCGCCTCCGGTCCGCTGGCGGCCAGCCTGGGCATGGTGGAGAATTACCTGATCGTGCAAGGGCGCGAGTGGGAGCGCTACGCCTGGGTGAAGGCGCGCGCCGTCACCGGCCATGCGGTCGATATCGCCGCGCTGGACGCCATCGTGCGTCCCTTCTGCTTCCGCCGCTACCTGGACTTCGGCGTGATCGACGCTATCCGCAGCATGCACGCCCAGATCCGCGCCGAAGTGAATCGCCAGGAGCGCCTGCATCCTGACCGCAGCAATAATGTGAAGCTGGGCCGTGGCGGCATCCGCGAAATCGAATTCCTGGCCCAGGTGTTCCAGCTGATCCGCGGCGGGCGCGATCCCAGCCTGCGCGGCCGCTCCACGCGCGAAACCCTGAAACTGCTGCCGGAAAAAGGCTTGCTGGCGGCCGACGTGGTGGAACGCCTGCTGGCCTCCTATACCTTCCTGCGCAACCTGGAACACCGCTTGCAGTACCTGGACGACGCCCAGACCCACACCATTCCTGCCAATGAAGCCGACCAGGCAGTCGTGGCGCAGATGATGGGGATGCCCGATGCCGCCAGCCTGCTGGCCGAGCTGGAAGCCCACCGCCAGTTCGTCGCCGAGCAGTTCGACGCCATCTTCGCCGACAAGAGCGGCAATAGCGATGACGTCGATCCCGACACCAGCAACGATTGCGCCGATCCCGACAACCGCGAAGCCATCGAAGCCCGCTTTACGGGGCTGGGTTACAGCGATCCCGCCGCCGCTGCACAGCGCCTGATCGCGACCTGGCAATCGCCCAAGCTGGCCAGCATGCCGGAAGCAAGCCGCAACAAGCTGGTCGCCCTGATCAATGCCGCCCTGCCCCAGATCGCGCGCGCAGCCGAAAGGAACAGCGCCGGCACCCAGCTGGCGACGCTGGGCCGCCTGCTGGACTTTCTGGAAGCGATCGCGCGCCGCTCAGCCTATCTGTCTCTGCTGACGGAGTATCCGCACACGCTGGAACGCGTCATCAATATGATGCACACCAGTGGCTGGGCCGCCACCTTCCTCAACCAGCATCCGATCCTGCTGGACGAGCTGCTGGATGACCGCCTGCTCAATACCAGCTTCGATCCCGCCGCCGTGGCGCTAGACCTGCAGCGTCAGCTGGCCACCGCGCCGGACGACACGGAACGCCAGCTCGACATCCTGCGCGAAGTCCACCACGTGCAGCTGTTCCACCTGCTGGCGCAAGACCTGGCGGGCGACCTGACCGTGGAGCGCCTGGCCGATCATCTGTCCGCCCTGGCCGACGTGATCGTGGCAGCCGTGGTGCAAGCCGCGTGGCAGAACATTCCCAAGCGCCACCGCGAAGTACCGAAGTTCGCCGTCATCGCTTACGGCAAGCTGGGCGGCAAGGAACTGGGGTACGTTTCCGATCTCGATGTGATCTTCCTGTTCGACGACGACGACCAGGATGCGCCGGGCTTGTATGCCAAGCTGGCGCAGCGCTTCATCACCTGGATGACATCGCACACCTCGGCCGGCATCCTGTTCGATATCGACACCGCCCTGCGCCCGGACGGCGCCAGCGGCATGCTGGTGTCCAGCGTGCAGTCCTTCGAAAAATACCAGCAATCCTCGGCCTGGATCTGGGAACACCAGGCCCTGACCCGCGCCCGTTTCTGCGCCGGCGATGCCGATATCGGCGAGCGTTTCGAAAAGATCCGCTGCCAGGTGCTGCGCAAGGAGCGACCGGACAGCGCCGCGCTGAAGCAGGAAGTGCTGGCCATGCGTCAGCGCATGCGCGACGCGCGTCCGAGCCGCAACGATCTGTTCGACC
Organism: Pseudoduganella sp. RAF19; assembly: GCF_052114165.1. Lineage (NCBI taxonomy): Bacteria > Pseudomonadati > Pseudomonadota > Betaproteobacteria > Burkholderiales > Oxalobacteraceae > Pseudoduganella > Pseudoduganella sp. RAF19. Next base: position 368,760 of record NZ_JBFREF010000005.1, on the reverse strand, counting down.
TCAAGCAGGACGAGGGCGGCATGATCGATATCGAATTCATCGTGCAATACATCGTGCTGCAATACGCATCGCAGTACCGCGAACTGACCGGCAATATCGGCAATATCGCCCTGCTCAAGCTGGCCGGCACGCTGGGCCTGATCGACTCCACACTCGCTAGCGACGTGGCGGACGCCTACCGCGATATGCGCAAATGGCAGCACCAGCTGCGCCTGCAAGGCCAGGAGCAATCGCGCATTGATCCGGCCCGTGTTGCTGTGCATGCTGCAAATGTGAAGCTTTTGTGGGAAGCTATCTTCGCTGGAACATAACTCACAAAAGGAGACACACGATGAAAGCTTTTCTGGGTGGAGTTGTCATTGGTCTGGGCCTGCTGTCCCTGCCCGCCTTCGCTGCCGACAAGGGCACCTCGGACGAGGCGATGGCGATGGTGAAAAAAGCGGCCGCCGCCATCAAGGCGGACGGCAAGGACAAGACCTTTGCCGCCATTGCCGATCCGAATAACAAGGACTATCACGACCGTGACCTTTACGTGTTCGTGTACGACATGAATGGCGTGGCTGTTGCGCATGGCAACAATCCCAAAATGGTCGGCAAAAACTTGCTCGACATGAAGGATGGTGAAGGTAAGGCAATGATCAAGGAAATGGTCGACACCGCCAAGACCAAGGGCAAAGGCTGGGTCTCCTACAAGTGGCCAAACCCGGTTACCAAGACTGTTGATAACAAATCGGCTTATATCGAGAAAGTTGACGACGTATTAGTGGGCGCCGGAGTCTACAAATAGCCGCGGTTTGTCCGGGTTTGCGGACGTTTGGCGAAATTTCTGGACGCCCGCAAAATGAAATTTCTATTGCCGAATAGTTTGTTACATTTTGCGATTGCACAAGACAAGCTGTTGTTTTTTAACTACGTGAAAGTTCAATATTAATAGAATCATCACCCCTTTCCACCTAAAGTGTCGATAGCGACTGGACGGCAAACCTCCAGTGGCAATCATCCAGCTGTTCCATACGACACTTATAAATAGGAGTAGGGAATGATTCGAGAAACAGCAATCGCTCGTTCGATCCGCCTTCTCTGCCTTGGTTCACTCGCCCTTGGCATGCAGCAGGCAAATGCACAAACCACCGCCCCAGAAGGGCCGGTCCAGCAAGTGATGGTGACCGGTTCCCGCATCGCCTCCCCCAACGCCGAATCGCCGTCGCCCCTGCAAGTGCTGACCGCGGCCGACATTGCAGCGTCCGGCGTGACGAATATCCAGGAACTGCTGCAGAAAAATCCGACGATGAGTACGCCTACCATCAGCCGGACCAACTCGAACTTCCAGACTTCCAGCGTCGGCGTCTCCACCGTCGACCTGCGCAACCTGGGCACCTCGCGTACCCTGGTGCTGGTGAATGGCCGCCGCTTCGTGGCCGGTATTCCGGGCGAAACCGCGGTCGACCTGAACTCCATTCCGACTGACTTCATCGAGCGCGTCGAACTGCTGACCGGTGGCGCATCCGCTACCTACGGCTCGGACGCTGTGGCTGGTGTGGTCAACATCATCCTGAAGAAAAACTTCAACGGCCTGATCGCCGACGCCACCTACGGCAAGAGCGACAAGGGCGATGACCTGAAGAAGAAATTCTCCCTGACCTTCGGCACCTCCAGCGCCGACGGCGGCAGCAATATCATGGGCCACTTCGGCTACACCAAGCAGGGTGCCGTGATGTCGAAAGACCGCGATGCTTCCGCGATCGACCAGACCTGGAGCGGCAACACCGAGAACTTCTTTGAAGCGCAGCGCCCCTTCTATTCGAGCTTCGCGCCGCAGGGCCGCTTCTTCCCGGACAGCGGCAGCTTCACCTATGACCGCTCCGGCAATGTGATCCCATGGAACACCAACGGCACCAACGGCCAGGCTGCAACGGGCTTCAACCGCTCCGAGTTCCGCTCCATTGCAGTGCCGACCGACCGCTACCTGTTTGCCCTGAACGGCAATCTGGCCCTGAACGAGAAGCACAGCGCCTTCTTCGAGGGCACTTATGCATCGACCCGCGTCAGCAGCCGCATCGAGCCGTTCCCGCTGGGTGCTGAAAACATCTACCCTGCCACCGGTGGCCAGGTGCCAGCCGAGTTCAATGTGAACGGCGTCATGATGCGTAATCCGATCGTGCCGCAGTATCTGTGGGATCGCATCTCCGATACCGACGGCGATGGCGCCCGCGACTACTACTTCACCCGCCGCCTGAGCGAAGTGGGTGCACGTACCAGCCGCGCCGACCGCGATACCTTCCGCCTGGTGACTGGCCTGAAGGGCAGCTTCACCGCCGGCACCGAGTGGAACTACGAAGCCTTTGTCGGCTACGGCCAGACCAAGGAATCGCAGACTTCCACCGGCCAGGTCAATGTGCTGAACTTCCGCAATGCGCTGGAAGCCATTCCGGACGTGAATGACGTCAACAACAATGGCAGCACCACCGATGCCATCTGCCGCGACGCCAATGCACGGGCACAGGGCTGCGTACCGATCAATGTCTTCGGCTTCAACAGCATCTCGCCGGACGCGCTGAAATACGTGACCGCCCCGGGCAGCCTGAATACCGCCGTGACCCAGAAGATCGCCGGCGCTTCCATCAACGGCGAATACTTCGATCTGCCGGCCGGTAAGATCGGTTGGGCAGCAGGCTTCGAATACCGCGCAGAAGAATCGCGCAGCGAAGCGGACCCGCTGACCCAGGCCGGCCTGAACGCGGGTAACGCGCTGCCGCCAACCTACGGTAAGTTCAACGTGAAGGAACTGTTCGCCGAGGTACGCGCTCCCCTGCTGAAGGACAAGCCTTTCGCCAAAGACCTGGCCTTCCTGGGCGCCTTCCGCCGCGGCGATTATTCGACAGTGGGCTACACCTCCAGCTGGAATGCAGGTCTGGAATGGTCGCCGTTGCGTGATGTGAAGTTCCGCGGCACGCGTGCATTGTCGACCCGTGCGCCGAACATCAATGAGCTGTTCCAGCCGCCGCAGCAGACCTTCCCGGCCGATATCGTCGACCCGTGCGAAGGTGTGACCGCCAGCTCGCAAGGCGCACGCGACACGGCCTGCCGCGCAGCACCGGGCGTGATGGCCAACATCAATGCCAACGGCGCCTTCACCCTGAGCCAGGCCGACAAGCAGGGCATCAGCGGCTACGACCGCGGCAATCCGAATCTGCACGAAGAGAAAGGCCGTTCCACCACGGTCGGTATCGTGTGGACGCCGATGTCGATTCCGATGCTGAGCAAGTTCACCTTCACCCTGGACTACTTCGACATCAAGATCTCGGACGCCATCGTGTCCATCCCACGCCAGTTCGCACTGCAGAACTGCTACGGCGGCGATGGCACCTTCTGTAACGTGATCACCCGTCGTCCGGCGGCAGTGGGCGCCAACAATGCCGGTTCGCTGCAGTACATCGACTCGTCCTCCAACAACAGCGGCGGCAAGGCCACTGAAGGCGTCGACGTCACCGGCTCGTGGGCTGACCGCGTCGGCCCTGGCCGCCTGGCTGCACGGGTAGCCTGGACCTGGCTGCGTGATGGCTACGACATCCCGCTGCCGGGCGCCGACAAGGACTACTGGGCCGGTGAAGTCGGCTCGGCCAAGAACCGCGGCGTGCTGAACCTGGCCTACAAGTGGGGTCCATGGGCCTTCAGCGGCACCACCACCTACATCGGCCCGTCCGCACTGGATGACCAGTTCCTGGCCCAGTACGACCTGCCACGCAACGCGGTGAAAGTGGGCTCGGTGACCTACCAGGACTTCCAAGTCTCCTACACCCTGGCCAAGCGCTATGAGCTGTATGTCGGTCTGGACAACGCCTTCGACAAGAAGCCGCCTCCAATCATCACCGGCCTGCCAAGCGATTCGACCGGTACCGAAACCGACGCGGGTACCTACGACCCGATCGGCCGCCGCTGGTACCTGGGCCTGCGCATTTCTTTGTAAGCCACAGCGCGTAAGTACAAACGGCGGGCTTCGTGCCCGCCGTTTTTTATGCCGCCAGCGGCAAATCCACCTCTTCCAGGCTGACGTGGCCGCGGAAACGGCCGCTCGTGACGGCAGGCCGGCTGGTTTCGATGGCGTCGGCAAAGAACACGGCGGGGTCGCCGTGCAGCTCCTCAACGTGCTGGCGCAGGCGCGGATAGTGCGCCAGCAGCAGTCCCGCGTGGCGTTCAGCCCAGCGCACGGCGGCCACCAGACAGGCGTCCGCAATAGTGCGTTTATTGCCGTCCAGCCATTCACGGCCGCTCAACTGCGCATCCAGATGAGCGCACACGGCGGCCAGGCGCGCTTCACCCGACTGAAATTCCTCATGCAGCATATCCAGCAAACGCTCCAGCCGCGCGTGATCCACCGTGCCGGACTTGTAGCCCAGCAGATGGCGGCGCTGCGAAGCGATGTGGCGCAGAATGCCGCGGCAGTCGCGCATCACGCGTCCGCCCGTTTGCAGCATGGGGCTATGCTGGCCGGGCAATTCAAGCCGCAGCAAGCGATAAGGGCGGCACAGCCATTCGAGGGCGACAATCGTGCCGAAGGCGCAGCCGTGCGGCGCGCCGTAATACAGAATCGGTTCCATGGTATTGCCTCTTTTTCGTAAATTAGGAGGGAATACCAGTCACTTTACTGGTTAAATAGGGCAAAATTGCCCCTCATTGCATGAGATCATTGCAATATGTCCAAACCAGCCATAAAAGCCCTGACCATTCTGGAGATGCTTCAAAGCCAGCGGCAGATCTCGGGCGCCGACATGTCCGAACGGCTCGGCATCGATCGCCGCAGTTTGCGCCGCTATATCTCCATGCTGGAGGAATTGGGGATTCCGATCACTTCGGAACGGGGACGCTACGGCGGCTACATGCTGGTGCCCGGCTTCAAACTGCCGCCGCTGATGTTCACCAATGAGGAAGCGAGCGCCGTCGCGTTGGGCTTGCTGGCGGTGCGCTCGCTGCGCCTGGCCGACACGGCGCCCGCCGTGGCCAGCGCCCAATCCAAGTTGGAACGCGTGATGCCTCCGTCCCTGCAAGGCAGCGTGCAAGCCCTGCGTGAAACCGCCGTGCTGGACGTACCGGATGCGCGCTGGACCTTCACCCAGCCGCATGGCCCCGCTCTCACCGGCGAGCTGACGGCGCTGGCGATGGCGGCCCAGACCCAGCACCGCGTCAGCTTCGAATACCGGCCGCCGGAAGGCGTGCCGATGCGGCGCGAGTTCGATCCCTACGGCCTGGTGTTCAGCCACACGCGCTGGTATGCGGTGGGCCTGTGCCGCCTGCGTCTGGCGATCCGCTCCTTCCGCCTTGACCGCATCGCCGAAGTGCGCGAAACGGGCCACAGCTTCGAGAAGCCGGAAAACTTCGACACCGCCGCCCACCTGCAGCACGCCCTGGCCACCCTGCCGCGCGGCCTGCCCGCCCACGTCCTGTTGCATACCGACCTCGACAGCGCCACCCGTGAACTGGGCCGCTACGTCGGCCCGCTGGTGCCGACGCCGGCCGGCATCCAGCTGCACACGACCACCACCAGCCACACCTGGTTCGCCCGCATGCTGGCCTCCCTCACCTTCGACTTCACCATCCAGGGCCCGGACGCACTGCGCGACGCCCTGCGCACCGAATCCACCCGCCTGGCCAGGCTGGCGCAGTCCTGAAATGCCCCGGCCAAAATCAGCTGCCTGCCACGCGTAGCAGGCACTAGTCCTTGCTGTGAGAAAAAAAAAGCGCCCCGCGGGGCGCTTCTTTGTTCGCTGAAGCGAAGGATTACTTGGCGTTCATCAGGGCCACGGTGGTGTCCAGCATGCGGTTGCTGAAGCCCCATTCGTTGTCGTACCAGGACGAAACCTTCACCAGTTTGCCGGACACCTTGGTCAGGGTCGCGTCAAAGTTGGAGGAAGCCGGGTTGTGGTTGAAGTCCACGGACACCAGCGGCTCGGTGTTGTAGGTCAGGATGCCTTTCAGCGCGCCTTCCGATGCTTCCTTCATGATCTTGTTGATTTCTTCAACAGTGGTGTCGCGCTTGGCGATGAAGGACAGGTCAACGATGGACACGTTGATGGTCGGAACGCGGATGGCGTAGCCGTCCAGCTTGCCGTTCAGTTCCGGCAGCACCAGGCCCACCGCGGCAGCAGCGCCGGTCTTGGTCGGGATCATGGACTGGGTAGCGGAACGTGCGCGGCGCAGGTCTTCGTGCATCACGTCGGTCAGCACCTGGTCGTTGGTGTAAGCGTGCACGGTGGTCATCAGACCGTTTTCCAGGCCGATGGCGTCGTTCAGTGGCTTGACCAGCGGGGCCAGGCAGTTGGTGGTGCAGGAAGCGTTCGAGATCACGGTGTCCGACGCTTTCAGCACATTGTGGTTCACGCCGTACACGATGGTCGCGTCCACATCCTTGCCGCCCGGTGCGGAGATGATCACTTTCTTGGCGCCGCCTTTCAGGTGGGCCGATGCTTTTTCCTTGGTGGTGAAGAAGCCGGTGCACTCCAGCACAACGTCCACGCCCAGCTCGCCCCATGGGATTTCGGCCGGGTTACGCTGCGCGAACACGCGGATCTTGTCGCCGTTCACGATCATGTTGTCGCCTTCCACCGACACGGTGCCAGGGAATTTGCCGTGGGCGGTGTCGTAGCGGGTCAGGTGGGCGTTCGACTCAGCATTGCCCAGGTCGTTGATGGCCACGATCTGGATGTCCTGCTTCTTGCCGCCTTCGTAGAAAGCGCGCAGTACATTGCGGCCGATACGGCCGTAGCCGTTGATTGCTACCTTGATCGTCATTACATGTGCTCCTGATAAAAAGAAATCGTTATTGTGCAAAGCGGGCCCGCAGGCCCGCCTTACTCTTCTTAGGCCAGAACAGACTTAACTTTGGCAACCACGTTCTCGACAGTGAAGCCGAAGTGCTTGAACAGCACGCCAGCTGGGGCGGATTCGCCGAACGAGTCGATACCGACCACGGCGCCTTCCAGACCCACATACTTGTACCAGAAATCGGTCACGCCCGCTTCGATCGCTACGCGTGGGGTGCCCTTGGTCAGCACGGATGCCTTGTAGGCAGCGTCCTGGCGGTCGAACACGTCGGTGGACGGCATCGACACAACACGTACCGGGGTGCCGGCTGCTTTCAGTTCGGCAGCGGCTTTCATTGCCAGTTCCACTTCGGAACCGGTAGCGATCAGGATGGCTTTCGCGCCCGGCTCGTCGGCCAGCACGTAGCCGCCGCGCGCGATGTCGGCCACCGCTTGTGCGCTGCGCTCCATGAACGGCAGGTTCTGGCGCGAGAAGATCAGGGTGGCAGGACCGTCGGCACGCTTCACCGCCTCGCCCCATGCAACCATGGATTCGACGGTGTCGGCCGGACGCCAGTTGTCCAGGTTCGGGATCAGGCGCAGTGCGGACACGTGCTCAACCGACTGGTGGGTCGGGCCGTCTTCGCCCAGGCCGATGGAGTCGTGGGTGAACACGAAGATCGAACGCTGCTTCATCAGTGCAGCCATACGCAGGGCGTTGCGGCTGTAGTCGGAGAAGGTCAGGAAGGTGGCGCCGAACGGGATGTAGCCGCCGTGCAGGGCCACGCCATTCATGATCGCGGACATGCCGAACTCGCGCACACCGTAGTTGATGTGGTTGCCAGGCTGGCCGGAACGCACTGGAACGATTTCCTTCCAGTTGGTCAGATTGGAACCGGTCAGGTCGGCGGAGCCGCCCAGGAACTCCGGCATGATCGGCGCCAGGGCCTGGATCGCGTTCTGCGATGCCTTACGGGTCGCGATGGTTTCTTTCTTTTCCACGCAAGCGGCGATGGCGGCTTGCAGGGTGGCGTCGAAGCTGGCCGGCAGATCGCCTGCCATACGGCGCTTCAGTTCAGCTGCTTCAGTCGGGTACTGGGCAGCGTACTTGTTGAACATTTCCAGCCATTCGTTTTCGAAGGCCGCGCCCTGTTCCTTGAAGCTCCAGGCTTCGGCCACGTCGGACGGAATATCGAAAGGCTCGGCGCCCCAGCTGATGTACTCGCGTACTGCGGCCACTTCCTTCTCGCCCAGTGCCGCACCGTGCACCTTGTCGCCGCCTTGCAGGTTTGGCGAGCCCTTGCCGATGATGGTCTTGCAGCAGACCAGGGTTGGCTTGTCGGACTTCTTGGCAGCGGCGATGGCAGCGGAAACGGCCGCCACGTCGTGGCCGTCCACGTTGCGGATCACATTCCAGCCGTACGACTCGAAGCGCTTCGGCGTATCGTCGGTGAACCAGCCTTCCACTTTACCGTCGATGGAGATGCCGTTGTCGTCGTACAGGGCGATCAGCTTCTTCAGGCCCAGAGTACCGGCCAGCGAGCACACCTCGTGCGAGATGCCTTCCATCAGGCAGCCGTCGCCGATGAAGGCGTAGGTGTAGTGGTCGACCACGTCGAAGCCCGGCTTGTTGAATTCGTTTGCCAGCAGCCACTCAGCCAGCGCCATGCCGACCGCGTTCGCAATACCCTGGCCCAGCGGACCGGTGGTGGTTTCCACGCCTGGGGTGATGTCGACTTCCGGGTGGCCCGGGGTCTTGGAGTGCAGCTGACGGAAGTTCTTGATCTCGTCCATCGACAGGTCGTAGCCGCTCAGATGCAGCAGCGCGTAGTGCAGCATCGAGCCGTGGCCGTTCGACAGCAGGAAGCGGTCGCGGTTCGGCCAGGCCGGGTTGGACGGGTTGTGGCGGTGGTGGCCGCTCCACAGGGCCACTGCGATTTCAGCCATGCCCATTGGCATACCTGGGTGGCCGGAATTGGCCTTCTGAACAGCATCCATTGCCAGCGCGCGGATCGCATTGGCCATCTTGGTGAAGGGGAGCGTAGGTTTCATCGTGGTGATTCGAGGAATGGTTGGAATTTTCATGCGCTGCGGCAGCGGGCCGCCACTGAACCCAATATTTTACCAGAGCGTGACATCAACGCTTAAAATTAGTGCATTTTCAAGCTTTTACCCATCCATATGCCCCGTTTTTTCGTTTCCCAGCCCCTGGCCGTCGGCCAGCATCTCGATCTGCCACAGGAAGTCGCCCACCACGTGAATGTGGTGCGCATGGCGCCGGGCGAGACGCTGACCCTGTTTAATGGCGAGGGTGGCGAGTACACGGCGGTGCTGACCGATGTCCAGAAAAAGCGCGCTTCGGCCGAAGTGAAGGTGTTCACACCGCGCGAAGTGGAGCTGCCTTACGCCATCACGCTGGCGCAGGCTCTGCCGGAGGGCTCGAAAATGGACTGGATCATCGAAAAGGCCGTGGAACTGGGCGTGGCGTCCGTGCAGCCGCTGGCGGCGCGGCGCTGCGTGGTGCGGCTGTCGTCGGAGCGGGCCGAGAAAAAGCTGGCGCACTGGCAGGGCGTGATCGTGTCGGCTTCCGAGCAGAGCGGACGCAACCGGCTGGCCCAGCTGGCCGAGCCGCTGGAATTCCGCGACTGGATTGGCCAGCAGGATTTGCACAAACGTGTGCTGCTGTCGCCGCGCGCCACCGAATCGCTGGCGGACTGGGCACGCCATCAGCCGCCACAGGCGCTGACCATCATGGTGGGGCCGGAGGGCGGTTTTTCGGATGAGGAGGAAGCGGAAGCCTTGCGCCGCGGCGCCCTGCCCTTGTCGATCGGCCCGCGCGTGCTGCGCACCGAAACGGCGGCGCTGGCGGCCGTGACCGTGCTGAACGCGGCCTGGGGCGGCATGTAAACCCACGGCGTAACCCAGGTGGCTGCCACGATGTGGCAGCCACCCGCCTTCTGCCTCGGGTTTTAAAAAAAAGGGACGCCGAGGCGTCCCTTTTTGCTGGCTGAAGCCTTCGATTAGAAGGTGTAGTTCAGGCCCAGGTTGAAGTAGCGGCCAACAGCGCCTGCCTGGTGCAGGGATGCGTTGTACGCGGTCAGGGTACCAGCATTGCCGTAGGTAGCTACGTCGATTGGTGGCTGACGGTCGAACAGGTTCAGGATCGAGCCCTTCAGAGTCAGGTTCTTGCTCAGCTTGTACGTTACGTTCAGGTCGGTAGACATGAACGAAGAGGTCTTGCAGTAAGAAACCGGGTTCTTGTTGTTCAGGTTGAAGAAGTAGTTACGGCCACCCACGCCAGCTGCAACGTCGGCGCAATCGGTCACGTCAAGCGACGGGTCCAGGTTGGAGTAAGAACCAATCCAGTTGAACGTGGTGGTCACGCCCAGTGGGCCCTTGTCCCAGCCCAGGGTCAGCTGAGCACGGTTTTTCGGGTTACCGGTGTCGCCAGACACCACGGATGGGCCGTGGGTACCAGCCAGTTCATACTTGGTGCCAGCCGACTCGATCTCGTAGGAGATCAGGTGGTTGAAGGTGAACTGTGCTTTCGCGGTGCCCATATCGCCCAGCTTCAGGCGGTAGTTCATGTCGATCTCAACACCGCTGGTGCTGGTGGTGCCGGAGTTCACGTAACCGGAGGTTGCGTAAGTGATCTGGCCGACCGATGGAACGCCCACGTGGGTGGTGCCGTCGCCGTTCGAGATATCCAGTGCCTGTGGAGCAGCACGGAAGAAGCTAGGCACGAAGCCTGGCAGACCGGATGCAGTGTTGATCTGGTTCTTCACGTCGATCTTGTAGTAATCCACAGTCGAGCTGAAGGCCGGGATTGGCTGCAGGATCAGGCCGAAGGTGTACGACTTCGACTTCTCTGGGCTCAGGTTTGGCGTGGTCACCTGGACGAAGGTCGGTGCAATACCGCAAGCGGAAGGGACGTTACCAGCGGTCTTAGGGTTGCCATCCTTACACAGGATCGGGTCATTGATCGCGTTGAAGGTGAAGATCGACGATGCGGTGCCCACTTCAGCTGCGTTCGGAGCGCGGAAGCCACGAGCGAAGGTACCGCGAACGGCAACTTGCGGCATCACAGTCCACTTGAACTTGGCGCCTGGGGTCCAGGAATTGCCGTAGGTGTCGTAGTGGTCGAAGCGGGTCGAAGCGCTGACTTCAACGTTCTTGATCGGCAGGGCCGACAGTTCGGCGAACACAGCGGTGTCGGTTTCGCGGCCGGATGCGAAGGCAGCACCGTTACCCACAGCGCCCAGAGCCAGCTGGCTTGGAGGCGGAGCGTTCAGGTCCTTACGGGTCCAGCTGCTACCCAGTGCCAGGGCCAGCGGGCCGCCTGGCAGTTGAGCCAGTTCACGCGAAGCGTGCACTTCGGCGTACTTCAGGGTCTCTTCCGAGGTGTTGCTGAAGTGCGGCGCGATCGCGTCCATATCCGCCTGGGAATTGCCGCCCAGGATGTTGAATGGGTTGGTCGCACGGTTCAGGGCGGTGTACAGGGCGAAACGGTTCACGTAGCCGCTGTAGTCGATCTCGGTCTTGACCTTGGAGTAGCCCAGGCCACCAGCGATATCCCAGCCCATGAAGGTACCGGTCAGGTCAGCTGCGAAACGGGTCGAGGTCGCGGTGTTGTCCTGGGTACGCTGTGGGTCTTGCTGTGGCAGGTAGCCGTACAGACGGGCAGGAGCGCCCAGCTTGTTCAGGTACCAGTTAGCAGGCATCACGGTGCTGCCGTAGGCGTTAACCAGGGCAGGCGCCTGGCCAGGAACCAGGGAGATGTTACCAACGAAGGAAGTCGGCGAAGTGGTCAGGCCCAGGCCGCGGTTGTTCTCGCTTTCGCGCTTGAACATGGAGGCCTTCAGTGCCAGTTTCCAGTCTTCGTTCAGCTGCTTGGTGAAGCCAGCCAGCAGGTTCACATTGTGCGAAGCAGGCTGGATGTTCGACACGGTATCCTGCACAGCGCAACCACCAGCGCGGTACTTGGCGAAGTCGCAGTTGGAGGTCAGGAACTGGTAGGAAGCCGGGTTGTCACGGCCGGTTGCCGGGTTGTACAGGAACGGGGTGTTGGCAGCCACCAGGAAGTTGTTCTGTACGTTCGGTACGCCTGGGTTCAGGTTGATACCGCCGCGGCTGGTCCAGTCGCCATTGGCCCACTCGAAGTTGCTGCGATCAGCAATCTTGATGGCGTCGGCGTGACGGTATTCCAGGGCTGCGAAGGCGTTGTAGCCGTCGTTGTTCAGATCACCGAAACCGTGGGTCAGGGACACGTGGTAGTTCTTGCCACCGCCGTGCTGGGTGTTGCCGCCGTCAACCTTGATATTGGTGCCGTTGAAGGTCTTCTTCAGGATGATGTTGACCACGCCGGACACAGCGTCCGAGCCGTACAGCGAAGATGCGCCGTCTTTCAGCACTTCGATACGCTCAACTGCGTCGAACGGGATCGAAGACACGTCCACGAACTGGCGCTGGCCGTCGTCGGACAGTGGGTATGGAGCCATGCGGTGGCCGTCGATCAGCACCAGGGTCAGGCCCACGGTCAGACCGCGCAGCGAGACGCCGGCGCCGCCGTTGGCGAACGCGCCTGCGAAGCCGGTGCCCAGGGCGCCCTGGCCGTTGGCGGTCAGGTTGCTCAGCACTTCAGCGATGGAAGTCTGGCCAGACTTGGCGATGTCGTCAGCAGTCAGAACCTGCACTGGCGACGGGGTTTCTTTGTCGGCACGGCTGATCAGGGAGCCGGTAACGACAACACGCTGCACGTCGCCGCCTTGCTGCTGCTGCGCCATCGCAGGCATTGCAGCAAGCACTGCAGCGCCGCCGAACGCAACTGCCAGCGAACGAACGAGAATAGTCTTTTTCAACATTATGGTTCCTAAAGTAAGCATGCAGTAGGGAAGAAGCTTGGGTAAAAACTCACTCTTACTCACGCCTTCTACAGCATTGATTTTGTTGTCCCAACTAAAACCAAGAAACACTTGTGACGCTTTGTGGGCGACCACTCGAAACTAATATTCATCAATTAGTTTCAGCTTGGCATAAGACCATATTAAAAGCGGCTATGTCAACGCAACTCCCGTCGCGTATGAGGAAAAAACAACAATTCCTGCGCGTTAAAATTGGCAGAAATAATTAAGCGCAGAAGAACGCAGAAGCGGGGAATTCGCCAGAAATTGCCGCAGCGCGGCATTATTACCTAAATAAATAAAGTTATTATTTTTAGGGGCGAGAAAATATTATCCCGGGCATTGCGAGATAATACAGGCGCGGACTTAATAACTCCGCGTGGGGAGAAAAACCAGAAGTAAGGCTGTACTTCAAATGTCAACTATTACACCCTTCTTATCAGTTGTACAGCGAAAATTTGTATCAGATCGGCCTTCTCCCCCTTCTGGCAGGCTCAGCGTTGCGTTTATACAACCGGGGAAAGCAGGTAAAATGGCGGATTGGGCCCGTTGCGCGCCCCACTAAGTAGAGAGAACACCATGCTGCGATTGAACGAAGTCAAGCTTCCCCTGAACCATACCGACGCCGAACTGAAGCAGGCCATCCTGGAGCGCCTGCACATCGATGAGGCAACCCTGCTCGGCTTCACCATCCACAAGCGCAGCTATGACGCGCGCAAAAAAGCGCACATCAGTCTGATCTACTCGCTGGACCTCGAAACCAGCGACGACGCCGGCATCCTGCAGCGCCGCAAGCACGACGCCCACCTGATGCCCTCGCCGGACATGGAATATAAATTCGTGGCCCAGGGCGTCAATGCCGATGGGAAACAGCCGCGCCCGGTGGTGATCGGCATGGGTCCCTGCGGTCTGTTTGCCGCCCTGATCCTGGCCCAGATGGGTCTGCGCCCGATCATCCTGGAGCGCGGCAAGACCGTCCGTGAGCGTACCAAGGACACCTTCGGTTTCTGGCGCAAGCGCGAACTGAATCCGGAATCGAATGTGCAGTACGGTGAAGGCGGTGCCGGCACGTTCTCGGATGGCAAGCTGTATTCCCAGATCAAGGACCCCAAACATTACGGCCGCAAAGTGCTGACCGAGTTCGTGAAGGCGGGCGCGCCGGAAGAAATCCTGTACGTCAGCAAGCCGCACATCGGCACTTTCCGTCTGGTAAAGATGGTGGAAGCCATGCGCGAGGAAATCCAGGCCCTGGGCGGCGAGATCCGCTTCGAGCAGCGCGTGGCCGATTTTGACATTGAAGAGAAAAACGGCCAGCGCCAGATGCGCGGCCTGAAGCTGGCCAGCGGCGAGTACATCGCCACCAACCACGTGGTGCTGGCAATCGGCCACAGCTCGCGCGACACTTTCGAACAACTGTACGAACGCGGGGTCTATATTGAAGCGAAGCCGTTCTCCATCGGCTTCCGCGTCGAACACCCGCAATCGCTGATCGACACCTGCCGCTTCGGCCCGAACGCCGGCCACCCGATCCTGGGCGCCGCCGACTACAAGCTGGTGCACCATGCCAGCAATGGCCGCGCCGTGTACAGCTTCTGCATGTGCCCGGGCGGCACCGTGGTGGCCGCGGCATCCGAGCCGGGCCGCGTGGTCACCAACGGCATGAGCCAGTATTCGCGCGCCGAACGCAACGCCAACTCGGCCATCGTGGTCAGCATCTCGCCGGAGCAGGATTACCCGGGCCATCCGCTGGCGGGTATCGCTTTCCAGCGCGAGCTGGAGGAAAAGGCCTACGTGCTGGGCGGCTCCAACTACGACGCGCCAGGCCAGCTGATGGGCGACTTCGTGGCGGGCCGCGCCTCGACCCAGTTCGGTTCCGTGGTCCCCTCCTTCAAGCCGGCCGTGCATCTGACCGACCTGGCGCGCATTCTGCCGGACTACGCCACCGAAGCCCTGCGCGAAGCCTTCCCGGCTTTCGACAAGCAGATCAAAGGCTACTTCAAGGAAGACGCCGTGCTGACCGGCCTGGAAACCCGCACCTCCTCGCCGATCCGTATCAAGCGCAACGACGGCGACTTGCAAAGCCTGAACACGCGCGGCCTGTTCCCGGCCGGCGAAGGCGCCGGCTATGCGGGCGGCATCCTGTCCGCCGGTGTGGATGGCATCAAGGTGGCGGAAGCGCTTGCCCTGTCGATGGCAGGCCAGCTTTAATTTCCATCGGCAGTTTCAAGGTGAAGGTGCTGCCTGCGCCTTCGCCGCTCTTCACCTCGATCTGCCCGCCCATCTGATGCACGATGGTGTAAACAATGTGCAGTCCCAGCCCTGAACCGCCCTGCCCGCGCTTGGTGGTAAAGAAGGGTTCAAAAATCCGCTCGCGCACGCTGGACGACATGCCCGCGCCGTCGTCGGCAAATTCCATCAGCAGGCTCTCGCCATCGCACCAGGCACGCACCCTCACTTCGCCGCCCGTGCCGTCTGGGTAGGCATGGCGGGCTGCGTTCATCAACAGATTGGACAGCACTTGCGAGAACTTCCCCGGCGGCAGCCGCGGACGCAGCATGCCGTCGATCTCCAGCGCGACCTTGATGCCCGCCTTGCGCAGTTCCGGACTGTGCGCCGACACCACGCCCTGCACATAGTCATGCAGCGCCAGCGTGCTGACATGCTCGGTGCCCTGGTCCACCGCCAGCTGCTTGAAGTTGCCGATCAATTCCGCCGCGCGGTGCAGATTGGACTCGATCAGGGCTGCCGCGTCGTTCAGGCGCGCGGCGATGTTGACCAGATCGGAGCGGCTGACCTTGGGCGCGGCCAGCGAAGACACCAGCTGGTCGGTGTAGCTGCTCATGGCCGATGCGGCAGTCAGCGCCACCCCTACCGGCGTATTCACTTCATGCGCTACGCCCGCTACCAGCGCGCCCAGTGCCGCCAGCTTTTCCTGCTCGACCAGGCTGGCCTGGGCCGCGCGCAAAGCCTCGGTACGCTGCAGGACTTTCTCCTCCAGCGAAGCTTCCCTGTCCTGGTGCTGCAACTCGGCTGCCGCGCGCGCGGCAAAGATCGACAATAGCGACAGCGCCAGCAGGCGCTTGTTTTCATCGATTGGTTTGGTATCGATGGCCGACAGGATGCCCAGCGTCCTGCCCTCTGTGTCCACCATGGGCATGCCGACATAACTCTCGGCCGCCATGTCCACCAGCAGTGTATCGAGGGGATAGTCCTGCTGGATGCCACTGGCGTGGAAGCACATGGTCTGGCAAGTCACATCCTGGCAAGGCGTGTGCTGGAGACTGTATTCCATATTGGGCGCGAAGTCCTGCCCACCCCACACCGCGAGCGTGCGAATGCCTTCGGCGCCGTCGAAAGGAATCACGCGGCCCACGATCACATACGTTACATCCAGCGCCTGGGCCATATCGTGCACCAGCACGCGGAAGAACTCTTCGCCACGCGCACGCGCCGTGGCCGCCGTGATGGAACGCAGCGCCGCTTCGGCGATGATCCGCGCATCGGCCGGCGTGTACAGCGGCGTATCGGCGCTCATCGCTGTTCTCCTTGCTGATAAAGGCTGCGCAGAAAGTCGCGCCGCGAAAGCAGCACTTGTGCAATGGCGGGATCAAAACGGCGGCCGCCATCGCAGGCCACTTCGCCCAGCGCTTCATCCAGCGTATGCGGACCGCGCCAGGGACGCGGACTCACCATGGAATCGACAAAATCGGCCAGCGTCGTAATGCGGGCGGGAAGACTGATCTGCGCTCCGCCCAACTGGCAGGGATAGCCCTTGCCGTCCCAGCGCTCGTGGTGCTCGCGTGCGATGCGGGCCGCCAGCTGCAGCACCGGCTGTTCGGAGCGCGCCAGCATGGCGGCGCCGGATTCGGGGTGCACACGCATCTGCTCCCACTGCTTTGCGTCCAGCGGACCGGGATGATGCAGGATGGCGTCCGGCACGCAGCAATGACCGACGTCATGCAGCGGCGCGGCCTGGCGCAGCTGGCGCACCGCTGCCTGCGGCATCTCCAACGCCTCGCCCAGCATGGCGGCGATGATGCCGACGCGTTCGGCGCTATTGCCCTGCTTCGGAGAGCGCGTTTCGATCGCCTCGCCGAGGATCGCGACCAGCGCAGACTGCGTGGCGGCCAATTCCTCCCGCTGCAGCAGTTTCTCGTAAGTGATCGCCACATTGGCCGCAAACAGCGACAGCAGCTCGCGCTCCTCTCCTGCCACCGGTTCGGCAAAGTCCATGTAGAGGAAGCACTCATTGCCTTCGCGGGTGCGGTAGTAGCAAGCGTAGTAGTTCTCGCCGTAATGGTCCTGCTGCTCGATCATGCAGCGCGTGAAGGCATCGCGTACAGCAGGCGGCAAATGGTCCAGGGTTTCCTGCGGCGCCAGGTCGGCGTAGGCGGCGGTGGCGGCCAGCACCTGCAGGCGTCCGTTCTGCTGGGCGGCAGCGTAGGCATTCAGGCGGCTGGCGCACACGCCCTGCCCTTCGTGTCCCAGCACGGCAGCTGCCTGCTCCAGTACCGCGGACGCGAAATGACGCAGATTGTCGGAATCGCAGACCTGGGTGATGGCGTCCACGGAACGGCGCAGGCCAGCGCGGGCACGCTCCAGGCGCATCAGGTCGCGGTAGGCGCCCAGGCCGGCATAGAACACGGCACTGAGCTTGGCGTGCGTCAGTTCGGTCTTTTCGCGGTAATCGTTTATATCATATCCGCGCAATACCACGGCTTGCGGCGCCTGGCCCGGCTGGCCGGTACGCAGCACGATGCGCGCCAGAGGATCGCCCAGTTCTTCGCGGATGTAGCGCACCAGATCCAGCCCTGCGTGTTCGCTCTCCATGACGACGTCGAGCAGGATCAGGGCAAACTGGCCGGGACGGGTGTAGATGCTGCGCGCCTGGGCGCCGGAATAGGCGTGGGTGAAGTGGACCGGGCGGCCCTCGAAGCTGAAGTCGCCCATGACCAGGCCGGTAACCTGGTGTACGGCTTCTTCATCGTCCACCACCAGGATTTCCCACGGCGAAGGCGCGGCACCGGCAGCAGGCGCCGCGGCATCCTCCTCGAACAGCATTTCGTCATCGACCATGCCGCCTCTCCCGCAGATTGGGCTTTATTGCCGATTATATATCTATAGCCAGCCGGCGCGGCGGAATCTGCGGTAGACGTAGATGCATGTTGCGAACATGACGCCAAGCGCCGACGGGTAGCCCCAGCGCCAGTCCAGTTCCGGCATGTTCTTGAAGTTCATGCCCCAGATGCCGGCAAAGGCTGTCAGCACCGCGAAAATGGCGGCCCATGCCGCCAGGCGCTTGTTGACCTCGCCCTCTTCCAGCGCCACCATGGAGAGATTGACCTGGATGGCAGTGCCGATGGTGTCGCGGATGGTATCGAGAATGCCATTGATGCGGTACAGGTGGTCATGCACATCGCGGAAGTATTCCTGGCTATTCATGCACACCGCAGGCACACGCCCGCCATGCAGCTTGCCGATGGCGTCCAGCAGCGGCGCCACGCAGTGCCGCATCAGCATGACCTTGCGCTTCAGGGCATACAGGCGCTGGATGCTGTCGCGCTGCGAACCGCGGATGAAGATGCGCTCCTCGATCTGCTCCAGTTCCAGCTCGAAGGTATCGACAATCGGGAAGTAGCGGTCGACCACCGCGTCCATCAGGGCGTACAGCACGAAGCCCGAGCCTTGCTTGAGCAGATGCGGTTCGTGTTCGGCGCGGGCCCGCACGCCGAGGAAGTCCTTGGCGCTGCCCTGACGGTTGGACAGCACGAAATTCGGCCCGACGAAGATATCGACTTCGCCCACAGCCAGTTCATCGTCTTCGGTGAGCTCCAGCATCTTCACCACCACGAACAGGGAATCGCCGTACTCTTCAATCTTGGGCCGCTGATGGCCGCGCAGGGCGTCTTCCACCGCCAGTTCGTGCAAGCCGAATTCGACCCGCATGATTTGCAGTTCTTCGAAACTGGCGTCGCGCAGGGCGACCCACACAAACGTATCCTGGCGGGCGACGTATTCGCTGATGTCCTCTACCGGGATGTCAGCCAGCTTGCGGCCTTCCTCGTAGGCGACACAATTAATCAGCATGGTTTCTCACAATAAAAAAGCTCCGGGGTGTGCAACCCGGAGCTTACCCGAAAACCTGCTGGTCAGTCGTCCTTGGCGCCGTCGATGCCCAGTTCCGCAATCTTGCGGGTGATGGTGTTGCGGCCGATGCCGAGGCGGATCGCCGCATCGTTCTTGCGGCCGTGGGTGTATTTCAGCGCGGTGCGGATCAGCGCCGATTCGAACTGGCGGCCCAGCACGGCCATCACTTCCTGCTGGCCGGAGGACAGCATGCCGGCCGCCTGCAGCTCCAGCAGACTAAGCCAGCCATCCGGCGACGGCGGCGTACGATCGGCCTGGGCATGCACCACGGTGCCGTGATGCTGGGGCATGACGTTTTCGGCGGCGGCCGTTGCGGCAGGCTGGGCGCCGCGTTCCTCGGTCAGCTCCAGCGGCAGGTCTTTCACTTCCACCGTCTGCCCCGGCGCCATCACGGTGATCCAGTTGCACAGGTTTTCCAGCTGGCGCACATTGCCCGGCAATTCCAGGCTTTGCAGGAAGGTCAGGGTGGCATCGCTCATGCGCTTGGCTTCCACGCCCAGCTGTTTGGCGCTCTGCACCAAAAAGTGACGCACCAGAATGGGGATATCCTCACGGCGCTCCCTCAAACTGGGCAGACGCAGGCGAATCACGTTCAGGCGGTGATACAAGTCCTCGCGGAACAGGCCGTCGCGCACGCGCTGCTCCAGATTCTGGTGCGTCGCCGTAATCACGCGCACATTGGCCTTCAAAGGCTGGTGGCCGCCGACGCGGTAGAAGTGGCCATCCGACAGTACGCGCAGCAGGCGCGTTTGCAAGTCAAACGGCATGTCGCCGATTTCATCGAGGAACAGCGTGCCGCCCTCGGCTTGCTCAAAGCGGCCGCGGCGCGTGGTCTGCGCGCCGGTGAAGGCGCCGCGCTCATGGCCGAACAGTTCCGATTCCAGCAAGTCCTTTGGAATGGCGGCCGTGTTGATGGCGATGAAGGGTTGCGAAGCGCGCGGGCTGTGCTTGTGCAGGGCACGCGCCACCAGTTCCTTACCGGTGCCGGATTCGCCCGTAATCAGCACCGTCACGTTCGATTGCGACAGGCGGCCAATGGCGCGGAATACTTCCTGCATCGCCGGCGCCTGGCCCAGGATTTCGGGCGTATCGGCGGGGCCGGATTCCACATTCGCTTCGCGCAGGCTTTCCTCCAGCGCGCGGCGGATCAGCTCCACCGCCTTGTCGATATCGAATGGCTTGGCCAGGTATTCAAAAGCCCCGCCCTGGAATGCGGCCACGGCCGAATCGAGGTCGGAGAAAGCGGTAATGATGATGACCGGCAGGCCGGGATGGCGCTGTTTGACCAGGGTCAGCAAGTCGAGGCCGGAATCGCCCGGCATGCGGATGTCCGACACCAGCACTTGCGGCGTCTCGCTTTCGAGCGCGGCAATGGCATCGCGTGCGTTGGCAAAGCTGCGGGTCGCGAGGTTTTCCCGCGCCAGCGCCTTTTCCAGAACCCAGCGGATCGATTCGTCGTCGTCAACTATCCAGATTGGTTTCATGTAGCTGTGATTCTCCGCATATCACGCCCCTCGCTTATGGCAGGGGCAACAAAATCCTGAAGTCCGTCATTCCCGCCCGGCTTTCGCACTCGATTACGCCGAGGTGCTGCTGTACGAAAGTCTGGGCCAGGGTCAGGCCCAGTCCGCTTCCACCATCCCTGCCCGACACCAGCGGGTAGAAGATCCGGTCGCGGATGGCCGGAGGAATGCCCGGTCCGTTGTCGATGATATGCAAATCTAATGCCAGGTTATAACGCACCTTGGCCATGGTGACTTGACGCGCCACCCGCGTCTTGAAAACGATCTCCGCATCGCCCGCTTCGATGCGACCGGCCAGGGCCTGGGCCGCGTTGTGGGCGATGTTGAGGACGGTCTGGATCAGCTGTTCCTTGTCGCCGCGGAACTCCGGCAGCGAAGCGTCGTAGTCGCGCTGAATCTTCAGGCCATTCGGGAATTCGGCCAGCATCAGACTGCGCACGCGCTCCAGCACTTCGTGGATATTGACGTCGCCTACGATGTGCGGGCGACGGTGCGGCGCCAGCAGGCGGTCCACCAGCGTCTGCAGGCGGTCCGCTTCCTTGATGATGACCTGGGTGTATTCGCGCAGCTGCGTCAGGTGCAGCGGCGGCAGTTCCATTTCCAGCAGTTGCGCCGCGCCGCGGATGCCGCCCAGCGGATTCTTGATTTCATGGGCCAGGTTGCGGATCAGCTCCTTGTTGACCTGGCTCTGGTCCAGCAGGCGCTCTTCGCGGTCCTGCTTCATTTGCTGCACGGTTTCGCGCAGCTCGATCAGCACCGTGTCGCCCGGTTCTTCCAGCGCGCTGGCGATCACGTGCACATGCAGCGGTTCACGGCCGTGACGTTCCAGCACCAGTTCCTGCCGCACATCGGAGAACTTGTGCTCGCGCGCCTGCGCCACGATATGTTCGAGTTCTTCGGGATTGCTGAACTGGCCGCCCAGCTGCTGGCGCGACAGGGCCTTGACCGAAGATTCGAGCAAGTTTTCCGCCGCCGCGTTGGCGAAGGTGATGTGGCCCTGGCCGTCCACCAGCACGACGGCCGATGCCAGCAAGTCCAGACCGGCGAGCGCCTGCGGCCGCGCCATGGCGGCTGCCGCGCGCGCGGCGATATTGCTCACGATGCTCATTTGATGTTGGCGATTTCCCGCTTCAACGCTTCCACATTCTGTTCCGAACGGGCGATGCTGTCCTTCATCGTGGCCACCCGTTCCAGGTACTTGGCGTAATTGCGCTCGTCGCCACGGCGTTCCGGCTCACCGTTGTTGAACTCCTTGCGCAGCTCGGCCAGCTTTTTCGTTTCGGAGTTGAGTTCGTCGGTCAGGATAGCCTTGCGGTCCGCATCGCGGGCCTTCTGCTCGGCGCTGTCCACGCGCGGGAAATTACCCGGGCTGGCAACAGGCGTCACCGGACGCGGCCGCGCGGCACCCTGAGGTGCGGCAATTGAAGCGGGCGGCAGATCCAGCGCCTTGCAGTTGCTCCCCTTGCGGGAATCCGTCAGTTCCTTATGGCCGTCGGCATCGGTGCACAGATAGATTTGCTGCGCCTGTGCCGCGCCACTCAAGGCAATCAGGGCCAGGCCCTGTAAAACGAGAGTGCGAGTTTTCATGCCCCGACTATACAACATCCGAAAAAAAACGCGAGGAAAGCAAAGCCAACCTCGCGTTTAGTTGTCGGCGGATTAATGCTCCGCCGTGTCCCGGCAATTACAGGGAGTAGTACATGTCGAATTCCACCGGATGGGTGGTCATGCGCATGCGAGTCACTTCCTGCATCTTCAGCTCGATGTAAGCGTCGATCATGGTGTCGGTGAAGACGCCGCCGCGGGTCAGGAACTCGCGGTCCTTGTTCAGATGATCCAGCGCTTCTTCCAGCGACGCGCAGACGGTCGGGATCAGTGCATCTTCTTCCGGTGGCAGGTGGTACAGGTCTTTGGACGCTGCTTCGCCTGGGTGAATCTTGTTCTGCACGCCGTCCAGACCGGCCATCATCAGTGCCGCGAAGCACAGGTATGGGTTAGCCAGTGGGTCCGGGAAACGGGTCTCGATGCGGCGGCCTTTCGGGTTCGCCACGTGCGGGATACGGATCGATGCGGAACGGTTACGCGCCGAGTAAGCCAGCTTCACCGGTGCTTCGAAGCCAGGAACCAGACGCTTGTAGGAGTTGGTGCCTGGGTTGGTGATCGCGTTCAGTGCCTTGGCGTGCTTGATGATGCCGCCGATGTAGTACAGGGCGAAGTCGGACAGGCCAGCATAGCCGTCGCCGGCGAACAGGTTCTTGCCGTCTTTCCAGATCGACTGGTGCACGTGCATGCCGGAACCGTTGTCGCCAACGATAGGCTTAGGCATGAAGGTAGCGGTCTTGCCGTAGCTGTGGGCCACGTTCCAGACCACGTATTTCAGGTTCTGGGTCCAGTCGGCGCGCTCAACCAGGGTCGAGAACTTGGTGCCGATTTCGTTCTGGCCGGCGCCAGCCACTTCGTGGTGGTGCACTTCGACCGGGATGCCCATGGATTCGAGGATCAGGCACATTTCGGAGCGCATGTCCTGGAAGGAGTCGACTGGAGGCACTGGGAAGTAGCCGCCCTTCACGGTTGGACGGTGGCCGGAGTTGCCGCCTTCGATGTCCTTGTCGGTCGACCAGGAAGCTTCGTCGGAGTCCACTTTCACCATGGCGCCGGACATGTCGATCTTCCACTTCACGGAGTCGAAGATGAAGAATTCTGGCTCCGGGCCGAAGTAGGCGGTATCGCCCAGGCCGGAGGACTTCAGGTAGGCTTCAGCGCGCTTGGCGATGGAGCGTGGATCGCGGTCATAGCCCTTGCCGTCGGATGGCTCGATCACGTCGCACTGCATGAACAGCGTGGTCTCTTCCATGAACGGATCGATATTGGCAGTGTTCGGGTCCGGCAGCAGGATCATGTCGGAGGCTTCAATGCCTTTCCAGCCAGCGATCGAAGAACCGTCGAAGGCGTGGCCCGACTCAAATTTGTCGATGTCGAAGTGGGAAACTGGCACGGTTACGTGCTGTTCCTTGCCACGGGTATCGGCGAAACGGAAGTCCACGAACTTGACTTCGTGATCTGCTACCATCTTCAGAACGTCTGCGGCGGTCATTGCCATTGCATATCTCCTAAGTGAATAAACTGCCGCGCGCTAGGCTGCGGCAAAAGCTGATGGTACATTAAGCAGAAATCGTGCCAAGCACTCCCCTGCGGTTGAGCCAAAGATGTGCGCACCACCGCGGTGCATTTGCGATATTTTGCACTTCTTTGGTGCGAAATTGGGCGATTAGCTGAAAACGCATCATTGCGGTGCATGCCATCATAAAGGAAAACTAACTATGAGTTCCACCTCTGACATCCTGGACCGGGCACGCGAACGATCGCCCGGCGGCTATGCTGGTGCCGTCACGCCACAGGAGGCTTTTGCCCTGATTCAGGGCGATTCCTCGGTCAAGCTGATCGATGTGCGCACCAATGCCGAGCGCGACTGGGTTGGCCGTGTGAATATTCCCGCCGGCCAGCATGGCGCGGTGCAGTGGAGTTTGTATCCGGGCGGAACGCCGAATCCGGAATTCCTGGCCCAGCTGGCGGCCCAGGCGGGCAAGAACGAGGTGCTGCTGTTCCTGTGCCGCTCCGGCGTGCGCTCGCGCCATTCGGCCAAACTGGCGACCGAAAATGGCTATGCCGAGTGCTACGACATTCTGGAAGGCTTTGAAGGGGACAAGGATGCGGAAGGCCACCGCAAGCAGGTAGGCGGCTGGTGCAAGGCCGGCTTGCCGTGGACCGGCGCCTGATTTAGAACCCAAGGCAGAAACCTGGTGGCAGGCACATCGTGCCTGCCACCTGTTTTACGCCCTTGGTTCTTACAGCGAGTACGTCAATCGTGCGTAGATGAAGCGGCCGGAACGGCCGAACGGCGAGTAGTTACCGAACGGTGCGTTACCCGTTGCATTCAGCACAGCCGGATACGCATCCGGATACTGGTCGAACAAGTTCTCCGCACCCACAGCAGCGCTGAGGTTCTTGGTGATCTTGTAGCGGCCTTCCAGATCCACCAGGGTCTTGGCGCCCAGGGTGAAGTCCAGCGCTGCGGTGGTGCCCGGTTGCAGCACCGAACCGTAGCGCGTGGCGCGCAGGGTTGCGCCCCACGGACCCAGCGACCAGTTGCCGCTTGCCGTGAACTTGGTCTTCGGCGTACCGCGCTCAAAGGTCAGCACGTTGATGCGGTCGAACAGTACCGGCGCAGGATTCAGCGCAGCCAGCTGCGCGGTCACCGGCGTCTTGGTCACTTCGGTCTTGGTGTAGTTGCCGGCCAGGGTCAGGTCGAATTTGCCTGCCGTGCCTGCATTCCATGGGTAGTTGCCGACCACGTCCACACCGCGGGTCGTGGTGTTCACGCCGTTGATGAAGAAGCGGCCGCCGCCCACACCGATGAAGCCCAGGCTGGTCAGGTAGTTACGCACATTGGTCTGGGTCAGGTTCTCGGACAGCACGATGCGGTCGCGGATCTTGATCTGGAAGGCGTCGACCGTGATGCTGGCCTTGCCCAGCTTGCTCACTGCACCCAGCGAGAAGTTGGTCGACTTCTCGGCGTCCAGCGGCTTCGCACCCAGCGCCACCGCAGCCGCTGCAGTCGGCTTGAAGGTGGTGATGTCGTACGGTACGCCGTTGATGAAGTTGGTCGCCGTCGAGGTGAAGTTCTGCTGCTGCGGCGACGGTGCGCGGAAGCCGTTCTGTACCGACCCGCGCAGAGCGAATGCCGGCGTGAAGTTATAACGGCCCGCGACCTTGCCGGACCAGTTATTGCCGAAGTCCGTGTAGTGCTCGCCGCGCACGGCAGCGGAGGCCAGGAACTCCTTGGTCACATTGGCTTCCACGTCCGCATACAGCGAGTAAGCGCGGCGGCTGGTATCCGATTCGTCGGCCGGACGGAAGCCAGGGAAGACCTGGGAGCCCGACGGTGCCGGCGTGCCGTTAGCCAGCAGCACACCGCCGTTGCGCCAGGAATCCGGCTCGCCTGCATGCAGCTTGTACGCTTCGTTGCGCGCTTCGGCGCCGATCGCCACGTTCAGCGGCGATGCCAGGCCCACTTCGAACTGGCGCACGGCCGACAGGTTGGCCACGGTCTGGTCATACGAAAAACCACCGGCATCGAAGTCGGTCTTGCTGGACGGGCCGAGCGAGCGGTTCAGCGTGTTCTCGATCTCGAAGTCCATCTTGTTCTTGCCGTAGACGATGGATGCATCCATGTCCCAGTCGGCGAAGTTCCACGAGATGCCCAGCGCCGCGCTGTAGTCCTTCACGTTTGGCGCGATGATCGGCAGGTAGCCATCCGGATAGATGCTGATGATGTTCTGGTCCTGCACGGCGCGGCGGAAGAAGCCGGCGGAACGCGCATCGCGGTTCTGGTAGCTCAGCCAGCCATACAGCTTGGTGCTGCCGCTCAGGTTATAGCCCGCGTTGGCGAACACGGTGGACTGGTGCAGCTCAGGCTCGCCATACCAGGCGTTGAAGCGATTGATGGTTTTCTCGCGCGGATCGAAGGCGCCGTTCACCAGCGGGTATTGCTGGCGGGTGTCCCAGCCGCCACGCTCGGTGTGGCTCTGGTTTTTCTGTTCGGCGGACACGGTCAGGAAACCGTCTTCGCCCAGTTCCAGGCCTTTCCATACGCTGGCGGTAAAGGTGCCGCCGTCGACGCGGTGGCGCGAATTGGTGCTGGTATCCCAGGTGGCGCCAGCCGGGCCGGGAATCGGCGTGAACTCGTAGTCGGTGTCGCGCTTGCCGTAGCTGATGGTGCCCTCGCCGCCTTTCTTGTCGTCGCGCAGGCGGATGTTGACCACGCCGGCAATCGCGTCCGAACCGTATTGGGCGGATGCGCCGTCGCGCAGCACCTCGATGCTCTTCACCATAGCGGTCGGAATGGTGTTCAGGTCGACCGCAGCGGAGCCGCGGCCGATGGTGCCATTCAGGTTCACCAGCGAGGAGGTGTGGCGGCGCTTGGAGTTCACCAGCACCAGGGTCTGATCCGGCGCCAGGCCACGCAGGGTAGCTGGGCGGATGGTGTCCGTGCCGTCAGCCAGGCCGGGGCGCGGGAAGTTCAGCGATGGCAGGGCAACAGACAAAGCCTGCGAGATTTCCGGCACGCCGGTGTTCTTCAGGGTTTCAGCGTTGATGACGTCAACCGGCGCCGTCGTGTCGAGCACGGTGCGGTTCGAAACGCGGGTACCGGTCACGACCACGGTGCTGACATTGTCTTCAGCCGGGGCCTGGGTTTGCGCCATCGCGGCGCCGGTGGCAAACAGGGTGGCAATGCTTACTGCAAGAACGTGTTTTCTTGGTGCGGCAATACTCATAATTAACCCTCTGATGTGATGGTATTTGAAAGGACGATTGCTGCTTTCTATCCCTTGGGGTCTTTCTATTGAAGACCTACCAAATATCATTGGGTCAACCTGACTGTTTAGTCAACAAAATCGCGTGTAATTGAAGTAATCTTCCTTAAGATACAACACTTGCCTAGACAAATCGCCAACTTTTCTACGTAATGTTACGTAGGGCGGATCATCGATCCGCCGCGCCGGCAATACGTTGGCGCACGAAGTTGATATGACTGCGCAGGCCGTAGAATTCATCCGCAAACGACAGCGGCACCGACAGCCGGTTGACGCGGTCCTCGATATCGTTGAGCCGCTTCAGTTGCTGCTCGCTGACTTCCTTGCGCTTTTCGTCCGGCGCATCATCCAGCGCCTGTTCCACCCGGCGCAGCTGGCCGTACCAGCGATACACGCGCGAGCGGATGCGCCACACATACAGCGGCGGCACGATCTTCGACAGCGGCAGAATCAGCGCACCCAGCGCCACCACCAGCACCCACATGCGGTCGAAGAAAGTCGCCAGCCAGAAGTTCATATAGCGCTGCAGGAAAGGCGGGCCGTCCTTGTAGAACTTGGCCGCTTCGCGCGCCACCGGAATCTCGGTGTAGCGCGGCGAAGGGAATTCGCCCTGCTTCTGGAACCACCCTGCCCCGCCGTGAATTTGGGCGGCGGCTTCCACGAACAACTCGATCAGCGCAGGATGCAGATCCTCGCGCGCCACCAGCGTGGCAGTCGGCGCTATCAGCTGGTAGTCGCGGGACGGCAGGTCGCGGCCCAGGTCCACAATGCCGCGCGGCAGCGTGACGTGGGTGAGGAAAGGCAGGCGGCGCGTATAGGCTTCGGCCTGGGTGAAGTCGAACAACTGGATGCCGGGCGTTTGCAGCAGCATCTGGATCAGGGGATCGTCCGGCGCGGCGGCGAATACCAGGCCGTCGATGCGGCCTTCCAGCAGTTCCACCGTGGCGGGCGTGTTTTCCAGGTTGCTGACCTGGAGATCGGCCGGCGTCAGGCCGTTGACGTCCAGCACCTGGCGGAACAGGCGCGGCGTGCCGCTGCCTTTGGCGCCGAGATTGATCTTGAGGCCCTTGAGCTGGGTGAGCGAGGTGACGGGCTTTTTCTGTTCGCGCATGAACAGCCAGACCGGTTCCGTAAACAGACTGCCCAGGGAAATCAGGCCTTTGCGCTCGGCCTCGACTTCGTTGGTGGAGCCGCTTTGGACGAAGGCGATATCCACCTTGCCTTCGTTCAGGCGGCGCAGGTTTTCGCCCGAACCGTGCGAGGTTTGCAGGGTCACGGCGATGCCGTGCTTTTTCATGGCGGCCTGGTATTTGCGGCCGATGTTTTCGTAGGCGCTGTTTTCCTGGCCACTGCCCAGACTCACCTGCCGTGGCGGGGCGGGGTCGATGATCAGGTACGCTGCGATCAGCGCTGCGGCGATGACGATGATGGTGGGCGTTGCGGTGGCAAACAGGTCACGCAGCGAGAAGCGCGTGAAGGCGAGGATTTTGGACATGTGGCGCATTGGGTTCATGGTGCGTAAGCTTAACACCCAAACCACCAGCGCAAACCTGGTGGCTGCCACATCGTGGCAGCCACCTGTCTCATGCCGTGGGTTTCAAGAACCGCCGCAAGCGCGCTGCGGAGCGGCGGGAGTCGGTGCGCCGGCGACTGCTGCCGCGGCAACAGCGGCAGTGATCATGGGCTGCATGCCGCTGGGAGAGCTGGTGGCGGCGGCAGTCACAACTGCCGGGGCCTTCTGCTGCTGCGGTTCGATCAGCGGCATCAGCGACGGCGCCAGCACGGTCAGCAGCTGCACCGGCAGCGCCGAAGTAAAGTCATAATTCTTCGACTCCGGCCCATGCACATAAGCCGTCATGCTGCCGAAGAAGCGCTCGCCGATATTGAACACAAAGGTCGCCGAACGGTTCACATAGCGCGACTCGATCAGGCGTCCACCCGGCGCGAAGATATCGAAACGCTGGTCGCCGGTACCGGTCTTGCCGCCGACCGGGATCACGGTGCCGTCAGCCTTCACGAACGCCATTTTGGCGCGCTTCGCCGTACCGTCCGATACCACGCCACGAATCTCGTCCGCCACCACGCGCGCCACTTCCGGCGACAGCACCTGCTCGTTGGTGGTCGGCTTGCCCTTGGCGACCTTGGTGTCATAAGGCGTATTGGCCGCAAAGTGCAGCGAGTCGATGCGCTGCGTGGATTTGCGCACACCGCCGTTGATGATAATGCCCATCATTTCGGCCAGTGCCGCCGGACGGTCCGCCGAGGCGCCAAGCGTGGTTGCATACGAAGGCACCAGCGATTCAAACGGATAACCCATCTTCTTCCACTGGCGGTGGATGCCCATGAAGGCTTCCATCTCCAGCAGGCCGGCGATGCGCTTGTCCTGCGCGTGCTTGCGGTGGGTCTTGAACAGCCACTGATAAACTTCCTGGCGCTCCTTTTCGCTGGCCGCCACGATCTGCGTCAGATTGGCTTCCGGATGACGGTGCATATAAGCCACCATCCACAGTTCCAGCGGGTGCACGCCGGCCAGGTAGCCGCGGTCAGCCAGATTCCATTTATCGGTCGCGTACTGGTCGTACATTTTCGCCAGACGATCATCCGGCACATCGTTCTGCACCACCAGATTGTCGTTGACGAATTTGCTGAATTTCGCCAGATCCGCTTCCGGATGAATGGTGCGGTAAATCGTGGCCAGGCGCACCGGCGTCGGACGCACCGATTCCAGCAGGGTCGGATCGAGTTCGGATTCCGACTTGTTGCGGTACTTGGCGTAGAAGCGGTACAGGAATTCCTTGCCTTCCTTGTCCGCAAAGCGCGCCAGATAGGCCGCACGGCGCGGGTCGTCCGCATCAGTCAGCAGGGTTTGCGATGAACCCGGCATCTGGAAGGAATACCACTTCGCCACATCGCGCATAAGACGTACGAACACCAGGTTGGTGGAATGACGTAGCGCTTCGCGCACCGTCAGGATCTTGAAGTCGTCATCCTTGCTGAAGTTACCGAAGAAATGCAGGCCGCCACCGGTGAAGAAGCCCTCGCCCGGATTGCCGGAATACTTACGCTCCATGGCCGCGTTCAACATGGATGGCAGGTCGCGCTTGTCCATTGGCGTCGCCATCAGGTACTCGATGGACCAGGAAGTAATGCGGTCGCGCTGGTCGACCTGCTGCTTCTTCAGCTCATCATTACTCATCTGGCCATACTTCTTGTGCATCTGGTCGACGATGTCCAGATAGGTCACCAGGGTACGCAGCTTGGCGGTCGAACCCAGATCCAGCTTGGCGCCTTCGTTGATGTCCAGCGGCTGATCGAAGTTATCGGTCTGCACCCGCAGGAAGTTGGTGTTCTCGCCCTTTTCCAGCAAAGTGAAGCTGTACACCACATTCGCCGGATCGCCGTTGCCCAGCATGCCTTTGCCGGTCAGGCCCGCTTTCTGCGCCGTTTCGGCATCGCGCAATTCGCGCAGTACGGCGGTTACGGCTTTCTGCGCTTCCGCATCGAGCGTGCTGGTGACGGTCAGATCCAGGCGGTCCAGGTTGTACATGCGGTTATCGCCCAGCAGATTCGCCAGGTGCACGCGCACCGCGTTCGACGCTTTCTTGGTCACGTAAGACATCGGCGGCGCCGACTGCAGGCCGTTGCCGCGCGCCGGATGCAGTTTTTCCTTCAATGCGGCGTCGCGGAAGGAAGGCGAGATCACGCCCGCGGTGGCCAGCAGGCGCAGGTGGCTGTTGGCCAGGACTTCCAAATCTTCCTCACCGTCGCCCAGGTAGTAGCTGGGGCGGCGCTGCGCGATCAGCAGGCTGAGTGCTTCCTTGAAGGCCAGCGGGCTGCCCGGCTGGTCCATCTTCCCGCCCAGCAGGCGGTTCACTTCCGCGAAATCGCGGCCGTACCACACCCACATGCCATCGCCGACACCGTTCACTTCACCATAGCCGGTCTTGGCCGACAGCGGCACGGTGTTGAGGTAATCGACCACGATCTGGCGGCGCACCTTGGTGGTGTCCTCGCCGCCCTGATAAGCGCGCAGCGTGGCGGACACCATCTGCTTCAGCTTGTCCTTCATCGAGCTGGTGCGGCCTTCCGGCGAATGGCGGTATTTCTCGATCTGCGTCGCCAGCGTCGAACCGCCAGCCGCGCGGTGCGCTCCGGCGCCAACGGCGCTCAGCGATTTTTCGAACACGGCCTTGCTCAGGCGGTCCCATTCCACAGCGGGATTACGCTTCGGATAGGTATTGTCGAGCAGCTCGCGGTTCTCGATGAACAGCAGGCTTTGCACCAGCGCTTGCGGCGTTTGCTCGAAACCGTTGTAGATGCGTTCCGGGTAGCTGGCCGTAAACAGCGGCTGCGCGCGGCAATCGTAAATCGTCAGGCCGGTGCGGGTCTTCTCGCGGTAGGTCGCGAACACGCCCATATCCGACAGCTGCACCATTTTGGGCGAGAAGCGCGACTGCGCCGTGATCTCGTAATCCTTGGCCTTCAGCTTGGTCAGGTAATCCGGCATATTCGCGTAGCCCAGGCGCTCGTCGTAAGGACTGTCGTGCGGGTAGCGGATGTCTTTGCTGGGGCCAGCTTCAACGCGCCAGGTGAGCTTTTCGGATAGCTGCGTGAAATAGCGCGCCTGCATGGTTGAGGTGCGAACTTCCTGCACAGCCCAATACACCAGCAGTGAGAGCAGAACCAGCATCAGCACGATGAGGGCATCGCGCGAACGCGAGCGCTTCTTCGGCTCCGATGGTGGTGGCGGCGCCGGCTGGGCGTGGGCGAGGTGGACTGTTTCCTGATCGTGAGGCGAAGACATAGGTACGGAGCGCAGTCGACGTCGCACGCCGCCATATCCAAACGCTGCAGCGCCCGCACGCAATTTGCGCACGGTACTGACTACAACGCGGGGCCGGCGAAAACGTCGATTGCTTAGCATAGTGTTTAAACCGGTCAATCAAACTACTGTTCCTGCATGACTACCATTGCACCACAACGGCAGCGCGTGCACGGAGCAATGCGCAGAAATTTTGATCTGCGCGCAATTTTTTCGCAAAAAAACAACGGCACTTTTCGCCATATGTGAGCGAGCTAACAATGGCTGTTAACACCATTGTCACATCGTGTCATTA
Organism: Pseudoduganella sp. RAF19; assembly: GCF_052114165.1. Taxonomy (NCBI): domain Bacteria; kingdom Pseudomonadati; phylum Pseudomonadota; class Betaproteobacteria; order Burkholderiales; family Oxalobacteraceae; genus Pseudoduganella; species Pseudoduganella sp. RAF19. The sequence goes on along the minus strand of NZ_JBFREF010000005.1, from coordinate 336,902 downwards.
CAGGCGTGTGTATTCCACTTTCAGCTTATCGAGTTCGCTGCACATTGCCGCGAAGGCTGCTGCGCATTGGCCCGGTTCGCCTTTCACGCCAAGCTCGATATGGCGGCGCGTATTGGCGTCGCCAACGCTGGGCAGGCTGAAGACCCTGACGCGTGGCCAGGCTTTTTCAATGCTCACCATCAGGGGAGTTAACGCCGCTTCGGCCACTTCGTAGACAAGCACCGCATGTTCAGCACGCGGTTCGCGGTTGAACAGATCGGTGTAGTGCGTGTCCAGCACCCATTCGATCATCGGCCAGGCCATCACGGGGAAGCCCGGCACGAAATAATGGGTGCCGACGGCGAAGCCGGGCACGTTGTTGTAGGGATTGGGGATGAGGGATGCACCTTGCGGGAACTCGGCCATCTGCAGGCGCTGCAGATTGTCTGGCGCGTTCAGATCGGCCTGCTGGCCCGCGTCCTGTGCCACCTGGCGGATGCGCTGCTGGATCATGGCTTTGCCTTCTTCGTGCAGCACCAGCGGCCGGCCCAGCGCCGCCGCTGCCGCCTGGCGCGTATGGTCGTCCGGCGTGGCGCCGATACCGCCGCAGGAAAACACGATATCGTTGCCCGCAAAAGAACGCTTCAGCGTGCTGGTGATGCGTTCGCGGTCATCGCCGAGGAATTCGGCCCAGCCGAGCTGCAAACCGCGTGCGGCAAGCAGCTGGACGACTTTGGGAAAGTGCTGGTCTACACGCTTGCCGGACAGGATTTCGTCGCCGATGATGATCAGTCCGATAGCCATGGTGTCCCCTATTCGATCTGGATACGTTCCTCGAATTTCGCATGGCGCAACTGCGCCAGCGCCTCCAGACAATAATACTCAAACCACAGGCCGGTGAAGATAAATATCAGGACGTAAATCCAGATCGACGCCGCCAGCAGCACGGGGAAGAAGGCAATGGCCGCCGCCGCACCGCCGACCCAGGCCAGCGATGGCAGCGAACCGGCCAGGCCGGACACCACGCCGATCGCCAGCAGGCCCCAGCGGCGCTCGCGCTGCAGCGTTTTCAACTCTTCAGCGCTGGCGTAGTCGGCCAGCGCGTCGTAGCTCATCACGCGGCTGGTCAGCCAGCCCCACAGCAGCACGGTTGCGATGCCGGCCAGCGGCGGGAAGATATACAGCGGCAGAATGCACAGCCAGCACACGACAAAGATAATGCCTGCGGCCAGGGCTTGTCCCACGCTGCCCAGCAACGAGCCGCCGCGCTTCTTTTCCAGCTGCGGGAAATGGCGGCCGCCTACGTGGGGCACGATGAACGGCATGGCGGCCACGCCGATAAAGACCAGGGCCGTGATGATCATCAGCGGCAGCAGCAGGAGCAGCGCCACCAGCGGCACGATCACCGCGCGCAGCGTGTCGAGGCCCAGTTTTTCCAGCCATTCACCGGTGGAGCGGAATAATTCGTAATCCACGTACTGGGTGTGCATCCAGTCCAGCATCGGCTGCAGGCCAAGCCAGAGCAGCAGCGCCCACAAGGCGGCCGACAGCAGGAAAGGCGCAATGCTCAGCAATAGCATCTTGCCGTGGAACTGAGACAGCAGGGCGCGCCCGTAGGCGTTCAGGACCGCCAGCATCAGACGCTTTTCTTTCCGGCGTATTCCACCATGCGCTTCAGTCCCAGCCACTGCTGAGCCCAGAAGCCGCGGCCGTAATCGCGACCGGGGATGACGGTGCCATCAGGCGCTGTGCCCGGCAGCTGATCGCGCACGCCGGTCGTTTCAAAGCGCGGCGTGAAGTTCGCGGTGCGGAAGATGATGTCCCAGATTGGCAGCAGTACGCCGAAGTTGCAGCCACCCAGCGTGCCCTTGCCTTTCGATTCGTGGCCGACGCCGATGGCGTGGTGCATGCGGTGGAAGCGTGGCGACACCAGCAGCCGTTCACCGATGGCGCCGAAATGGATGCGCACATTGGCATGCTGGAGGCTTTGCAGGATGCGCGATAGCGACACCAGCAGCACGTATTGCGCAGGCTGCACGCCGATGGCCAGCGCCACCACGGCAATCACGGTGTCATGCAGCAGGTCGTCCAGTAAGTGGTTGCGGTCGTCGCTCCACAGATTCATGTTTTGCTGGCTGTGATGCAGGCTGTGCAAGCCCCACCACCAGTTGAACTGATGCTGGGCGCGGTGGAACCAGTAATCGACGAAATCGAACACCACGAAATAGATGGCGAAACTGGCCAGCGGGCTCATGCCCGGCGCCAGGTTTTCCAGATTAAAGGGACGTACCCCATCCATGCGCAACTGGCCGGCGATGGCGTCCATCACCGGGTCCAGCGTGAAGAAGATCAGCACCGGGAACAGGCCGATACGCTGCAGCACCGTGTAAATAAAGTCGTTCCAGCGCGCGCGCTTGTCGGTGATGGGCTGGGCCGGAATCAGGGATTCCATCGGGCGCAGCACCAGGAAAATCAGAAACAGTTCGCACAGGCCGATCAGGAACCATTCCGTGCCTTCGAAGGCGTCTTCCACCACGTCGCCCATGCCGGCGTAATACAGGACGGGCTCAATCACCGTCTGGAACAACCAGCCCTGGGCCTGTCCCAGCCAGTCTGCCAATAGTTGAATCATTGCTTCACTTGATAGTCAGGATGTTCGCGCAGCGTGGCGAAGCAGAAGCCCTTCTGCTTCAGACCCGTGATCAGCGGCTCCAGATTGGCCGGTGCCCACGGGTCCTTGCGCGACCAGATGCCCATATGGGCCATGAAAATATCGCCGTCGTGCAGGCCGTCCAGCGCTTTCTTTAACAATACCGCATTCGGATAGGCTTCGCTCGACAGCTCATCGCCCGAGAAACCGGCTTTGGCCCAGCCCACGTGGGCATAACCGCAAGCCTTGCCCGCCGCCAGAGTCCGCGGCGAAACTTTGCCGCCCGGCGCGCGCCAGAACGGGTCCATCTTGTGGCCGGTCAGCTCCTGGAAACGCTGGTCGCTGCGGCGGATCTCTTCGCAGTATTGCTGAGCTGTCCACTCCTGCGCCTTGCCACCGTGGGCGCCGAACTGCGGCTTGACGGCGATCTTGCCGTTGGCCGCGTCGCGCAGGTAATAGACGTGATCGAAGGTATGAGAACCAAAAGCATGGCCTTCCGCCACGCGCGCCTTCCAGAAGCCGGCCCAGGACGGGTCCAGCGAATAATCGCCGCGCACAGTTTTTTCGTTCGCCAGGAAGAAGGTGGCGCGGACGTTCTGGCGCTTCAGCACGTCCGCAATCAATTCGGCCTGGGACTGGCTACCGGTGTCAAAAGTCAGATAGATCGTGCCGTGGCACGCTGCCGGTGCCGGCGCGGCTGCTGCGGACGCCAATGCGGACGCAGCGGCGATGCAGATTGCGAGCCGCTTCATCTTTTACATGCGCGCCGAGGAATTGGCGAAGAACACGCCGTGCGGCGAGCGGCCGACCGGGATCATCTTCACCACTTTGCGGCTCGGCAGGTCAATCACGGCGACTTTCTTAATCCAGCGCAGGGTCACCCACATGGTTTTGCCGTCTTCCGTGATTTCCATGCAATCCGGACCGCCCGGCACATTGATGGTGCCGATGTTTTCCAGCGTCTTCTGGTCGATGATGTTGATGGTGTTCGACACGCGGTTCGACACATAAGTGATACGGTTATCGCCCTGTGCACGGAAATTGTGCGTACCAGCGCCAGCCTTGATCTGCTTGACCGACTTCTGGGTGCGCCAGTCGATCACTTCCACGTAATCGCTGCCCATGATGCCGACCATCAGGTACTTGTCGTCCGGGGTCATGGTGATACCGGCCGGCAGTTTGCCGACTGGCATAGTCCATTTGATGGCCTGGGTTTTCAGGTCGATGGCGCTGATCTGGTCACTGCCCTGCTGGGTGATGAAAGCGGTGGTGCTCTTGGCATCGAAAGCGATATGGCTCGGCAGCTTGGCCATCGGGATGCGCTTGGCCAGCTTGAAGTCCTTGCCGTCGTAGCTGTAGACGTCGACGCGGTCCAGACGCAGGGAAGTCACCACGAACCATTTCTGGTCCGGCGAGAAGCCGATCTGGTAAGGGTCGAGGATGTCCTTGACGTGCTTCTGTACCTGGCCGGTTTTCGGGTCCAGGAATACCAGTTCGTTGCCGACCGAGCTGGCGACGATCAGGGACTTATTGTCCGGGGTCGCCATCAGGTGGTGCGGCTCTTTGCCGACGGCGAAAGTCTGCAGGCTGGTGTAGGTGGCCTGATCGAGCAGCTGGACCGTAGCATCCCGGGAGTTAAGCACCACAACGACGTTAGCGTGGGCGGCGGTGAAACCTGCCAATAGTGCAAAGGAAAGGGCTGCGCGACGGATACTGCGGAACATGAAAAGCTCGCTCGAGATGCAAAACCATATTTTACGGTCAAACCCCGTCTGCATTGATATTACCGACCAGTTTTAAGGGGCATTTAAGCTACAATCACCCTCTAAGTTGTCCATATTTGATAAGGAAAAGGAAAAATCATGGCGATTATCACCACCCCATCCGGTCTGCAGTACGACGATATCAAGGCCGGCGACGGCGCTGAAGCCAAGGCAGGCCAGAACGTCACCGTGCATTACACCGGCTGGCTGCGCAACGACGACGGCAGCAAAGGTTCGAAATTCGATTCGAGCAAGGACCGCAACGATCCGTTCGAGTTCGCACTGGGCGCCGGCATGGTCATTCGCGGCTGGGACGAAGGCGTGCAAGGCATGAAAGTGGGCGGCACCCGCCAGCTGATCATCCCGGCGGACCTGGGCTACGGCTCGCGCGGCGCCGGCGGCGTGATTCCGCCAAACGCCACGCTGATCTTCGACGTGGAACTGCTGGGCGTTTAATTACTTCTGCCATCCTTTCTGGATGGCGTCCGTTTCGCCCTTGCCATCCAGCGCAGCCCCATTGATGCGCTGGTCGATGGCTTCCAGCACCGGTGTCGGCATCTCAGCCGCTGCAAGGCGGTAAGGTCCCTGCGCCGGTGCGCGATTGTTCTGCACCAGAATGGGAATCCRCCATTCGCCATTGGCCTTGCAGGCCAGTCCGGACAGCTCCTGTCCGCCATTCCCGGTAATAAAACTGCGGCAGTAACCGCCATCCTGCGCGACAAAACTCAGGCCAATCTTCACCGGTCCGGCAGCACCGGCACTGGTCAGCTGATTGTCCAGCGCCGTAGCCAGGCGGCCCTGCGCGCTTAAACTGCCATCGCGGCTGGCGATGGTTTCCCCGGCGCGCGAATTGTCGAGCTGCCAGGCGGAGAGGCCGAATTTGCCCGCCACCACGCCAACTACCAGCATGGCGGCCAGCGCGCCCCATTCCGGCCAGGACCAGCGCCGTTTCTGGCGCGCCTTGCGCGCCGCCTGATGCTCCGCTTCGCGTTTGGCGCGGACGGAATCCAGGCTGACCACCGTGGCCTGGCGCAGCGGACGCACCAGGCGCGGCGGCACCGCCTCTTCCGCGACCGGCGCATAGGCGGCAAAAACGTTGGTGCGCAACGCCTTGTGCTGCGCCACGCGGCGCGCCAGGCTGGCGTCTTTGCGCATGGCCTCCTCCAGCGCGCGGCGGGTCGCTTCATCCAGCTCGCCGTCGGCATAGGCCATCAGGATTTCATCGGAAAAACTCATATCACGGTCCTCGCTTGCTCCGATAATAACTCTTGCAGGGCGGCGCGTGCGCGCGCCAACCGGCTGGTCAGGGTGCCGATCGGGATTTCCAGTACCTCCGCAGCTTCTTTATAGGGCAGACCGTCCACCAGCACCAGACCTACGACCAGGCGATGTTCGTCGCTCAGCAGGCTGACGGCTTTTTGCACCGCCATGCGCTGCTGGTGCGCTTCGGCATAGTTGTCGCCTATATGTTCGCCTTCTTCTTCCGGCGCAAAAATCTCGCTGCGCCGGGTGCGGGCACGCACTTCGTCGATCCAGGCATTTTTGATGATGCGGAACAGCCAGCTGTCCAGGCGGGTGCCGGCTTGCCACTGCCCGCTGTGCAGAATGGCGCGCTCCACGGCCAACTGGACCAGGTCGTCCGCATCCTCGCGGTTCCAGGTAACAGTACGGGCAAAACGCCGCAAGCGTGGCAGCAGTGCGGCGATCTCCTCATGCAATGCGGTGGTGTCGTCCATGCTTGGATAACGATCCGGCCAGGGATTTTCTTCCCGGCGCCGTACGTTTGTACCGATAAGATCTCTGTTAGCTATATTATCATTCGCCCATGATCCTCTTGCGCCCGACTTGTATCCTGTTGCGTACATGCTGCCGCGCCGCCGTTTTGCTTCTGGCATTGGCCGGCGGCGAGGCGTCCGCCCAGCTGCATTTGCCCGGCCTGCCGCTGCCGGGGCGGGTCGGACCGCTGGATACCTCCCTGCTTCGCGAACGCTTATTAAATACGTCCGACCTGACGGACCGCATCCGCCTCGACCAGCTGCGCCTGACCCAGGCCGCCGACCTCTTGCGCCGCCATCCTGACGTGCTGGAAGCAGATCCGCGCGGGTTTCCAGTTGTCCGCCGCGTGATCGTGGCATGGGCGCCCTCGTCCGCCGGCCTGGCCGCCGCCCGCGCGGCCGGCCTGGAGCTGGCCGGCCAGCAGGACGTGCTGGATCAGCCGGTCCTGACGTTCCGCGTGCCGGAAAGCGTCTCCACCGCCGACGCGCTGGCATCCCTGCGCGCCGCCGATCCGGACGGCGGCTACGACTTCGACCACATATATACAGGCAGCGCGAGCGCCACGCACGATGCCCCCGTGCACTCCAGCGCGGCCGACACCGGAAGCGCGAGGGCCGACGCCGCCGCCGGACGCACCAGTACGAGCGGCAACGGCACGGGTGCCGGCCTGGGCGGCGCACATAACACGCGCGTGCGAACCGCCGCATCAGAGGCTGGCGACGCGGGCGCGGGCGGCGCACATGACACGCGCGAGCGGATCGCCGCGGCGGAGGCTGGCGGCGCGGGCGTGGGCGGCGCGCATGACACGCGCGGGCGAGCCGCCGCATCGGAGGCCGGCGGCGCGACCGCGGGCGGCGCGAATGACACGCGCGGGCGGGCCGCTGCGGCGGAGGCTGGCGGCTCGGGCGCGGTGCGGGTTGGTCTTGTCGACAGCGGCGTCGATGGGCGGCATGAGGTGTTTGATGGCGCGGCGATCCGGCGCTGGGGTTGCGACGGCAAGGAAATCGCCGCCGCGCACGGGACGGCGGTCGCCGCGCTGATGGTGGGACGGTCCGAGCGCTTCGCCGGCGTCGCGCCCGGCGCCACGCTGTACGCTGCCGACATCTACTGCGACCAGCCAACCGGCGGCGCCGCGACGCAGATCGTTGGCGCCCTGTCCTGGCTGGCGCGCGAAAACGTCGGCGTCATCAATCTGAGTCTGGTCGGCCCGCCAAACCAGTTACTGGAGCGCGCCGTAGCCGCCATGATCAAGCGCGGACATCTGCTGGTGGCCGCAGTCGGCAACGACGGTCCCGCCGCGCCGCCGCTCTATCCCGCCAGCTATCCCGGCGTGGTCGGCGTCAGCGGCGTCGATCCAAAACACCGTCCGCTGCCGGAGGCCGCGCGCGGGCCGCAAGTCATGTTCGCCGCGCCGGGCAGTCAGATGGTGAGCGCCACGGCCGGCGCACCGCCCTACCGCGTGGTGCGCGGAACCTCCTTCGCCGCGCCGATTGTGGCGGCCTTGCTGGCGCCGCAGCTGCCACGTCCCGACGCCACCGGCGCCCACGCCGCCATCACCAAACTGGCCGCGACCGCCGGCAATCCCGGCATGAAGGACATCAGCAACGCCACCGGCTACGGCATCGTCGGCGAATCCTACCGCGCCGATCCCGCCGCCTTCCGCTAAAAAAATTTTCGCGGCGATGGAAGAAAACTGAATCGCCCATCGTTCTCCTTGTAACAGCAGCGAATTCGTCGCCGCACTTATCAAGGAGAACGCTCATGAACATGATCAAAACTATCCGCGCCGCTATCATTCTGGCCGCCAGCGCGGCATCCATCGCGCAAGCCGGACCGCTGGGCGGTGTGCTGGGTGGCGGTGGAATCGGCGGCAGTTTCGGCGGCAGCATTGGCGGCACCATGAATGGCCAGCTTGGCGGAATCGGCGCGCTGCCAGTCCGCGATACGATCCGCAGCACGCGCGAAACCGCGTCCAGCGTGACCTCCAGCGCCACCGGAACTGCCGGCAGCACCTACTCCGCAATCGCCGCCGCAGGCCACGGCGCCGCCGACGCTACCACCACCGCAGCGGCCAATACGGCACTGGCGGTGCAAGGCACGGCCGCCAACAGCGTCAGCCAGGCGCAAGGCGCGGCCACCGCAAGCGCGAGCGCCGCACGCGACGCGTCCAACAATGTAGCGGGCAGTGCGTCCACCACAAAGAGCGGCGCCGGCGGCGCGCTTGGCAGCTTAGGCAGTACGGCTGCGCAGTCCAATAACGCACCCGCAGCAAAGACTGCGCAGTCGTCCGCGAAGCCCGCGCAAGCCGGCGAACAAGCGCCGCGCCGCAGCGCAAATGGCGCCGCACAAGGCTCGGCGCAAGGAAGCCTGAATGCATCGGCCAGCGCCAATGCAGGCGCAAACGGGTCCGCCGCTGCAGCGCAAAACTAAGGTAAACAGACCGCAGCCGGTGCACCATGATCGCGCATGAGGCCTTGTTTTTACGGGCTTTTTACACGCCATTTCGTCGCAGGCCAGTCACTATATGGCCTTCTTCGAAAAAGGGTGAACACTTTTTTCAATTAATGTGCTAATCTGCGCGCTCCATTAACCAAGGAGGTAGTAATGAAAAAAGGCGAACTGATTGCAGAATTTGCGAAGCGTACCGAAATGTCCGGCGCTGCCGCTAACGACGCAGTTAACACCCTGATCGCAATCGTTACCGAACGTCTGAAAAAAGGCGACACGGTCGGCATCACCGGCTTCGGCACCTTCTCCGTAGCCAAGCGCGCTGCTCGCAAAGGCCGCAACCCAGCGACCGGCGAAGCGATCAAAATCGCAGCGTCCAAGACCCCTAAGTTCTCGGCTGGCGCGACCCTGAAAGCCGCTGTGAACCCAACCAAAAAGAAGTAATTCCGGCTTCCGCCAGAACGGCGGTTCAAGGCAGGTCATCGCGGCCCGTCTTGAACCGCCGTTTTTTATTGTGCGGCGCACCGCGGATTTGGAGCCTATCCTCTACAGGCGCCGGCGCTTTTCTTTGTATGATGGCGCATCCAAACCCCACCATTGAGGATAAGAGATGAGCCTTCAAGAACAATTCGACGCAGCCGTCGCCGATTCCAAGAACCTGCCGGAGCGTCCGGACAATATGACCCTGCTGAAAATCTACGCGCTGTACAAGCAGGGTTCGGCCGGCGATGCGACCGGCGAGCGTCCTGGCATGACCGACTTCGTCAACCGCGCCAAGTTCGACGCCTGGGCCGCCCTGGCCGGCACTTCGCAGGACGACGCCAAGCAGCAGTACGTCGACCTGATCGAAGGTCTGAAGTAATCAGCGCCTGACCAAATTAATCGGCCCGTCCGCAAGCAGCAGACGGGCCGATTGCTTTTTGGGCTTGGCGGCGGCATCATGCCTCGATCTTCTGGCTTGAGGAGTTCAGATGCGCGCAATGGTTGAAACAATCGACGCACCGGCAGGCAGCGAAATCAGCCGCCGCCTGGACGGCGCGTATTATCACGACAGCTACCGGATCGCCATTCCGCCAAGCGACGCCTCGGCGCTTGAACTTTACCTGCGCGTGGCGCGTCAAACGCCGGGCTGGGTGAACTGGCTAATGGATCTGCGCAACCGGCTGGTCGGCCTGGTGGGCTTGAAAAACCTGGGCGCACTGAACGGCGCCAGCGCCCGCAAGCCTGCATTGGACTACAGGGTCGGCGACCGGGTCGGCATTTTCGACGTGCGCTATCTGACGCAGGATGAAGTCATCCTCGGCGATACTGACAAGCATTTAAAGGTCGAAGTCTCGGTCTGCAAAACGGACGGTGCGCTGAACGTGTCGACCGTCGTTCACTTGCATAACCTGTTGGGCCGCCTGTACCTGGTGCCGGTGGCGCCGCTGCACAAGATCATCGTGCGCAGCATGCTGCGCCGCGCCGGAGGCCTCAATGCTTGAAATCCGCCGCGCCAATGCGGACGATCTGGATGCGATGTGGCTGATTTTTCAGGCCGTGATCGCGCGCGGCGATGCTTTCCCCTTCGGCGCCGGCTTCGACAAACAGACTTTCCAGGCGCACTGGTTCAGCACGCACACGGCCTACGTCGCGGCGGAGGATGACCGCATCCTCGGCATGTACAAGATGGGAGCAAACTACCCGGATCACGGCGCGCACATCGCCAGCGCGACCTACGCCGTGGCGCCCGCAGCGCAGGGACGAGGAATAGGCAAGGCCCTTGTCGAGGACAGCCTCGCACGCGCTCGCGCGCAAGGCTTCCTGGCCATGCAGTTCAACTATGTGGTAACAACCAACGAGCCGGCCATGCGGCTCTACCGAAAGTTCGGATTCGAGCAAGTGGGCACGCTGCCCAAAGCCTTCAGGCACCGCCAGTTGGGACTGGTCGATGCCTGCGTGCTGTACCGCTTCTTATAGAATCAAGCCGCTTCGCCAGCGAAGACACTGCGCATTTTTTCGGCGACTTTGCCTTCGATGGCGGATTTGAAGGCGCCCATCAGGAAGCCGAGCTTGATGTTCATGTGCGCTGCGCTTTCCAGCAAGGTCAGCGTGCCTTCCACGCCGCTGCGGCCGAAGCGCAGGGTGTCGCCGTGCCAGGTGCAGGCGAGGTCGAATTCACGGGAAATTTTTTCAGCTACTTTTTCAGCCGCCGCGCGGGCTGCTTCGGGCGCCAGGCTGTGCGCCTGGGTGATGTTGATGTCGGACATGCGCCTACTCTACCGTCTGCAAAAAGGCGCCATTTTACCGCGAGCGCGTTTGAGTTGGATCAAAAAGCTCCGGCGCACAAGGCGCGACCATGTTTGTTCGACTGCGGCGGGAAACCTTCCTGCCCGTCCCTTGGGGAGAACATCATGGATCAAAAAGTCATCGTCCCGGTCGAGGCCGTTCTGACGAAATGCGCGTCGCTGCCGGTCGGCTATGTGCCCACGCCCACCGAACTGTATCGCCTGCATCGCAAGACCGCGCAATTGCTGGCGCAACCGAGCGCGTCGCGCCTGAAGGAAAGCGCCATGCCGATGAAGACCTGCTCCGCGCCGCCCACCGGCGCGCGCGTGCTGATGTGGAAGCAGGACCCGTCGGTGAGCGAACTCGGCACGCGCAAGGCTTTCCTGCCCGGCGTGGTGCTGGAAGGACCGCGCGACGCCCGTATTACCTCTGGTAAGCCGGGTATCGCCGCAGTGAGTCCGAACGCCTTCGGCGACTTCATCATGTCGCCCAACACCGACCAGTTCGACGCCGTGCACACCTTCGCCGTGGTGCGCCAGACACTGACCATGTACCAGCGCGTGCTGGCGAAAGGCGACAGCGCCGCGCCCCTGCCCTGGGCCTGGAACAGCGTCAAGAATACCGACCCGCTGTCGGTTTTCCCGCACGGCCTGCCGAATGTGATGAATGCCTATTACAGCCGCAACGACCGCGCCGTGAAGTTCGGCGACTTCATTCCCAGCGGCGGTACCGAGCGCATCTACTGCTGCCGCTCCTTCGATATCGTGTCGCACGAAACGGGGCACGCGGTGCTGGATGGCTTGAAGCCAAAATGGATTCTGAGCAGCGCGCCACCGCAAACCGGCGGTCTGCACGAATCCTTTGGCGACCTGACCGCCATCTTCCTCGCGCTATCCCAGCTCGACCAGGTGGAAGCGGTGGTCGCGCAGACCAAGTCAGACCTGCACGACAAAACCTTCCTGGCCGATATGGCGGAACAATTCGGCCTGGCGCTGGGCCGTCCAAACGGGCTGCGCAATGCGGACAACGACCTCAAGCTGTCCGAGGTGGGCAATGAGGTGCACGCGCTGTCGCAAGTGTTCACGGGCGCCATTTACGACATCCTGGCCGACCTGTTCGCCTACGAGCGCCAGCCCGGCCTGTATGACGATGCGGCCGTGCTGCATCGCGTTGGCGCCTACTTGTGCAGCCTGGTGCTGCGCGCCCTCGTCGCTGCGCCGGACGCCGGCGCCAGCTATGCCGACGTGGTGAACCAGATGCTGCTGATTGCCCACACCGATGGCAAGCCGGTGGATTACCTCAACGCCATCCGCAATCGCTTTGCGCTGCGCGAAGTCGTGGTATCGCCGGTGCCGCTGACCGACGACCATCTGCCCGGCGTAACGCTGGCGCCGATGGTGGAAGATGCCCCCGAAGCGCGCCAGGACCGCCGCGCCTGCTGTGGTACTTTGAACCATCCGGAGTATTTCGGACTGGAAGAGGTACTGGACGCCGAGCGCCAGGCGCTGGCCGCCTGGTGCCATGGCTATGCGCTGCGCGAAACGAGCGAGGTGGCAATCAAATGAAGATCATGGTCACGGGCGGCGGCGGCTTCGCGGGGCTGAGCCAGCACTACGAAGTCGATACGCAAACGAGCCCGGCCGGACCGGCGCTGGAGGCAGCCCTCGCCTCCAACGATTTTTTCGAAGCGCCAGATCCGCCCGGCACCATCGGCGCGGACATTCCACGCTGGACCATCACGGCCATTGGCGACGGCCGCCAGCGCTCCCTCTCCTTCGCCGAAGACGCCCCTTCTCCCTGGCTGGATCTGCTGAATCTGATCCGCGCCGCTGCTTAGCAAACCGTCATGTCGTTTCCTTATGCCGAATTTGCTTATATGTATTGTGTATAACGCTGAATTGTGAGAAATAGCGAATTGCCTTAAAATACAGTGCTTTGCTGAGGTTTTTCCAGCGCATAAACATAGATAGGACTGTTATGACCCACGTTGTCACCGAATCCTGCATCGCCTGCCGTTACACGGACTGCGTCGATGTTTGCCCGGTAGATTGTTTCCGGGAAGGCCCCAATTTCCTGGCGATCGACCCGGACGAGTGCATCGACTGCGCCGTTTGCGTAGCCGAGTGCCCGGTGAACGCCATTTTCGCTGAAGAAGACGTGCCCTCCGACCAGCAGAACTTCATCAAGATCAATGCGGACCTGTCGCGCAACTGGCCTTCGATCACGAAGACCAAGCCTGCGCTGCCAGAGGCGGAACAGTTCAAGGACGTCAAGGAAAAGATCCAGTTGCTGAAGCGCTAAGCACGGCGGATCGTTGATCCGCCCTACGCGCTCTGCAATGGCGGTTATTTAACGTGCAACACCGCGCCTGACGCGGTGTTCGCTTATTTGGATGGAATGAGAATCATTATGAACGTCGTCAGCACCCCACCCGGTGGTCTCCACGAAACCGATGCCGTGATTATCGGCGCTGGCCCAGTCGGCCTGTTCCAGGTCTTCGAACTCGGCCTGCTGGAGATTAAAGCCCACGTGATCGACTCCCTGGCAGCCGTTGGCGGCCAGTGCGTGGAACTGTATCCGGACAAACCGATCTACGACATTCCAGCGATTCCTTCCTGCACCGGCCAGGAACTGACCGACGGCCTGCTGAAGCAGATCGAGCCATTCGGCGCGACCTACCACCTGGGCCAGGAAGTGACCCTGGTGAACAAGCGCGAAGACGGCCGTTTCGACGTCGAAACCAGCCTGGGCACCAAGTTCATCACCAAGACCATCTTTATCGCTGCCGGCGTGGGCTCGTTCCAGCCGCGCACCATGAAGGTGGACGGCATTGAAGCCTTCGAAGGCTCGCAGCTGTTCTATCGCGTGAAAGATCCGGCAAAGTTCGAAGGCAAGAACCTGGTCATCTGCGGCGGCGGCGACTCCGCGCTGGACTGGGCACTGAACTTCGTGGGCAAAGCCGAGTCGGTCGTGCTGCTGCACCGCCGTGAAGACTTCCGCGCCGCACCGGCTTCCGTGGCCAAGATGAAGCAGCTGTGCGACGAATACGAAATGCAGCTGATCGTCGGCCAGGTGAGCGGCATCGAAACCAAGGACGACAAGCTGTCCGAGCTGCGCGTGACCGGCGCCGACGGCGTGACCCGCCGCGTGCCGCTGGACATGCTGCTGGTGTTCTACGGCCTGTCGCCGAAGCTGGGTCCAATCGCCGAGTGGGGCCTGGACATCGAGCGCAAGCAGCTGAAAGTCGTTTCCACCGAGAAGTTCGAAACCAATGTGCCGGGCATCTTTGCCGTGGGCGATATCAACACTTATCCAGGCAAGAAGAAACTGATCCTGTCGGGCTTCCACGAAGCGGCTCTGGCTGCGTTCGGCGCTGCACCATATATCTTCCCGGACAAGAAAATCCACATGCAATACACCACCACGTCGCCAAAACTGCACAAAGTGCTGGGCGTGGAAACCCCGGTGTTCGACTGATCCGACCTTTTCTTCGGACCGGTCCTACAAAAAAGCAGCGGAAACGCTGCTTTTTTTCTTTTCTAGCCAGTATTATCTTGGTACAAAGGCCGCAGCGCCGTCGAATGTGCTCTTTCTGGAAGGTATTGCGAAATGCTGTAGGTCACGAACAAATGGCCTATAATTGATTTACGATTCCGCATTGCCACATTTTCCGCAGTGCAACACGACCAGGACGTTCCTATGCTTTACCAACTGCACGAAATGCAACGATCCCTGCTGAGCCCCTTGATGCAATGGGCCGAGGCATCGTCCAAACTCTTCTCCAATCCTGTTTCCCCTCTGGCGCACACGCCGTTCTCGCAACGTATTGCTGCGGGCTACGAGCTGATGTACCGATTGGGCAAGGATTACGAGAAACCGGCTTTCGGCATCAAGGAGGTCGAGGTCAAAGGCAAGACGGTGCCGATTATCGAACGCGTGGTCGACAACAAGCCCTTCTGCAAGCTGATCCACTTCGGTAAGGACCTGAGCGAAAAAGAGATCAAGGCCCTGAAGCAGCCGACCGTGCTGATCGTTGCGCCGCTGTCCGGTCACCATGCCACCCTGCTGCGCGACACCGTGCAGGCCATGCTGCAGGAGCACGATGTCTACATCACGGACTGGGTTGACGCGCGCCAGGTGCCGCTGTCGGAAGGCCCCTTCCATCTGAACAATTATGTGAAGTACGTGCAGGAGTTCATTCGCCACCTCGGCACGAATGTGCACGTGATTTCCGTTTGCCAGCCGACCGTGCCGGTATTGGCGGCCATCTCGCTGATGGCCACCAACAAGGACCCGATGCTGCCGAAGACCATGACCATGATGGGCGGCCCGATCGATCCTCGCAAATCGCCGACCGCGGTCAACAATCTGGCCACCGAAAAGAAATTCTCCTGGTTCGAAAACACCGTGATCTATGCGGTGCCGCCGAACTATCCGGGCTTTGGCCGCAAGGTGTATCCAGGCTTCCTGCAGCATGCCGGCTTCATCGCCATGAACCCGGGCCGCCATGCGCAATCGCACCGCGAGTTCTACATGCACCTGGTGCGCGGCGACGACGAGCCGGCGGAAAGCCACCGCAAGTTCTACGACGAGTACAACGCGGTGCTGGATATGCCGGCCGAATACTACCTCGACACCATCAAGACCGTGTTCCAGGACTTCGCGCTGCCGCGCGGCACCTGGGATGTGGATGGCCAGCTGGTGCGTCCGCAGGACATCACCAATGTGGCATTGCTGACCGTGGAAGGCGAGCTGGACGACATCTCCGGCCCTGGCCAGACCCAGGCGGCACACGAGCTGTGCACCGGTATTCCGTCCGACATGCAGGAAGACTTCGTGGTCCCGCAAGCCGGCCACTACGGCATCTTCTCCGGCCGCCGCTGGCGCGAAATCGTCTGCCCGAAAATCACCGCCTTCATCAAGCAGCACGGCTGATCAGCTACCGCTACCAAATCAAAACGCCCCGCCAGCCGGGGCGTTTTTTATTGCGACTCCCCCCTCCAGTCCAGCATCGGAGCAGCGGGGTTAAGCTGATGCAGATCAACCGCCCGGCAGGGCTTCGTCGCCGAGGCGGCGCCAGTAGTCGCGTTCGAATTTGGGGAGGTCGAGGTCACGGGCGGCGGCGTTGAAGGCGCGCTGGCGGGCCTGGCCTTCCGGGCTGCGTTTGAAGCAGATGTGGACCGGGCGCTCACGGAACAGATTGCCGGCAAAGCCGATGCGGTCACGCTCCGTGCGGAATTGTGGCGTGGACAGCAAGTAGCGCAGCACGCGCTTCTCGATCACGATGGCCGCGAAGCGTTTCGACAGCAGCTTGCGCAAATTGGTTTCGTCGTTGACGCCCTCCTCCACCTGCAGCGCGCCCTTGCGCACCTGGGTTTCGAACTCATCATCGTTGGCATAGCCACCCACCGTACCGATGCGCACGCCCTTCAACTCCGACAGCGAAGACGCCTGCAGCGGCGCCTCCTTCAGATAAGCCAGCACCGTCTGCGTGCTGGCAATCGGCGACGAAAAATAGCACAGCTTCTCGCGCTCCGGTGTGCGCCACACCGCCATGAAGCCCGCGTAGCGTGGATTATGCAGGCCAAATTCCATGGTGCGTTTCCAGGGGAAGTAATCGACCTCCAGCACATTGCCCAGCCGCGCAAACACGGTCGACGCAGCCGCCACAGCCACCCCATTATCGGGCAGCGCGGACGTCACATAAGGCGGCCAATCCTCAGCCGCGATATGCAGCGGCGCGACCGGCGAGTCGGACATGGCCGGGCCGGCGGCCAGCAGTCCAATCGTCAGTCCCAGCAAGCAAAGAGCGCGCGATCCGTTCATAGTGGATGAAGATCGTCCCACAAATGAAAGCGATTTCAAAGTTGTTTATGTGCAACTAATGGTAACCCGCTGTCCATGCGGGGTTTTCGTGCCGCGCGCCGCCAGATATCGGATAATGGCGCTTTACCAAGCAAATAAGTAAGCCGTGACTGATCCGAAAACCCTGGCCGACCGCATCGAAGACGTGCTGCCGCAGACCCAATGCACCAAGTGCGGCTATCAGGGTTGCCGACCGTATGCAGAAGCCATCGCGGCCGGCGAAGCGAATATCAACCAGTGCCCGCCGGGCGGCGCGGAAGGCATCCGCAGGCTGTCATCGGTGACAGGACGGCCTGTCATTCCGCTCAATCCCGTCAACGGCCTGGAGCGCCCGCGCGCCGTGGCCTTCATCGACGAATCGCTGTGCATCGGCTGTACCTTGTGCATCCAGGCCTGCCCGGTCGATGCGATCATGGGCGCGGCCAAACAAATGCACACCATCATTCCGGAACTGTGCACCGGCTGCGACTTGTGCGTGCCGGCCTGTCCTGTGGACTGCATCGTAATGTACCCGGTCACTGAAACCACCGGCTGGGACGCCTGGACGCAGGCAGACGCCGACGCCGCACGCTCGCGCCACGACTTCCGCACCGAACATCTGAAACGCGAACGCGACGAGAACGATGCGCGCCTGGCCGCCAAGGCCAAAGCCAAGATGGAAGCGGTGGACCGCCTGGCGCCGGAGAATTCGGCGGAAGAAGCGGAAAAGGAACGCAAGCGCCAGATCATCGCCGCCGCCATGGAGCGTGCCCGCCAGCGCGCTGAAGCCGACAAGAACAAATGAATCCAGCCAAACGCCACGAAATCTTCAGCCGCCTGCGCGCGGCCAATCCCAAACCCCAGACCGAGCTGGAATACACCACGCCTTTCGAGCTGTTGATTGCCGTGCTGCTGTCAGCCCAGGCAACCGACGTGGGCGTGAACAAGGCCACGCGCAAGCTGTATCCGGTGGCGAATACGCCACAGGCGATTCTCGATCTGGGCGTCGATGAACTGATGGATTACATCAAGACCATCGGCCTGTATAAGACCAAGGCGAAGAACGTGATCGCCACCTGTCAGATCCTGGTCGACAAGTACGACGGCGAAGTGCCGCGCACGCGCGAGGAACTGGAAGAACTGCCGGGGGTGGGACGCAAGACCGCGAACGTCGTGCTGAATACGGCCTTTGGCGAGCTGGCAATGGCCGTCGATACGCATATCTTCCGCGTGTCCAACCGCACCAACATCGCGCCGGGCAAGAACGTGGACATCGTCGAACAGAAGCTAATGAAGTTCGTGCCGAAGGAATTCCTGCTCGATGCGCATCACTGGCTGATCCTGCACGGCCGCTACATCTGCACCGCGCGCAAGCCGCAATGCTGGAACTGCATTATTGCGGACCTGTGCGAGTACAAGCACAAAACGCCGACGCCGGACGGCGTTTGATTCACTTCGCCAGCGGTGCGATCAGCGCCGGGAATTCCTTGTAGAAGGCATCGCGCGCGATGACGCCCGCCGGGACATCCTGCGCATCGCTTGCATCCTTTTTCATGAGGCGCGCAAAGACGTAGGTGTGCTTGTCCTTGCTCGCCCAGCCGACATACCAGCCGTAGCCGGAGGATGCGCCGGTTTTGCCGTGTACATCCCAGTCCGCAGGCGCATCGTCGAATTTCGTGAGGCGCGCGGTCATGTCGTAGGCGTGCTGGCTCACGCTGAGCTGGCGGTTCACGACTTTCGACAGGAAGGCCAGTTGCTCAAGCGGCGAGATTTTCAGCGAGGAGCCGATCCAGGACAGCGTCAGGCCATCGTGTTCGGCATCGCCTGAGACGTCAGCGTTACCGAACTGGAAGCGCCTGGTGTATTCGGCGAATCGCTCTTTGCCAAGCGACTTGGTGATCTGCTGTGAATACCAGACCACCGAGTCCTTCATCCACTTGCTGGGGTCTGTAGGATATTTCCAGTTCTCGCGCCAGTCGACATAGCCTTCGCGGAAAGGCAGCGTCGGCGTGTGTTCGTCTTTCAGAAAGCCGGAGTCGTAGCCCATCAAGCTGATGGCAATCTTGAAGGTGGACGCGGAAGTGACGCGCTGGCGGCACTCACCGCGCTGCACCAGCACTTTGCCGGTGGCAGCGTCCGCGACAGCCATGCAGAGTTCATGCGCACCGGCCGATGAAATGCCGATGATGCTTGCGATGGCGCCGAACGCCAGGGCACGTAATGTCATATGCTTCCTCCTTTGAGGCGCACAGCCTAGCAGATTCACGGCCAGGTGCGGAAGCCAATCAGCCCATACGTGGCCAGGTACGCTGCCGCGCTGAAGTGCAGCGCGGCGTGCACGACGCAGAACCAGCGCACGCCGGGGCGCATTGGCGTTCTGAACGCGTACACTGCCTGCAATGCGCCGCCGAGGGCTGCAAGCCCATACGCTGCCGTCACCGCCATCAGCCATATCGAATATGCCGACACGCGTCCAAATTCCGCCTCAACCGGATACCCCAGCGCTACCGGCAGCACCGCAGCAAGGAGCAAACAGCTCGCCGCCAGCGGCCAACCGCGGATCGCGCGGTCGGCACGGTCGGTATGGCCGGTGCGGCCGGCGTTGGCGGTGCAGTCACCGTGGCCCGCGCCTGCGGTGCGGGCGGCACGGTTCATGCGCCAGTGCACAGGCAGCCAGGCCAGCGCCCATAGTATCGACAATGCAGAGGCCAGCGCGAGCGCCATGAAGCCGACCAGCACAGCATCCACGATCGCTGGCGAGGCACGCCGATAGACCTGCGAGCCGAGCACCAGCACATCGCCATCAATCGGGTCGCTGGCGCGCACGCCTTGCGCGACGCCTGAGGGCCGGTCGTAGGCAAACGCGCCCTGTAGCAGCAGGCTGCGCGCATGCCCGCCGAATATCGTGGAAATCTGCAGCATTCCCTGCGCTTGCTGGACCCGCAAGGCGCCAAACGGCGCTCCCGCTTCGGCTAGCGCGTTGCGCGGATTGGCGAGCATATACACGCCCTCAACGCCGCGCCACGAGGCGTCCGGCGGCACGACAGCGGCCCGCTGCACGGCCGGCTGAACGGGCGATCGTAGGGCTGCATCCTGAGCGCCACCGCTGAACAGCTGCTGCATCAGCAACGCCGCCAATGCGGCAGCCGCGTGGGAAGAATCGCTGTTGATCATGACGACGAATCCCACACCCGCCGTCGGCTCGTACCATAGCCGCGCATGTGCGCCGTCGATGTCACCCGAATGTCCGAGCAGGCGATGGCCGTGGAAGGGATGGTCCAGCAGCCCCATGCCCGGCCCAGTGGGCAGCCCGGCGCGGGCGCCATCGGAAGCTTGTGCCGTCTCCATGCGTTCGATGGAAGCGCGCGCGAACAGCTGACGGCCATTCACCGCGCCACGATTCAACAATAGCTGCAGCAGCCGCGCCATGTCTAAAGCAGTCGCGCTGGTCGAACCGGCTGGCCGATAGAGCAGATGCTGGAAAGGCATGGGATTGCCGCGCCGGTCATAATTGGTGGCGCCATGCTGCGTGTCCTGAAAATACGTCGCCGACTCCATGCCAAGCGGCCTAAACACCGCGTCGGCGACGAAGTCTTCAAACTGGCGCCCGCTGATCTTCTGGACGATGTAGCCCACCACGGCAGGCCCCGTGTTCGAGTAGACCATGCGCGTGCCAGGCCACCAGCGCGAAACCCGCGCACGCGGATTGCGTCCCAGCGCTTCGACCAGCGGCAGGTCGGCCTCGCTGTATTCGGACGTGCGCATCTCGTCCCAGCCGGCCGTGTGTTCGAGCAGATGCACAAGGCGCAAAGGCGCCGGGCGCTCCCACGGATTATCGAACGCGATTTCAGGCGCAAGCAAGTGCACTGGTGCGTCGAGATTCAACTTACCGTCTTCGACCAGCCGCATCACCGCCAGCGCAGTGAATATCTTTCCGACCGACGCAGTGCGGAA
The DNA here is from genome assembly GCF_052114165.1 of Pseudoduganella sp. RAF19. Classification (NCBI taxonomy): domain Bacteria; kingdom Pseudomonadati; phylum Pseudomonadota; class Betaproteobacteria; order Burkholderiales; family Oxalobacteraceae; genus Pseudoduganella; species Pseudoduganella sp. RAF19. Next base: position 316,220 of record NZ_JBFREF010000005.1, on the reverse strand, counting down.
TGTCGTCTCGCCGTCCACAGGATGCTTGTACGCCAGATCGGCCATGCCAAGATTAATCACCTGCACCGGCTCGCCGCGGCGCACGATGGCAATGGCGGCGCCTGGCACGCCATCGGCCTGCATGATTGCCTGCAGTGAGCCGCGCAAGTCCGGTCCTGCCTGCGCCAGGCAAGGCAACAGGCAAAGCAGGAGCCAGCACAGGGCTTTGGGCATAGACATGCCGCTTATTGTAGTATGGCGTGGTTGATAGGGAGGCAATGATGGAAATGAAGAAGATCAACGCGGGCAAGCTGCGCGCAATCGGCTATGACTCCCGCGAGCGCATGCTGCGCGTGGAATTTGATGACGGCAGCGCGATCGACTACTCCGGCGTCAGCGCCGACATATGGAATCGCTTCTCCACCACCGGCGCGGCCTGGAGCTTCTACCGCGACAATATCGAAGAAGAATTCACCGGCCGCCGCGGCCGCGCGCAAGTGCAGAGCAAGCGCAGCGAACTGGAAGACCTGTTCAAGGCGCCGGGCGAGGAATAAGCCGAAGTTTTTACGCAGCGTTTACGGACGATTCGCTATGCTGGTTCCTATCCTGTATGAGGGGAACCAAGATGCCAGTCCAACTGCCCTGCGCCATCATCATCGTGGTGAGCGCCGCTTCGATTACCGCCTTGCGCCAATTGGCTTTCCGCATTTGCGCGGATCGCCTGGCGTCGATGCGCATCGAGCGCTGCGAGAAGAGCGATCGCATGCGCGCCAGTGTCTACCTGACGCGCGACGACAACGGCGTGCTCACCGAAGCCGTCCGCAGCTTCTTCCCGGACGCTATCTTTGAACGTCCGTCTTCACGCACGCCTGGTTGACAGCACACGTCCGCGATTGCCGCGTAGCTCCTGCACATGCCATCAGATCAGCACCAGGTTATCGCGGTGGATCAGTTCCGGGCCTTCGGCATAGCCAAGGATGGCGGCAATTTCAGCGGATGGCTTGCGCTGGATGCGGCGCGCTTCAGCGCTGGTGTAGTTGGAGATGCCGCGTGCGACGGCAGCGCCGTCCGGGCCAAGGCAGGTGATCACGGCGCCGCGGCCGAATTCGCCGTGGACATCGGTCACGCCAATTGGCAGCAGCGACTTGCCCTCGCCTACCAGCTTCTGCACCGCGCCCGCGTCCAGCACGACCTGGCCAACCGTGTGAAGGTGATCGGCCATCCACTGCTTACGCGCCGTCAGCTGGCCCGTTTGCGCAGACAATTCCGTGCCGATGCTTTCGCCGCCGGCCAAACGCGTCAGCACATCAGTCTCGCGGCCAAAGGCAATCACGGTATGCGCACCAGACTTGGCTGCACGCTTGGCGGCCAGGATCTTGGTCAGCATGCCGCCGCGGCCCAGCGAGGAACCAGCACCGCCGGCCATGGCTTCCAGCGCAAGATCGCCCGCGCGGCCATGCGTGACCAGCGTCGCTGAAGGATCTTTGCGTGGATCGGCGCTGAACAGGCCGCGCTGGTCGGTCAGGATGATCAGCGCATCGGCTTCGATCAGGTTGGCCACCAAGGCGCCCAGCGTATCGTTATCGCCGAACTTGATCTCGTCGGTGACCACCGTGTCGTTCTCGTTGATGATGGGGACCACACCCAGGCGCAGCAAGGTGGTCAGCGTCGAGCGTGCGTTCAGATAGCGCTCGCGGTCCGCCAGGTCGGCGTGCGTCAGCAGCACTTGCGCGGTGCCGACATCGTGTGCGCGGAAGCTCGTTTCGTAAATCTGCGCAAGACCCATCTGGCCCACCGCCGCGCAAGCCTGCAATTCGTGGATATCGGTAGGACGCTTATCGAAACCCAGACGCAGCATGCCTTCCGCCACCGCGCCCGAGGACACCAGCACCACCTCTTTGCCCATGCCCCGCAAGGCGGTAATCTGCGCGGACCAGCGCGCGATCGCAGCATGATCGAGGCCACGGCCGTCATTGGTGACGAGCGAAGACCCCACTTTAACGATAAGGCGGTGGGCTTTCTGGATAACGGAATTCATAAGGCGGCAAAGCTCTTCTCAAAAAGTACAGGGACATTGTTGATGCGCCGGGCTGGTCGCCCTGCTTGCCGCAGACAGTGCCCGGCCCCGCGGATGGCAGGACCGGCACAGATGTGGGTTGTCTCGATTTTAATCGAGAACTTTGAAACGTGGGTCGTCCGGATCGATGGACGAGATGCCGCGGGCTTCTTCGGTCATCTGGGTTTCTTCCGAGCGCTGCTCGGTGTAGCGCTGCTGCTCGATGTGCTGGTAGATCGCGTTCACCAGCTCCTGCGTGCCTTCGTGCGACAAGGCGGAAATCTCGAACACAGGGCCCTTGAAGGCCAGCTTCTTGACGAAGTCCTTCACGCGCTTGGCGCGCTCGTCTTCCGGCACCACGTCCAGCTTGTTCAGAACGAGCCAGCGTTCTTTCTTGCCCAGCGCCGGATCGTACTTTTCCAGCTCCTTGACCAGCGCCTTGGCTTCCTTGACCGGATCGACCGTCGCCTCGAACGGCGCCAGGTCGACGATGTGCAGCAGCAGGCCGGTGCGCGACAGGTGACGCAGGAACTGGTGGCCCAGGCCCGCACCTTCGGCGGCGCCTTCGATCAGGCCGGGAATGTCTGCAATCACGAAGGACTTCTCGTGCGACACGCGCACCACGCCCAGGTTCGGATGCAGGGTCGTGAACGGATAGTCCGCAATCTTCGGACGGGCATTCGACACCGCGGTGATGAAGGTCGACTTGCCGGCATTCGGCATGCCCAGCAGGCCCACGTCGGCCAGCACCTTCAGTTCCAGGCGTAGTTCGCGGCGCTCGCCTTCCTTGCCGTCGGTCTTCTGGCGCGGCGCACGGTTGGTCGAGGTCTTGAAGTGGATATTGCCCCAGCCGCCCTCGCCGCCCTTGGCCAGCATTTCCATCTGGCCGTGTTCGGTCATGTCGGCGATGATTTCGCCCGACACTTCATCGATGATCAGGGTGCCGACAGGCATGCGCAGGAAGATATCGTCCGCGCCGCGGCCGTAGCAGTCGGAGCCGCGGCCCGCTTCGCCATTGGAAGCGCGATGCATTTTCGAATAACGGTAGTCCACCAGCGTATTGACGTTACGGTCGGCCACCGCCCAGATGCTGCCGCCCTTGCCGCCGTCGCCGCCATCAGGGCCGCCGAACGGACGGAATTTTTCGCGGCAAAAAGAGGCGCAGCCATTGCCGCCGGTGCCGGCGATGACTTCGATGCGTGCTTCGTCAATAAACTTCATATGAACCACCTTGAAAACTAAAAAGGCCCTACCACTGGCAGAGCCTTTTGGAGAGAAGGCTTTCGCCTTACTGTACCTGTATTCGCTGTATTAAGCAGCTGCTACAACGGTAACGTACTTCTTGTTGTCCGGACCCTTGGTCACGAACTTCACAACGCCGTTCACCAGAGCGAACAGGGTGTGGTCCTTGCCGGTACCAACGCCTTCGCCAGCGGACACTGGGGTGCCGCGTTGACGGATGATGATGCCACCAGCGTTGATGGTCTGGCCGCCGTACACTTTAACGCCAAGGCGTTTTGATTCAGAGTCGCGACCGTTGCGGGTAGTACCGCCGCCTTTTTTGTGTGCCATTTAGTTACTCCTTGATAGCTGAATTCGGGCAAGCAGCAATTAGCCGTTGATCGAAACGATTTGGATTTCGGTGAAGTTCTGGCGATGGCCTTGACGCTTCTGGTAGTGCTTACGACGACGCATCTTGAAGATACGTACTTTGTCGTGGCGACCTTGAGCAACCACTTTCACCAGAACCGATGCACCGGCAACCAGAGGAGCACCAAACTTGATGCTGTCGCCCGCGCCAACGGCGAGAACCTGGTCGATAGTGATTTCGGAACCAATGTCAGCCGGCAACTGTTCTACTTTAATTTTTTCGCCAGCAGCAACTTTGTATTGTTTGCCGCCGGTTTTTATGACCGCGTACATGATTTGAAACCTCGTTAATTGTTAAGAAATTTCTCCTGCTCGACACCAAGAAAACAACAGGCGGATGCCGGAGAACCTGTGATTGTACACAGTTCTGGGATTTGCGTCAAAAACTATTGTCGAGAGGGCCGCCGCGTGGTATGTCGGCAACTTGTAACGTATAATCGCGGCACCTTATAGCCCACCAACGCAGGTTTGCCTTGTCTAACTCCGCCCAGAACCCCATTACCAGCACCATTGCCGCCGATATGGATGCCGTCAACACGGTGATCCGCGAACGCCTGCACTCGGAAGTGGCCCTGGTTAACCAGATCGCCGAATATATCATTAGTGCGGGCGGCAAGCGTATCCGTCCGGTGCTGGTTCTGCTGGTAGCGAACGCTTACTCTTATAAAGGCACCGCGCACCACGAGCTGGCTGCGGTAGTCGAATTCATCCACACCGCTACCCTGCTGCACGACGATGTTGTTGACGAATCGTCCATGCGCCGTGGCCGCCAGACCGCCAATGCGCTGTTCGGCAATGCCGCTTCCGTGCTGGTGGGTGACTTCCTGTATTCGCGTGCTTTCCAGATGATGGTATCGCTGGATTCCATGCGCGTAATGCAGATCCTGTCCGACGCCACCAATGTGATCGCCGAGGGCGAGGTACTGCAGTTGCTGAATATGCATGATCCGGACGTGTCCGAGGAAAGCTATCTGCAGGTGATCCGCTCCAAGACCGCCAAACTGTTCGAGGCTGCCGCCGAACTGGGCGCCCTGATTACCGGCGCTTCCGATGCGGAAATCGCTGCCGCGGGCGAATACGGTCGCTCCCTGGGCACCGCCTTCCAGCTGATCGACGACGTGCTCGATTACGCCGGCGATGCCGAGGAAATCGGCAAGAACGTGGGCGACGACCTGCGCGAAGGCAAACCAACCCTGCCACTGATCTGGCTGATGGTGAACGGCACCGAAGAACAGCGCCAGCTGGTGCGCTCCTGCATCGAAAACGGCGACGAATCGCACTTCGACACCATCCTGGCCGCCATCACCAATAGCGGCGCGCTGGACTACACCCGCCACGCCGCCAAAGTCGCCTCCCAGCGCGCGATCGACGCGATTGCCGGCATGCCGGACAACCAGTACAAGCAAGCCCTGCTCGATCTGGCACGCTTCGCGGTCGACCGCTCGCACTGAGCAAATAAAAACGGCGCCACTGGCGCCGTTGTCGCAAAGGCGGGCGCTGCCCGCCTTTTTCTTTTCCTTACTTGAACAGCACAGCCGCTTTCTGCAAGGTGATCCAGACACCGATCACCAGCGGAATACCGACCGCCACCCAGGCAAACGAAGCCAGCGCCGGATTGCTGCTGCCGCCCGCGGTGCCTGCCATGCGCGCGCCGCCCTGCGCGGCCGCCTCGCGTTCATGCGCCAGCTTCTTCTCGGCCGCCAGTTCGGCTTCCGACATGAAGTAGCGCGCTGCGATCGGACGCACCAGCATATTGCAGATCAGGCCCAGGATAATCAGGCCGGCCAGGACGTACATGGTGATGTCGTACACCTGTGCCTTCGGCACGCCTTGCGCCAGCTGATACTCGCGCAGATAGTTGACCAGGATCGGCCCCAGAATGCCGGCCGCCGACCATGCGGTCAGCAAGCGGCCATGGATGGCGCCCACCATCTGCGTGCCGAACAAGTCCGCCAGGTAAGCCGGAATGGTGGCGAAGCCGCCGCCGTACATCGACAGGATGATGCAGAAGGCCGCCACGAACAGGGCCAGATGGCCGTTATGCGACACCGACGGAATCGAGGCGTACAGCACGAAGCCCAGCACGAAGAACACGAAGTAAGTCGCCTTGCGGCCGATGAAGTCCGAGCAGGTCGCCCAGAAGAAACGGCCGCCGATATTGAACAGTGACAGCAGGCCCGTGAAGCCTGCTGCGATTGCCGCCGTCTCGCCCTTCTGCGCTGCGGTCAGGTCATTGAACGGGATGTCCAGCCCGATCAGCTTACCGCCGAAGACTTCCTGCAGCAGCGGCGAAGCCATGCCCAGGATGCCGATACCAGCCGACACGTTCAGCCACAGCACGCCCCACAGCAGCCAGAACTGCGGAATGTTCCACACTTTGCGGGCGTGGATATGGCGCGTGGTGATCATGGCATTGCTGGTTTGCGCTGGCTTCGGCGTCCAGCCTTCCGGCTTCCAGCCCGCGGCCGGGATGCGGTAAGCCAGTGCGCCCGCCATCATGAACACGAAGTAGATCGCCGCCATCACGAGGAAAGTTTCCCACACGCCGACCGAGGCCGGGGTGGCAAAGAACTTCATCAGCTTGTCGGCCAACGGTGCGCCGATCATGGCGCCGCCGCCGAAGCCCATGATGGCCATGCCGGTCGCCATGCCGCGGCGATCCGGGAACCATTTGATCAGGGTCGAGACAGGCGAGATATAGCCCAGGCCCAGGCCGATACCGCCGATCAGGCCGGAGCCCAGCCACATCAGCGTAATCTGGTGCAGATACACGCCCAGCGCGGAAATCACCAGGCCACCACACCAGCACAACGCCGACACCACGCCAGCCTTGCGCGGGCCGACGCGTTCCAGCCAGCCGCCGAACATGGCTGCCGCCGCGCCGAGGAACACGAAGAACATCGTGTACATCCAGCCCAGCATGGAGATTTTCCAGTCGCAGCTGGAGGAGAAGATCTCGGCAAAGAAGCCCATATCCGCCGGACAGGCGATTGACTCCTTGATGCCGAGGGCGTGCGACAGCGGCAGCCAGAACACGGAAAAACCGTAGGCCATGCCGATGCACAAATGAATTGCCAGCGCCGCGGGCGGCACCAGCCAGCGGTTAAACCCCGGAGCGGCGACAGTCCGCTCCTTGTCGAGAAAGCCCATAAAGACCCCTTTGTTTATTTGGACATATTAGAAAGCATGCAACGTGTTGCCGCACGAGAATATCACGGCTTCTTTCTAATTTACTAACCAAATTTCACAAGTTAAAGGGTTTAGAGGGCTCCCTCAGGCGGTGCGTCAGAGGATTTCTTTGACCGTCTCAGGCGGACGGCACAAACGTACGCCCTTGTCCGTGACCACGAAAGGACGGTTGATCAACTCGGGATGCGCCATCATCGCGTCGATCAGTTTTTCATCAGGCAGCGACTTATCGGACAATCCCAGCTGGTCGTACACCTCGCCTTTGTCGCGCATGGCGCCGCGTGCCGTCAGGCCGGCGCGGGCGATCAGGCCGATCAGCACGTCGCGCGAGGGCGGCGCCTTCAGATACTCGATGATCTCCGGCTCCACGCCGGATTCGCGAATCAAAGCCAAAGCGCCGCGCGAGTTGCTGCAGGCGTTATTGTGATAAATCGTTATTCCCATATTTTTACTCAGGTAATTCAGGCAGCCCGCACTATACCACCGGGGCGAGTGTTGATAAACGCACAAAGATCTGCTTTAATTGTGACTCACCAATCGGGGTGTAGCTTAGCCTGGTAGAGCGCTACGTTCGGGACGTAGAGGCCGGAGGTTCGAATCCTCTCACCCCGACCAGATCCCCTCCCCCTCACTGTCACCTTGCTTAAGGCGTATCGAAAGCCTGGCGGCGTTGCATGTACAATGGCAACTAAAGTTTAAGTACAAGAAGGGCGCCATCAGTCCTCCACGCACGGGATTGCATCATGAGCGCGCCACAGCAATTATCCACATCACCTGTGATTGAGTTCGGCCCTTACCGGCTGTTTTCGTCCGCACGCCGGCTGGAAAAGGATGGCGCCCCCGTCAAGATTGGCAGCCGTGCGCTCGATATTCTGATCTGCCTGGCCGAGCAGCCGGGACGCCCCGTCAGCAACAAGACCCTGATCAAGCGCGTCTGGCGCGATATGGTGGTGGAAGAGATCAGCCTGCGCGTGAATATCGCCGGCCTGCGGCAGCCCCAAGCCAGACCGTTCTGATTGCCGACTATCGCTGCGGCCTGGAGCTGCAACGCCAGTTTTCATCCGATGAAGTCCGCGTTCTGATCGTCACGCATTTCGATAAAGAAGGCCAGATAAGGCAAGCGCTGCGCGCCGGCGTGCGTGGCTACGTGCTGCAAAGCTGCGTGTTGCAGGAACTGGAGCCGGCCCTTCTTGCCATGAGCTGCGGCCGGAATTACATCAGTTCGCGCGCCGATCGCGCCATCGCCAACAGCTGGTACCGCGCCGACCTGACCGGCCGCGAAAGGGACGTCCTGCAGTTGCTGGGCAAAGGCCACTGCAACAAGCTGATTGCCCGCGAACCGGGCTTGGCTGAAGAAACCGTCAAAACTCATCTCAAGAACGTGATGTCCAAACTGAACGTGTCGGCCCGCGTGCAGGCTGTCGTCGTCGCAAACGAACGCGGCCTGCTCGCAAATTAACTTCCTCATCTTGAAAGGATCAACCTTGAATACTTTGAAAACTCTGGTCACCACTTCTGCCCTGACCGCCCTCGCCAGCGCCGCTCTCGCGGCCGACTACACCGGCGTCGAGCCAACCACCGCCGCCTTCCTGAAGGCTATCGAGAATGCCCCGCCGATGGAAAACATGACGCCGAAAGATGCCCGTCAGGTGCTGATCGACGCGCAAAAAGGCGCCATCCTGCCAAAGGCCGATGTATCCGAAAAGGTCATCAAGGTCGACGGCCAGGATGTGAAGCTGCACATCGTCTGCCCCGCCGGTGCGAAAGGCACGCTGCCCGCCTTCATGTTCTTCCACGGCGGCGGCTGGGTGCTGGGCGACTTCCCGACCCACGAGCGCCTGGTGCGCGACCTGGTCGTGTATTCCGGCGCAGCCGCGGTCTTCGTCGACTACACGCCGTCGCCGGAAGCCGGTTATGGCGTAGCGATCAACCAGGCCTATGGCGCGACCAGGTGGGTGGCTTCGCACGGCAAGGAAATCCATGTCGACGGCTCGCGCCTCGCCGTGGCAGGCAACAGTGTCGGCGGCAATATGGCGGCTGTGGTGTCCCTGATGGCCAAGGACAAGGGCGGCCCGAAACTGCGTGCGCAAGTGCTGATGTGGCCCGTCACCGACGCGGGCTTCGACACCGCCTCCTATCATCAGTTCGCGAACGGCTACTTCCTCACCCGGAACATGATGAAGTGGTTCTGGGATAACTACACCACCGATGCTGCGGCACGCAAAGAGATCTACGCATCGCCGCTGCAGGCGCCGATCGAGCAGCTGAAAGGCCTGCCGCCAACCATGGTGCAGGTCGCCGAGTTCGATGTGCTGCGTGATGAAGGCGAAGCCTACGCCCGCAAGTTGTCCGCGGCCGGTGTCGAGGTCACGCCGCTGCGCGTGAATGGGGTGGTGCATGATTACGGCCTGCTGAACCCACTGGCCAAGGCGCCCGCCGTACAAGGCGCGCTGCGCGCCGCAGGTGCCGAACTGGCCTACCGCCTCAAGTGATGCGTGCGCGGCACTAAACCTTTGTATAGTGCCGCACGCAGGGAATCCGCACTAAGCTGTAAGCAATGCCCCTGCACCGAGAGGTTCGACCATGCACACAATCCAATGGCTGTCACGCAGCGGACTGACGCTCACCGTGTTGCTCATCATCGCGGTGCTGCCCGGCGGCTCGCTGCTGTTGCTGTCTTCGCGTGTAAGGCGCGCGTGCGTGGCGCTGCCTTTGGGTGGTGCAAAAAAAACGCGGCCCGAAGACCGCGCAATGCAATGAAACTAATGGAGCAGAGGCTCAGCGTGCCGTCGTCATGATGGCCTTCGCCGCATCAGGACTGTCGTGGCCTTCCATGACCAGCACTTCGCCGGCATGCGGCGCTTTAGCGCCCTCTTTGGCCAGTTCGCGTACGGGTCCGATCATGGTGGCATTGGCCATGCCCTGCGCATTGGTCACCAGGCTGCCCGTCGCAGCGCTGGCGCCGTTCAGGTAGACGCTGTATTCGGTGTTCGGTTTCAGCTTGAAGAGCGATACTTCCACCGCGTCAACCACGCCCAGATTGCGCGAGACGATAAAGCCTCGACCTTCACCCTGCTTCGGCCGCAACTGGACGTTGACGGAATCCTTGTTCGTACGCGGCACCAGGTTCTCCTTGCCATCGCCTTGCGGCACAGCGTGCGAGATATACACCAGTGCCTGCGGCGCCTGGCCTCCGGCGATGGTCGCGATCACGCGATTTGTGGCAGGATCGATAACCTGCATGCCATCGCCGTTCTCCATGCCGACGAACACACGGTTGCTGTCATCTGAAGTCCAGATCCCGTGCGGCAGTGCGCCGGTCGGAATCGTGGCCACCAGCTTGGCATCCTTGTCGGTGGTGTACACCTTCACCACGTTCTCGCCGCCGATCGTCACGTAGGCAAGCGTCTTGCCGTTCACTTTAGCGAAAGCCAGGTGGTTTGTGATGAACCCTGTATCGATCACGCCCGTCACTTCCAGCGTGCGCGTATCGATGCGCGTGACTTTGCCAACGTCCTTGTGCGTCATCCAGATTTCGCTGTAATCCGGCGAAAATTGCAGGAAGGGCGAGAACGGGCTGGTGACCGTAATCCGTTTGATGATCTTCTTCGACTTCACATCGATGATATCGACGGTCGGCGTGAAGCTCGATACAACGAAAGCCAGCTTGCCGTCCGGATGGAACTGCACCATACCCGGTCCGACCTCGGTCTGAATGCGCTCCTTCTCGCGAAAGGTCTGCGGATCGATCACCGAAATGTAATCCTCGCCGCGCACAACCACCCAGGCCTCCTTGCCATCGGCGGTAAAGAAGCCTTCGTGCGGCGAGCGACCGACATACGTCTTGCCTTTGACCTTATTGGTTGCCGTATCGATGAAGGTGGCTGAGTTGGAGCCGGTAGAAATCACCATCAGCGTCTTGTGGTCCGGCGAGAAGCCCATACCGTGCACATTGATCTCACCCTTGTACAACGGCGACAGCACGTCCGGCCGGGGATTGCCGAGGCGGATCTGGCCCACCAGCGTGTTGGTGGACGGATCGAACACGGAAACGGTATTGCTATTCTGGTCCGCCGTGTAGACGCGGTCCTGCGACGACGGCAAGGCAAAGGCCAGCGGCATGGCAAATACAGCGACGACCGCAGCGATCAGTTGTTTATTGGTGTTCATGAGATTCCTCGTGCATGGAAGGATGGCGTGCCAGCCATGCCTGCATTTGTTGGATTTCTATTTGCTGCTCAGCGATGATGCCCAATGCAAGATTGCGGACTTCAGGATCCTGGCTGTAAAGCAGCACAGCCTTCGCCATATCGACTGCGCCCTGGTGGTGCGGAATCATCATGGTCATGAAGTCATGCTCGCTCTGGCCATTCATGGGGGCCTTGGCCATGCCGGCATCCATGACGGCCATGGCGTCGTCCATTAATGCTGCAAACGGCTTGGCTGTGGTGGCGGTAAAGACGGGCGGCGCTGCCGCAGAGTCGGCGGCGCCGTGGTGGTGATGGGCTTCCTGGGCCAAGGCAGAACCGGTGAACAGGCAGAGCATCAGACTTATGGCGTATTTCATTTATAGGCTCCCTGTGTGTGGGTGAGGCCAGTGTATGAAGAGCGCTCCAACAAACTTCTGACAAAACGATTACAAGCGCCCTGTCATCATTTCGTAATTATCCAGTCATGAGTTGGTCAGCGCCGATTTTCTACTATGGCTACATCAACCACCCAAACACTGGAGCAAATCATGAAAATCGCTAAACTGACCGCCGCCGCCCTGGTCATCGCCGCCACCGCTGGCAGCGCCTTCGCCCAAGGCCCTACGGGCTCGCCAGCCGACTATGGTAACGCCGTTGCTTCCGCCAACGCCGACCGCAAGATCGACCTGCAATCCGGCGTGCACAATGTTACCGTGACCAACGGCGACACCGTTGAATTCACCAACGGCTCCGACTCCGTGATCTGGCACTTCGACACCTTCCCTGGCCAGACCGTCGTTGACCTGTCGGCCATCGCACCGAAGCTCAACGCGCAAGGCGTACGCGTGTTCGTGCGCGAGAACCCACTGTATCAGGGCTGAGCGCTCGCAAGCACCTCTTCCAGCGCGCGTGCCGCTTTGCTGCGGTAACGCGCGCGATGGCGCAGCAGGTAGAAGCCGCGCGGCGGCAGCTTGACCGGCGCCCGCACCAGCAATCCTGCGTCCAGATAGGGGGCCACCACCAGTTCTGACACGCCCGCCGCATAGCCGCCATTCGCCAGCACGGCGGAGCGCATCGCCTCGTTCGACGGCAGCGTCAGCGCCACCTGCAGTTGCGGCGTCTGCACGCCATGCTCCGCCAGCATGGCTTCGAGCGCCGAACGCGTACCGGAACCCTGCTCGCGCATCACCCATTCGCCCTTCTGCAACTCGGCCGCACTCAGGCGCTTTTTCTGCGCCCACGGATGCTGCGGCGTGACCGCAACCACGATACGGTCGCTGCCCGCTTGATTGATATGCAGGTCGGGAGCCTCGACCAATCCTTCCACCAGACCCAGTTCCGCCTCGCCTTCCAGCACTGCACGCGCCACGCTGTGCGAATTGCCCGCTTCCAGTTCGATATCGATGCGTGGATGGCGCGCCCGGAAGGCGACCAGCAGCGGCGGCAGCCAATAGCTCGCAATGGTCTGGCTGGCCTGCACCCGCAGCGTACCACGCTCGCCGTCCGCCAGTTCAGCCAGCGCGCGTTCGGCCGCTGCAGCGCTGGCCAGGGTGGCACGCGCCTCCACCAGGAACAGCCTTCCAGCCGCATTGGTTTCGATGCGCCGGCCAACCCGGTCAAACAAGGGCGTGCCATAGCGCTCTTCCAGTGCGCGGATGGAAGCGCTTACCGCCGATGGCGTCAGTGCCAGCACGTCCGCAGCCTGGGTCAGATGCTGGCGTTCAGCTACAGCGACGAAGATGCGAAGCTGCTCAAGAGTCATCGTTCAATCCAATCGAATGAAATCTCAAATATTATAAGATGGACTGAATGATTGATCGCTCCGAAAATATCGTCATGGGCACAAGAATGTGCTGACGAATACTCTGGAGACGACCATGAAACTGCTTCCCGGACTAATCATTTGCGGCCTGGTCACCGGCGCCGCCGTCCTGCTGGAACGCGAAGGCGCCGCGTTGCTGGGCCATGCCTGGCTGGAGCCGCTGGTCATCGCTATCCTGCTGGGCAGCGTGGTGCGTACCTGGCTGACCTCCGACAAACAGTGGCCAACTTTCGACCCCGGCGTGCAATTCAGCGCACGCTTCCTGCTCGAAGTCGCGGTGATGCTGCTGGGTGCTTCCGTCAGCGCCCGCAGCCTGGCTGAACGTGGCCCGGCCCTGCTGATCGGCATTGCGGGTGTGGTCGCAGTGGCGATTGCAGCCAGCTATGCGATCGGCCGCGCGCTGCGCCTGCCGCACAAAATGGCGGTGCTGATCGCCTGCGGCAACTCAATCTGCGGCAATTCCGCCATTGCGGCCGTCGCCCCCGTGATCGATGCAGATGGCCGCGACGTGGCAGGCGCCATCGCCTTCACCGCGGTGCTGGGCGTGGCCGTGGTGCAGACGCTGCCCCTGCTCGACAGCGTGCTGGGTCTCTCGCCCATGCAATACGGCGTGCTGGCCGGACTGACGGTGTACGCGGTACCGCAAGTGCTGGCCGCCACCGCGCCGGTGTCGATGATGAGCCTTCACATTGGCACCCTGGTCAAGCTGGTACGCGTGCTGATGCTCGGCCCCGTGGTGCTGGCCCTGCCCTTCCTGCGCCGCGGCCGCGCCAGCACGGCCGGCGCATCGCGCCCTGCCATCAGCCACCTGCTGCCGTGGTTCATCCTCGGCTTCCTGTCGCTGATGGCGCTACGCACTTTTGGCGTGATTCCGCAGGGCGTATTGGCTGCCAGCCAGGCCGTCTCCGGCGCGCTGACCACCGTGTCGATGGCCGCGCTGGGCCTCGGCACGGACCTGCGCGCCGTGCTGCGTGCCGGTCCGCGCGTGTCCGCGGCCGTGGTGCTGTCGCTGCTCGTGCTGACCGTGGTCAGCCTGGCGCTGATCAAGGTGCTGCATATCACCTGAGCGCCAGCATCAGCATGCGGTCGAACATCCGGTCCGACAACAGGAAGCGCAGGAAAAGCATGGGCGTAGCCAAAAAGCCTGCGTGGTAGCGGGTCTTTGGCTGTCCTGCTTTCAAGGCCTTCACGATCAAGTCAGAAATCACGCTCGGCGCCGGAACTTTCGGCTGCACGGCAGCCTGCGCCTTGCGCAGTTTCGCCACCAGTCCCGCGTAGGCACCCTTGCCGGAATAACGCTCCGCTTCTTCGTCCGCAATATCGCCCCACTCGCTCTCGATACCGCCCGGCTGGATCACCACCACGTCGATGCCAAATGGCTTGACCTCCAGCCGCAACGCATCCGAGTATGCCTCCAGTGCGAATTTCGAAGCGTGATACCAGCCTCCCAACGGACCTGCGAACTTGCCGCCCATGGACGAGATATTGAAGATGCGGCCGAACTTCTGTGCGCGCATATGCGGCAGGCAAAGCTGGGTAAGTCGAGCCAGGCCGATGACATTGGTTTCCAGCTGACGCCGCGCCTCGGCCATTGGCACGTCTTCCAGTGCGCCATACTGACCGTAGCCCGCGTTGTTGATCAATACATCGATGCGGCCATGCTGGCGGATGATCTCATCCACCGCTGCGACCAGCGATGCGTCGTCCGTAACGTCCATGCTCAGTGTGCGACCACCTGCATCGCGGATTTCCTGCATGCGCTCGACACGGCGGGCGGCGCCATAGACGACGTATCCCTCGTCAATCAGGCGCAGCGCGAAATCCTTACCCATTCCGGACGAGGCGCCTGTGATCAGTGCAACTTGCTGTTTCATTAATCTCTCCGTAATTAACTAACTAGTTGGTTATAAGATAGCCGCTTGTTCGGTTGATGTCAACCAACCGGTTGTTTAGAATTCCGGGATGAGCAGAAACGCAGAAGAAACCCGCAAAAAAATCCTCGCCTCCGCCACGGCCGAATTCGCACAATTCGGCATCGCTGGCGCACGCGTGGACCGCATCGCCGCGACTGCCGGCTGCAACAAGGCCATGCTGTACGCCTACTTCGGCAATAAGGAACAGTTGTTTGACGCCGTGTTCGAGTCCATCATCAGCGAAGTCCTCGAAGGTGTTCCGATTGACGCCAATAACCTGCCAGAGTATGCGGGCCGGCTGTTTGATCTGGGACGGAGCCGTCCCGATCTCATCAAACTGAATTTATGGCGCACGCTGGAGCGCAGCGCACCGGAACACGCGTCTGCAATCGAACAGCAGGCCATGCAAACGAAAGTCGCGGCCATTGTGCGCGCTCAGGAAGCCGGTATCGTCACCAAACGCTTCCCGCCGGAGCAGGTGCTGCTGCTGGTGCTGAAGATGGCGAGTATCGGCAGCGAAGGCTCGCCGGAAGGCTGCCTGCCTCACCTGCCGGCCGCCGCAGTGCGCAATCTCATCGTCGAAGCAGTGAAAGCCCTGGTCAACGACTGACGTTTCGGCGTCACACCCGCCGCATCAAGCTTCTGGGGAGGATCTGGCGCGCTTAGGTGAAGACGTAGCCTTCGAAGTCGATCGATACCATCAGCAAATCGCGCACCGCTTTCATGTCCGGCCCGCGCAGGTAGGCCCGGCGGCGGGTTGGCATCATCAGGCCCTGGACTTCGATGTGGCCGTCGATGTATTGCGCTGCGGGGAACGAACCTGCAACATCAACCTGGTAGTCGTGCCGGCGCAATAGCAGGTCCGGCCCGAAATAGAAGTCCTGCACCTCGCAATGGCTGGCGATATGTTTGGGGAAGCGCACGCGCAGGCCGCGCCATTGTTCGCCATCTTCTTCGATCGCCGCGATCTCCTCCATTTCAAAGCCTGGCATGGCCAGGAAGAACGGCGACGTCAGATAGGTCCACATCGCGTAGCCGTTGAAGTAGGCGCGGTGCAGCGGATTCCACGGCGTATTCATTGTGTGGCCATCGAAGCTGACGCGCGGATCACTCAACTCCTTCACCACTTCGCCATCAAGGGTTTCGATTGCCACCCGCTCGGGCCGGAAATTGGTGCGCCAGTTCGGCTGTCCGAACGGCGTCACGGAGGCAAATTCCTCGTGCAACGCGACGGTCATGGTGCGCGTGTTCGAATCCTGGATCAGTCCTTTCAGCGGCCACAAACCACCGCCGCTGACCACATCCACCTGCACCGTATTGAACTGCCTGAACCGCGCCAGGCCACCATGCGCATCCAGCACGCGCTTTACAAACTCGTTCATGACTCACTCCTGCGTTGCACGATCAGATTGGCGACAAACACTTGTGCCGCCTGATCTTCCTGATTGAACGTGGTGCCGCGAACCTTGGCAATGCCCTGCTCCGGACGCGATTTCGAAGCGCGCACTTCAAGAACCTCGAATTCGGCGTGCAAGGCATCGCCGGGACGCACCGGCAACGGCCACTTCAACTCTTCGAATCCCGCACCAACGATACCGCCAGCCGGACGAAACTCGCTATCCACCAGAAGGCGCATGGTCAGCGCCGCCGTATGCCAGCCACTCGCAGCGTGGCCACGAAAGATCGTGTCCCTTGCCGCCATCTCGTCCAGGTGAAAAGGCTGCGGATCGAACTCGGCGGCGAATGCCTTGATCTGCTCCGCGCTTACAGTCAATTTGCCGGAACGGTACTTTTGGCCCGGCTCCAGATCTTGCAAGTAAAGCATCTTCATAAGGCCTCCGCGATTAAATAACGATCGTTATGCTATCATGCCTGTGTTGTCGGCGCGGTCCATTGCGAAATCCGTGTTGACTCCTTCGACGCACACTGACCAACCTCTTAGGAGAACAAAATGAAAAACCTGAAACTGGCTCTCGCCGCCCTTTCCCTCGCCGCCATCTCCGGCGCCGCCTTCGCCCATAGCCTCACCGGCACCGTCGGCGACTACGGCCGTATCGCCCCTGCCGGCAGCGCCGATCGCCAGATCGCGGTGACTGCCGCGACGCACAGCATCAATGTGACCGATGGCGAAACCATCGAGTTCACCAACGGCACCGATTCGGTCACCTGGCACTTCGAAACCTATCCTGGCCAGACCGTGGTTGATCTGTCAGCGCTGGCGCCGAAGCTGAACACCCAGGGCGTACGTGTCTACGTCCAGGGCAACCCGCTGTACCAGTAATGTGAAGCGCGCGGGCCGGTTGCATCCCGGTCCGCTTCCATTATCATGGACACGTTTTGACGTGGAGGATGCATGCGATACCCACCCGGCCATAAGGAAGAGCGCCGCAAGGAATTACTGAAGACCAGCGGTGAGGTCATCAAAAATAAAGGCTTTTCGGCCACTGGCGTGGACGCGCTGATGGCCGCTGCCGGCATGACCAGCGGCGCCTTCTACAGTAACTTCTCATCGAAAAACGACTTGCTCAAGGCGCTGGTGGAAAGTGAGCTGGAACGCACGCGCGGCATCTATGAAGCCAATCCCCATACTTCACCGGAAGCATGGCTGGAATTCGAAATCGACCGCTACCTGAGCCTGAGCCATGCACAGCGTACCGAGTCCGGCTGCGTGATTCCCGCCATCGGCGCCGAGATCGCGCGCGGCGACAAAGAGATCAAGGAAGTATTCGAACGCGAACAGCGCAAACTGGTGGCAATCCTGACCGAAAAGCTGGGCAGCGAAGCGCTGGCCTGGGCTTTCAAGGCTCAATTGATCGGCACCATCATGATGGCGCGCGCCATGCCGACCGAAGCCGCGCAGCAGGAAGTGCTCGACGCGGGAAAAAAATTTTTGAAAGCCGCTGTACAATCCATCCGACGGTAAGCCAATCCCATAGGAGGCAAGTCTGATGGTCGATCACATTCTTCAGGCGGATCACGCCATGCGCAACTGGGCGGACCCTTCGCCCGATCCCGTGCGTCCCGGTTCCGAACGCCACTTGCGCATGTTCTGCGAGCTGCTGCTGCAGACGCATAATCCGTACAAGCCTGCCGTGATCGACTGGCCCAAGCTGGAGCCTGACGCGCTCAATCGAGTGACCTCACTGCCGATCTGGGATATCGCCGTACAGACCGAAGGCCGCGCATCCATCCGCGTGCGCACCTTCGCGCAAACCGTTCAAGACCCGCTGCTGCGCCGCGCCCTCGATATGGATGCGGACGAAGAGGCCCGCCACAAAGTCGTGCTCTCCAAACTGGTTGAGGCTTACGGCATCAAGCTTGCTCCCGAACCCGACTATCCACCGCCGGATGATCCGGAATGGGGCTGGCTGGTCACCGGCTACAGCGAATGCATCGACAGCTTCTTTGCCTTTGGCCTGTTTGCTGCGGCCAAACGCTCCGGTTACTTCCCGGCCGAACTGGTGGAGACTTTTGAGCCGGTGATCCAGGAGGAAGGCCGCCACATTCTGTTCTTCGTCAACTGGGCCGCGTGGTACAAGCGCCAGCTGCCATGGTGGCGCCGTCCTTTGTTTGCGCTGAAGGTGATGCGCGTATGGGCTTTCCTGATCTGGGAGCGCATCGGCATTGCGCGCGGCATCGATGCCGATGGCAGCGCGAATGACGCCAACTTCACCATGACCGGATCGGGCGCGGTGGCCGATCCGCTGGAGCCGAAGGCATTGATTGCCTTGTGCCTGGAAGAGAACGAGCGGCGCATGGCGGGCTACGATACGCGCCTGCTGCGCCCGAACACCGTGCCGCGCCTCGCCAGTCTCGCGCTCAAGTTCCTGCGCTAATGCAGATAGCCTTCGGCGCGGAACCAGCCCAGGGCGTCGCTTAGACCTTCGCGATATGGACGCGGCGCATAACCCAGCTCGCGCTGCGCCTTCGCTGAAGTGAAGAACATACGGTAGCGCGACATCTTCAGACCGTCCACGGTCAGGAAAGGCTCACGCCCCGTCAGCCGCGCCGCGCCTTCGGCAAGATGCGCCAAAGGATAGAGCGGCCAGCGTGGCAGTTCCACGCTTGGCGCACGGCGCCCGCTCAGCGACGCGATCTCGCCGAGAATTTCGCGCAAGGTGGCATCCTGCCCGCCAAGAATGTAACGCTCGCCCACGCGTCCACGCTCCAGCGCCAGGAAGTGCCCCTCGGCGCAATCATCCACATGCACCAGATTGAGCCCCGTATCGACAAAGGCCGGCATCTTGCCCGACGCCGCTTCCACAATAATGCGCCCGGTCGGTGTTGGACGAACATCACGAGGCCCTACTGGCGTTGAGGGGTTAACGATTACCGCAGGCAGCCCCTGTTCGGCGATCATCCGCTCCACCAGCCGCTCGGCCATCACCTTGCTGCGCTTATAGCCGCCGATGGCTTCCTCGGCCGCCATACCCGCATCCTCGGCAACCGGCGCGGTCGCGCCAGCCACGCGCAAGGTCGCCACGCTGCTGGTATACACCACGCGCTCAACGCCGGCGGCCAGTGCCGCTTCCATCACCGCGCGCGTGCCTTCGGTATTGGCCCTTACGATTTCCTCGGAGTCGGGCGCCCACAAGCGGTAGTCCGCAGCCACATGGCATAAATACCTTACACCCCGCATGGCTTCACGCATCGACGCCGCATCGCGCATATCGCCCACGACCACCCGTACGGGTAACCCGTCCAGGTTGCGGCGCGGGCTGTTGGCGCGCACCAGCACGCGTACCCGCAGGCCCCGATCCAGCGCCTTGCGTACTACGGCTGAGCCAAGAAAACCGGACGCGCCGGTCACAAGAATGTCATCTTCGACCATGAAGTTTCTGCTTGGAGACAAAAAGTAGGTTGCGAAAAGTGCACACAATCCGATACCGGTATATAGTAAGTCCTGTTGTGCCATAAATGTTGTTATTTTCAGTAAACACATTGAGCTGGACGTCCGGAAAGAAGGGAGTCTCTGATGCAGGTGATTCTTGCCCAACCGCGCGGGTTCTGTGCTGGTGTAGTGCGAGCGGTCGAGATTGTGGACCGCGCACTGATCAAGTTCGGTGCCCCCGTCTTTGTGCGCCACGAGATCGTGCATAACAAGCACGTGGTCGAAGGCTTGCGACGCAAAGGCGCGGTTTTTGTCGAGTCCTTGGAGTCTGTACCGAAAGATGCGGTCACAGTCTTCAGCGCCCACGGCGTGCCCGCTTCGGTGGAAGCCGAAGCCGAGGATCGCCAGTTGCGGCCGATCGATGCCACCTGCCCACTCGTCATCAAGATCCACAACCAGGGCCGCCAATATGCTGCAAGCGGCCGCACTGTGCTCCTGATCGGCCACGCAGGTCATCCAGAAGTAATAGGCACCATGGGCCAGATCCCCGGCGAGGTGATCCTGGTCGAAACCGAAGCCGACGTCGCCACACTCGCATTGGATAACGATGCGCCGCTGGCCTACGTCACCCAGACCACGCTCAGCGTGGACGACACGAAAAACATCATCTCTGCGCTGGAAAAGCGCTTCACGAACATCGTCGGTCCCGATACCAAGGACATCTGCTACGCGACCCAAAGCCGGCAAAGTGCAGTGCGCCAGCTAGCAAAGCTGGTTGATGTTATCCTCGTGATCGGCGCCACCAACAGCTCCAATTCGAACCGCCTGCGTGAGATCGGAACGGAGATGGGTGTGCCAAGTTACCTGATCGCAGATGGCAGCGAGCTTGACCCGGCCTGGGTCCGCGGTGCCAATGTGGTCGGCGTTACGGCCGGTGCTTCGGCGCCGGAAGCCATGGTGGAGGATGTGCTGAATGCCCTGCGCAAGCTAGGTCCGGTAAATGTCTCTACAATGGACGGCAAGGAGGAACACGCTGAGTTCCGCCTGCCTGCCGAACTGGCTGATGTACAGCCGGTTTCTGTCTGAAGATTTTTTCTGGATTTTTCTGGAGGCTGATTTTGGCGATACCTCTTCTGCAGGCTGTCCGCGTGGGCAGCTACATCGTGCGCCAGCAACTGTCTGGCCGCAAGCGCTACCCGCTGGCCCTGATGCTGGAACCGCTCTTCCGCTGCAACCTCGCTTGTAATGGCTGCGGCAAGATCGATTATCCGGACCCTATCCTGGACCTGCGCTTGTCGATCGAGGAATGCCTGCAGGCGGTGGATGAATCGGGAGCGCCGGTGGTGTCGATTGCAGGCGGCGAACCGCTGCTGCACAAAGATATGCCGGCTATCGTGAAGGGCATCATCGCCCGCAAGCGCTTCGTCTACCTTTGCACCAATGCCCTGCTGCTGGAAAAGAAGCTGGACCAGTATGAACCCAGCCCTTATTTCGTCTGGTCCGTTCACCTGGACGGCGACCAGAAAATGCACGACCACTCGGTGTCGCAGGAAGGCGTGTACGACCGCGCTGTGGCCGCGATCAAGGCCGCCAAGGCACGCGGCTTCCGCGTCAACATCAACTGCACGCTGTTCAACGATGCGGTTCCGGAGAATGTCGCGAACTTCTTCGACACGCTGAAAGACATGGGCGTGGACGGCATTACCGTGTCGCCGGGTTATGCCTATGAACGCGCGCCGGATCAGGAACACTTCCTCACCCGTTCCAAAACGCGCCAGCTGTTCCGCGATATTCTTGCGCGCGGCCGCGGCGGCAAGAATTGGGCGTTCAGCCAGTCGTCGCTGTTCCTGGACTTCCTGGCCGGGAACCAGACCTACCATTGCACGCCTTGGGGCAATCCGGCGCGCACCGTGTTTGGCTGGCAGCGTCCCTGCTACCTGCTGGGTGAAGGCTATGCCGCCACCTTCAAGGAGCTGATGGAAGAAACCGATTGGGATGCATACGGCACCGGCAATTACGAGAAGTGCGCGAATTGCATGGTCCACAGCGGCTACGAAGCTACTGCGGTGACCGACACCATCAAGAATCCGCTGAAAGCCATGATGGTCAACCTGCGCGGCGTGAAGACCGATGGCCCGATGGCGCCGGATATCGCGCTCGACAAGCAGCGTCCTGCGGAATTCAACTACAACAAGGAAGTTGCGATCCGCCTGGACGAAATCGGCAACCGCAAAGCTGCAACACGCGGCGCCGCTGCTCCTGCTGCCGCTCCCGCCGAGGCAGGAGGCCGCTAATGGACACGGCAGTGCTGGCCGGCGGCGCGCTCAGCGCAGCCGCCACGGCCTATGCCCTGCTCGCCACGCTCGCCACCACGCGCGCGCGCCATGCCCGTTCGCCCGCGCTCGGCACCGCAGCCGCGCAAAATTCCGCCATCGACGCGCCGGCGTCAGTTCGCGTGCCGTCCATGCCGTCGGACGCACTGGTTGCTGCGCACCCGGTCACGGTGCTTAAGCCGCTGTGCGGAGCGGAGCCGCGGCTGTATGAGAACCTGGCGACGTTCTGCCAGCAATCGCATCCGTCCTACCAGCTCGTGTTCGGCGTGCGGGATGCGAACGATCCCGCAGTCACCGTGGTGCGCCGCCTGCAAGCCGACTATCCGCAGCGCGATATTGCGCTGGCAATCGATCCAGCTACGCACGGCAGCAACCCCAAAGTCAGCAACCTGCTGAACATGATGCCGCACGCCCGCCACGACTGGCTCGTGCTGGCCGACAGCGACATCGCCGTGCCGAACGATTATCTGGTGCGCGTCACCGCCCCGCTGGCCGACGTAAAGACCGGTGTCGTCACCTGTTTATATAAAGGCCGCGCCGCCGCTAAAGGCTGGCCGCAACTCGGCGTGCAATTCATCGACGACTGGTTCGCACCATCCGTGCACGTCGCCCACGCCGGCGGCTCGCGCAGCTTCGCGTTCGGCGCAACGATTGCGCTGCGACGCGACGCACTGAACGCCATCGGCGGCTTCAGCGCATTAAAAGACCGCCTGGCCGACGACTACTGGCTCGGCGAACTCACGCGCCAGCAAGGCCTGACGACCGTACTCTCCGACGTCGTGGTAACCACCGACGTCACCGAAAAAACCCTGAAGGACCTGTGGCGCCACGAGCTGCGCTGGATGCGCACGATCCGCTCGCTGAACCCAGCAGGTTTCGCCTTCACCTTCATTACGTTCACCTGGCCAATGCTCCTGCTCGGCCTCGCGATCGCGCCCGGCCAGACCGGCTGGGCACTGCTGCTGGCCGGCGCCATTGTGCGCAGCTGGCAAGCCGGTTCCTTCAGCGCCGCACTGCGAGCCCCGCTGCGCGACGCCCTGCTGCTGGCCGAATGGGCCGCCGCCTTGAGCGGCTCGCGCGTTCGCTGGCGTCAGCAAACCTTGTCCGTGCATGATGCACAACCGCTTCCCGAAAGGTCGCAATGAAAACCTTATTTCTGCAGGCACCTTCCTTTGACGGTTTCGACGGCGGCGCCGGTTCGCGCTACCAGGCCAAACGCGAAATCAAATCGTTCTGGTATCCGACCTGGCTGGCCCAGCCTGCGGCCATGGTGCCGGGCAGCCGCCTGCTCGACGCGCCCGCCGATGAACTGACCGTCGAACAGACGCTGGAAATCTGCGACGAGTATGAGCTGATCATCATCCACACCAGCACGCCGTCCTTCCCGACCGACGTGAAGTTCGCCGAAGCGCTGAAAGCGCGCAAGCCTTCGTTCCTGATTGGCCTGGTCGGCGCAAAAGCTGCCGTGGAACCGGATGCGACCCTGGGTGACAGCCCGGCCATCGACTTCATCTGCCGCGAAGAATTCGACTACACGTGCAAGGAAGTGGCGGAGGGACGCCCGCTGTCCGAGATCACGGGCCTGAGCTACAAGCTGGCCGACGGCACGATCAAGCACAACCCGCCGCGCGAGATGATCGAGAACATGGACGAACTGCCTTTCGTCGCACCGATCTACAAACGCGACCTGAAGGTGGAAAATTACTTCATCGGTTACCTCAAGCATCCTTACGTCTCGATCTACACGGGCCGCGGCTGCCGTTCGCGCTGCACCTTCTGCCTGTGGCCACAGACCGTGGGCGGCCACCGCTATCGCACCCGTTCGGCCGAAAACGTGCTGGCCGAGGTCAAATGGATCAAGGAGAACATGCCGGAAGTGAAGGAGATCATGTTCGACGACGACACCTTCACCGACTTCCGTCCACGTGCTGAAGAAATCGCACGCGGCATGGGTAAGCTGGGCATGATGTGGTCCTGCAATGCCAAGGCCAATGTCCCTTACAGCACTCTGAAGATCATGAAGGAAAACGGCCTGCGCCTGCTGCTGGTAGGCTACGAATCCGGCGACGACCAGATCCTGCTGAACATCAAGAAGGGTCTGCGCACCGATATCGCACGCCGCTTCACGTCCGACTGCCGTGAACTGGGCATCACGATTCACGGTACCTTTATTCTCGGCCTGCCGGGCGAAACCCAGGATACGATCGAGAAGACCATCCGCTACGCACAGGACATCAATCCGCACACCATCCAGGTGTCGCTGGCCGCGCCGTATCCCGGCACCACGCTGTATCAGCAGGCCATGGAGAATGGCTGGCTGAAGGACCGCAAGGTCATCAGCCTGGTGAACGACCAGGGCGTGCAGTTGTCGGCACTGAGCTATCCGCATCTGTCGCGCGAAGAGATTTATCACAGCGTGGAAGTGTTCTACAAACGCTTCTACTTCCGCCCCAGCAAAATCTGGGAGATCGTGCGCGAGATGCTGGGCAGCTGGGAAATGACCAAGCGCCGCCTGCGCGAAGGTGTCGAATTCTTCCACTTCCTGCGATCGCACGAGGCCTGAGCTGTCTTCGCCTGACACAGCGGCCTCGCCGCGCGGCTTGATCTTCACGGCGGACGACTTCGGTCTGCACGCCGCCGTGAACGAAGGTGTCGAACTGGCGTACCGCGACGGCGTCCTGAACGCCACCAGCCTGATGGTTTCCGCTCCCGCCGCGGCCGATGCCGTCGCGCGTGCGCGGCGCCTGCCGGGCTTGCGCGTCGGTCTTCATCTGGTTCTGGCCGATGGGGCGCCCACACTCTCCCCTGCCGCTGTCCCCGCACTGGTCGATGCACACGGCCGGTTCAGTGACGATATGGTAGGCAACGGCGTTCGCTTCTTCTTCCTGCCCCATGTACGCCGTCAGCTCGCGGCGGAAATCCGCGCGCAGTTTGAAGCCTTTGCTGCGACTGGCCTGCCGCTCGATCACGTCAACTGCCACAAGCACTTCCATTTGCATCCGACGATTCTGTCGCTGATCCTGCAGATCGGCCGTCAGTACGGCATGCGCGCGATTCGCCTGCCGCTGGAGGCAAGCGCGCCGTGGTGGCTGCGGCCGTGGCTATTGCTGCTGCGCCGCCGTCTGCGCGCAGCGGGCATTGCGCATAATGATTACGTGGTCGGTATCGAGTCCAGCGGCGCCATGGACGAAGCAGCCGTGCTGGCCGCTCTCTCGCGGCTCGGTCCCGGCGTCACCGAAATCTACTTCCACCCCGCCGTCGCCAGCGCCGTGCCGATCACCTCCACCATGTCCGACTACCGCCACGCCGACGAACTGGCCGCCCTGCTGTCCCCCCGCGTCCGCGCCGCCCTCGACGCCCTCGCTCTCCCGCGCGGCGGCTTTACCGACGTGCTGCTTTCCGGCTCGCCGCTTTCCCGCCGCGCCGCGCCGCCTCAGCCCGTCGACGCCATTCCCGCGCGCCACGCGCACAACAATGCGCTATGCGATCCCGCGCACCACACGCACAGCGATGCGCCAAGCAATCCCGCGCACCACGCGAACACCGACGCGCCAGGCGATCCCGCGGCAGTCCGCGCCGACGTGGCCAGGCCGCAGGACGCCATCGCCGCGATGAGTTCCGGAAGCGATGCACCACGCGCCCCAGCACCCGTTGGTGCCGACGGCGCCGTTCCGCTGCGCGTGCCTGCTTCGACCCGGGGCGACATCGCAGCGGCGCACGACGCTGCAGCGGCTGGTGAGCCAGCGGGCGGCACCGGCCCTCTTGGGCGCGCTGTACGATGAAGCGGCTGGCTTATCTGTTTGCGCTGGTTGGCCTGGTTGGCCTGACTGCGCTGGTCATTCATGAAGGTGCAGCGGATGTGATGAGCGTGGTCGCCCAGGCTGGCTGGCCGCTGCTCCTGCTGCTGCCGCTGCACGCGCTGCCGCTCCTGCTGGACGCCCAGGGTTGGCGCACCTTGCTGCACGCCGCCCTGCCGCACGAGCGCGCGCCGCTCCCCTTCCTGTGGTGGACCGCGATGGTGCGCGAAGCCGTCAACCGCCTGCTGCCGACTGCCAGTGTCGGCGGCGAACTGGTTGGCATCCGCCTCGCGCGATTAAGAATGAGCGACACCGGCGCCATCGCCGCCAGCATCGTCACGGAAGTGATGGTCACCATGTTCTCCTACTACGCCTTCACCGTGCTGGGGGTGCTGGGACTTCTGATGTCCATCGACGGCACCCGTTACGGCTGGGCGATCATCGGCGGCCTGGTGCTGTCGCTGGCCGGGCCAATCATCTTCGCCCTCGCCCTGCACCACGGCGCCATCTTCGCAAGACTCGGCGGCCTGGCGCAAAAAGTCTTCGGCGACCAGTTCGGCGCACTGGGCGACGGCGCGAAACTCGACGCGCATATCAAATCGCTGGTGCGGCGTCCCGGCGTCCTGCTTACGGCAATGGCATGGCAGTTGGGTGGATTGTTGCTGGGTACTGCGGAAGTGTGGTTCGCCTTGACCCTGCTTGGCCATGAGGCCACGCTGTGGCAAGCCTTATTCATTGAAGCGCTGACGCAGGCGGCGCGGCAAATGGCTTTCTTTGTGCCGGCGGGCCTCGGCGTGCAGGAAGCGGTGGTGCTGATGCTGGGCGAAATCCTCGGCATCAGCTCCGAGATCGCGCTGTCGCTGGCCCTGGTCAAACGTGCGCGGGAAATCCTGTTCGGCGTGCCGGCACTGCTGTCATGGCAATGGCTCGAACTGCACCGATGGAAGCGCAGCAGCGGCCCGCGCGAGGCCGCCCCGTGAACTCAGGCGCCAGCCTTGTTGTGGCGGTCGAGGAACTTGAGCAAACCGTCCACCCCATCGCGCGCCACGATATCGGCAAACTGCTTGCGATAGATCTCGATCAGCCAGGCGCCCATCATATTGATGTCGTAAATCTTCCAGCCGTTCTGGGTGCGCGTGAGGCGATATTCAATCGCCATATCCTCGCCATTGGTCACCACATGCGTCTGCACGACGGTGTCGTTCGCGCTGGCCCCACCTTTCACGGGCACATACTGGAACTTCACGTTCTGCTCGCGCATCTGCGACAGCGACAACGCATAGGTCTTCACCAGCAAAGCCTGGAACTGCTGGAACAACTGCTGGCGTTGCTCAGGCGTGGCGGTACTCCACGCCTTGCCAACAGCAAGCTTCGTCGTGTATTGGAAGTCCGTATAAGGCAGGAACTTCTGCTGCACGACGGCTGTGATCTTGGCCATATCACCACCGCGGGTGGCGGGATCGGACTGGATGGTCCCCACCACGTTTTCCACGGCGGCACGTACCAGCGCGTCCGGTGTGGCCTGGTTCTGGGCCAGCGCGGGCGCGGCCGCCAGCACGGCGGCAAGAGGCATCAGGGCTGCATAGTTTTTCATAGGCGGCTTCACTCAACAATGCCGCGGAACGCGGCGGTCCGTCCCAGTATAACGCGCTTGCCCGCGCAACGTTGGCATGATTGCCATGAGAACGGCAGCTGCTGCTATACTGGTTCTTCCATTTCACGCCGCGAGCCAGCCGCCCACTGCTCATGCTGACAGCACTGCTCATCCGCCTGGTCCGTATTGCCGTGCACCGCGCCGGGATCACGATCGCCGTCGCCTCGGTGCTTACTCTACTCAGCGGTATATACGCAGCCCGGCACTTCGCCATCGACACAGACATTGACCGCCTGCTGGAGTCGAACGCGCCCTGGGCTCTGCGTGACGCTGCCATCGATAAAGCCTTCCCGCAGCGGCGCCAGATGATCCTGGCCGTGGTGCAGGCGCCCGCACGCGAACTGGCCGATGCCGCTGCCGACGCACTGGCTGCTGATCTGGAAACGCAAACCCAACGATTCCGCACCGTGAGCCGTCCCGGCGGCGGTGAATATTTCGGCCGCGCGGGCCTGATGTTCCTGCCCACCGAAGAGGTACAAAAGCTCACCGCACAATTACAGGAAGCCAAGCCGCTGATTGGGCTTCTACAGCGCGACCCTTCGCTGCGCGGCTTGTCCGATACCTTGTCCACCACGCTGGCCCTGCCTCTGCAATTAGGCCAGGTCAAGCTGGAGGACATGGCCAGCCTGCTCGAGCGCAGCGCCGCGGCGATTGAAGGCACACTGGCCGGCCAGCACGCCGCCCTGTCGTGGATGGACCTGGATACTCAGCCAAAAGACAAGCCGACGCAAGCCAGCGCCTTCGTCGCCATCACACCAAAACTCGATTTCGCCAACCTCGCCGCCGGTGGCGATGCCAGTGACCTGATTCGCGCCAGCGCGGCCCGGCTCGACCTGTCGCGCAAATTCAACGCAACGGTACGCCTGACCGGTCCGCAGCCGCTGGCCGACGAGGAATTCGCGTCCGTGGCGGAAGGCGCCATCCTGAACGGCGTTCTGACCCTGCTGCTGGTGATCGTCATCCTCTGGCTGGCACTGCGGTCGACCAAACTGATCGCCGCCGTGCTTATCAGCCTGATTGCAGGCCTGATCGTGACAGCGGCCCTGGGCCTGGCCATGGTCGGCTCGCTGAATATGATTTCGGTGGCCTTCGCCGTACTGTTCATCGGCCTGGGCGGCGACTTCGGCATCCAGTTCGGCGTGCGTTACCGCGCCGAGCGCCACGAGCACCCTACCCTGCATCTGGCACTGGAACGCAGCGCCGCCGTGGCAGGCGGGCCGCTGGCACTGGCCGCTGCGGCCACCGCCCTCGCCTTCTTCTGCTTCCTGCCTACCGATTATCGCGGCGTGGCGGAGCTGGGGCTGATCGCCGGTGCCGGTATGCTGGTAGCCTTCTTCTTCACGCTGACACTGCTGCCGGCGCTGATCAGCGTCTTCCGTCCGCACGGCGAGCCAACGCTGCCTTCGGTGCGCTGGCTGGCTCCCGCCGACGAATTCTTTGAGCGCCACCGCAATGCGGTGCTGATCGGCGCAGGGGTGCTGATCCTGGCCGGTGTGCCTCTGCTGACCCATCTGCGCTTCGACTTCGATCCGCTCAACCTGAAAGATCCGAATTCCGAATCGATGGCCACGCTGCGCGCGCTGGCCGATGCGCCGGAAGCGGGTACGGAAGACGTCAGCGTGCTGGCGCCTTCGCTGGACGATGCGCAAAAAACGGCGAAGCGCCTGGCTGCCGTGCCGGAAGTCCTGCGCACCATCACCCTGTACAGTCTTGTGCCGGAAGATCAGGAAGCCAAGCTGCCGCTGATTTCCGCCGCTTCGGCCGTACTGTCGCCAATACTGGCCCAGCCGACGGCCGCCGCAGCCAGCGATGCCCTGCGCGTCGCAGCTCTGAAGCGCCTGGGCAGCCAGCTGGAACTGGCGGCGGAAGATCATCCCGGCGCCGGCAGTGCTCCTGCCCTGCGCCTCGCCAAAGCCGTGCAGCGCTTGGCCGGCGCCGATCCCCGCCAGCGTGACCGCGCCGAAGCGGCGATCGCGCTGCCACTGCGCTTGTCGCTAGCCCGCCTGCAACTGGCCCTGCAAGCGCAGCCAGTCAGCGTGAAGGATGTGCCGCCGGCCCTGGTGCGCGACTGGGTCACACCGGATGGCCGCGCCCTCGTCTCGATTACGCCGCGCCTGCCGGCGCCGGACAGCGACGATTTCCCCGATACGCTCGACCAGTTCATCGATGCCGTATTGCGCGCCGATCCGCGCGCTGCCAGCGGTCCGATTTCCGTGCGCGGATCGGCCGACACCATCATGGGCGCCTTCGGCAAGGCCACCGGCTATGCCCTGCTGTCGATTACCCTGCTGCTGTGGATTACGCTGCGCCGCTTCGGCGACGTGCTGCGCACGCTGGTGCCGCTGCTGGTATCCACCCTGGTCACGCTGGAAGTCTGCGTGCTGATCGACCTGCCGCTGAATTTCGCCAATGTGATCGCGCTGCCGCTGCTGCTTGGCGTTGGCGTCGCCTTCAAAATTTATTATGTGATGGCCTGGCGCGCGGGCCAGACCCATTTGCTGCAATCGAGCCTGACGCATGCGGTGCTGTTCAGCGCAGCCACCACCGCCGCGGCGTTCGGCAGTCTGAGTTTTTCACATCACCCCGGCACGGCCAGTATGGGCCAGCTGCTGGCCCTGGCGCTTGCGTGTACCTTGATTGGCGCCGTTTTCTTCCAGCCTATCCTGCTGGGCCGTCCGCGCGATACCGTGCGCACGCCCATCCCGCCGGATCTGCAGGACGACGAGGGCAGCCTGGAACTGGTGAGCAGTGCGGGCCGCAAAACCTCTGTCGGGGATTGACCTCCATGAAGCCAACGACTAGTTGTTCCGCCGTGATCCTGTGCGCCCTGCTGGGCGGTTGCGCCACCGTGCAAAGCCCTACTCCGGGCGATCCGCTGGAATCGTTCAACCGCAGCATGTTCAGCTTTAACGATACGCTGGACACGCATGTCATGAAGCCGGTGGCGCAGGGCTATCAGTCCGTCACACCATCCTTCGTCCGCACGGGCGTGACGAACTTCTTCGGCAACCTGGGCGACGTGGGCAATACGGTCAATAACTTCCTGCAGGGGAAAGTGGGCGATGGTTTCGAAAGCCTGATGCGGGTGGCGATGAACACTACTTTCGGCCTGCTTGGTATTCTGGATTTCGCCACACAGGCAGGCATTCCCAAGCATTCACAGGACTTCGGCCTGACGCTGGGGACCTGGGGCCTGCCTTCAGGCTCTTACCTGGTGCTGCCGCTGTTCGGTCCCAGCTCGTTCCGCGATGGCGTGGGCGTGGGCGTGGATATGTACTTTGATCCTGTGACCTATGTGGATTCGGATTACGCGATTCCCATGCGCGCGGTGAACATCGTCAATACGCGCGCCAATTATCTGGGTGCCACGGATTTGCTGGAGCAGGCGGCGCTGGATAAATACACCTTCGTGCGCGACGCCTATATGCAGCAGCGCCGCAACCGTCTGGGACAGGGTAAGGAAGGCGGCCTGCCGCAGTATGAGGAACCGGATGAGGGCAAGCCAGCCGAGGCGCCACAGTCCGGCGCCACACCRGTGCCGCCGCCACAGCAGCAGCCTGCCGAGCCGGCGCCGCAACAGCCGGCGGCGCGCTGACGGGCACGCATTCGCGCCGGCGCACGCGGGCCGCGCGGCTCAGGCCAGCGCGTCCGGCAGGGCGAAACGCTCACCCAGCCGCGCGCGCACCTGGCCCAGCGCGGTGCGCGCTTGCGCGGAATCGCGGCCCAGCCGCATCAGTGCTCCCAATTGCGTGGGACGCGTCAACAGGCTGCCTAATAGCGCACTGACGTCAGTCCGCCCATCGACGCCAAATGCCGCCACCGCAGCCGGCGGAACGGGACGCTCAGCCGGATCGATCACCACGCGCAAGGCGGCGAACGGCACGCCAGCCTGCCGCGCCGCGCGGGCGCCGATGTGCGATTCCATATCCGCCGCCAGCGCACCCAGCGCTGCGTACATGCCGGCCTTGTCGTCCACCGCCGCGATCGGCGCATCCACGCCTGCCAACGGCCCCAACGCCACGCCCGGCAAAGCGCGCAGCAACTCGGCGGTCCAGAGCGAATCGGTAGGAATTGTTTCGGCAAGCGTCGAGATGCGGTCAGCGATGACGATCGCCCCGGGTTTCAATGAAGGCGCCAGCCCGCCCGCCACGCCAAAGCTGATCAGCCCCGCGCAGGGCTGCTGCAAACGCGCAGTTAAAGCGCGCTCCAGCGCCTCGCCGCGCAGGCCATAGATCACTTCCGCATCGGCGATGCGCGCTTCGAACGCCATGCCCGTGAGGACAAGGACAGGCGCGCCGATCACATCCCCCAGCGCGTTGGAGCGGCTCCGTCGCGGCGCAGGTTGGCGTAGCGTGCCAGGACCCACAGCAGGAAGTAATGCGCGTAGCCGTGGTAGCGCAGGTAGAACACGCGCGGGAAGCCAACAGCCGTAAAGTGTTCCTCTTCCCAGGTGCCGTCTTCGCGCTGCGTGGAAACCAGATAGGCGATGCCGCGCTCAATGGCTTCGTTATCGCCCTCGCCTGCCGCCATCAGGCCCATGATGGCCCATGCCGTTTGCGATGGTGTGCTGATCGAATTCTCGTGACCGTTGTAGTCAATGCGGTAGCTGTCGCCGCCTTCGCCCCAGCCGCCGTCGTCGTTCTGGACGCTGAGCAGCCATTGGCCCGCGCGCTTCATGGCTGGATGGTCCGCATCCAGGCCAGCGGCATTCAGCGCGCACAGCACGCTCCAGGTCCCGTACACATAATTGGTGCCCCAGCGGCCGAACCAGCTGCCATTGTCTTCCTGCTCGTCCAGCAGGTAATTCAGCGCCAGCTGCGCTTCCGGGCTGGTGACGCCGCCCTCCATCTGCGCCAGCATGGACAGGCAGCGCGCCGACACGTCCGCCGTTGGCGGGTCAAGCAAGGCGCCGTGGTCGGCAAACGGAATGTTATTCAGATAGTAGTGCGTGTTCTCAGGCTCGAAAGCGCCCCAGCCGCCATTGGAACTCTGCATGCCCACCACCCATTCGCGCGCACGCTCGATGGCGTCCTTCGATGGCGGCAGTTTGGGGTCGTCATGCGGCACGTGCTCGCCCAGCGTTTGCGTGAAGCGATGCAGGGCCATGGCCACAACGGCGGTATCGTCCACGTCCGGATAATAGGCGTTTTCGTACTGGAAGGCCCAGCCGCCGGGGCGCACGTCCGGACGACGCACCGTCCAGTCGCCGCGATGATCCAGCACCTGCAGGCTGCGCAGCCAGTTCAGGCCACGCGCAGCCGCCGCCGAAGCCTTGGAGCTGGACACCTCCAGCAACGCGTGGCAGGCCAGCGCCGTATCCCACACCGGCGACAGGCAAGGCTGGCAATAGGATTCGTCCTCGCGGTCCACCAGCAGCAGATCGATGGATTTGCGCGCTACCTCCGCATCAGGATCGGTAGCCGGCACGCCTAGCACATCGAACATTAAAACAGCATTAACCATGGCCGGAAAAATCGCACCGAGGCCATGCTCACCGTTGACACGCTCGCGCACAAACTGCTCGGCCTTCTTCAAGGCGCGCCGGCGCAAGCCGTTTGGAATCAGTTTTTCGCCAGCGCGCAACACCACGTCGATGCCGCGGAATATGGCGTACCAGCCGCGGTGCTGATGCGGCGCGCAAGGCGGCAAATCGGCCTTCTCGGCTGGATGTATGAACAATTCGTCGATCTTCACGCCACGCGGATTGCGGGCCACGGGACGCAGGCTATTCAGCACCAGCAGCGGCACCAGCACGGTACGCGACCAGTAAGAGACTTTCGAAATATGGAATGGCGCCCAGACCGGCAGCAGCATCAGCTCCACCGGCATCATCGGCACGCTGCGCCAAGGCAGGATGCCATACAGCGCCAGCATCGTGCGCGTGAAGACGTTGGCGTTTTCGGCGCCGCCCAATTCCAGGATGCGGGCGCGCGCCCGCTGCATATGGGGCGCGTCCGGCGAGTCGCCCAGCATCTTCAGCGCGAAGTAGGCCTTCACGCTGGCGCTGATATCGGCCGCGCCATCATGAAACAGGGGCCAGCCGCCATCGCGGCCCTGCACGCGCCGCAAATAGCGGCCCATGCGTTCTTCCAGTTCGGGGTTGTGGGCTTCGCCAAGATAATGGACGAGCAGGACATATTCAGCGGTGATCGTGGAGTCCGCTTCCAGCTCATACAGCCAGTGGCCATCTTCACGCTGGCGGGAGAGGACGGCATCGAGAGCTAGCTCGAGCGCCGTTTCCGCACTGCGCGGTGCCGGTCGGGTTTGCGCTTGTCGTACCTGGGCCATATTCACCTGAATCAAAGGTTAATGCGATGGGGGCACTGCCTTGGTGGCTCGACAAATTATAACAATATGTCAAAGCGACACACTATCCTAGCGGATATATGAAAGTCTTGCAGGAGCTTGCCAACAACAGGTGAAAGTAGGTGCGCGTCGCAGTTTGGGCGATCAGGGATTTCCTCCGAGCACTGCTTCTTTTGCGATGATCAACAATCCGGAATCAGAACAGATTGCCCTGCGCCGTGGTCAGGCTGGCGAAGCTGCTGTTAAGGGGAAGCAGGATGGAGTCGGCAATCGGTTCCAGCTGCTTGCTCAGATAGTGCTCATAGTCGATGGCCGAGCGCTGGACTTCCAGCGGCTCGGGGCCGTTCCTGGTCATCACGTAGCTGATCCAGCCGCCGTTCTGGTAGCGCAGGGGGCGTTTCATGCTGGCGTTGTATTCGTCGGCGATGCGGGCGGCGCGCACTTGCGGCGGCACGTTGACCTGGTATTCGTCCAGCCGCTGGCGCAGGCGCTTGCGGTAGACCAGCAGTTCATCCATTTCGCCGGACAAGGTCTTGCGCGCATACTCGCGTACGAAGTCCTCGTACGGTTCGGAATTGAAGACCAACTTGAACAAGCCTTGCTGGAACTGCTGCGCCAGCACGGTCCAGTCGCTGCGGGCTACCTCCAGGCCGCGATAAATCATTTCGCCTTCGCCGGTCAACCCTGCGTAACGCTTCTTGCTGCCCATGTCCGTGCCGCGAATCGTCGGCATGAAGAAGCGCTGGTAGTTGGTATCGAACTCGATTTCGAGATGGCTCTCCAGATCAAATTCTTCGCGCAGGTGAGTGCGCCACCAGGTATTGATCTTGTCGACCAGGCGGCGCGCAACGGCCATCGCCTCGTCGTTGCCGTGACGGCGTTTGAGCCAGATGAAAATGGAATCGGTGTCGCCGTAGATGACGTCATAGCCCTCCTCTTCCACCAGCTCCACGGTGCGCTTGATCATGGCGTGACCGCGCAGCGTGACGGACGAAATCAGTTTGGGATGGTAAAAGCGGCATTCCGTTGAACCCAGCACGCCAACGAAGGAATTCATCAGCAGCTTCAGTGCCTGCGACAGTGCTTCGTTCTTTTCGCGCTTGGCCGCGTCGCGGCCCTGCCATAGCTGGGTCGTGATGGTCGGCAGGCAGTGGCGGTCGCGCGAGAAGGCCGCACCGCGCATGCCGGGTACCGTGTCCACCTTCCCCTCTTCCGCCATGCCGACCACCATGCCGACCGGATCGACCAGGAAGGTGCGGATGATGGATGGGTACAGGCTCTTATAATCCAGCACCACCACCGAGTCGTACAGCCCCGGTTTTGAATCCAGTACGAAGCCGCCCGGCGATGGCTGCGGCGCCACCTCGCCCACATTCGGCGCCACAAAACCTTCGCGGTGCATGCGCGGCAGGTAGCAGAAGTTGAAGGCCGCGATGGAGCCGCCCATGCGGTCCGGCTCCAGGCCAGTAACGTGGGCGCGTTCGAGAATGAAGGCCATCAGCCTGGCTTTCTCGAAAATGCGCGTGACCAGTTCGCAGTCCTTCAGGTTGTAGTAGGCCAGCGCCGGTTTGTCTTCGTGGAAGCGGCGCTCGATCTCGGCCATCTTGTCGTAGGCGTCGCCGATGTCCTTGCCCTCGCCCAGCATAACCTGCGATACGTTCTCCAGGCTGAAGGAAGAAAAGCTCCACGAGGCCGCGCGCAAGGCCTCTATGCCGTCGATGACGATGCGGCCCGGTACGGATGCGAACACATAGCCCTCGCGCATGCCGTGCTGGCGCCAGTCGATAGTGCGGCTTTCGCGGCCCAATTGCAGCGGCACCTTGTATTTGTCGGCGTTCTTCTGCAGCACGCGCAAGTCGAATTGCACCACGCTCCAGCCGATGATCACATCCGGGTCGTGCTCGCGGAACCAGGCGTTGAGCTTTTCGATCAGCTGGCGCGGCGTTTCACAGTATTCGAGCGAGAAGTCCTGCTGCGGCTGATCGACAGGCGGCTGGCCCAGCATGTACACTTGGCGCTGCCCGCAGCCTTCCAACGCAATGGAATACAGATCCTCGAAGGCGCTGGTTTCAATATCCAGCGAAACCATCTTCAGTTTGGGACGGTAGGCGGGCGCGGGTTTCATGCGGTCGCCGTCCACCTCCACGCCAGCCGTGATGAAGCGCTCCATCAGGAAGCGCTCAGGCGGGCGGATATCGGCTTCGTACAGCGGAATGCCGCGCTCCCGCAACTTCTTCTCCAGCGCCAGCAACTGCTTGTAATGCGTGGCGTACACCCCGACCACCGGCTCGTGCTGGAAGGTTTTCAGCGGCAGTTCGCGCAGATCGATGCCGCGCAATCCCTCCAGCTGCGACTCGATGGCCGAACGCAGGCCAACTTCGGCGAAGGCCACGGACGGCTGCGCTGTCAGCACGATCTTGTGCGGGCCTTCGTCCGTCGCGAGCCAGAACTCGATTTCAGTGCCGTCGCGGGTGTCGCGCCAATGGCGGGTAAGAATAAAACCTTGCATGGCAAAATTATACTGTACGCAAATACAGCATGCAGGCCATGGTATAGTGCCGCCTCTTACCTTTTTGCTAAATACTCATGAACGACCGCGTGTTTCCGATCCGTCCTTACGACAAGCCAGCCGGCGGCCTTGGCTCGCTGCACGGTACGGCGAAGGCCTTACAGGAAAACGGGCCGTTCCCCGCGTTGTCCACGCTAACGAAACTGAACCAGCCGCAGGGTATCGATTGTCCCGGCTGCGCTTATCCGGACACGCCGGGCGGCAAGACGGTGGACTTCTGCGAACAGGGCGCATGGGCCGTCGCGCACGAAGCGACCAAGCGCCGCGCCGCGCCGGAATTCTTTGCCGCGAACACGCTGACTTCCCTGCGCCAGCGCGAAGAATGGGAGCTGGAAGGCTTCGGCCGCCTGACCGCGCCGATGCGCTACGACGCCGCCACCGACACTTACCGCGAAATCGCGTGGGAAGAAGCGTTCAAGCTGGCTGGCGAAGGCTTGCGCGCGCTGGAGCATCCGAATCGCGCGGTGTTCTATGCATCGGGACGCAGCAGCAATGAAGCCGCCTTCCCTTACCAGCTGTTCGCGCGCGCTTTCGGCACCAACAATATGCCGGATTCGTCCAACTACTGCCACGAATCCTCCGGCGATGCGCTGCGCCTGTCGCTCGGCGTCGGCAAAGCCACCATCACGCGGGAAGACTTTGAACACGCCGAAGCGATCTTCGTCTTCGGCCAGAACCCGGCCACCAATCACCCGCGCATGCTGGGCGATCTGCGCGAAGCCAAACTGCGCGGCTGCAAGATCGTGGTCTTCAACACGATGCAGGAACGCGGTCTGCAGGAATTCGCCGATCCGCAATCGATGTCCGAAACGCTGACCGGGCGCGGCACCTCGCTGGCCGACGCCTATTATCAGGTGCGCATCGGCGGCGACTTCGCGGCGCTGATGGGCATGGCCAAGGCCGTGCTGGCTGCCGATGCCCTCGACCGTCCCTTCATCGCCGAGCATACCGACGGCTTCGAGCAGTTCGTCGCCAACGTCGCGGCCCACGATTGGCCAGCGCTGGAAGAAGCCAGCGGTCTGACGCGCGCGCAGATGGAAGAAGCCGGAGCAATCTACGCCGGGTCGAACGCGAGCATCGCCACCTGGTGCATGGGCCTGACCCAGCACGAATTTGCGATCGAAACCCTGCAAACGCTGGTGAACGTGATGCTCCTGCGCGGGAACGTTGGCCGTCCCGGCGCCGGCCTGATGCCGGTGCGCGGCCACTCCAATGTGCAGGGTGACCGCACCGTCGGCGTCACCAACCGTCCCAAGAAAGAATGGCTGGACGGCCTGCGCGCAGTGTTCGGCTTCGAGCCCCCGTCAGCGCATGGCCTGGATGCGATCAACACCATCCGCGGCCTGCTGAATGGCGAAGTGCATGCCTTCACCAGCCTGGGTGGCAATTTCGCCGTTGCCGGTCCGGACAGCCCGCGCGTGCTGGACGCACTCTCGCGCACCCAGCTCACCGTGCACATTGCCACCAAGCTGAATCGCACCCATTTGTATCCCGGCCGCGTCGGCCTGTTGCTGCCATGCCTGGGCCGCACGGAGCTGGACCAGCAGGCAGGCGGCCAGCAATTCGTCAGCGTGGAAGATACCGCCAGCGTGGTGCACGCCTCCACCGGCCGCAACATGCCTGCCAGCGAGACGCTGCGCTCCGAGCCTTTCATCGTTACCGAACTGGCGCGCCATGCGCTGCCGGATTCGAAGATCGACTGGCAAGCCATGGGCCGCGACTACGACACCACCCGCAACCACATCGAGCGCGTCGCATCGCACGCGCAAGCCGTGGAAGGCTTCGGCGATTACAACCGCAAGATCCGCGAACGCCTCGGCTTCCGCCTGCCGAATTCGGCGGGCCTGCGCATCTGGCATACAGCCAGCGGCAAGGCGCGCTTCACGGCGCATGCCCTGCCGGCGGACACTATCATGTCGCGCGCCCGCGCCGCCTTTGGCCCGGACGTGCTGTGCCTCGCCACCGTGCGCGCGCATCGCCAGTACAACACCACCGTCTACCGCGATCCGCGCGGCGAGGTGGACCGCTACCGTGGCGTCAACGGCACACGCAAAGTGCTGTTCATCGGCAGCGCTACCCTGGCCCGCCTCGGCCTGCAGGACGGCGATATCGTGACCGTGCGCGCAGCAGCACCGGACGGCATCGCCCGTGAACTCAACGGCTACCGCCTGGTTGAACGTCCGCTTCCGGACGGCGATGCGATTGGCTATTTCCCCGAACTGACGCCGCTCATTTCGCCTGATCTGGTCGCGCGCGGATCGAATACACCAGCATTCAAAGAGGTTCCAATACTGTTGGTAAAGGAACTTCAATCGTGCAATGAATTTAGGAAATAGGTGCTAGACTCGCCGTTTCTCGATACAAAAATATCAACTAAGGGAACGGGGCATGAGTCAGGCAACTACCGGCCATCTGGCCAAGATTTTCATCGACAATCAGGATGCCTTGCTGGAGGGCTGGCTCAATGCCATGCTGTCACGCCTGGTGCGCCGCGACAAAAACGCGGAAGCGGAGATCCGCCAGCAGGCCGCCCGCTTTATTCCCCTGATGATCAAGGCGCTGGACAAGGGCCAGACCTATGACATCGACCAGCCTTCCTGGGCCGAAGTACGTCACCTGCTGAGTGACATTTCCGCCACACGTGTGCGCCAGGGCTTCACCCCTACCGAGACCGCGACCTTCATCTTCGCATTGAAAGAGCCGCTGTTCGCGCTGCTGCGCACCGCGATGGCGGGCGATGCTGACGCGCTGGCCACCGAACTGCTGGAAACCGGCACCTTGTTCGACAAGCTCGGCCTCCTTACTGTCGAAGAATTCCAGAAAGGCCGCGAAGCGGTCATCATGCGCCAGCAGCAGGAATTGCTGGAGCTGTCCACGCCCGTTGTGCAGTTATGGAAAGACGTGCTGGCCCTGCCGCTGATCGGCACCCTCGACAGCGCCCGCACCCAAGTGGTGATGGAAAGCCTGCTGCAGAAGATTATCGATACCGGCGCTTCCATCGCCGTTATCGACATCACCGGCGTGCCCACGGTGGACACACTGGTCGCGCAGCACCTGCTGAAAACCGTTGCCGCCGCGCGCCTGATGGGAGCCGATTGCATCATCAGCGGTATCCGTCCGCAAATTGCGCAGACCATTGTGCACCTGGGCGTCAACCTGGAAGACGTGATTACCAAGGCTTCGCTGGCCGACGCCTTCCAGGTGGCACTGAAGCGCGTCGGCGCTTCAGTTGTCTACCAGCAGACCGCGTGAGGCGGGCATGGAGCGCATTCCCATTCTCAAGATGGGTGACCTGCTGCTCGTCACCATCCAGGTGGACATGCATGACCGCCTGGCGATGACGCTGCAGGAGGACCTCACCGCCCGCATCGTGAGCGCGCGCGCACGTGGTGTGCTGATCGATATTTCGGCACTGGACATCGTGGACTCCTTTATCGGCCGCATGATCAGCAATACAGCCGCCATGGCGCGCATTCTCGACGCGCGCACTGTGCTGGTCGGGATGCAGCCGGCCGTGGCGATCACGCTGGTCGAACTCGGTCTCACGCTGCACGGCGTGGAGACTGCGCTGAACGTCGAGAAGGGCGTGCAACTGCTGCAGCGCCACATCAACTGAGCGGGGCGGTACTGTGAGCCATAACGACGTCGAAGCACTGGTACTGCAGATCCGCTCCGACGAGGACGTGGTTCGTCTGCGCCAGGCGGTACGCGAGCAGATGATCGCCATCGGCTTCAGCCTGATCGACCAGACCAAAATGATTACCGCAGCCAGCGAACTGGCGCGCAACACGCTGCGCTACGGCGGCGGCGGCGAAGCGCATCTGATCAAGTGCAGTAACGGCAAGCGCGGTCTGCATGTCGCGTTTATCGATCATGGCCCCGGCATTCCGGACATCGAGCAGGCGCTGAAAGACGGTTACACGACAGGCGGCGGCATGGGCCTCGGCCTGTCCGGCGCCAAGCGCCTGGCCGACGAATTTGATATTGCCTCGGAACCGGGCCAGGGCACGACTGTGAAGATCACCAAATGGAAACCGTTCTAGGCATCGCCGGACGCCAGTCCAGCCACCAGTTGTCCGACGCGAGCCAGGTGGCGTCGGCGCGCCGTGCGGCCGGTGAGCTGTGTGCTCGGCAGGGTTACGATGCCTTGAGCGTGGGCGAGGTTGCACTGCTCGTCACCGAAGCCGCAACCAATATCATCAAGCATGCGGCGCATGGCGAAATCCTGCTGCGCTGCCTGAAAGGTGGCGGCATTGAAATTCTGGCGCTGGACCAGGGGCCGGGCATGAACAATTTCATCGCCAGTTCGGCCGATGGCACCACCACGGCAGGCAGCTATGGCGTAGGGCTGGGCGCCATGCAGCGCCTGGCGTCGCTGTTCGACGTGTACAGCGCGCCGGGCAAAGGGACGGCGATCCTGATGGCGTACTGGCCGAAAGGCGTTGCGGCGCCCGAGGCGAGCATGCACTGCGGCGTGGCCTGCCTGCCGCTGCCGGGGGAAACCGCTTGCGGCGACAGTTGGTCGATGGCCTGGGACGCCACCACGGCCACCGTGCTGCTGGCCGATGGCCTGGGCCATGGACCGCATGCCGCCGAGGCTTCGGACCTGGCGGCGGAGGTGGCGATGCGCGAACCGGCGCGGGCGGCCGGCATGCTGATGGACGATGTCCACGCCGCCTTGCGCGCCACGCGCGGCGCAGCCGTCGCCGTGGTTTGCTTCGACATGCTGCACGAGCGGCTGCAGTTCGCGGGCATCGGCAATATATCCGCCCACCTGTTCCAGGGCGAACAGCGGCGCCAGCTGGTATCCCACAATGGCATCGTCGGCAGCAATATGCGCAAGGTGCAGGAATTCCCCGCCAACTGGGACAGCACGGCAACCATGGTTCTGCATTCGGACGGCCTGACGTCGCGCTGGAATATCGACGATTATCCGGGCCTGCTGCAATGCCACCCGGCCCTGCTGGCCGGCGTGCTGTATCGCGACTTCCGGCGCGGACGCGACGACGTCAGTGTGCTGGTGCTGCGCGACCACCAGGGGTGGCTGCCATGAGCTTACGCATCCTCAACCTTGGCGTACATGCGGAGCTGGATGTCGTGGCATCGCGCCAGCGCGCACGCCAGATCGCCGGACTATGCGGTTTCGGCGGCCAGGATCAGGTACGCATCGCCACCGCAGTTTCCGAACTGGCGCGCAATGTCTACAACTATGCCCGCGCCGGACGTATCGAGTTTGCCGTGGAAGGTGAAACCGCGCCGCAGCTGCTGGTCATCACGATCAGCGACCAGGGGCCGGGCATTCCGCATCTCGATGTGGTGCTGTCCGGCCGCTATCAGTCCGAAACCGGCATGGGCCTTGGCATCATCGGCGCCAGGCGCCTGATGGACCAGTTCGACATCCGCACCACCGTTGGCGGCGGCACGACGATCACGCTGAAAAAACTGCTGCCGCGCGAAGCTGCCCTGCTGACGCCTGGCATGGTGGGCGCAATGGGTGCCCAGCTGACGGCGCTACCGGCCGATGTCACCCTGTCGGAAATGCAGCAGCAGAACAAGGAACTGCTGGCCACGCTGGCGGAGCTGAACACGCGCCAGGAAGAATTGCTGCAATTGACGCACGAACTGGAAGACACCAACCGCGGCGTCGTGGCTTTGTATGCCGAGCTGGATGAGAAGGCCGATCACCTGCGCCGTGCCGACGAGATGAAGTCGCGCTTCCTGTCGAATATGAGCCATGAGTTCCGGACGCCGCTATCCTCGATCCGCGCCTTGTCGCGCCTGCTGATCGAGCGCGCGGACGGCGAGCTGACGGAAGAACAGGAAAAGCAGGTGCTGTTCATTCTGAAAGGCGCCGAATCGCTGACGGAACTGGTGGACGACCTGCTGGACCTGGCGAAGATCGAAGCGGGCAAGGTCGATATCCGGCCGGTCAAATTCGATGTGGCGGACCTATTCAGTGCCCTGCGCGGCATGCTGCGCCCCCTTCTGGCCGGCGCGCGCGTGGAACTGATCTTCGACGTGCCGGCTGCGCCGCTGATCATGTACTCAGACGAAGCCAAGCTGTCGCAGATCCTGCGCAACTTCGTTTCCAATGCGCTGAAATTCACCGAAACGGGCCATGTGCGCGTTTCGGCGGACGTGCAAGGCGATAGCATCCGCTTCGATGTGGAAGACACCGGTATCGGCATCGCCGAAGAATACCAGCAAGTGATCTTCGAGGAATTCAGCCAGGTCGAAAGCCGGCTGCAGCAGCGCGTGAAAGGCACGGGACTCGGCCTTCCCTTGTGCCGCAGGCTGGCGACGAGCCTGCTGGGCGGCAGCGTCACGCTGCACAGTGTGCCCGGCCAGGGCTCAACGTTCAGCGTTATCCTGCCGCGTCAATACCAGGCTGGCGCGGACAGCGAAGACGCGCTCGAAACCGAACCACAGGATGGCAGCGGGTTGCCCATCCTGATCATCGAAGACGACCGCTCCACCATGCTGATGTATCGCAGCTTCCTGCGCAATACACCCTTCCGTGCCGTGTGCGCGCGCAGCCTGTGGGAAGCCGAGCAAGCGTGGGCCGCCGAAAAGCCCGCCGCTGTCATTCTCGACCTCTACCTGCAGGGCGAAGACAGCTGGCGGTGGCTAAGCCAGGCCAAGGCCAGCGAGCAGCGCAAGAATGTCCCGGTGCTGATCGTTTCCGAAGTCTCCGATCGGCAGAAAGCCTTTTCCCTGGGCGCGGACTGCTATTTCAACAAGCCCGTGCTGCGCGATGAGTTGCTCGCCCAGCTCAAGGCTTCTTGCCATCCGTCATAAGGCCACGCCATGTCCAGCGCCGATGAAGAACTTATCCTGAACGTCGACGACACCGATGCCGCACGCTACGCGAAGACGCGCATCCTCACGCGCGCCGGCTTTCGCGTGATCGAGGCGTCCAGTGGTGAAGAGGCGCTGGCCAAAGCTGCCAGCGAAGACCCTGCCCTGGTGCTGCTGGACACCAAACTGCCCGACATCAGCGGCTTCGACGTGTGCCGCCACCTGAAAGAAAACAAGTCCACCGCCTACATTCTGGTGCTGCAGACGTCGGCCTCGTATGTCGCCACGCCGGACAAGGTGCGTGCGCTGGACTGCGGCGCCGACAACTACCTGTTCGAACCGATCGAACCCGAGGAACTGGTGGCCAATGTGCGCGCCCTGCTGCGCCTGGGCCGCGTCGAACGCGAACTGCGCGACATGGACCGCCGCAAGGACGAATTCCTGGCCATCCTGGCGCACGAGCTGCGCAATCCGCTGGGACCGATCCGTAATGCGGTGGAGTTGCTGCGTCTCGCCGATCCTTCACCGTCGCCGCTGCACGAACATGCGCGCCAGATCATCCTGCGCCAGACCGACCATATGGTGCGCCTGGTCGACGATTTGCTGGATGTCTCGCGCATCTCGCGCGGCAAGATCGCGCTGCGCCGCGCGCCTGCCGATTTGTGCGAGGTAGTACGCGCCGCCCTGGAAACCAGCCTGCCCAATATCGAAGCGCGCCAGCACAAGCTGGAGCTGGACCTGCCGGGCGAGCTGTGGGTCGTTGGCGACGCCATCCGCCTGACCCAGGTGGTCGGCAATCTGCTCAATAACGCCGCCAAATTCACGCCACCGGGCGGCAATATCAAAGTCCAGGTGCTGCGCGAAGATGAACATGCGGTGCTGCGCGTGCGCGACAGCGGGATCGGCATTCATTCCGAACAGGTAGAGCGCATCTTCGATCTGTTCACGCAGGCAGGCCATGCGCCGGACCGCGTGCAGGACGGCCTGGGCATCGGGCTGTCGCTGGTCCGGACGCTGGTATGGCTGCATGGCGGCAGCGTGTCCGCCAGCAGCGCCGGCGAAAACCAGGGCAGCACGTTCGAAGTGCGCCTGCCGGGAGAGCAAGCCAGTGCAGCCGCCCAGGATTCCGGCACAGATGCCGCCGCAGCGCCACCGTGCTGCTACCGCATCCTGGTCGTGGACGATAACGCCGACTCGGCCCACATCATTGCTTCGCTTCTGCAACTGGCCGGCCATGAAACGCAAGTGGCGCATCGCGGCATCGACGCTATCGAAGCGGCGCAAGCAATGCGGCCGGATGTTGTCTTCCTCGATATCGGCCTGCCGGACATGCGCGGCGAGGAAGCCGCGAGCCGTATTCGGGCCCTGCCCGAACTGGCCGGAACGAAGCTGGTTGCCCTCAGCGGCTACGGCCAGGACAAGGATCGCGCCACCGCCATCGCGGCAGGCTTCGACCTGCACCTGACCAAGCCGGTCACGCTGGACATCCTGAGCGCAACCATCGCGCGCCTGCTGTAACGGCCGGTCACTGCCGCGGGAGGCCAATGGCGCTCTGCTAGAATGCGCGTTCGCACATCTCCCCCTTATATAAAAGACACATATGCGATATCTAGCATTCCCTCTGCTGGCGAGCTTGCTGGCAGCTCCCGCCTTCGCCGTCACTCCCGTCACCCTCGATCAGGCCATGTCCCATCCGGACTGGATTGGCACGCCGGTCGAAACCG
The DNA here is from genome assembly GCF_052114165.1 of Pseudoduganella sp. RAF19. Taxonomy (NCBI): domain Bacteria; kingdom Pseudomonadati; phylum Pseudomonadota; class Betaproteobacteria; order Burkholderiales; family Oxalobacteraceae; genus Pseudoduganella; species Pseudoduganella sp. RAF19. The sequence continues at coordinate 271,409 of NZ_JBFREF010000005.1, read as the reverse complement.
CATGGTGGAGCTGGGACGGCAAACAGGTCTTCTACAAACAGAAGCGCACCGGCTCTCCGCTGCGCGATACGTTCCAGGCTGGCGACAAGCCGCGCCTGATCGGCGATGCGGAACTGGCCAATCAGGACAGCGCCACCGTCGTCTACAACCATGACCGCACCCGCTCCATCGTGCTGCGCAATGGCGACTTGTTCGAGCGCGACATGAAGACGGGCATCCTGACCCAGATCAGCCGCAATACCGTGCCGGCCGAAGCACCGCAGTATTCGGCGGACGGCCGCGCCGTACAGTTCCGCATCGGCCACGACTGGTTCAGCTGGAGCCGTGCCGACCGCCTGGTGACTCCGCTCGCCATGCCGCGCGCGATGAAAGACCCAGCCGCCGCACCGGATGACGATTACCTGCGCGCCATGCAGCTGCGCCTGATCTCCACGCTGAAGCGCCAGAAGGATGATCGCGAAGCTGTCCGCGAGCGCAATGAAGCCGAGCGCCGCGCCGACGCTACCCGCGCGCCTTCGCCGTACTATCTCGGCGACAAGATCACCCTGGATGCCAGTGCCCTGTCACCGGACGGCCGCTGGCTGGTCGTGGCGGTCTCGCCGAAGAACGGCGACAGCGGCCGCGTAGGCAAGATGCCGCGTTACGTGACGGAATCCGGTTACGAAGAGTTCGACGATCAGCGCACCCGCGTTGGCCGCAACTATCCGCTGGCCCAGACCCTGAAGCTGATCGATCTGCAGACGCGCACCGTGCGCGACATCTCGCTCGATAATCTGCCGGATATCGCCAAAGATCCTCTGGCGTCCTTGCGCGAAGCGCAGAAGCAGCCGGCGCTGAAGGGCAATCGCCCGGTGCGCCTGGAAGAAGATGAAGGCGATGGCCTGGCATGGACCGAGAACGGCGGCAAGCTCGCCGTGATGCTGCGTGCCGTCGACAACAAGGACCGCTGGATCGCCACTGTCGATCTGAAGGAAGCCAGGCTGCAGCCGCAGCACCACCTGGCCGACAAAGCCTGGATCAATAACAGCTACAACGAATTCGGCTGGATGAAGGACAACAGCACCCTGTGGTTCCAGTCCGAGGAAAGCGGCTATGCCCACCTGTATACACTGGGCGCCGATGGCAAGCAGCGCACTCTGACCAGCGGCCAGTGGGAAGCCACCAATGTGCGCTGGAATGCAGACGGCTCGATGGCCTACATCCTGTGCAACCGCAAGACGCCGGGCGAATATGAAGTCTGCTCCGTGAACGCCAGCGATGGCGCGGTGCGTGAAGTCACCCAGCTGGATGGCGGTGTCGAACAGTTCTCCCTGTCGCCGGACCAGCGCAAGCTGCTGGTGCACTATTCCAACGCCTATCTGCCGCCACAGCTGGCCATCGTACCAGCCGCCGGTGGCGCTGCGACCAAGCTGACCGATACCCGCACCGCCGAATTCAAGGCGCGCGAATGGGTGCAGCCGCAGTACGTGGCGGTGCCGTCTTCGCATGGCACCCAGCCTGTCTGGGCCAAGCTGTATCGCCCGGCCAAGCTGGAAGAAGGCAAGAAGTATCCGGTCGTGATGTTCGTGCACGGCGCCGGCTATCTGCAGAACGTGAGCCACCGCTACACCAACTACTTCCGCGAGCAGATGTTCCATAACCTGCTGGTGCAGAACGGCTACATCGTACTGGACATGGACTACCGCGCGTCCAAAGGCTATGGCCGCGATTGGCGCACGGCGATCTACCGCCAGATGGGCCACCCTGAACTGGAAGACTATGTGGACGGCGCCAAGTGGATGGCCGCCAATCAGCAAGGCGACATCAACCGCGTCGGCATCTACGGCGGCAGCTACGGCGGCTTCATGACCTTCATGGCCCTGCTGCGTGAACCGGATCTGTTCAAGGCTGGTGCGGCCCTGCGCCCTGTGACCGACTGGACCACGTACAACCACGGCTACACGTCCAACATCCTGAACACGCCGGACATCGATCCTGAAGCGTACAAGATCTCTTCGCCGATCGAGTATGCCGACAAGCTGAAAGGTCACCTGCTGATCGGCCACGGCATGGTCGACGACAACGTGTTCTATCAGGACTCCGTGCGCATGGCACAGCGCCTGATCGAGTTGAAAAAGGATCACTGGGAGCTGGCGTCCTATCCGCTGGAACGCCACGCTTACGTACAGCCTGAGAGCTGGTACGACCAGTATCGCCGCATCTTCCAGCTGTTCGAGCGCACGTTGAAGTAACGTGGATGGCGGGTCAATGACCCGCCCTACGTAGGGCGGATCATTCGATCCGCCGTTTTTCACTTAGCTGGTAGCTGGTAGGGCGGGTCATTGACCCGCCGTTTTTCACTTCAGCGGATCGACCGCAGGCGCCTGCCGCTGCGCCCGCGCCAGTGGCACCGGATCATCCGTTTCCACCTGCAGCAGCGTGGTCGACGCCAGCACGCCATTGGCATCCATCAGCTGCAAGCCTCCCACATACCTCTTCCCTGTAGGCAGTCCCGACCAGCTCACGTTCACCGTCGCCGTTTTGCCGGTGTACACGCGCGAAGGCAGCATGGCCCGCAACGAACCGCCAGCATCCGACCTGGTCACAATGGCCGACGACAGCTGGAAGTCGATGCTGGCCCGGTTGGCCGCGGAATAGCCGATGATGCACAGCTTATAGTCCCCCGCCGCCGGTGAAGCCAGCAAAGCCTGCTCATTCGAGCCTTCAACGGCGCTGGTGGAAAGCAGCTTCCAGCCGGGATCGAACAACGCCATATCCAGATCGTCCATACCCGGCTTGCCCGTATCACGGTCGAACAGCTCAAAAGTCGCAGCCACGGTATCGGCAGGGATGTGCACCGTCTGCACCAGCACACCTGTGCCGCCGGCCTTGCAGCTGGCCTGCATCCGCGCCGGCGTGCCGGAACTGTTGTCCGGCGCCTGCCCCACGCGCAAGGATGTGCGCTGCACTTCCTTCAAGCCGCCCAGCGCGTAAGCCATGCGCCCGTTGAAGGCCGTTTCCACCGTCATCATGGTGCTGCCATCCGTCTTGTCGCTGCGCAGCGCAGCCGGCGAACGTACCATGCGGCCCACACGCGCAACGACAGGACTGCGCACCTTATGCGTGCCATCGCTCCATTCCATCGAGCCAAGCTGCCAGATGTTCTCGAATGCGGTAGTGCGCGTCAACACGATGTTGAAGGACTTGCTCTCGCCGGGCGCCAGCGCCAGCGTCGCCGGCTGGAGCGCCGCCGTAAAGCCATGCACGTCGATCTTGCCCGTGTACGTTGACGCAGCGCCGCTGACATTGGTCACCGTGCGCGTGATCACCGCTGTATTGACCACATTACCGGCCGAAACGGACGCAAGGTTCAGGTTATAGCCTGGCATGCTGCCCTCGCTGCATTGATCGCTCATGCCCGTGCCGCACAGGTACTTCTTGTAGTCCGATGCGCCCACCGTGTACACCAGTCCCGGATCGGCGGCCGCAGTCGGGTCAACGTGGCCAGCGCCCTGCGCAAAGGGCAGCGTACCAGCCTCCATGCCGAACAGCCCATCCGGCAAGGTATCGTAGGCCGTCGTCATCAGCGCCGATTTGATGGCCGATGGCGACCAGTCGGGATGGCGATGCTTCAACAGCGCTGCGATACCTGCAACGTGCGGGCTGGACATGGATGTGCCATCATAAAAATTCCAGGCCGGCTGCGGCACCAGCGTGCCGTTGACCACATCGCTACGCTGCTCCTGGGTCAGCGAAGGCGTGACACCAGCGACGATATTGACGCCGGGCGCTGTCATATCAGGCTTCAGCACATCGCCATCCGTCGGGTTCGGGCCGCGCGAGGAGAAGTTGGCCATGATCGGCGCCTCGCCCTTGGTGGTCATGACGAACTTGCTCATCGCGGCCGTGGCGTTCAGTGCCTGCGCGTAGTTGGCAATCGCCGCGCCATCTTCCGCGCTCACGTGAACGGTCGGCACGGAGTGCCCTTCCGCTACCAGGCCATTGCCGTTGTCGATCATCACCATGCCGCTGCCGCCCGCCTCCTTCACGGCCAGGCTCTTATCAACGCGATTGTTCACGCCGCGCAGGCAGGTCACGATCTTGCCCGTTACCTTGGCCGTGTCCAGCACCGGCGCGCCATCGTTATTGGCCGCCGTGAAGCAATACTGCAGCCGATCCGGGTCCACATTCGGCAAGCCCGCATCCTGCGCGCGGATGATGGGCGTGCCGCCAGCCAGCGGCGTCATGTTCAGCGACGCGCCGGAATACACGGCCTTGTTGCCAAGCGTGACATCGGCTTTCTGGAAGCGGTTATGCGTGGACGCACCGACGGTTGCCAGCCATGGGCTGACGTGGGCTACCGTGTTGCCCGGTCCCGCATTACCCGCGGACGCAGCCACGAACACGCCCGCATTCGCCGCGTGCAGGAAGGCCATCTCCACCGGGTCTTTCACGGTATCGCTGCCGCTGATGGAGAAGTTCAGCACATTCACACCATCCACCACGGCCTGCTCGATCGCATCCACCGCGTCGCCCGTGAAGCAGCCGACCTGGCTCTGGTGGCGAAAGGCTCCAGATACGCCCAGCAGATCTTGTACGCCGCCAGCCGCGCACGCGGCGCCATGCCCGACAGCGTGCCGACATAGGCGCCGTTGACATTGCCATCCACGCCGTGGTTGCCGGCTGCCGTGGTCGACGTGTGCGTGCCATGGCCGCCGCTGCCGGACGGTGCGCCCAGCGAGTCGCGCGGCGAACGGAAATCGCTCCATGCCGGCGTCAGGCCAGCCTGGTCCTGGATGGCGCGGTAGGTGGCATCGAAATAACGCGCGCCAATCAGCTTGTTGTTGCAATGGCCAGCGGTAAAGCCTTCGCCAGTCTGGCACTCGCCATGCCAGGTCGCAGGCGGGGCGTTGTAGGCCAGCGTTCCATTATTGTCGAAAGTGGGCTTGCCTGCCGCATCCACGCGATCCGCATAAGCCGGATTCTCGGGCCAGACGCCGCTATCGATAATGCCGACGACGACATCTTCGCCCGCGTGTTCTGGCCCGCCGAGCTGGCTCCACAAGCCGCCCGGCTTGTCGAGTCCGAGGAAAGTTGGGGTAAAGCTGGTGACCGGACGGCGCGGCTCGTCCGCCGAAATATCGGCCACTTGCGGGCTGGCCTTCAACTGGCGCACTTCGTCATCGGTCAGCATGGCGGCAAAGCCGTTCAGCACGACCTTGTACTCATGCAGCACCGGCGCACCGGCCACGATCGCTTGCACGCTGGCTTGGCGCTGCTGCAGATAATTGGTGTACAGCTGCACCGGCTGCGATTGCAGATTGAGGCGCTGGCCCGGCGCAGGCTGGGTCGCCTGCAGGCCGGCGATGCCACCGCTGTAGGACGCTACCGGCGCGTCGGCCAGCTGCACAATGTAAGGACGGCGCACAGCTTCGGCCCAGGCGCCGTGCGCAGCAAAACTCAGGGCGACCAGCACCGCCCACGTTACAGGACGTAGTTTCATGAAGTCTCCTAGATCTGGGTTTAAGCGGACAATTCTTCTTTGCTCGCAAAGCGCTGGTTCTTGCGGCGGCGTGTCATCGCGCCCATGACCAGGAGGCCGCCGCCAAGCATTGCGATATTGGATGGCTCAGGTACAGCCGATACGCTCACATTCAGGTTATCGATGGCGAACTGGCCCTGGTTGGTTTCGAAGGCGTGGCAATCGCCGCCGTCGCCGCAGGCCAGGCCGAAGAAAGCCATGGCGATAAACTGGTCCTTGCCGAAATCGCCGGTGCTGGTGTTCTCAAAGAAGAACTGGCGATTCGACTGATGCAGCTCGACGTCAAAGATGTCGTAGGTGTGATCGGCGCGGAAGCCCTGAATCCGCAGGATGCCCGGAATATCGGGCGTCGCTGCGCCTTGCATGGCGCCGACGAAAGATGCGTCCAGCGACAGCAGGGAGAAGGCTTTGTGATCATCGCGCTCCAGCAGCATCACACCATCGTTCAAGCCCGTGTAATAGGTGGTGCTGTTGTTGACCGGGCAGGATAGCCACAGGCAGTCCGTGGGCTTACTGCCATTCATGATGCCGCCGACCAGATCGCCGGGCAGCGCATCGTCCAGCGCGGACTCGCCCGTCATCGAGTAACCCTTATGTTCCACCACATCCTTGTAGCCCACCGCCTGCGCGGCGATGCCTTCGAAGTCCAGCGTGTCTGCCTGCGCCGGCGCCGCCACCACAGCGGCCGCCAGCAACGTTGCCCCGATTTGTTTTCTCAGATTCATGGATCATCCTCAAAGAAGTTTCGAATGATGGCTTTCGACAGCGCGCACGAATCCCGCGCGGCGCGCTGCGGCGGCCACGAATGCAAACTGCGCTTTACAGGAACAGGAAGATCAGGCGGGTCGCGAGCGGCGCCGGCGTGCGACGCAGCCGATCAGGCCAAGTCCGCCGGAGAGCATCGTCCAGCTGCCCGGTTCAGGAACGGGCGCTGTGACCAGGTTCAGTTCGAGCGGCGATTGCCCTCGGCCGAAACCGGTGAGATAAATGCCGCCCGGTGTGCTGTCGATGGGCAGCTGATTCAAGGTGAGATTGCTGAAGCCGAAAACGATGTAGCTGCCTGCGGCGGCGTTGATGTCGAATACCGCGTTGCCGGACAGGTTGACCGTCTTCGCCGTATCGAGCAGCGAAGCCGTGCCATACAGCGCACCGCTGCCCAGGTCCGCGTAGACATCCTTACCGGGCTGCATGCTGTTCAAAAAAGTGGTGTAGCGGTGCGATACATCGAAGATGCCGATCGTGCTGGCGCCGTAGTCGCCGTAGAACTTGGGATCGAAGGTCATGCTGGCGGAGCTGTAACTGCCGGGCGGAATGTAGAACAGCGCCCAGCTGTTGATATAGCTCTCATGGTCGATCCCTGTGTACATATTGCTGAACGACTCGGAGCCGTTGCCGCCGCCTTTGCTGTCCACCCAGCCTTGCGTATGGGTGTCCAGCGTGACGGTATCGGCATGCGCTGCGGGGATGGCCGCACCGGCTAGCAGTGCGGCCGCGGCGACAATGCCGCGTGGGCGATGCAGGAACATATGTACCCTCCTCTTAACAAGTTAGTAAGAGTGACTAATGGTACATAGCTAAAATGTGCGCACGATTGAGATTACAATTTTCCGACAAACCATCATTTAACGCACAACACTGCTTGGCAGCTCGGTGAAATCGTCCGTCTGGTACAAGGCCTGCCAGGCTGCCAGCAATGCCGGTGGTGGCGTGACCAGTTTGCGCGCTGTGAGGTCCAGCCAGCCGCCGGAGCTGTTGATGCGGGCCGCCAGCTTGCCATCGCTGCGGTAGATATCGGAACGCAGCATCCAGCGCGAGCCATCCTGCGACAGGCCCGCGCACGCGAGAGTGACAGTGATCTGGTCGAGCAGCAGCACTTCCTTAAAGTAGTTCAATTCGTCCTTCATCACCACCGGGCCGATGTTCAGGCGCTTGAACTCCCCCATCGGAAAACCGTGCTCGGACAAATAAATCATCCGCAGGTCGGCGGCCTTGTTCAGATAGGCCGTGTTGGCCATATGGCTGTTGAAATCCATATCGCCCCAGCCGGCGGTCATCCTGCGTTCAAACATCACATCTCCTCGGCGTTATGCCGCTGCGAGGAAGTCCGCCAGTGTAAGCGCAACGACTTTCGTGGCTTTGCGCAGATCTTCCAGCAGCAGCTTTTCATCTGCTTTCTTGGCATTCGATTCGGGCACGGTACGCGGCCCAGCCCCATATAGTACCGCTGGAATCCCATGCTCGCCATATAGCCGTGCATCAGCGTACAAGGGCGTTCCGCCCGCGCTGATCTCTTCGCCAATGACGTCCTTCGCGTTGTTGCGGATGCTGGCGACCAGCGTGTCCGTGCCGGGCAGCGGACGCAGGGCGTGCGACAGCAGCAGGCGGCGGATCTCCAGTCGGATGCCAGGCTCGCCGCGCACCGCTTCTTCGATCAGCGCGCGCACCTGGGCTTCCACCTGCGCCGGATCTTCTTCCGGAATCATACGGCGGTCCATTTTCATCACGACTTTGCCCGGCACCACATTGGTGTTGGTGCCGCCGTCGATGCGGCCTACCAGCATCGTTGGCGAATCGATGCCCGGCACTTTGGATTTGATTCTCTTCAGTTCCGGCAGCTGCCCGTAGATCGCGTTCAGGATCCTGGTGGCAGCTTGCAGAGCATCGTGGCCCGTTTCAGGCATGGCGCCGTGGCCGGACTTGCCGTGCACCGTGATCTCCAGTTGCAGACAGGCGTTGTGCGCCGTGACGATGTTGTAGCTGAAGCCTGCCGCGATCACGTAATCCGGCTTGGTCAGTTTCTTTTCCAGCAGCCAGCCGGGACCCAGCAGGCCGCCGAATTCTTCGTCGTAGGTGAAGTGCAGTTCCAGCGCGCCTTTCAGCGGCACGCCCAGCGCTTCCAGTGCGCGCGTGGCAAACACGAACGTCGCGAAGTCGGATTTCGAGACCGCAGCAGCGCGGCCATAGATATACCCGTCTTCCACCACGCCACCGTATGGCGGCTTGGTCCAGCCATCGCCCGGCGGCACCACATCGCCATGCGCATTCAGCGCCACGGTCGGACCGCCCGCCGCATAGGGACGGCGCACGATCAGGTTGGTGATCGTCTCCATGCCGTAATCACGCACCACCTGTTCCGGCACCGCGTGCTTCTCAGCCTTCCAGCCATAGGCTTCCAGCAGCCGCGCAACCAGCTCGGCGTGCGGCGTGTTATTGCCGGGCGGCGTATCGGTTGGCGTTTGCAGGACCTTCTGCAGGAAAGCCACTTCTTCATCGAAGTGCTGGTCGATCCATTGGATGATTTGTTCTTTCATTTACTTTGCTCCTGCCGCCAGCCAGGCGGCGACTTGCGCGCGTTCGGCGTCGGTCATACTGGTCAGATTGGCGAGTGGCATGGCCTTCAGCTCAACCACCTGTTTCTGGATTTGCGCGGCGCGCTGATGGATCTGGTCCGGCGTATCGAGCACCACGCCGGCCGGAGCGCTGGTGAAGCCAGGCTGGGTTGGATGCGCCGAATGGCAGGCGACGCAGCGCTGGTCGATGATGCTCTTCACTTTCGCAAATTCAGCGGCCGGATCGGCGCTCGCCGCAACTTGCGCTGGCCGTGACGGCGCAATCACCACGGCAATCGCCAGCAGCAGCGCGACGCCAATCGCCGGATAGCGCCATTCGACGCGGCCCTTGTGGCGCAGGTTGAAGAAATGGCGAATGAACACGCCGGCTGCCATGATGAAGGCCAGCACCAGCCAGGCGTTCCTGTTCTGGTAAGTCATCGCATAGTGGTTGCTGATCATGATGAACAGCACTGGCAGCGTGAAGTAATTGTTATGCACGCTGCGCTGCTTGGCCTTGATGCCGTATTGCGGGTCCGGCAGGCCGCCCGCCTGCATCGCCTGCACCATCTTGCGCTGGCCGGGGATGATCACCATCGCCACATTGGCCACCATGATGGTGCCGATCATCGCGCCAATGTGGATATAGGCCGCGCGGCCGCTCAGCAAATGCGTCAGCACATAGGCCGCGCCGACCAGCAGCGCGAAAATCACCAGGCCGAACCACTTGTCGCTTTTGCCCAGTGGAGATTTGCACAGCAGGTCGTACACCACCCAGCCGATCACCAATGCGGCGATACCTACGCCGACTGCTTGCAGGCTGCTCAGGTCCGACACCGACCTATCGACCATCATGGCTTGCGCATTGAAGTAGTAGGCAATCGTCAGCAGCGCAAAGCCGGAAAGCCAGGTGGTATAAGCCTCCCATTTGAACCAGTGCAGTTCCTTCGGCAGTTCAGCCGGAGCCACCAGATATTTTTGCGGGTTATAGAAACCACCGCCGTGCACTGCCCACAGCTCGCCGGACACGCCCTTCTTCGCCAGATCCGAGCCTGGTGCCGGCGGACGAATCGAGTTATCCAGCCAGACGAAATAGAACGATGCGCCGATCCAGGCGATGCCCGTGATGATGTGCAGCCAGCGCACCAGCAGATTCGCCCATTCGAGTCCGTACGGGAGCAGGTATTCCATGTAATTCCTTGAGTTAGACGGTCGCCAATCTACAGAAGATAAACGGTTATACACCATCACACATGAAAAATAGCGTATATTCAACATATTCGATCCAATATACACACGCATCATGTCCGGCCTGCCGCAACACCTCGATATTCATTTGATCCGCATTCTCTATCTGCTGCTGGTGGAGAAGAACGTATCAAGGGTGGCGCTCAAGCTCAATCAACCGCAGCCCTCCATTTCAGCCTCGCTGCGCAAACTGCGTGAATTGACGGGCGATCCGCTGCTGGTGCGCGGCGCGCGCGGCATGGTGCCGACCCAGCACGGCGAAAGCCTGCTGCGTCCCGCCAAGCGCATTCTCGACGAGGCGGAGGGCCTGTTCGTCAAGAAGACGCCCTTTGTACCGCAGGAAGAAGCCCGTACTTTCAACATAGCCGCTCCGGATTATCTGGACTCGCAATTCCTGCCGAATGTGGTGTCCATGCTACGCCGCGGCTCGCCTATGAGCCGGGTAGTGATCCACAGCCTGGGGCCAGGCAGCGATTACCAGCGCATGCTGTCCGATGGCGATATGGACCTGGTGATCGCAAACTGGGATGAACCACCGGCGCATCTGCACATCTCCAAACTGTTCGAGGACCCGATCATTTGCGTGATGCATGCGGCCAGTCCTTACGCCAAGCGCACCGCAAGCGATGCGATGACGCTGGACGATTACCTCACCCTGCCCCACGTGGCGCCATCGCAAATGGTGCCCGGATACGGCGGCGTGATCGACTCCTTCCTCGAACGCCAGAATCTGCGCCGCAACGTGGCCGTGGAGTCGGCCTACTTTGGACTGATTCCTTACATGGTGACGCAATCGGATCTGGTGCTGACCACAGGCCGCCAGTTTGTGCGCTTCTACGAAAACTCGCTGCCGCTGAAGATTTTCAATGTGCCGGTGAAGTTCCCGCCGATGCGCTTCTATCAGCTGTGGCATGAGCGCGTGCATCAGGCGCCGGAACACAAGTGGCTGCGCGACCAGGTCGCCGCTGCTGCCAAGGCACTGGCGCGAAAGTAGGCGTCAGCCCAGCCTTGTCCGCCGCATCCGGTTCACGCGGCTGACCCGCGCGTGCAGAGTGTGTCCGATATCCAGATGCCGGAGAATCAGGATTGCGATCCCCGATCCCACCGCCGGCACGCCAAATGCCAGCACTTTCATTCCCAACAGGACTGAAGGCGGCTGCACGGCGCCCGGCACGTAGCCCAGTGCTGCAAGCGTTCCACCGATTGTCGCCAGCGCTGCTGCACCGCCGCCCTTCAGCAGCACCAGCATGACTGCAAACGAGAGCGTTTCGCGCCGATCCCGATAGCGGAATTCCGAGAAGTCGATGATGTCGGCCAGTATCCCCCATGGCAGCATGAAGACGCCAGCGAAGCCAATGCCGATCAGTGCCGCATACGTCAGCAGCGCAATCCTGTTTTCACCCGCCGCTGCAAACAGGACAATTCCCACAACCGTAATGGCGTGACTCATCGCCAGCAGGGACGTTTTATCCTGATGCCTGACCATCGCAATCCAGAACATCGCGCCAAGAATCTGGCTCACCGCGAGCATCAGCAGAACCTGTCCGGCGAATTCGGGACTTTGCAAGACATAAGTACACAGATAAAGCAGCGTCTTGACGAACATAGGCGTGGCAAAACCGGTGATCAGCGCAATCGACGCCATCGCGGCAAACAAGCTGTCCGGCCGCGGAAATAAGCGCCGCGTCGACAATTGCCGGTGACGCGCCGGGGCGGCATTATGCGCCGGCTTCGAACACCATGCCGCCAACAGCAACGAAGCGCAGAACAGCAGGCCGCCCGCAATGCCCAGCCACGCCATCCGTTCCGGCGCAGCGCTACCGACTGCACCGTGCATGAGCGGGGCTATCGCACAGGCGATGGTGATACTTGCGATGGAACTGAAGATGGTGCGGTAGCCGGAGGCGCGTCCGCGCGCGTGGCTGTCGGCCGTAACACGTGCCAGCAAGCCGTTATGCGGAACATCGATGGCCGCGAAAACGGCGCGAAAACACAGGATGAGGGCGCCGGCGACCACAATATCGTCAATGCCTGACAGCGGGAAACTGTAAATGGCGGCAAAGACCAGCGCACATGGCAGGGTGAAAAGCACGATCAGGCGGCGGTAGCCGATGCCATGCCGCTCTGCCCTGCCCGCAATGCATCCCGCCAAAAGATCGAACATCAGGTCCCCAGCAAGCACCAGCACCATCAGCTGGCTGACGCGCGCGGGCGCAATGCCGATAACGTCCGTCAGCAGATAGAGCAGCGTGACATCGATAGTACCCAGCAGGATCGCCTTGCCGAAATTGCCGGATGCATAGCCGATGATGTGCCGGTCATTTTTGACGGCGCGGCGGCATTGACCGATCCATATGAGGGGGCGATGGGCGAACATGAGGCGGGAGGCAAATGGAGGCGAGTTCCTGGCCCGTCCAGCATACTGCCCGCAGATGACCGCTTCGTGTCAGGCCAGCAGCGCTGTCGCAGCGTGAATCGGCAGCAGCGCTGCACCGATCGCGATCGCACTGCCGCCAAGTGTCGACACGCGCACCTCGCCGTGCTGCCGATAGTGCGGCCAACGCAGAGACAAGGCGTTCAATCTGGCCGCAAGACGCGATGTGATCGATTCCGGCAACGGGCTTGAAAACACAATCTCGTCCGGATCGAACCAGGCGATGGCACTGTTCACCAGGGACTCCAGCTGAACGGCGGCGCGGTCCAGCCATTGCTCGATCACGTCCTCATAGCCCGCCGTCAGTTCCTCGAACTGGGCGACCGACAGCACCGGACATCCCGCCTGCTGCAGAACCGATAGCAGATCCATCGTCGTCGGGCGCGGTAAGTCCGACGGATACAGTCTGCCCACATCGCCGGCGCTGCCGAATTCCCCCTTGATCAGGTGCCCGTCTTCAATTACTCCCGCCCCGATGCCATATCCCAGTAGGATCACCACGACGGTGGCCGCTTTGCCGATGGTGCCGCCCGAATAGTATTCCGCCAGCGCTGCCGCCTTGGCGTCGTTTTCCAGCAGGACGCTGGTGCCGAGGGCTTCGTCCAGTATCCGCCGCAGTGGCACGTCGCGCCATCCCGGCAAGTCCTTCACCGTATGCCATTGATCGCCCTTGCGCGAAACGGCCGGCCCGGGCACGCCGACACCGATACCGAGAAAACGCATGCCCAGCAGCTTGTGTTTGAGGCTCAGCTCACTGATTCGCTGTTCCAGGATGTTGGCGAACTCGATGGGATCGGGTGCACCCACCTGCTCACTGGTCAGCGAGATGACACCGCCTGCAAAATCGACCAGGGCGATTTCCAGCACGCCTTTGTGCACCGTCGCTCCGGCAGCGAAACCGCCGGCCGGCGACACCGCCAAGGGAACGGTCGGCCGCCCGCGCACTGGCGGTTCAGCCGCAGCCAGTTCCTCGACCAGACCGAGACTGATCAGGTTATGCGAAAGCTTCGTCAATGAGGAGTTGCTGACCTGAAGGGACAGGGCCAGCTCCGTGCGCGGCATCGGCCCTTTGCTGCGCATATGCCGAAGCAAACGCTTTTCTTCCGACACCAGGTTCAGTCGCGCCGCTCTCATTGCTTATCACCTTGCCATCAAGTTTTCGATTTATTTTACAAGTAATAAATAAAGCGGTCAAAATTGGTCCTTAAGCTGCTGGTGACTTATCCCTACCTACCAGGAGTGAAACCATGATCAGGAAAAAGACACTCGCCGCGGCGATCGGCGCGCTGTACGCGCTCACTACGTCGGCTCTCGCGCAGGTAAGCGCAGAGGCACCCGCTGCCGCTACGCCCGCTGCCGATACCACCGATTCGCAGGTCGTCGTCGTCACCGGCTCCGCCCGTCCGCAGCGCCGCTTCGATGTGTCCTATGCCGTGAACTCGCTGTCGCAGGGCGACGTGCAAAAACTGGCGCCGCAGAACATGGCCGACCTGCTGGGCAAAATGCCAGGCATCCAGGTTGAAGCGACTGGTGGCGAAGTGCAGAACATCACCCGCGTGCGCGGCATTCCAACCGACGACGGCTACGCCCTGTTCCAGCAGGATGGCCTGCCGCTGTTTACGGAAATTAACGGCTTCTTCTTCCGCGGCGACAGCATGAACCGCTACGATCTGATGACGAAAACGGTGGAAGTGGTGCGCGGCGGACCGGCGCCGATTTACGCCAGCCAGGCCGCCGCCATCGTCAACAACACCACGGTCACCGGCACGGAAAAAACGCAGGGCAAGGCCCAGGTCAGCCTTGGCACCACGGGTCTCAAGCGCCTGGACGCTTACCAGGCCGGCGCCATTGACGACAAGACCTTCTATGCCATCGGCGGCTTCATTCGCCAGGACGACGGTCATCGCGACAACGGTTTCCCCAATGACCGCGGCGGCCAGCTCCGCGCCAACATCAAGCGCGTGACCGATACCGGCACCTGGAAGCTGAGCGCCAACTACCTGAACGACCATAACGTCTTCTATCTGCCGATTCCGATTGCCGATCCGCGCAACCCTGGTGTCTCCCTTGATCCCTACATCGACTACTTCAAGGGCACGATGAACTCGCCGTCGCTGCGCAACGTGCCGCAGAAATACCTGGATGGTTCGGGCGCTCTGCAGACCGACCAGCGCGACCTGAAGAACGGCCGTCACCTCGAATTCGGCAACATCGGCCTGCAATACGAGGGCGAAATCGGCGCCTGGCTGCTGTCGGCCAAAGCCGGCTTCACCAAAGGCAAACTGGATTTCGACGCTTTCTATTCGACTTCCAACCCGGCCGACGCGAAGAGCTTCGCCAACGGCTTCCTCGCCGCTTCCAAAACGGCCTTTGGCGCGGTCGATCACCTGGGCTATGCCATCGCTGGCAGTAATGGCAGCCAGGTCTATGATCCGGCATCCGCCTCCGGCCTGGTCATGCAGGGACAATACCGCGCAGCAGGCTCGGACTTCCGCTCGAATCAGGTGGACATCAACGTCACGCGTAATTTCCAGACGGGCCTTGGCAACCACGACGTGAAAGCAGGCTTCTACGGCAGCAGCTATGGCCAGACCAGCATTTCCGTCTACAACGACATGCTGATCGAAGTGCAGGGCAAGCCGCGTACACTCGACCTGCTGGCCTATTCCGCCTCCGGCGCCGTGCTGGGCTCCGTGACGGACAATGGCGTTCTGCGCTACAGCACCACGCTGAACCAGGGCGATGTGCACGCAAAAATGGGGGCACTGTACCTGAACGACACCTGGGAAGTTACCGACCGTCTGCGTCTCGATGCGGGTGTGCGCGCCGAACGCTATCACTACGACGGCTACGCCCTGCTGACCAAGCAGGCCAACCTGGGCGACAAGAACACCCTGGCTGACGATGCCACGCGCGCCTTTACCGGCGACCGCCAGTCCCACACCTACAAACCGCACACCACCAACTGGACGGCGGGTGCGAACTACGACTTCACCAGCAGCATCGGTGGCTATGTCCGCGCATCCCACCTCGAAATTCCGCCGTCCATGCAGGTCGCGGCCTCGGTCGATCCGCTGGTGCTGACCACCAAGGCCAACCAGTATGAAGCCGGCTTCAAGACGACGTTCGGCAAGTCCTACCTGTACGTGACGGGCTTCTACACGCAATTCGATCCGCTCAACGCATCCTTCGTGGCCTTCAATCCGGTCACCGGCCGCAATGACCAGACCGTGCCGTTCTTCGGCAAGGCCGTCGTCAAAGGCGCCGAAGCCGATGGCGCCTGGTATGTGACCGATCGCTTCGTCCTCAATGCGTCGCTGACCATTCAGGACCCGCAGTACCGCAACTTCGTGAGTTCCACCGGCGCCGATCCGTCGCAAGTGGTCGGCAACCAGATCATCCGCGAGCCCAAAGTATTCGGCAATATCCGCCCGAGCTACGCCTTCAGCATGGGCAATAACCAGGTCGACGTGTACGGCAGCTTTGCCTACACCGGCAAGCGCTATGTGGACTTCTTCAATGCGACCGAACTGCCTTCCTACCACTCGCTGGGCGCAGGCGTCACCGTAACGCACGGACAATGGCAGTTCCAGCTCACCGGCGACAACCTGACGAACGCCAAAGGCCTCACCGAAGGCAACACGCGTACCGATACTCTGGCAGGCCAGGGCAGCGCCACGGCGATCTACGGCCGCCCGGTGTTCGGACGCAGCGCACGCTTCGTCGTGAGCAAGGCGTGGTGAAGTCCATGAACAAACGTATCACTCTTGCCGCGGCGCTTGCCTTCGCCCTCCCCCTGCATGCGGCTCCCGTGGCGAACCAGCACTGGTCGCTGCTGGCAAACCGGCTGTTCCCGATGCTGTCCGGCGCGGCACAACCGCCGGCCGGCCTCACCCCGCTTCTGGACGGCCGCAAGAAGCGCATGAACGCCTGCGAGCAGGCGCCCAAATGCCTGCTGCTGGCCGCCGCCTGGAGCGAAGCGGAGATGGATGCGGTGGCAGCAGCGTCGCCGGGCCGGCAAGGCATGGCCGACGATGGCGCCACAGCGCAAGTAAAGCGCGAGCTGCGCGGCCTGAATACCATCTTACAGGTCTATGGATTCGGCAATCAGCCGCGCTACCCGACCATCGATGGCCCGGTCGAGAAACCTGGCACGGCGGAATTCAAGGCGCTGGTGGCGGACGCTATCAGCCTTGCCGACGCCGGGAAGAATGATCCCGCTGTCAGCCTGGACCCAAGCCTCGCGCTGGCCATCGCGCTGATCGACGTCAGCGAGCGGCATGAGGCAGTCGACTTCGAACCTCTCGACCAGACGCATAACACCGCAGCACTGGCACGCGCGCGCAGCATCGACTGGAAGCGCTACAAGTACACGGCAGCGATCATTCCAGGTGTGGGCCCGGAAAATCCTCTGATTCCGCTGAGCGCGCGGGGCAAGCAGCACATACAGCTGGCTGCCAGCCGCTTTGCAAACGGGGACGTGGCCTTCATCATCGTCAGCGGCGCGTCGGTCCATCCAAGGGGATCGCGCTATGTGGAGGCGGTGGAAATGCGCAAGGCGCTGATTGAGCGTTTCCATATCCCTGCCGACCGTATCGTGATCGAACCGTATGCCCGGCATACAACGACCAACTTGCGCAACGCCACTCGGCGTCTGGCGGCGCTGGGCGCACCGGCCAGCCAGCCGGCGCTGATCATCGCCAACGTGGAGCAAAGCCGCTATATCGAAAGCGCCGAGTTTGCAGCCCGCAACCAGGCGGAACTGGGCTACGAGCCTGGCACCATAGGCCTCCGCCATTCGCCATTCGAGCTGGAATTCCATCCTTCGCTGAGGTCGATGCGCGTCGACCCGATGGACCCGCTCGATCCCTGAGCCGTCAGTCATATAATCAGGAGGTGTATAAGCGCTATTTTCGGCCGCTTATATGCCTCCGCGCCCGGCGCGCTATGATCGTAAGTTCACTATGGGATATTTGCGATGACGACTCTCTCCGATCTGAACACCTGCGACCAAGCGGCTTTCGCGGACCGCTTGCGCGGCCTGTACGAGCACTCGCCCTGGATTCCGGAGCGGGCCTGGTCGCAGCGTCCGTTTGCCACGGTGACTGCGCTGAAGCAGGCCTTGCAAGGTGTGGTGTCCTCCGCCACGCTGGATGAGCAGCTTGGCCTGATCCGCGCTCACCCGGAGCTGGCGGGCAAAGCGGCCATCGCCGGTGAGCTGACCGCCGAATCGACCAGCGAACAGGCCAAGTCCGGCCTGAATCTGTGCAGCCCCGAGGAATTCACCACGCTGCACAAGCTGAATGCCGATTACAACGAGAAGTTCGGCTTCCCCTTTATCCTTGCGGTGAAAGGCCCCACCGGCCAGGGTCTGACGCGCGAGACGGTCATCGCATCCTTTGCGCGCCGCTTGAAAAACCAGCGCAGCGATGAAATCGCGGAGTGCCTGCGCCAGATTCACCGCATCGCCGAAATCAGGCTGAACGAGCTGCTGGGCGTCTCACTGGCGTTCGGCCCGCAGATCATGCAATGGTCGGAAGATCTGGCGCAATGGAGCGATGACGCCGACGGCCTGACCTGTGCTTACATGACCGAAGCACACCGCCATACGTCCGTCCGGCTGGCCGACATGATGCGCGCGTCAGGCATGTCCGTGACGATCGATGCCGTCGGCAATGTGGTTGGCCGTTATCTGTCCGACGCGCCGGGCGCAAAAACCTTGATCACCGGATCGCATTACGACACCGTGCGCAATGGCGGCAAATACGACGGACGCCTCGGCATCCTGCTGCCGATCGCCATCGTGCAGCAGCTGCATGAACGCGGCGAAAAGCTGCCTTTCCATTTCGAAGTGATCGGTTTTGCGGAAGAAGAAGGCGTGCGCTTCCGCTCCACTTTCCTGGGCAGTAATGCAGTGACCGGGCAGTTCAATATGTCGCTGCTCGACGCCGTCGATGCGGATGGCGTCACCATGCGCAAAGCACTGCTGGATGCAGGCCACGATCCTGCCACAATTCCCTTCGTCGCCCGCAAGCGCGAGGACGTGCTGGGCTTTGTAGAAGTCCACATCGAACAAGGCCCGGTCCTGCTGGAACGCGGTCTGCCGCTGGGCGTGGTGACCGCCATTGCCGGCAGCTCGCGCTTCCTGATCGAGTTGACCGGCCTCGCCAGCCACGCTGGCACCACGCCGATGACCATGCGCAAAGATGCCGCTGCCGCTGCGGCTGAAATCGTGCTGCTGGTAGAGAAACGCTGCTCGCAGGCGGATTCGCTGGTCGGCACAGTTGGCCAGTTGGCCGTGCCCGGCGGCTCCGTGAACGTGATTCCCGGCGCATGCAAACTCTCGCTGGATATCCGCGCCGCAGACGACGCCGTGCGCAAGGCGGCAGTGGAAGACATCATGGACGGCATCGCCGCCATCTGCAAGCGCCGACAGATCGAATGGCACGCCGAGCGCATCGTCGAAGCCAGTGCCGCGCCATGCGCGCCGTGGCTGATGGACCAATTCGGTGCTGCCGTCGAACGCACCGGCCTGCAGCGCTTCGACCTGCTCTCCGGCGCCGGTCACGACGCCATGGCCATGGCATCCCTGACCGGCGTCGCCATGCTGTTCACCCGCTGCGGCAACGGCGGCATCAGCCACAATCCGCTCGAAACAATGACTGCCGACGATGCCGACCTCGCCGCAGTCACCCTCCTCGACCTGCTGCGCAACTTCACACCAAAGACCGCCTAAGCCAGCGCGAGGTGACCGCCGAGGGCGATCAAGGTGCCGAAGAAGCAGCGGCGGAACAGGACAGGATTCATGCGCCGGCGCAGCCAGGTGCCGAGGTACATGCCCGCCATGGCGGGAAATTGCGCCAGCAGTGATGCGCCCGCGACGGCGGGATGCAAAGCGTCGTGCATGGCAAGCGTGACCGCCAGCGCAGCCGTGGAGACAGTGAAGGACAAGCCCATCGCCTGTACCAGCTCATCGCGCTTGAGACCAAGCGCCTGCAAGTAAGGCACGGCGGGCAGGGTGAATACGCCGCTGGCCGCAGTCAGCAGACCGGTGAGCGCACCGATGACCGGCGACAGCCAGGGTTCCGCGCCTTCAGGCACAGTAAAACGGATGGCCAGCAGGCCGAGGATGCCGTAGATGGCCAGCGCGACGCCCAGCGTGGCATTGGCGCTCCACGACACTCCGAGGCTTCCGGCGTCCCCGGCTGGCGCAGACCCAACCACTGCAAACATCGCGCTGCCCGCCAGCGTGCCGAGACAGATTGCCACAAGCATTGGCCAAAAACGCTGCCATAACGGGAAAACCGGCTCGCCACTGGCCAGTTGCCATACATTCGTCAAAAGCGAAGGCACGATCAACAATGCTGCCGCTTCGAGTGGCGGCACGAAAAGGCTGAGCAGCGCCATGGCGACTGTGGGCAGGCCCATCCCCGTAACGCCTTTCACCACGCCTGCCAGGACGAATACGACGCCGATGTAGATGATATGAGTTTCCATATCCATCAGTCTGCCAGCGCCGGGAAAGTTAGAAAATGTGGAATATACTGTCCCTGCCTTCGTCAATTCCGAAGGCAGGAGAATCCCCATGCGCTACGACCTGACCGACCTCAAACTCTTCCTGCGCGTCGCCGAAACCGGCAGCATCACGGCAGGCGCCGAGCAGACGCACCTGGCGCTCGCCTCAGCCAGCGCGCGCATCCGCGGCATGGAGGACACGCTTGGCGTCCCACTTCTGGTGCGTGGCCGGCGCGGCGTCGAGCCCACCGCCGCGGGCCGCACCCTGCTGCACCACGCCCGCGCCATAACCCAGCAAATGGAGCGCATGCGCGCCGATCTTGGCGAGTATGCGACCGGGTTGAAAGGCCATATCCGCCTGCTGTGCAATACGTCGGCACTCACCGAATATCTGCCGGACGCGCTGGCTGACTTCATGGCCAAACACCCGCAGGTGAATATCGACCTGGAAGAGCGGCTCAGCCGAGAGATCGTGCAGGCGCTGCGCAACGACCTCGCCGACATTGGCATCATCAGCGACGCCGTGGATAACAGCGGGCTGGAAACCGCCCTGCTGCGCAAGGACCGGCTGGTGCTGGTGATGGCGCCTGGCCATCCCCTGGCCCGGCGTGTGGGCCGCCGCACCAGCGTCGCATTTGGCGACGTGGTGGATGAGGAATTTATCGGCCTGGCCGGCGACAGCGCCCTGCAGCAGCACATCGGCGAACACGCAACGCGGCTTGGCGCGCGCCTGCGCTACCGCGTGCGCGTGCGGAGTTTTGATGCCGTGTGCCGGATGGTCGCCGTCGGCAACGGCATTGCCGTGGTACCGGAATCGGCGGCGCAGCGCTCGCGCGATGCGTCCGCAGTCAAGGTGC
Source organism: Pseudoduganella sp. RAF19 (assembly GCF_052114165.1). Lineage (NCBI taxonomy): Bacteria > Pseudomonadati > Pseudomonadota > Betaproteobacteria > Burkholderiales > Oxalobacteraceae > Pseudoduganella > Pseudoduganella sp. RAF19. Next base: position 250,505 of record NZ_JBFREF010000005.1, on the reverse strand, counting down.
TGGGCTTGAGTGATTCATGGGCGAACAGGCAGCAATTGCTGGCCACACGTAGCTATGCTGCCTTGCCTGGTTATGCGAAAGAGCTTGTGGATACGCTGCGTACAGGCGATTGGAAAGCGGCGTAAAGGCGGATCGATGATCCGCCCTACGCGACGCAGGCCCTCTGCCTAACGATCTGCCATTTCGAGCATCGCGTGCAGCAGCACGTTGCAGCCTGCTTCCAGGTGCTCCGACTTGGCGTCCTCGATCTCGTTGTGGCTAATGCCGTCCTTGCAGGGCACGAAGATCATGCCTGCCGGCGCCACGCGTGCCGCATAGATTGCGTCGTGGCCGGCGCCGGAGACGACGTCCATCACTGAATAGCCCAGTTTATCGGTCGCCTTGCGTACCGCTCCCACGCAGTCAGGATGGAAGGGGCATGGCGGATAGTAGGACACGCGCTCGACCTGGATCTTCAGGCCAGTCTCCAGCGATGTCTTATCCACGAAGGCCAGCATTTCTTCATGCATTTTGTTCAGCAGCTCGTCATTCACATTGCGCAGGTCGATGCTGAACTTGACCTGGCCGGGAATCACGTTGCGGCTATTGGGGAAGACCTGCATCATGCCCACCGTGCCGCGTCCGTACGGCGGATAGCGATTGGCGATGGCCACTACTTCCTGAATGATGCGTGTGGACACCTGCATCGCATCCTTCCGCAAATGCATAGGCGTCGGCCCCGCGTGGGCCTCCATGCCGGTGACGGTGCAGTCGTACCAGGAAAGGCCCATTACGGCAGGCACCACGCCAATCACCTTGTCCTCATCCTCCAGCACCGGGCCTTGTTCGATGTGCGTCTCGAAGTACGCGCCAATCGGATGCTGTCCCGGAACCTGGTCGCCCATATAGCCGATGCGTGCCAGCTCGTCGCGCACAGTCTTGCCTTCGATGTCCTTGGCAGCGTAGGCGTGCTCCAGGGTGAAAGCGCCGCAGAACACGCCGGAACCCATCATCACCGGCACGAAACGCGAGCCTTCCTCATTGGTCCAGAACGCGACTTCGATCGGCGCCCTGGTCTTGATGCCTTTGTCGTTCAGGGTACGCACGACTTCCAGGCCGGCCAGCACGCCGTAATTGCCGTCGAATTTGCCGCCGGTAGGCTGGGTGTCGATATGGCTGCCCGTCATGATCGGCGGCAACGAGTTATCCGTGCCGTCGCGGCGCATGAAGACGTTGCCGATCTGGTCGACCGTGACCGACATGCCGGCCGCGCGTCCCCAGCCGACAACCAGGTCGCGGCCTTGCTTGTCGAGGTCCGTCAATGTGAGTCGTTTGACGCCGCCTTTGGGTGTGGCGCCGATTTTGGCCAATTCCATCAGCGAGTCCCACAGGCGCTGGCCATTGATACGTAAATCGCTCATGCTTGCTCCTTAGCGCGCCGTGATGGGCGCAAATGCCGGACGGTCGATGTGGCGGCCCGCGCCTTCCACCGCTCTCAATTCGCCGCGGTGATAAACGACCTTGCCCGCCGCCACCGTGGTGCTCGGAATGCCTTTGACGGTGCGTCCTTCGAAGACGTTGAAGCCGCCCTTGTTGTGCTGGGTCCTGGCCGAAATCGTGCGTGTGCCTTCCGGGTCCCACACCACAATGTCGGCATCGGAGCCCGCAGCGATCAGTCCTTTGCGCGGATAGATATTAAAGATCTGCGCCGCGTTGGCCGACGTCACGCGCACGAATTCGGACGGCGTCAGCTTGCCGCTATTGACGCCTTCGTCCCAGATCACGGCCATGCGGTCTTCCACGCCGCCGCAGCCGTTCGGGATCTTGGTGAAGTCATTGCGTCCAGCCGCTTTCTGCTCGGCGCAGAAAGTGCAGTGATCGGTCGCCGTGGTGTGCAGATTCCCGCCCTGCAGGCCTTGCCACAGCGCCTTCTGGTGCTCCTTGCTGCGGAACGGTGGGCTCATCACGTGGCCCGCTGCGTAGTCGAAGTCCGGATGCTCATACACGCTGTCGTCCACGATCAAATGGCCAGCCAGCGCCTCGCCATATACACGTTGTCCGGCAGCGCGGGCGCGCGTGATGGCATCCAGCGATTCTTTGCAGGAGACGTGGACAATGTACAGCGGGGTTCCCAACACATTCGCAATGGCGATCGCGCGGTTCGCGGCTTCGGCTTCCACTGCGGGTGGGCGCGACAGCGGATGCGCGCGCGGACCGGTAATGCCCTTTTCCAGCAGTTCCTTCTGCAACTGGAAAACCAGCTCGCCATTCTCGGCGTGTACGGTCGGGATGGCGCCCAGCTCCAGCGCGCGGCGGAAAGAGCGCACCAGTGTCTCATCGTCCGCCATGATGGCGTTCTTGTAGGCCATGAAGTGCTTGAAACTGTTCACGCCATGATTGCGTACCAGTGTTCCCATTTCTTCGTGAACCTGATCCGACCACCAGGTGACCGCAACGTGGAAAGTGTAGTCGCCCGCCGACTTCGCAGCCCAGCCGCGCCATTGGTGATATGCCTCCAGCAGCGATTGCTTTGGATTAGGGATCACGAAATCGATGATGGTCGTGTTGCCGCCGGCAAGGCCCGCCGCGGTGCCTGTGAAGAAGTCGTCCTGCGTGACAGTGCCCATGAAGGGCAGGTTCATGTGGGTGTGCGGATCGATCCCGCCCGGCATGACGTACTGGCCGCCTGCGTCGATCTCGTGTGCGCCGGCCGGCACATCAAGGTTCGGGCCGACCGCGACGATCTTGTCGCCTTCGCACAGCACGTCGGCACGATAAGCGCGGTCCGCGTTCACTACAGTACCGCCACGAATAATTGTCGCCATATTGCTTCTCCAAAGTTCAGGACTGCGGGGCAGTATTCAGCGTGGCCGCTGCCCTGCCCTTCATCATGATTCCGTACACAAGGGCTGAAATGGCGATGCCAACAAACCATGCGTAGGTATAAATCAGCTTGAAGCCTTGGCCCACATCGGCGAAGCTTTGCGGGAAGGCCGCATTCAGGAAGCCCGGCACATTCGGCATCACGCCGAGCACAAAGGCCACCAGTGCTGCGGAATTCCAGCCGTTCGTGTATGAATATTCGCCATCGTGCACATAGAGCTGATCCACTTTCAGATTCGTTTTGCGGACGAAGTAATAGTCGATGATCAGCACACCCGCGATGGGGCCAAGCAGCGCCGAGTAGCCAATCAGCCAGGTGAAGATATAACCTTGCGTGGTTTCCAGCAGCTTCCACGGCATCATCACCAGCGCAATGCCAGCGGTGATATAGCCGCCGATACGGTAGCTGATCACCTTCGGCGCCAGCGCCGAGAAGTCATAAGCAGGGCCGACCAGATTCGCCGCCAGATTCACGCTAACGGTGTCGATCAACAGAATGATCAGCGCAATCAGCACCGCTGCGCCGGTCATGCGGCTGGCCAGATCAACCGGGTCCCAGATCGCTTTGCCGTACAGGACGATGGTGGCCGATGTCACGATCACCGCCAGCGCGGCCAGCAAGCCCATCGGCACAGGCAGGCCCACCGACTGGCCCAGCACCTGGTCGCGCTGCGTTTTCGCGAAGCGCGTGAAGTCGGGAATATTCAGCGCCAGCGTAGCCCAGAAGCCGACCATGGCCGTCAGCGAAGGCCAGAAGGTCGGCCAGAACTGGCCTGCTTTCTTGCCGCCTTCAACGAACTGCGAGGGCTGATTCAGCAGCGGACCGAAGCCGCCGGCACGCTCATAGACCCACCACAGCAGCACGAAGCAGATGATGATCTTCAGCGGCGCCGTGTAGGTTTCCAGTTTGCGGATCGCGTCCATGCCGTGGACGATGTAATAAAACTGGATAGCCCAGAAGCCCAGGAAGCAAAGCAGCTGTGCCAGATTGATGCCAAGACCGGGCAGCTTATCGCCGCCGATCTCTCCACCCGTCATTACGCCCAGCAGCGTGTAAATCATCTGCCCGCCGAACCAGGTCTGGATGCCGTACCAGCCGCAGGCCACAATCGCGCGCATCAGCGCCGGCAGCCGCGCGCCGGTGGTGCCGAACGAGGCGCGTGCCAGCACCGCATACGGAATGCCGTACTTGGTGCCCGCGTGGCCGATGGCCAGCATCGGCAGCAGCACAATCGTGTTGGCCAGGAAGACCGTCAACACCGCCTGATATGCGGACATGCCGCCTTCAATCAGGCTGGCAGCCAAAGTGTATGCGGGGATGCACATGACCATCCCCACCCAGAGTGCAGCAAAGTGATACCAGCGCCATGTGCGCTGTGCGGCGCTGGTTGGCGCCAGGTCTTCGTTCCACAAATGCGGACTGTCATTGCTCACTGACGCTCTCCTCTTCGGAGATCAGCTGGCTGCGCTGACCTCTTTTGCGATCTCCGCGCGTGGATTGCGCGGGTCCTGGGTCCAGTTCATGTACGGCTTGCCGGTCTGCTGCGGGACCATGGTAATGCATCCTTGCACCGGACAGGTAATTTCGCACAGATTGCAGCCGACGCATTCCTGCTCGTTGACCTGGTAGGTCCGCGTGCCGGTCGCTTCGTCCACCAGCTGGAAGATGGACTGGTGCGACGTATCCTCGCACGCCACATAGCAGCGGCCGCACTTGATGCAGTCGTCCTGGCTGATGTGGGCGATGGTCTTGAAGTTCATGTCCAGGTACTTCCAGTCGGTGGTGTTCGGCACCGCCTTGCCGCGGAAGTCTTCCAGCGTCTTGTAGCCTTTGGAGTCCATCCAGCGCGAAAGACCGTCCTTCATCTCTTCGACGATGCGGAAGCCGTGCAGCATCGCCGCAGTGCAGACCTGCACACTGCCCGCGCCCAGCGCGATGAACTCCGCCGCGTCACGCCAGTTGCTGATGCCGCCGATACCGGAGATGGGAAGCCCCCTGGTTTCAGGATCGCGCGCGATTTCGGCCACCATGTTCAGGGCGATCGGCTTGACGGCTGTGCCGCAGTAACCGCCATGGGTGCTGGCATTTCCGACCATCGGCAATGCAGCCATGCGGTCCAGGTCAATCGAGGTAATCGAGTTGATGGTGTTGATCAGCGAGACTGCGTCGGCGCCACCCTTCTGCGCAGCGCGTGCAGGACGGCGGATATCCGTGATGTTCGGCGTCAGCTTCACAATCACCGGCAGCTTCGTGTGCTTTTTGCACCAAGCCGTCACCTGCTCCACATATTCCGGCACCTGGCCGACAGCGGAACCCATGCCGCGTTCCGGCATGCCGTGCGGGCAGCCGAAATTCAGCTCGATGCCGTCCGCGCCGGTCGCTTCGACCAGCGGCAGGATATGCGCCCAGTAGTGCTCTTCACAAGGCAGCATCAAGGACACCACCATCGCGCGGTCCGGCCAGGCCTTCTTCACGGCCGTGATTTCATCCAGATTGGTTTGCAGCAGGCGGTCGGTAATCAGCTCGATATTGTTGAAGCCGATGACTTCGCGGTTCTTGCCGTAGATGGCCGAGTAGCGCGAGGACACGTTCACAGGCGGCGGATCTTCACCCAGCGTCTTCCACACCACGCCGCCCCACCCTGCTTCGAAGGCGCGGATCACGTTGTAGGCTTTATCGGTCGGCGGCGCGGAGGCCAGCCAGAACGGATTGGGCGCCTTGATGCCGCAGAAATTGATGCTCAGATCAGCCATGGACGCCTCCCTTGGTCGAAATATCGTTATGGATTGCGAGCGCAGCCAGCTTGCCATGCTGGACGGCTTGCACCGTCAGGTCCTGTCCCGGCGCCACACAGTCCCCGCCGGCGTAAATGCCTGGCAGGACGGTGCGGAACTGATCGTCGACATGGATCTTGTCGCCATCCCGCTTCAGCAGCGTCGCCAGCGGATCGTTCAGCGATTCAGTGTCCATGCTCTGGCCGATGGCCTTGAACACGGCATCGGCCGTGATTTCGAAGGTAACGCCAGTGCCGACGAGGCGCGAGCCTTCGAGATGCGTGCGTTCGAAGCGCATGCCACGCACACGGCCCGCTTCATCCAGCAGCACCTGCTTTGGCTGCGCCCAGGTTTGCATGCGCACCTGGTTGGCCTTGGCGATGTCCTGTTCGTGATGTGTGGCGCTCATGGCGTCGAAGCCGCGGCGATAAACCATGGTCACTTCTTCAGCACCCAGGCGCCGGATTTGCACGGCCATGTCGATGGCGGTATTGCCGGCGCCGATCACGATGGCGCGGCGTGGGACCGGCAACTTGGCCAGGTCGCTGGCCTGGCGCAGTTCGGCGATGTAGTCCACGGCAGCCATCAGGCCGGGAGCATCTTCTCCCGTGAGGCCGAGCTGGCGGCTGGCGCCGAGGCCAAGACCGAGGAAGACTGCGTCATATTCGTCATGCAGCGCCTTCAGCTGCACGTTGTCGCCCAGCTTCTGGCCATGGCGGATTTCGATGCCGCCCACGCCCAACAGAAAGTCCACTTCCTTTTGCGCGAAATTGTCGGTCAGTTTGTATTTCGCAATGCCGTATTCATTCAGGCCGCCGGATTTCTCCTGCGCTTCGTAAATCACGACGTCGTTGCCCAGCATCGCCAGGCGGTGCGCACAGGACAGGCCTGCCGGACCGGCGCCGACTACGGCGATCTTCTTGCCGGTGGAGGCGGCGCGCTTGAACGGGTGGCTCTCAAACGCCGCATGATCGAGCGCGTAACGCTGCAGCAGGCCAATCTTCACCGGCTGGCCTTCCGCATCGTGATTGCGCACGCAGGCGTCTTCACACAGGATCTCGGTCGGACAGACGCGCGAGCAGCTTCCGCCCAGGATATTCTGCTGCAGGATGCCGACCGCGGCGCCGTTGACGTTCTTTTCGTGGATGTTGCGGATGAAGCTTGCTACGTCAATGCCTGTGGGGCAGATGCGTGTGCACGGCGCGTCATAGCAATACAGACAGCGCGCGCTTTCAATCGCCGCCTGGCGTGCGTTCAGCGGTGGCGCGAGGTCTGTGAATTGTCCGGCCAGCTCTTCGTTCGTGGCTTTTGGCTGCGGTATGTATTTGAGTGACTCGATCATTGCCTCTTCCTCGCTACGTTTTGAACGGCGGATCGATGATCCGCCCTACGCTTGTTCACTTCATTTGTGGGAATGCAAATTGCGCGCCAGCGCTGGCGGTGTTCGGCCAGCGCTGCATCACGGCTTTGTGGCGCGTGTAGAACCGCACGCCTTCGGGGCCGTAGGCGTGGTGGTCGCCGAACAGGCTGCGCTTCCAGCCGCCGAAGCTGTTGAAGGCCATCGGCACCGGCAGCGGAACGTTCACGCCCACCATGCCGACATTGATCTGGCGGACGAACTCGCGCGCCACGCCGCCATCGCGGGTGAACACGGCGACGCCGTTGCCATATTCGTTCTTGTTAATCAGCTCCACGGCCGTGGCCACGTCAGGCAGGCGCACCACGCACAGCACCGGACCGAAGATCTCTTCCTTGTAGATCGTCATATCCGGCGTGACGTTGTCGAACAGCGTCCCGCCAATAAAGAAGCCGTTCGGACGCTCGGGTACTTTGTAGTTGCGCCCATCGACCACCAGCTTGGCGCCCTGCTCCACACCTTCGCCAATCAGGCGCTCGATGCGCTGCTTGGCGGCGGCCGTCACCACAGGCCCCATTTCGGCGTCGGACGCCATGCCGTCGCGCACTTTCAGTGCAGCGGTGCGCTTTTCCAGTGCGCCGATCAGCTTATCGGCCGCATCACCGACAGCTGCGACGACGGAGATTGCCATGCAGCGCTCGCCGGCCGATCCGAAGGCGGCGCCCATCAGGGCATCGACCGCCATGTCCATGTCCGCATCGGGCATCACGACCATATGGTTCTTTGCGCCGCCCAGCGCCTGCACGCGCTTGCCGTGCGAGGAGCCGCGCGAGTAGATGTACTCCGCAATCGGCGTGGAGCCGACGAAGCTCACCGCCTGCACTACCGGATGATCCAGCAGCGCATCCACCGCCACTTTATCGCCCTGCACCACATTGAATACGCCGTCCGGCAGCCCCGCTTCTTTCAGCAGGCGCGCGTGCAGCAGCGATGGCGACGGATCGCGCTCGGAAGGCTTCAGCACAAAGGTATTGCCGCAAGCGATAGCGATCGGGAACATCCACATCGGCACCATCACCGGGAAGTTGAATGGCGTGATGCCGGCAACAACACCTAGTGGCTGACGCATCGACCACGCATCGATGCCGCGCGCAATCTGGTCGGTGAATTCGCCCTTCATCAATTGCGGAATGCCGACGGCGAACTCCACCATCTCGATGCCACGCGCCACTTCACCCTGCGCATCGGAGAACGTCTTGCCGTGCTCGCGCGTCAGCAAGGCCGCGAATTCGTCCGTATGCTGCTGGCACAGTTGCAGGTACTTGAACAGCACGCGCGCGCGGGTCAGCGCCGGCGTGGCGGACCAGGAAGGGAAAGCCTTCTCGGCGGCCTTCACGGCCGCATCGACTTCTTCGGACGTGCCAAGCGCCACGCGGGCAACCGGCTCGCCCAGCGCGGGATTGAACACGTCGCCATAACGGCCACTGGCCGTGTCGACCTTCGTGCCGTTGATGAAATGGGTAATGGTATCGAGGTCGCTCATCTTGCTCTCTTCAATTCAACCCAGCAGGGAATCTGCCGGTACATAGGGATAGCCAAGTGCATGCGCCACCGCTTCATAGGTGACGTGGCCCTGGCATACATTCAGTCCGTCTTTCAGATGCGGGTTGGCCTTCATCGCTTTCGCCCAGCCTTTGTCCGCCAGCGCCAGCGCGTGGCCGATGGTGGCGTTGTTCAGGGCGAAGGTCGAAGTACGTGCCACAGCGCCCGGCATATTCGCCACGCAGTAGTGGATCACGCCATCGACCACAAACGTCGGATTCTCGTGCGTGGTCGCGTGCGAAGTCTCGAAGCAGCCGCCCTGATCGATCGCCACGTCCACCACCACGGAGCCCGCTTTCATGCGTGCCACCATGGCGCGCGTGACGAGCTTCGGTGCGGCAGCGCCGGGAACCAGCACGCCGCCGATCACCAGGTCCGCATCGGTTACCGCATCGTCGATCGTGTGCGCGTTGGAGAACATGGTCTGGATGCGATTGCCGTAAATGAGATCCAGCTGGCGCAGGCGGTCAACGTTCTTGTCCAGCACCGTCACGCGCGCGCCCATGCCAACGGCGATCTGCAGCGCGTTGGTTCCGACTACGCCAGCGCCGATAATCGCCACATGGCCCGGCGCCACGCCCGGCACGCCACCCAGCAGCAGACCCATGCCGCCTTTCGATTTCTCCAGATGCGCCGCACCCGCCTGAATCGACATGCGCCCCGCCACTTCGCTCATCGGCGCCAGCAGCGGCAAGCCGCCGTTTGGTCCGGTAATAGTTTCGTAGGCGATGCAGATGGCTTTCGAAGCCACCAGCGCCCTGGTTTGTTCCGGGTCTGGCGCCAGATGCAGGTATGTGTACAGGATCTGGTTCTCGCGCAGCATCGCGCACTCCTGCGGCTGCGGCTCCTTCACCTTCACGACCATCTCGGCACGCGCGAAGATTTCTTCCGCGGTGTCAACGATGGTGGCTCCGGAAGCCGCATACATTTCGTCAGTCAGTCCGATGGCTGCGCCCGCGTTGTGTTGCACCAGCACCTGGTGGCCGCGGAGTGTCAGTTCTTTTACGCTGGCCGGGGTAAGGCCAACGCGCGATTCCTGATTCTTGATTTCCTTCGGTACGCCTACCAACATGGTTTGTCTCCTCTAATCTAGATTTTTCAAAACCTTGGCGAGCTTTCCAAACAGTTCGTCGATGTGCTTCTTCTCAAAGGTCAGTGGAGGCGACAAAGCGATGATGTCGCCGGTAACGCGGATCAAGACGCCTTCTTCCGCGAATGCTTTCTTGAACGCGGCGTAAGCGCGCGCTCCGGGTTTTGCCGCAATGGGCGCCAGCTCGATGCCCGCCACCAGGCCGATGGTTCTGATGTCGATCACGTTCGGCAAGCCTTTCAGGGAGTGCACCGCATTTTCCCAGTAAGGCTGGACTTCTTTCGCGTGATCGAGGATGCCTTCGCTGTTGAATACATCCAGCGTGGCCAGCGATGCCGCGCAGGCGACCGGGTGGCCGGAGTAGGTGTAACCGTGGAACAGCTCAATGCCGGCCGGCGCTTCCATGAAGGCGTCGTGAATGAATTTCTTGCTGAAGACCGCGCCCATCGGAATGGTACCGTTGGTGAGTCCTTTGGCAGTGGTCATCATGTCCGGCTCGACGTCGAAATAGTCGACAGCGAATGGTGTGGTGAGGCGGCCAAAGCCGGTAATCACTTCATCGAAGATCAACAGGATGCCATGCTTGGTGCACAGCTCGCGCAGGCGCTTCAGGTAGCCCTTGGGCGGAATCAGCACGCCGGTAGAACCAGCCACCGGTTCCACGATCACGGCGGCGATGGTCGACGCGTCGTGCAGCGTAACGATGCGTTCCAGTTCGTCGGCCAGGTTGGCGCCGTGTTCAGGCTCGCCGCGCGTGAAAGCGTTCTTCTCGATATTGTGGGTATGCGGCAGATGGTCAACACCCGGCAACAGCGCGCCGTAGGGCTTGCGGTTGCCCGCGATGCCGCCGACCGAGATGCCGCCGAAGCCCACGCCATGGTAGCCGCGCTCGCGGCCGATCAAACGGGTACGGCTGCCTTCACCTCGCGCGCGGTGATACGCCAGCGCGATCTTCAATGCGGTGTCGACGGATTCGGAACCGGAGTTGGTATAGAAGACATGGCCGAACTTGTGGCCCGTATAGTCCATCAGTTTTTCGGCTAGGTCGAAAGCCGAAGGGTGTCCCATCTGGAAGGTGGGTGCGAAGTCGAGCTGGCCGACCATTTTGCGCACGGCGGAGACGATCTTCGGATGCGAGTGGCCGACAGGGACGCACCACAGGCCTGCGGTGCCGTCGAGAATCGGGCGGCCGTCCACGTCCTTGTAATAGACGCCTTCTGCGGACACCAGCAGCCGCGGGCTCGCTTTGAAGTCACGGTTGTTGGTGAAGGGCATCCAGAATGCGTCCATCGACTCTGGCCGGGTCTCGTTCATGTCGCGTCCTCCAAGGTTTTTGACGACTCTAAAAAAACTTTACCAGTTGGCAAAATCATGATGCAATAATAGACAGCCAAATAACTATGGCACATATACACATACGCGGAAACGATCCAACCGTACAGGTGGCAAAAACAGTACAGTTGAATATTGCGGAGACGAGGATGGACGACGCAGGTGTTGCGCTGAATCAAGGCATAAAGGCCTCGGGCGAGCCCGGCTGGCCCGTGTTGTCCATTGAGCGCGCACGCAAAGGCAGCCTGGTCGATCAGATCGTTGCGGCCATCAGCGCCATGGTCGGCAGCCGCGAGTTGCGCGTAGGAACGAAAATGCCGTCGGTGCGCCAATTCGCGAAGTGTAATGGCATCAGCACCTTTACAGTTGTCGAAGCCTATGACCGTTTGCTGACGCTGGGCCTGCTTTCTTCGCGTCGCGGTTCCGGATATTTTGTTGCGCGCCAGGATCTTCCTGCCCTGCTCGCGCCGGCAGCGCTGGCTACCGGGCCGGCGGCTGTCGACGCGCTCACGCCTGAACTGTATTCCGGCGCATCGGAAGCCCTGCCGGTCGGCGCGGGCTGGCTGCCGCCGGAGTGGTATGGCGAGGACACCATCCTCGACGCCGTGCGCCATGCCATGCGCATTCCCGCCACACGCTTGCGCGGATATGGCCATCCGCTGGGTTTCCCCAGCCTGCGCCAGTACATGGCCGCCACCATGTCGGAAGAACTATTCCCGCTCGAAGCAGAACAGGTGCTGCTCACGCACGGCGCCACGCATGCTTTCGACCTGATCCTGCGCACGCTCACCCGGCCGGGCGATACCGTGTTCGTTGAAGATCCGTGCTACAGCAACCTGCTGTCGCTGATCCGCCACCATGGCTGCAACGCGGTCGGCATTCCACGCGGCGAGCATGGACTGGACATGGAGTATCTCGCCGCACAGGCCAGGATCGCCCAGCCCAAGCTGATGTTCGTGAACACGGTTCTGCAGAACCCGCTCGGCACCTCGCTCACGCACGCGCAGGCGCATCGCTTGCTGGGTTTTGCAGAGCAGTTCGATTTCTGGCTGGTGGAAGACGACATCTACCGCGAGCTGACGCCGCGCGGTGAGGCGTCGCTGGCGGCAATGGACGGATTGCGGCGCGTGATCCGCGTCGGCAGTTTTTCGAAGACGCTGTCGCCTGTGCTGCGTGTGGGTTCCATCTGCGCGTCACAGTCGCTGCTGCCGGAACTGGTGCGCGTGAAGATGCTGGCGGGCCTCACCACTTCGGAGGTGAACGAGCGCGCCGTGTATCACGCGATCACGGCACGTCCCTACAAGCGCACCGTGGAAAAGCTGATCGCGCAGCTTGAAACGGGACGCGAGCGCACTATCGAAGCGCTGCGCGGTGTAGGCATGGCGCCGATTGCGCGTCCACGCGGCGGCATGTTCGTCAGTGCCAGCTGGCCTGAAGCGCCGAGCGCCGAATGGAACGGCAAGCTGGTGGCGGACCTTGCACTGAAATCCGGCATTCTTCTGGCGCCCAACGAATTCTTCATGCTGCGCGACAGCGAATCGATCTGGTTCCGCTTCAACGTGGCTTACAGCGACGATCCGCAATTGATCGACTTCCTTGCAAACGTCAGGAGAGCACATGGCATCGGCTAAACTGCGCCGCGTAATGAACCGTGACCGGCTGGAGGCGGACATCGCCGCCGAAGCCGTGAAAGTATTTGCCGAATGTGGCTACGAAGGCACGTCCGTCGCGGCCATCGCGGAGAACGCGGGCCTGTCCAAGCAGAATCTGATGTACTACTATCCCACCAAGCAGGTGCTGTATCAGCGCGTGCTGGACGATGTGCTGGACGACTGGCTGGAACGCATGGCCCACCTGGCCGATCCCGATCGCGAACCGCACGAGGTGCTGCGTGCTTACATCCAGGCCAAGCTGGCGTTCTCGCGCGAACAGCCGGCGGCATCGCGCGTGTATGCGATGGAAGTGATCAGCGGCGCACCGCTGTATGGCGACAAGATCCGCGAGCGCGTGGTGCCGCTGCTGCGTAAGGATATCGAGATCTTTGAAGGCTGGATCGCGGCAGGCAAGATCGCGCCGATCAACGCCACGCATCTGATTTTTTCCGTCTGGGCCATGACCCAATCCTACGCCGACTTCTCCGCCCAAATGGCGCTGGTACTCGACAAGCACGCGCTGACGGATGAAGATTTCACCGCCGCCGAAGACACCATCGTGCGCATGGTACTCGCCGCCATTCAGCCATCGTCGTGATCTGCACGCCGGCCACGCGCCACTTTCCTAGTTAGCCAGCAGCGCATCCGGCACAGTGGCCCCGGCCTTGCGGGACGCTTCCGCCAGCACGCGGATCTCGCGACGCATGTCTCCTGTCGCATCCGGCAGGGCCTTCGCTACGAACATGGCAGGTCCGTTATCGCGGCTCTTGGATTTGCGCATGACGTTCTTGAGTTCGGGCAGATCGCGCAACACCGCATCGAACTGGCTCAGGGCCTGGCCGAGCAGGGCCAGGCCTTCATTCAGCTGTGCAGGGTCGTTCGTCGCGCCGCTCGCCAGCGCTTTGCCAATAGTGGAAAGGGCGCGCACCTCGCCCGCCATGACTTCTTCTGCCTGCTGGCGCGTCATATCTTCCGTCAGCAGAGCAGCCGTGGCGCCCGCTTCGTCGGCACGCGCTTTCTGGTCCACCGCTTTCAGCAGACTGACGCTGCCGGCCAGCGTGGTACGAGAGGCCTCGACGAAGCTATGCATCAGGTGTCTGGACGGATCACTGAACACATCAACGCCGGCGAACTGTCCGCCACCATTTCCCAGCTGAGCCGACGCCATTTGCGGCCCCATCGCCAACGCTACCGCAAGCAGTACCACTTTACGCATGCCGATACCTTATGAATAATAGAAGCGCCACTGTACACGACAGCGGCGCTTGAAAGTTCACCAATTATTGCACCGACCCACGCCATGACTGCCTTTACCCCTTTCACGCTTGCCACGCCGCGCCTGACGCTGCGCTTCATCGCGCCGACCGATGCGCCGGCGCTGTTCGCAATGTATTCCGATCCCGAAGCGATGCGCTATTGGAGCAGCGGGCCGTGGGAGGATATCGCGCAGGCGGAATCTTATGCCGCTGCCGGTATGGCGGGCTATGAAAGCGGCGCCATGCTGCGCCTGGGCTTCGATATCGACGGTACGCTGGCGGGCGTCGTCAACCTGTACAAGTTCGATGAGCAGAACCGCCGCTGCGATATCGGCTATATGCTGGGCCGCAGCTCCTGGGGTAAGGGCTATATGCGCGAGGCGCTGGCGGCAGCGCTGGAATATGCGTTCAGCGAACTGCATCTGCACCGCGTGGAGGCGGATATCGATCCGCGCAACCACGCCTCAGCCAGGCTGCTGCAAAGCCTGCATTTCGTGAAAGAGGGCCATCTACGCGAACGCTGGATGGTGAATGGGGAAATCTGCGACAGCGATATTTACGGCTTGCTGCGCGCGGACTGGCGGCGCGCAGAGAACAGGTAGGCAGCGGCCAGGCCAATCGCCACCAGCAGCAGCGAGGTCGGTTCAGGAACACTGGCGGCAGGGCCGCCAAGCTCGTAACCCGCAGCGTCAACGTTCTTGAAGTAATTGGCGCCGGACAGCGTCAGCGAAGAATTCCAGCTGTTGGCAATCACGTTGCCGCCAATGGTGCCATTGCCGCCGGTGATATCCGCATTCGGCGCCAGCATGCTGCCCGCCAGCGCGATATTGCTGAAATCAAGCTTCATCGCGTCGACGAAGTTGTACAGCACATTGGCGCCACCGAAATCGCCCAGGCTGTGAATGGTGCCGTTTGCCGCGCCGCTCACATTGACGATGACGGTCGCGCCGGACGCGATACCACTGACGTTCAGCCAGCCGGCAGAGGTCAGCGCACTTGCGTCGAGATCAAACACTTCCAGCGCGTGATTGCCGCCGGTCAGATACAGGCCGCCGTACTGGGCGCGCGAGCTGCCGGTCGTCGCCAGCGTATCCAGTTCGGCGGACATATCCAGCGCATGCGCCGCCACGGCGGAAAACGTCAGTGGCAACTGTGTCGAATTGCTCACGCCATTTTGGCCAACCGACGCCGCCAGCGACGAACCACCGCCCGCGTACACCTTGCCGTTGTTCAGGGAGCCATTGCTGACGGTCAGTTTGCCGCCGGCGACCAGGGCGTAGCCGTCGTACGCTGTCTGGTTGCCGCCATTCAGACGGAAAGAACTCAGGTCCACATTCCCGCCGGCGACCACGGCGCCCGCCGTGCCGTTGTTCGTGCCCTTGAAATTGGCCGTGGTGAAGACATTGGCGCCGCCGATTCCGAGATCGATCACCCCCGCCTGCGCAGCGCCGGCCAGCAGGAGAGCGGCCGTTGCGGCCACCATGCTCTTCAACATTATCAATTTTCCAAAATGAAATATTAATTTCTCTAGTTTAACACGACTCGCAGGCTGCTCCCCGTGCAGTTCATCCGCAATTCGCCGCAGGTCAACCCCGCCAAGCAACGTTTCATCGGAAAGCCATAGGCAGGCCAGAGCGCCAGGCGTACATTGGCACCATCGATTTACATGGAGCAAACGATGAAAACTATTAACAAGACCTTCAAGCAGACCGTGAATGAGGTGCTGGACGCCTTCATCGCCATCGGCCGCCATATCGTGCGTACGCTGGAATGCATGTCCTGGCCCTCGCTGCTGGCGATGGCGCTGGTGGTGGCATTCTTCGTCAGCATTCTGCCGCTGGCATTGACGCTGTTCGTCGTCTTCCTGATCGCCAAGCTGGTGATTGGCTTCTTCGCCGCCAAGCACATCCGGAGGTAAGAAGATGGGAAGCCGTACCCGCAACGCCCTGAGCTTCGTCCGCGAGGTTGGCGAAACCGCCAGTTCCTTGTGGTGGAACTTCTTCGACTGGCTGGCGCAGGTGCCAATGCGCCAACTGGTCGTGACCTGGGTGTTGGCCCTGCTCCTGGCGACCACGCCGCTGGTGCATCCGCGTCAGGCTGGCTTGTTCATCTTCCTGTCGCTCGGTCTAAAGATTCTCGCGGGCGGCAAGCGCAAGGCGGAGATCGAAGCGCGCCAGGCATCCGCCCAGGCAGGCACGGAAACGCTGGAGCGCCGGCTGGTCGAAGCGCAGATGGCCGCGCTGCAGGCACAGGTGGAACCGCACTTCCTGTTCAACACGCTCGCTCTGATTGGACAGCTGATCGAAACCGATCCGCCGGAAGCAGCCAAGATCCACACGCACCTGATCGAATACCTGCGCTCCACCCTGCCGCAAATGCGCTCGCGCGGCAATGGCACGCTGGGCAAGCAGATTCAGATGTCGCGTTCCTATCTCGCCATCATGCAGGCACGTATGAAGTCGCGGCTGGCGGTGTCGATCGACGTGCCGAAGGAACTGGAAAGCGCCAGCTTCCCCGCCATGACCTTGCAGATCCTGATCGAGAACTGCATCAAACACGGACTGGAACCGAAGATCGAAGGCGGCCGCATCGACATTCGCGCCAGCATGGATAACAACATCCTGCAGGTCGACGTGCAGGACGACGGCGTCGGCTTCAATATGTATGCCGGCGATGGCGTGGGCCTGACCAATGTCCGCGAGCGCCTCAAGCTGCTGTACGGCGTGCGTGCTTCGCTCACCATCGAAACCCCGCTGGAGGGCGGCTGCCGCGCCACGATCCGCCTGCCTTTCGCACCTGATATTTTCGCCAAACCATGAGCCAGCCATCCGCCACCGCCGTTATCGCCGACGATGAAGATCCGATGCGCGACATGCTGCGCAAGCGACTGTCCGAAGTCTGGCCCGAGCTCACCATCGTGGCCGAAGCCAACAACGGTATCGAAGCCATCGCGCAGGCCGGCAAGCACCAGCCGGACATTGTGTTCCTCGACATCCGCATGCCCGGCCTGTCCGGTATCGAAGCGGCGCGCATGCTGTTCAACCGCTGCCACATCGTCTTCATTACCGCTTATGACCAGTACGCGATTGAAGCCTTCGAACAGGGTGCACTGGATTACCTGCTCAAACCCGTCAACGCCGAACGCCTGAGGCTCGCGTGCGGACGGCTGCAGACCCGCCTTGGCAAGCAGCCGAACAATATCGAGCGCCAGCTGGATCAGCTGATCCGCCAGACCACTGGCAAGCCCGACCGCGATTATCTGCACTGGATTCAAGCCCAGGTCGGGAACAGCCTGCGCATGATCAGCACCCGCGAAATCCTGTTTTTCCGCGCAGATGAAAAGTACACAAGGGTACAAACGCAACAGGGCGAAGTCCTGATCCGCAAGACCTTGAAAGAACTTGCAGACGAACTCGATCCGAATGAATTCTGGCGCATCCACCGCTCGACGCTGGTGCGCGTGGACGCCATCGCCGAGGTCACACGCGACCTGCGCGGACGGCAAATGGTCAAGGTGCGCAACTTCCCGGAAGAGCTGGAAGTCAGCCGCGGCAACACTCATTTATTCCAGCAAATGTAGCCAGCTCGCGCCCGCTTGCCCGCGTCCCAGCCCTGGTCTATATTGTTTGGACAGCCGCGTCCTGACCACATTTTTCAGGGAGAGAACACATGTCGACTATTCCGAAACAAACGCGCGCGACCATCATGCCCTGCCTGCGTTACCGCGACGCGCCGGCCGCCATTGACTGGCTGACCAAGGTGCTGGGCTTCGAGGCCACACTGATCGTTCCCAATGAAGACGGTACCATCGCCCACGCCCAGCTTTCCTATGGCAATGGCAATGGCAATGGCAATGGCATGGTCATGCTAAGCTCTATTTTCGACACCGAGTACGGCCGTCTGATGAAACAGCCGGCGCAAATCGGTGGCTTCGTCACCCAAAGCGCCTACCTCGTGGTGAGCGATGCCGATGAAGTGCACGCCCGCTGCGTGAAGGCGGGTGCGCCCATCGTGATGGAGCTGAAAGATGAAGACTACGGCGGACGCGGTTTCACCTGCCGCGATCCGGAAGGCCATGTTTGGAGCATCGGCACTTATGACCCTTGGGAGCAATGAATAATGGGACGCACTGTTCACTTTGAAATCCAAGCGACCGAACCGCAGCAGCTGATCGACTTCTACGCCGGCATGTTCGGCTGGAGCTTCAGCAAATGGGAAGGCGGCGATTACTGGCTGGTCGGCACCGGCGAGGTGGGACAGCCGGGCATCAATGGCGGCCTGTTGCCGCGCCGCGGACCACGCCCGGAGGAAGGAGCGAGCGTGAATGCGTTTGTCTGCACGGTGGATGTCGAGGATCTCGACAAATCGCTGGCGCAATTGAAAGAACTACAGGGCGTGGTGGCTGTGCCCAAGATGCCGGTACCCGGCGTGGGCTGGCTGGCGTATGCGAAGGACCCGGACGGCAATATCTTCGGAATGATGCAGATGGATACCGCTGCGTCCTTCGACAAGCACGATTAAGTTTCGAGCGCTTCCACCAAAGCCCGGTCCTGCACCTGTACCGGGCGAATACCAATTTTCTGGCTATACAGCGGAGGCAGGCGGCCGCACAGCGCGTGCAGCTGCTCTTCCGGCATGCCCGGCGTCACATACTGGAACTGGCACTGGTTATTTTCCGGCAGCGGCCCTTCCATCGTTGAACCATACGCGCCCAGGTTCATGAAACTGAGCGCGCTTTCATCCGGCCCTACTGCAAACACAAAGGTGCCGTCTTTCGGATGGCCGAGGTACTGGCGCACTTCCGCGCGGGTTGCGGCATCGGCGCCTTCCATCAGCTTGTAGCGCAGCTGGGCGTAAGCGCGGGTGCACTCCATGAAGGCGGTGCGGATACCGGAATGCGTGTGGCGCCCGTGGCTGCACAGGATCAGGTTACCGAAAGAGTCCAGCAACGCGACTGCATCGCCCTTCCCTGCCATGCCCTTGTCGCGCAGGCGCGCCTGATGCAGATATGGCGCCAGTCCCGCATCGGGACGGCGCGGTGCGCACTTGTAGGTCAGCGCATCCGGGAAAGTGCGCTTCAGCGCGGCCACGATGGGATGATCTTCCGGCAGCGTGGCCGGGTCTTTCAATTCATCGTGCGGAGGATCGACGTTGAACAGCTCCATCACACCAGGGCTGGTGGCTTCGAACACCAGCGAGCACAGTGCCTGAGTCGGTTCCGAAATCGTCTTGCCGATGAAGAAGGAGCGTGGCATTGCGCCTGCGCTGCGGCGCGCGTAGGAGGAGCTGCCCAGTACAGCGGGATAGGCGAACGTCTCTTCCGCTTTCGGGCGCAGCCCATTCGGCAGCGAAGTGAAATAGCCCGTGCCGTGATGGTTGATGCCGGCGCTGGCGTCCGGCGCGGCCACCAGCACGTTGAAGCCACCGGCCAGAATCGCACCTGCGCACATGCAGCATGGGTCGAGCGAGGTCACGATGGTGATCTCTTCGGGCGGCGGCAGTTCGCGGCCCTTGGCACGCTCGGCGTAGTACCAGTCAATCAACTGGCGTTCGCCATGCGCGGTCGGGTCGTAGATCAGCCCATGCTTGATGACGTTATTGTGCAGCGACTTCAGCACGTTGCCGCTCTGGTCGAGCATCACTCCCCCGACGCCAAAGGTGCCCTGGGTTTTCGCTGCAATGGCTTCGGAGGCCGCAATGGCCACCGCTGCCTGAACGTCAATCGTGCGCTTCATCCGTTTTACTTCTTGAGGTCCCAGCCGCCGAAAGCTTCCGGCAGCAGTTCGGCGGCCGTGGTTTCACGGATGTCGCCTTTCAGATTGGCCAGCACAACCGGCAGGCTGTTGCCGCCCATTTCCAGCGTCACCTGGCGGCAGGCGCCGCAAGGAGAGATGGGGCTTTCGGTTTCGCCAACCACCACCAGCTTGTCGAAGTCGCCCGGCCGATAGCCGTGAGCGACCGCGCTGAAGAAGGCGGTGCGCTCGGCGCAGTTGCACAGGCCATAGGACGCGTTCTCCACATTGCAGCCGTGGAAGACCTTGCCGTCCTTGGTCAGCAGCGCCGCGCCGACCTTGAAGTTGGAGTATGGCGTGTATGCCTTCAGACGCGCGGCTTTGGCTTCGACGATCAGCTGTTCATTGTTCATTGTTTGCTCCCTTTAAAACCAACGGCGTGGATCTGGTGGCTGCCACGATGTGGCAGCCACCTGTTTTACGCCGTGGGTTCTTATGGCCGTACCGTGCGATAAACGATCTTGTTGGCGGCAGGTGCTGCGTCGGCGATGGTGTAGGCAGCCTGGATTTCGCGCACGGCCTGCTCCGCAGCTTCCTGCGTACGGGCGTGCACCATGGCCAGCGGCTGGCCGGCTTGCACCGGCTGGCCCAGTTCCACCAGATCGGTCAGGCCGACGGCGAAGTCGATCGCGTCGGTTGGACGCTTGCGGCCGCCGCCCAGCGAGACGACGGCCAGGCCGATATCGCGGCAAACAGTCTGCGACGCAAAACCGGAACGCAGTGCCGGCGCCGGAATAACGATCGGCGCCTTCTCCAGGTGCTGGTCCATATTCTCCACCAGATCAGCCGGACCGCCCAATGCCTTGACCATGCGCGCAAAGCGGTCTGCCGCTTCGCCGGAATCCAGCGCATGCTGCAGCTTGGCACGGGCCTCCGTTTCGTTGGCGGCCAGCTTGCCCAGCACCAGCATCTCGGCGCACAGCGCCATCGTCACTTCATGCAGGCGCGCTGGACGGAACTTGCCGGTCAGGTAGTCGATGGCGCCGCGTACTTCCAGCGCATTGCCTGCCCATGGGGACAGGGATTCGTTCATATCGGTCAGCAGCGCCGAAGTCAGCGTGCCCGCGCCATTGCCCACCTTGACGATGGACTCGGCCAGTTCTACCGATTTCTCATAAGTGGGCATGAAAGCGCCGGAGCCGGCCTTCACGTCCATTGCCAGCACGTCCAGGCCTGCCGCCAGCTTCTTGGACAGGATGGAACCGGTAATCATGGCCACCGATTCCACGGTCGCGGTCACGTCGCGGATGGAGTAGAAACGCTTGTCCGACGGCGCCAGCGATGCCGTCTGGCCGATGATGGCCACGCCGACCTCCTTCACCACCTCGCGGAACTTCTCGTTGGTCGGCACGGTGGAGTAGCCCGGAATGGAATCGAACTTGTCCAGCGTACCGCCGGTGTGGCCCAAGCCACGGCCGGAAATCATCGGCACGAAGCCGCCGCAGGCTGCAATCATCGGGCCGAGCATCAGCGACACGACATCGCCGACGCCGCCGGTGGAGTGCTTGTCCATGACCGGACCTGGCAGGTTCAGATCCTTCCAGTTCAGCACTTCGCCGGAATCGCGCATGGCCAGGGTGAAGGCGACGCGCTCGTCCATGTTCATGTCGTTGAAGAAGACAGCCATTGCCAATGCCGCGATCTGGCCTTCACTCACGCTGTTATCGGTGATGCCTTTGACGAAGAACTGAATCTCTTCCTTGCTCAGCGCACCGCCGTCGCGCTTTTTGCGGATGATTTCCTGTGGGAGGAACATTTTTTATTCTCTTTTCATTTGAAAAAACCCGAGGCGGAACCCTGGTGGCTGCCACGATGTGGCAGCCACCTGCTTCACGCCGTTGGTTTTAGACGCCGTATGGAATCCAGATATTCTTGACCTGCGAAGCATGGGCCAGCACCGTGCGGCCGCCTGCCTGCGCAGTGCTGAACCAGTCACGGCCCTTGGCGCCGCCAGTCCAGGTGCGCTTCAGCGAACCGGCCGACAGCTTCTCCACTTCCGCGCAGCCTTCAGCCGAACCGTCGTGGCGCCACATCGCATCCACATCCGAGTGAGCCGCCAGGGTGCGCGCCAGTTCATCAGCCGAACCGGTCACGATATTCACCACGCCGCCCGGCAGGTCGGACGTATCGAAGATCTGGTACAGGTCCGTGGCCGACAGCGGATGCGCCTCGGAAGGCACAGCCACCACGCGGTTGCCCACGGCGATAGCCGGCGCCACCAGCGACACAAAGCCCAGCAGCGGATTCTCGTTCGGGCACACGATGCCGATCACGCCGATCGCTTCGTTCAGCGCCACGGTAATGCCGTGCATCGGCGGCTGGTGTGCCAGGCCGTCGTACTTGTCCGCCCAGGCGGCCCAGTAGAACAGGCGCTCGATGGAAGCCTGAACTTCCTTCTCGGCGTTCTTGGCGCCGGTTTGCGCAGCGATACGCGCAGCAAATTCTTCGCCGCGGGCAGCCAGGTTTTCAGCAATGTAGTACAGCACTTGCGCGCGATTGTGTGCAGTTGCCTTGGTCCAGCCGGTCGCCTTGTGAGCAGCTTCCACGGCGTTGCGGATGTCCTTACGGTTACCCTCGCCCACTTCGCCAATGAACTTGCCATCGGCGCCGTGGATGGCGCGGGAGTAGGCGCCGTCAGGGCGCGCTTGCTTGCCGCCGATGTACAGCTTGGCGGTGCGGTCGATCGCGAACGGATCGGCAGCGATGGTCTGCGCGGCCTTGGCCTTGGCCGGCTTCTCGAACACTGGTGCTGCCGGACGTGCATCTTCCGACACCGGCACCAGGTATTCGAACATGCCTTCGCGGCCGCCTTCACGGCCGTAGCCGGATTCCTTGTAGCCGCCGAAGCCGCAGGCTGCGTCGAACTGGTTGGCGGTGTTGATCCACACCACGCCGGCCTTGATCTGCGGCGCCACGTCCAGCGCCAGCGAGATGTTTTCGGTCCACACGCAGGAAGCCAGGCCGTACACGGTGTTGTTCGCCAGCTGCACGGCTTCCGCCGGAGTGCGGAAGCTCATTGCCACCAGCACCGGGCCGAAGATTTCAGCCTGCGCCACGGCAGCCGAAGTCGATGCGCCGGTGATCAGGGTCGGCGGGAACCAGGAACCGGAAGCCGGGATTTCGCAGCCGGCCGGCTGATAGATCTCGCAGCCTTCGGTACGCGCCGAGTCCACCAGGCCAGCGATGCGCTGACGCTGGATCGGATCGACCAGGGCGCCGATGTCCATCGACTTGTCCAGCGGGGAGCCCAGGCGCAGATTGTCCATGCGGGATTTCAGCTTGGCGAGGAAACGCTGTTCGACGGATTCCTGCACCAGCAGCCGCGAACCGGCGCAGCAAACCTGGCCCTGATTGAACCAGATCGAATCAACCAGGCCTTCGATGGCGGCGTCCAGGTCCGCGTCTTCGAACACGATGTATGGCGATTTGCCGCCCAGTTCCAGCGACAGCTTCTTGCCGGTGCCGGCGGTGGCTTCGCGGATGATGCGGCCAACTTCAGTGGAACCGGTGAAGGCCAGCTTGTCGATGCCAGCGTGCTTGACGATGGCTTCGCCGGTGCGGCCGTCGCCAGTCACGATGTTCACGACGCCCGCCGGCACGCCGGCCTGTACGCAGATATCGGCAAACAGCATGGCGCTCAGCGGAGTGAATTCGGCAGGCTTGAAGACGATGGTGTTACCGGCCGCCAGTGCCGGTGCGATCTTCCACGCCAGCATCAGCAGCGGGAAGTTCCACGGCACGATCTGGCCGACCACGCCCACGGCGCGGTGCGCGGGGAATTCTTCGTCCAGCAGCTGGGCCCAGCCGGCGTGGTGGTAGAAGTGACGCGCCACCAGCGGCAGGTCGGCATCGCGGGTTTCGCGGATGGTCTTGCCGTTGTCCAGCGTTTCCAGCACGGCGAACAGGCGGGAGTGCTTCTGCATCAAGCGCGCGATCGCGTACAGGATCTTGGCGCGGCCATGGCCGCCCAGTGCCTGCCAGGCCGGCAGCGCAGCGCGTGCGGCAGCGACGGCGCGGTCGACGTCAGCGGCGGTCGCCTGGGTCAGTTCGGCCAGCTGGGAACCATCGGCCGGATTGTTGGACGCGAAGGTCTCGCCCGGCTCGGTCCATGCGTTGTCGATGAACAGGCCGAATTTGCGGGAGCGCTGCTCCAGCCACGCTTGCGCTTCTTTCTGGCTTTCTGGTGCGGGGCCGTAGTCCATGGTGTTGAGGATCTCGTTAATAGTTGGCATGGCGATGTCTTCTTAAGGTTGCGCGTGGCGATGGGCGGCGGAGTAGGCACCGGTCACGTGGTGCTCCAGCTGTCGCTCGATGTCGGTCAGCAGGCTCGATGCACCGATACGGAACAGGTGCGGCTCAAGCCATTCGTTGCCCAGTTCTTCCTTCATCACGGTCATGTATTGCAGCGCCGACTTGGCGGAGCTCACGCCGCCAGCCGGCTTGTAGCCCACCTGGAAGCCGGTGCGCTCGTAGTATTCGCGGATTGCACGCACCATCACCAGCGATACCGGGATGGTGGCGTTGACGCCTTCCTTGCCGGTCGAGGTCTTGATGAAGTCCGCGCCTGCCATCATGCAGACCCACGAAGCTTTCGCCACGTTTTCCAGTGTGACCAGGTCGCCGGTCGCCAGAATCGCTTTCACGTGGGCTTCGCCGCAGGCCTTGCGGTAGGCCAGCATTTCGTCGTACAGGGCTTGCCAGTTGCCGGTCAGGACGTGCTGGCGGGTGATCACGATGTCGATCTCCTGCGCGCCGGCCGCCACGCTCAGCTCAACTTCGCGCACCTTGGTTTCCATATTCGTCAGGCCGGCCGGGAAGCCGGTCGACACCGCCGCGATAGGCAGACGGCCTTTCAGCACCTTGTCCGCGTGCTGGATCATCTCGTGGTACACGCAGACGGCGCCGGTCATCAGATTGCGGTCCTGCAGGCCCAGTGCTTCCACCAGGTCGGTGCGCAGCGGACGCATGGCCTTCATGCACAGGCGCTCGACGCGGCCTGGCGTATCGTCGCCCGACAGCGTGGTCAGATCGATCAGTTCAATGGCTTTCACCAGCCAGGCGGCCTGGTACTCTTTCTTGACGGTGCGGCGGTTCGCCAGCGATGCGGCGCGGCGGTCCGCGGCGGCCTTGTTCACGTGGATGTGATTGAGCCAGCCCAAATCGAGGCCTTGCGGCTCGTTGCGCTTGAAGTCGGTGATATTGCTCATAGGAGGTTGGTTCCGTTGGAAAGAGGTTTCACGCCAAGGTGATGTGCGATGGTCTGGCCGATGTCGGAGAAAGTCTCGGAAATGCCGAGCGGCTGAGGCTTCACTTTCGGGCCGAAGAAGATCACAGGAATGTGTTCGCGGGTGTGGTCGGAGCCTGGCGAAGTCGGATCGCAGCCATGGTCGGCGGTGATCACGCACAGGTCGCCGTCTTTCAGCCTGGCGATGAATTCAGGCAGGCGCGCATCCATTTCGTGCAGCGCGTTCGAGTAGCCCGCCACGTCGCGGCGGTGGCCGAAGGCCTGGTCGAAGTCCACGAAGTTGACGAAGGTCAGGGACTTGTCGCCTGCTTCGTCCTGCACTTTCAGCAGCGCGTCGAACAGGGCCATATTGTCCGGGCCTTTCACCACGCGGCTCACGCCTTGCGCAGCGTAGATATCGCTGATTTTGCCCAGCGCGATCACCTCGCCGCCCTCGTTCTTCACGTGGTCCAGCAGGGTTGGCGCGTGCGGCGGCACGGCGTAGTCGTGGCGGTTGGCGGTGCGCTTGTAGTCGCCGTTGGCGCCTACGAAGGGACGCGCGATGATGCGGCCGATGTTGTAAGGCTTCACCAGTTCATACGCCTTCTCGCACATATCGTACAGGCGCTCCAGGCCGAAGTGCTCTTCGTGCGCAGCGATCTGCAGCACGGAGTCGGCGGAGGTGTACAGAATCGGCTTGCCGGAAGCGACGCTTTCATCGCCCAGCTCATTGATGATGGTGGTGCCGGAGGCGTGGCAGTTGCCCAGGAAACCCGGCACGCCAGTCAGTTCCTGCAGCTTGTCGGTCAGCTCTTTCGGGAAGGACGGCACGGTCTTGGGGAAGTAGCCCCAGTCGTAGGTCACCGGCACGCCGGCGATTTCCCAATGTCCGCTCTGCGTATCCTTGCCGGTCGATTGTTCGCGCGCCGCGCCGTAAGCACCTTTGAAGCCTTCGCGCTGCGCGAAGCCGGCAGCCCATTCGCCGCTGGCGGCTTGCGCCGCGGCGGCCAGGCCCAGGCCCTCCATGGTCGGCAGGCTCATTGGCTTGCCTTCTTTCGCAGCCCAGGCTGCGATGTGGCCGAAGGTGTTGGTGGCGGAATCGCCGTACTTGTCCGCATCCGGCGTGGCGCCGATGCCGAAGGAATCTAACAGGAGGATGAAGGCGCGTGACATGGTAAGCCTCGATATGAATGAAAACCAGGGGCAAAAAACAAGTGGCTGCCACATCGTGGCAGCCACTCGGTTCAGGCCTTGGGTGTTTTGGCCACGTTTGCCAGGTAAGCCAGCATCAGCTTGATCAGGCTCTCAGCACCGATGGCGGCGTATTTCAGGGTTTGTTCGTGCGACAGCGGGAATGGCGACATGCCTTCCGCCAGGTTGGTGATTACCGAGCAGCCAACCACTTTCAGGCCGCAGTGACGGGCCGGTACGACTTCCGGCACAACCGACATGCCCACCACATCGGCGCCCAGCGTCTTGAAGGCGCGGATTTCGGCAGGCGTTTCGAAATTCGGGCCTGGGTAAGCGATGTACACACCTTCGTGCAAGGTGATGCCCTGTTCCGCCGCGGTCGACTGCAGCAGCTTGCGCAGATCCGCATCGTAGGCATTGGCCATGGAGAAGAAGCGCGGGCCGAAGCGTTCGTCGTTCGGGCCGATCATCGCGCTGCCAGGCAGGAAGTTGATATGGTCGTTCAGCGCCACCAGGGAACCCGCATCCACTTCAGGACGCAGCGAACCGGCCGCATTGGTCACGAACAGGAATTCGCAGCCCAGCAGCTTCAGCGTGCGCACGGCGGAAGTCATCACGCCCATGCCGTAGCCTTCGTAGAAGTGGCCGCGGCCCTTCAGGCAGACCACCTGCACGCCTGCCAGCGTACCCATTACCAGCTGGCCGGCGTGGCCATGCACGGTGGAGATCGGGAAACCCGGCAGCTCGT
Organism: Pseudoduganella sp. RAF19; assembly: GCF_052114165.1. NCBI lineage: Bacteria > Pseudomonadati > Pseudomonadota > Betaproteobacteria > Burkholderiales > Oxalobacteraceae > Pseudoduganella > Pseudoduganella sp. RAF19. The sequence goes on along the minus strand of NZ_JBFREF010000005.1, from coordinate 223,624 downwards.
CGAAGCCGATCGCCACTGCGTCGGCCATCTGCTCGGCCAGCACGCCCAGGCCGGAGCCCAGGATCAGCGCAGCGCGCGGCTGGAAGTTCGCCGGCATACGCGCGCGAATGATGGCGGCTGCCTGAAATGGGGTGTTAGACATTGCTGTATTCCTCGTTTTTATATTGGGTATGGGGCGGGCGTACGAACGTACCACGACACTATGCATCATCGTCTATATGTATGGCAAATACCATTTTTCTTTGCCATTTATATGAGATAGATATAAATTGGTTTCTATTATAGTGGAACACCTCAATTGACACTAGCTGGACAAATGTTTAGCATCACAAACAAATGTTTATCGAGATTTTCCGTGAGCGAGCTCTCCCGTAAAGAACAGCTGCTGGACCTGATCCGCGCCAATCCCTTCATCTCCCAGCAAGAGCTGGCCGAGCAGCTATCGATGTCGCGTTCCGCCGTCGCGGGGCATATCGCCACCCTGATTCGCGAGCGCCGCCTGCTGGGCCGCGCCTACGTGCTGCCCGACCGCCGTCCCGTGCTGTGCATCGGCGCAGCCAACCTGGACCGCAAGCTGCGTCCCAATCAGCCGCTGCAGATGGGCACCTCCAATCCGGCCACCGCCGAGGAAAGCTTTGGCGGCGTGGCGCGCAATATTGCTGAAAACCTGGCCCGCCTGGCCCTGCCCTGCTCCATGATTACCGCCCTCGGCGACGATTCGTCCGGCCGCGCCCTGCGCTCGCAGGCCGAGGAATCGGGCATCGACATGGCAGGCACCCTGCAGCTGAACGGCATGGGCAGCGGCACCTACACCGCCGTCCTGGATGCGCGCGGCGAGCTGGTGGTCGCGCTGGCCGACATGGCGCTGTACGACATGCTGACGCCGGCCGTGCTGTCCTCTCGCCAGCCGCTGCGCAATGCTGCCGCCATGGTGGTGGCCGACTTGAACCTGCCGCACGATTCCATCGCCCTGCTGCTGGCCGAGGCGCGCGAGAGCGGCGTGCCGCTGGTGATCGTGGCGGTATCGCAGCCAAAGATGGCGCGCCTGCCGCGCGACTTGCGTGGCCTGAAGCTCTTAATATTGAACCGCGGCGAACTGGAAACGCGTGTGGGCCGTTCGCTGCCGACCGAAGCCGATGTGCAGGAAGCCTGCCGCGAAGTGCGTGCCGATGGTGCTGAAGACGTGATCGTCACCTGCGGCGCGCAAGGCGTCTACCACACCATGCCGGAAGGCCTGCACTGGCTGGCGGCGCACGATGCAAAAGTGGTGGACGTCACCGGCGCCGGTGATGCCTTCTCGGCCGCCGTCTGCTGGTCGCTGGTACAGGAATCGAGCGATCTGCACCTGGCCTGCGAACGCGGCCTGCTGGCAGCGGCGCTCACGCTGGAAAGCCCGCATACCGTATCGCCCGCGCTGTCCGCTGAAAAGCTGGGCGCGCACACTCCTCTCGAAAGGGACTGAATCATGCAGCAATATCTCTCCTTCTCTCCCGAAGTCGCCAATGCGCGCGCAGCCGGCAAGCCAGTTGTGGCGCTGGAATCGACCATCATCTCGCACGGCATGCCGTATCCGCAGAATGTGCAGACCGCGCGCGAAGTCGAACAGATCGTGCGCGACCACGGCGCCGTGCCGGCCACCATCGCCATCATCGGCGGCAAGATCTGCATCGGCCTGACCGACGAACAGCTTGAGTTGCTGGGTAATTCGCCGGATGCGCTGAAGGTGAGCCGCCGCGACCTGGCCTATGTGCTGTCCCAGTTCAAGCTGGGCGCCACCACCGTGGCCGCCACCATGATCTGCGCGCAGCTGGCGGGCATCCACGTGTTCGTCACCGGCGGTATCGGCGGCGTGCACCGCGGCGCGGAAACCAGCATGGATATTTCGGCCGACCTGCAGGAACTGGCCCAGACCAATGTGGCCGTGGTGTGTGCGGGTGTGAAGTCCATCCTCGATATCGGCCTTACACTGGAATATCTGGAAACGCAGGGCGTGCCGGTCGTCAGCGTGGGGCAGCAAGGCTTCCCCGCTTTCTTCACGCGCGAGAGCGGCTTCAATGCAGACTTCCAGCTGGACAGCGCCGCCGACCAGGCAGCCTTCCTGCGCACCAAATGGCAGCTGGGCTTGAAAGGCGGCGCGGTGATTGCCGCGCCGGTGCCGCAAGCCGATGCCATGCCGAAGGAGGAAATCGACCGCATCACCGTGCAGGCCTTGCAGGAAGCGGAAGAAAACGGCATCACCGGCAAGAAAGTGACGCCTTTCCTGCTGGCGCGCATCAAGGCCCTGACCGAAGGCCGTAGCCTGATGACGAATATCGCGCTTGTCAAAAACAATGCGCGTGTGGGCGCCGAACTGGCACGTGCCCTGATTAGCTGATCAAACCTATGTCGATCGATCTCAAACAGCTCCGATACTTCCTCGCCGTCGCTGAAGAGAAAAGCTTCAGCCGCGCCGCCGAACGCCTGCATATTTCGCAACCGCCGCTCAGCCAGCAGATCATGAAGCTGGAGGCGGAACTGGGCGTGAAACTGTTTGCGCGCACTACCCGCACCTTCGAACTGACGGTGGCAGGCAAGGCGCTGATGCAGGAGGCCTCCGAGCTGCTGGGCAAGATGCGCATGACGATTGACACCGTGCGCCAGATCGACCGCGGCGAAGTGGGCCGCCTGCGCGTGGGCATCGTGGGCTCCGCGATGTGGGGACCGATTCCCAGCATGCTCGAAGAATTCCAGAGCAAATACCCGCGCGTGACCTGGACCATCCATGAACTCGGCCCCACCGTGCAGTACGACGCCCTGCGTGCCAAGCAGATCGATGTGGGCTTCTGGCGCGAACCGAAGCTGGAAGAGGATGAACTGAAGCGCGACAATATGCGCCAGGAGCTGTGCTTCCGCGAGAATATCTGCGTGGCGGTCAATGAGCATCATCCGCTGGCCAAACAGGAATCGATCGAGCTGAAAGACATCGCCGACGAGCCGATGCTGACCCTGGCGCTGGATAAATCGTCCTTCCCGCGCTACCTGATCCAGTGCTGCGTGAAGGCCGGCTTCCAGCCCACCATCTTCCAGGAAGCGAATGAACCGCAAACCCTGCTGGCCATGGTCGGTGCAGGCCTGGGCGTGACGCTGATGCCGGAAACGACCAGCCGCATCGGCTGGCCAGGCGTGGTCTTCCTGCCGCTGCGCAATCCACCGTCGGCCAACCTCTACATCACCTACACCACGCTGGACGACGCGCCCGTGGTGCGCGCCTTCCTCAACATCCTGCGCCCGCCAGCCCGCGATTAATGCGTCGCGCCGCCGGCGGCGGCAATGTCCGCATCAGTCGCGAGCGCCGCGCGTACGGCGACGCGCAGGCCTTCGATCATGCTGTTCAGCGACATGCTGGCCGCACCGGGATGCGCTGCCGCCTGCTCCGGCAGGTATGGGATATGGATGAAGCCTGCTTTCACGTCCTTGCGTCCGGCCAGCGCGTGCATCAAGCCATAGAACACGTGGTTGCACACGAAGGTGCCAGCCGTCTGCGAAACTGAAGCAGGCAGCCCCGCCGCGCGCAGCTCGCGCACGATGGCCTTGATCGGCAGCGTGGAAAAGTAAGCTGCCGGGCCGTCCGCTACGATGGGCTGATCGACCAGCTGCTGCTGGCGGTTGTCCTTGATTGGCGCATCGTCGACGTTGATGGCAACGCGCTCGATGCTCATGTCCACGCGGCCGCCCGCCTGGCCGACAGCGATCACCAGCACGGGATGCACTTCAGCGATGGCGGCGCGCATGGTATCGATGGCCGCACCGAACACGCAGGGGAGCTGGCGGATCTGTACCGCGAAGTCCTTCTCGCGCCAGCCTTCCAGCGCGCGCACGGCTTCCCAGGCGGGGTTGATCGTCTCTTTGTTGAACGGCTCAAAGCCGGTAAGCAATACGGTCTTCATGACTTCATCAGGAAATACAACAGGAAGATATTCACCAGCAGCAGCGCCAGCGCGGTCGGGATTTGCGCCTTGATGACGGCATGGCGGTCCGGCAGGTCGAGCAGTGCGGTGGGAATGATATTAAAGTTCGCGGCCATGGGTGTCATCAGCGTACCGCAGTAGGCGCTGAACATGCCGATGGCAGCCATCACGGCGGGATTGGCGCCGAACTGGTGCACCAGCACCGGAATGCCAACGCCGCCCGCCATCACAGGGAAAGCGGCAAAGCCATTACCCATCACGATGGTGAACAGGGCCAGGCCGATGCAGTACACGGCCACCGCAACGAACGGTGATTCCAGTCCGATATACGAGGTGGTAATGTGGGCGACCGCCTTGCCGACGCCCGCCTCCGTGAACAGCAGGCCAAGCACCGCCAGCATATGCGGCAGCACGAGCGCCCAGCTCATTGCATCCACCAGGCGGCGCGACTCGCGGCCGGCCTGTAGCGGCGAGGCGCGCGTCAGCCAGCAAGCCACGGCGACGGCGACGATTGCCGCGCAGCCTAAAGAGGCCAGCGTCAGATTCTTCTGGTCGAGCAGAAAAGCGCCATCGATCTGCACGCCTTTCAGCAGCGTGGAGCCGATCATGGTCACGGCCGGGATGATCAATGCGGGCAGAATCAGCTTGCCGCCGAGGCGCGCTGCGCTGGCGCGGCGCTGATCCTCCGGCAGCGTGTCCGGCTTGCCGCTGCGGACGCCGCCAAAGCCGGCCAGCAGCGCCATCACCACCATCATGGCGCCCGCAACCACGGGCGGCAGCAGGTCGCCGGCAATGTAGATGATCGCGTACAGCGCCCAGAACAGCGACGTGGTCCAGCGGCGCGGATTCGTGCGGTCCATGGCGGACATCACCGACACCAGCGCCAGCATCACGCCGAGCAGCCAGTAGAAGTATTCGACGCGAATAATCATCGCGGCCTCGCGAGGTAAGCGTCCAGCCGGTGCAAGCGCCAGGCGTGGATGATGAAGGCGCTGATCGCCGTCGGAATGCCCCACATCGCCATGCGCAGCGGATCGACTTCAATGCCCTCGGCGCGCAGAATGGTCTGCATCAGCACGATGGCGCCAAAAGCCACGAAGATGTCTTCACCGAAGAACAGGCCGACATTGTCCGTGGCCGCCGCCATGGCGCGCACGCGGAAGCGCTGCTCTTCCGTCAGATCCGGGTGGCGCTGCTCGGCCGCCCCCTCCGCCATCGGCGCGACCAGCGGCCGCACCATCGACGGGTGTCCACCCAGCGAGGTCAGTCCCAGCGCGGCGCTCAATTCGCGGATGGCGAGGTAGACGATCAGCAGGCGCCCCGCTGTCGCCGAGCGCACCTTCGAGATCGCAGACTGCGCATACTCGCGCAAGCCGAAGCGCTCCAGCAGTCCGATTGCCGCCAGCGGCAGCAAATAGATCATGGGCAGGTTGCGGGTCTTGACGAAGGCCGTGCCGAGCGAAGCAAGCAGGTGGTCGATGGGCATGAAGGCCGCAAAACCGGTCGTAAAGCAGGCGGCAGCGACAACCAGGACGGGATGAAGGCGCAGCAGGAAACCGAGAACGATCACGGCGACGCCAAGTAAGGGCCAGAGATTTGGGTGCATCTGCTTATATTACAACCGGATGAAACTAGTGGCAGGCACTTTGTGCCTGCCACTGGGGTTACGCCTTGGGTTAAAAAAAACGCCCGCGATCTGGCGAGCGTTTTTTTCAGGACCGGTCAGGCGATCAGAAGTTTGCCTTCAGCTGCACACCGTAGGTGCGCGGCTCGTTCACGATACCAGTCAGGTTGTTGAAGTCGATCGCGCCCAGGGCCTGGATGCGGTTGGTGATGTTACGGCCGTAAGCTGCCAGCTCGTACTTACCATCCTGCCACTTGTAGCCCACGCGCAGGCCGCCTTCCAGCAGGGACTTCGCCTTGTACTCGGCTGCTTCGTACAGGAAGAAGTTGTAGCTGGTGCGGTATGCCCAGTCGGTGTAGGCGTAGAACTCGCCGTTGCCCATCGGGGTGCTGTAGCGCAGGGTGGCGTTATGCTGCCACTTCGGTGCACGCGGCAGCGGATTGCCGTCGATCAGAGCCACCGTGGTGCCCTGCAGGACCTTGGTCGGGTCCAGCACGGTGCAGCCGCCGCCGCAAGGCTGCGCGAACAGCGTCGGGTCTTCGATCTTGGTGTAGTTGTAGCTGGAGCCGAAGGTGAAGTTCCAGCTTTCGGTGATGTTGGCCTGGAAGTCCAGTTCCACACCCTGGCCGATGACCTTGTCGGCGTTGATCAGCTGGTTCTGGTTGATGGTGCCGGAACCCGCGGTCAACTGCTTGTCCTTGACGCGATAGTGGAAGACGGTTGCGGACACGCGCGCACGTCGGTTCCACAGGTCCTCTTTCACACCGGCTTCATACGACAGCACCTTTTCGGCGGCGGCTTGCGACGGCACCGAGGTCAGGTCGAACAGGCGGCCCTGCATGGACGGCGCACGGTAGCCGGTTGCGATACGCGCAAACAGGTTGGTGTCCGGGTTCAGGGTGTAGGTGCCGCTCAGGTCACCGCTGACGTTGTTGGAAGTATCATGCAGCGGCAGGTAGGAAGAGCCGTTGGTCTGAATACGGCGTGCCACGAAGTCCTTCTTATCGTTGGTGTAGCGGATACCGCCGCGCAGCTTCAGCTTGTCGGAGACAGTGTAGTTCACGGTACCGAAGGCCGCCCACGAACGCGCATCCTGCACCTGGGTCGAGTAATCCTTGTTCTGCGGATTGCCCGGAGTCAGGGAGTCAAATGAGATCGAGTCGATCTGGATATGTTCCTTGAAGTAGAACAGACCGGCGATCCACTGCAGCGGCCCCTTGTAGTTGGACTCGGCGCGGAACTCCTGGCTCCACTGGTTGTGGTCCGGGATCAGGTCGGCGGTTTCAACCACGAACGGGATGAAGCCTGGACCCATTGGCGGAGCGTAGACCGCGCCATAGCCGCCATCGACGTCGCCGCGGCTGTAGAACTTCAGGGACTCATAGCCGGTGATCGAGTGCAGGGTGTAGTCACCCACGTTCCACTTCAGGCGCATATTGGCGCCGGTGTTGGTCAGGTGCTGGCTGTTGCCGCCGTCGGTCGGGTAGGAACCGTAGTCGAAATCGTCGACCAGGTCATTGGTGCCCTTCTTCAGGATGTTGGCGCGAAACAGGGTCGCGTTGCCGTCCATATTGCGGCCGTGGACGTTGAACAGCGCGCTGAAGTCGGCATTCGGCTTGACCAGGAACTGGAAGCGGGCTGCGTTATCCTTGTAGCCTTCGAAGTCGGTAGTGATGGCGTTCGGACGCGGATTGTGCACGCGGTCGTCACGGTGCTGGGATTGCACCGACAGGCGCATCGCCACGGTGTCGTCCATCGGGAAGTTGATGGCGCCTTCGTAGTTGCGCACGCCATCCTTGCCGGCGCCGATGTTGAAGTAGCCATCGGTCTTGCCGAAGGTCGGCTTGGCGGAGTCGAACTTGATCACACCGGCCGGCGAGTTACGGCCGAACAGGGTACCTTGCGGGCCACGCAGCACTTCAACCTGGTCCACGTCGAAGACCGGGAAGCCCTTCAGCATCGGGTTTTCCTGAACGATATCGTCCATCACCAGGCCCACTGGCTGGGAGGCGTTCAGGTCGAAGTCGGTGTTACCCAGGCCACGGATATAGAAACGCGGGAAGGTACGGCCGTAGTCCGATTCAACGGACACGGAAGGCGAGCGGCCGCTCAGGAAGCGGATGTCCTGGCCACCGGAGGTCAGGATGTCCAGCTTTTCGCCTTTCAGGGTGCCGATCGACATTGGCACGTCTTTGATGTTCTCAGCGCGGCGCTGCGCGGTAACGATCACGGTTTCGAGCTGGCCGGATACTTTTTGCTCGACTTGCGGCTCCGCGTCCTGCGCCATCGCTGGGAAGGCGCTGGCCAGTGCCAGGGTAATCAGGGTGTATTTCAAGGTGGTGTTCATGTATTTATGTCCAGTCTTTATTTAAAAGTAATGGAATGTCATTTTTAGGCCGCATCCTAGCATGTAGAAGATTGACGGAAAATTACTCTGAGAAACCATAGATTAAGACGATATGGATATAAATTGCAAAGAAAAAACGTATTTGCCATACATATAGCCCTTGTTGCATAGTATGGAAGAAGGATTCCCGTAGGCAGCAGCTACAAAATTAACATTGCAATTTCTGCACGTGCACAAATTTTAATCAGTAATAAATTTGTAAAATTTGCCGGAATCGTTGTAGTGAAGAGACAGGGCGCGCAGAACTTTTTTGCCAAATGGAAAATTCTTGTGCGCCGCAGGATAAAGAAAGACTGGCCGAGGATGGATGTTGGGCCCGCAAAAACTATACAATAGCGAACCTCCAGGAGCTCTTACATGAAAATCAAACAACTTAGCTTGATGATCGCCGCATTTGCGGTCGCTGCCAGCGCCTCCGCGGCCGACCCGAAGCTGGGCATCGTCTATGATGCCGGCGGCAAGTTCGACAAGTCGTTCAACCAGTCCGCGTTTGAAGGCGCTTCGCGCTTCTCCAAGGATACTGGCATCAAGTTCATCGAAGTGCAGGCTTCCAGCGACACGCAGGCCGAGCAGGTGCTGCGCGGCCTGGCCCGCAAGAACCTGGACCTGATCGCTTCCATCGGCTTTGCGCAAACGCAAGCCGTGCAGAAGGTCGCCAAAGAATTCCCGAAAGTACACTTCGTGCTGATCGATGGCGTTGCTCAAGGCAATAACATCAATTCCGTGACGTTCAAGGAAGAAGAAGGCTCTTACCTGGTGGGTGTGGCCGCTGCCATGGCTTCCAAGTCCAAGAAGCTGGGCTTCATCGGCGGCATCGACATTCCTCTGATCCGTACTTTCAACTGCGGCTACGCGCAAGGCGCGAAAGCCACCGACAAGAAAGTGGAACTGTTCTCCAATATGGTCGGCACCACCGCTTCCGCCTGGAACGACCCGGCCAAGGGCGGTGAACTGGCCCGCTCCCAGTTCGAGCGCGGCGTGGACGTGGTATTCGCAGTGGCTGGCGGCTCCGGCCTGGGCGTGCTGCAGACCGCCAAGGAGAAAGGCAAGCTGTCCATCGGCGTCGACTCCAACCAGAACCACCTGTATCCGGGTTTCGTGCTGACTTCCATGGTCAAGCGCGTGGACAACGCCGTGTATGACTCCTTCATGCAGATGAAGAACGGCACCTGGAAAGCCGGCGTGACCGCCAAAGGCATCAAGGAAGGCGGCGTGGACTGGGCTCTGGACGAGAACAACCGCAAGCTGATCACCCCGGAAATCGAGAAGAAGGTCCTGGGTGCCCGCAAGGACATCATCGATGGCAAGATCAAGGTCATCGATATCCGTGCCACTAACGCCGCCTGCCCGGCCTAATTCGCTTTCCCTTTAACGAGAACGCGCCGACGGGGATACCCGTCCGGCGCGTTTTTCAGTAAATACGACCTGAAAATCCTTATGCAGCCAGCTGTTGAATTTCGCGGAATCTCCAAGCACTTCGGTGCGGTGAAGGCGAATACGGACGTCAGCTTCAGCATCGCCAAAGGGGCCATCCATGGCCTGGTGGGCGAGAACGGGGCCGGCAAATCGACCCTGATGAGCATCCTTTACGGCTACTACCATGCCGATGGTGGCGAGATCCTGTTGGATGGCAAAGTCCAGCACATCCGCTCCTCGCAGGAAGCGATCCGTCTCGGCATCGGCATGGTGCACCAGCACTTCATGCTGGTCGAAAACATGACCGTGCTCGATAACGTCATGCTGGGCACTGAAGGCGGCTTCAAGCTGAAGGCGCACCGCGCGGAAGCCGAGCGCAAGCTGCGCGAGATCTGCGAACGCTACCGCCTGGACGTCGATCCGCTGGCCACCATCCACGACCTGTCCGTGGGCGCCCAGCAGCGCGTGGAAATCCTGAAGCAGATCTACCGCTCGGCCAACATCCTGATCCTGGACGAGCCGACCGCCGTGCTGACCGCGCAGGAAACCGCGTCGCTGTTCGAGATCCTCAAGCTGTTCAAGGAACAAGGCAAGACCATCATCCTGATCACCCACAAGCTGCAGGAGATCAAGGACATTACCGATACCGTGACCGTGATGCGCGGCGGCCGCGTGGTTGGCGCCGTGCAGACGGCCGATGTGACCAAGGAAGACCTGGCCAATATGATGGTCGGCCGTCCGATCGAAAACAACCTGCCGCGCGCACCTTACAATCCGGGCAAGCCGGTGCTGGAAGTGAAGAACCTGCAACTGCAGGACGATAACGGCGTCAAGCTGCTGAAGGACATCAACTTCACCCTGCGCGCCGGCGAGATCGTGGCGATTGCTGGCGTGTCCGGCAATGGCCAGTCCGAGCTAATGGAAATCCTGTCCGGTATGGCCCTGCCCTCTTCCGGCGAGGTCGACTTCGAAGGCAAGGCTCTGCCCTACGGCAAGCGCCACGACGCGGACGGCCTGCCGACCAAGTTCCGCGAGCTGGGCATCGGCCACGTGCCGGAAGACCGCCTGCGCGATGGCGTGATCAAGAACTTCTCCGTGATGCAGAACACCTTCTTCGGCTACCAGGACAAGGTGAAGAACAAGTGGGGCCTGATCGACTTCAAAGGCATCGCCCAGCGCTGCGCGGGCCTGCTGAAGGAGTTCGATGTGCGCCCTGCCAATCCGGACCTGCGTATCGGCCTGCTCTCCGGCGGCAACCAGCAGAAGGTGGTGATCGCACGCGAAGTGCTGGCCCAGCCCAAGCTGATGCTGGTCGGCCAGCCGACCCGCGGCGTGGACATCGGCACCATCGAATCCATCCACACCCAGCTGCTGGCCCTGCGCGACGCGGGCGTGGCGATCCTGCTGGTGTCGGTGGAACTGGAAGAAGTGCGCGCGCTGGCCGACCGCATCCTCGTGATGTGCGGCGGCGCGATCACCGGCGAACTGAAAATCGAAGAATTCGACACCACCCGCATCGGCCTGCTGATGGGTGGCATGCATAGACACTGATCATGACGACAAACGATATGCCACGCTGGGCGACTGGCTTTGTCCTGCCCATCCTGAACCTGCTCTCCGCGCTGCTGGTGGCCGCGCTGGTGATTCACCTGCTGGGCGAAGACCCGGTGGAATCCATGCAGATCCTGATCAACAGCGCCATCGTCAATCCGGAAGGCCTGTCCTACACGCTGTTCTACGCGTCCACCTTCGTGTTCACCGGCCTGGCAGTGTCGGTCGCGATGCAGGCGGGCCTGTTCAACATCGGCGCGGAAGGCCAGATGTATTTCGGTGGCCTCGGCCTGACCCTGGCCATGCTGGCCTTCGACGCTTCCCTGCCCTGGTATCTGCTGATCCCCGTCGGCATCGTCGGCGCCGCGCTGTTTGGCGCGCTGTGGGCCTTCATTCCGGGCTATCTGCAGGCCAAGCGCGGTTCGCACATCGTGGTGACCACCATCATGTTCAACTTCATCTGCGCTTCGCTGATGAACTTTGTGATCGTGAAGTACCTGATCCCGGCGGGAGAGCAGAACACCGCGTCGCGCGTGTTCTCTGCCGCCGCTGAAATGCCGCGCCTGAACACCTGGTTCCCTGTGCTGGGCGATACCCCGCTGAATGTGAGCTTCATCTTCGCCCTGATTGCGCTGGTGATCTACGGCGTGATGGTATGGCGTTCGTCCTGGGGCTATAAGCTGCGCGCTACGGGCCTAAACAAGCACGCCGCGCACTACGCTGGTGTGAAGATCTCCGCCATGATCATCGCCACCATGGCGATTTCCGGCGCGCTGGCTGGTCTGGGTTCGGTGAACTCCATCCTCGGTTCCACGCACTACCTGTCGCTGAACTTCGTCGGCGGCGCGGGCTTCGTCGGCATCGCGATTGCGCTGATGGGCCGCCAGCATCCGGTCGGCATCCTGCTGTCGGCCATCCTTTTCGGCGCGCTGATTCAGGGCGGCTTCGACCTGTCGCTGGAAAAACCGAACATTCCGACCGAAACCTTTATCTTCATCCAGGGCCTGATCATCCTGTTCTGCGGCGCGATGGAAAATCTGTACGCACCGGCCATCATCAAGCTGCTGAAATCGCGCAAGGGCTAATACCATGACTTTTGAAGATCTCCATCTCGGCTCCATCGTCATATCCACCGTGCGCAATGCGCCGGTGCTGATTTTCGCCGCCATGGCCGGCTTGTTTGCGGAACGCTCCGGCGTGATCGATATCGGCCTGGAAGGCAAGATTCTGGCATCGGCCTTCGTGTCGGCAGCCGTCGCCTTCGCCACGCATAATCCCTGGTACGGCATCCTGGCCGGCATGGGCATTTCCGTGGCGCTGGCCCTGCTGCAAGGCTTCGTCGCCATCACCCAGAAGGGCAACCAGCTGGTGGGCGGCATCGCGATCAATATCGCCATGAGCGGCCTGACCTTCGTGGTAGCGCAATACTTTTTCCAGCAAGGCGGCCGCACCCCTGATCTGGGTGACGCGCGCTTGTTCGACGTCGTACTTCCTGGCAGTTCCGCCGTGGCCGACATCCCTGGCCTGGGCTGGATTTACACGCAGCTGATCGGCGGCCATTCCGTGCTGGTTTATCTGGCCTTCGCCCTGGTACCGGTGGTGCACTGGGTGCTGTACCACACCAGCTTTGGCTTGCGCCTGCGCGCCTGCGGCGAGAACCCGCATGCGGCGGATGCGGCCGGCGTGTCGGTGGCAACCATCCGTTATTCGGCCATGCTGATCGCCGGCGTGCTGTGCTCCTTCTCCGGTGCTTACCTGGCCATCGTGCAATCGGGCTTCTTCCTGCGCGATATGTCGGCCGGTGCCGGCTACCTGGCGCTGACCGCCATGGTGTTCGGTAACTGGCGTCCGATGTACACCTTCCTCGGTTGTCTGATGTTCGGCTTCTTCGGCGCTGTCCAGATCCAGCTGGAAGGCGTGGACCTGCCGGTAGTGGGCCGCATTCCTGGTGCGCTGATCCAGATGGTGCCGTATGTAGTGACCGTGATCGTGCTGGCGGGCCTGATGGCCAAGTCGGTCGCACCAAAGGCCATCGGCGTACCGTTCGTCAAGTCGCGCTAAGGCCACACAGTCAAAAAGAAACCCCGCCGCGGCGGGGTTTTTTCATTGTATCGACTCGTTGCGCGGACTATATTCAAGGAAGCGGGGGGAGATAGCTGAGCTGGCATATCAAGACCAGCGCGCACTCCAAGCAGGTGACTGCCTGCGCCTTGTGCGCCCCTCCTGCCCGCCCTTTCCGCGCCTTGGTTTAAGGCCAGATTTTTTCCAGCAGCTCGGCCAGGTGGTAGCCGCCTTTGACCAGTTGCTCGCGTGCGATCGCGGACGACGGCACGGGATAGTTGTCCGGCACCGTCATGGCCCATACCGTATAAGCTTCGCCGCTCTTGCTGGTCTGCTTGGTCGCGGTACCAACCTTCACATCGGCGTAGGCTTGCTTCGATACCACCAGTGCATCGTTGGCCCACTGATACGGCCAGCTCGCCACATCGCCTGTATTGGCGGCCAGCGCCGGCTTGTTCTCGACGGCCCATTGCGCGAACTGCTCCGGCGTGCGCTTGCTGGTACGGCGCATGGCGTAATCCACCACCGTGGTATCCCAGTAAGAGTGGAAAGGCTTGGTCGGATACTTAGATGCTTCCGGTTTGGTGTCCGACGGCGGAATCAGCTTCGCGCTCGATGCAGCCAATGCCGCTTCGTCCATCTGGAAGTTGTTCCCGCCGCGCGAATCAAAGACGTTCAGCGAATCGATTTCTGCCTGGGTTTTCGGCACCACGAACATGCCGTCCTTGCTGACGTAGGCCGCGCCCACGTGCAGCGGCTGATGGATGTCGCCGGCCAGGTGGGTCAGGATCAGCAGCGCCTGGCGCCTGGTGAATTTGTGCGGGTTGGTTTCCGGCGTATCCTTGCCCTGCAGGACCAGGATAGCTTCCTTCATTGTTTGCACGATGTCGTCATCAGCCGTACCGACGGCGTGATCGTGGTATTCGCTCAGCTGGAACGGCACGTCCGTGTAGTGATATTCGGAGTGCTTCGGATTGGCGCTCACATAATCCGCCATCTCCGCGGTTTGCGGGCCGCAGAAGGTGCCCTTCACGCAGTCCGCCCAGTTGGCGATGGACTCCAGGCTTTCACCCGGCAGCAGCAAGGCTTTTACCTGCTTCTCCGCGTCGGTGCCTTTGATCAGCTTATCGGCGATGGCGCCGACAACGCGGTGACCGGCATTACCCCACGCCAGCGCGTTGGTCGAAATAAAGGCGGCGCTGATCGCCGCGATGCATGCGAGTTTTTTCATTCCTCTTCCTTGGCCTTGTTCGGTTTCGGGTAGTTCTTGTTGATGTCCAGTGGCTGCGCGTATTGCGAAGACCAGGTTTGTTCATGCAGCGCCGTCAGTCGTTTTGCCATCTGCTCGTTGCGCATCACGACTTCGATATTGCGCGACAGGTCCAGATAGCCGCCGGACCAGTTGCTGGTGCCGACCCAGGCCAGCTTACCGTCAATCGTCATGATCTTGCTGTGGATGACGCGCGCGAACGGAATAAAGCCGGTCGAGGCTTTCGGCAGCGTGACCACGCGGATCTCCACATTCGGCAGCACGGCAAGGCTCTTCAGGTAAGCCAGCGCCGGCGCTTCCAGGTTCCAGTTCGATACCATCAGCTTGATCTTCACGCCACGGTTGGCCGCAGCGCGGACGGCGTTGTCGATCACTGCGTAGTAAGGGCGCGTGCCTTTCGGGCCGTAGCTGAGCGGTGCGTAGTCCAGCAGCTGCACGCGCACTTCTTCTTTCGCATCGGCCAGCAAGGCTGGCAGCGTGATTTCGGAATCGAGCACGCCCGGCGGATTGAACGCGCCCGGGCTGGACAGCAGCACGGCGTCCGGCGCGGCTGCAGGTGCAGCGAGCGCCGGCGCTACTTCAGCCAGCGGCGCCGGCGTTGCCAGCACAGGCGCCTTGGCACGCAGCGGCGCCACGGTGCGGCCTTGCGCCACTTGCGCCTGGGCGCTCCAGTCCTGCTCGAAGATCGCCTGAATTTCGCCAACTACTTTCGGATCGCTGATGCGCAGGCCCGTCTCGTGGATGTGCGTGAATGAACGCCAGTCGAAGTTCTGGCTGCCGACAAAGGCCACAGCGCGGTCCACCACCAGGTACTTGGCGTGAATGATGCCGTTGCCCGTCAGTTTGTTGACGTCCAGGATGCGGAATTCCATATTCGGAATCGCCTTGATGCGTTCAATGGTCGCAGCATCGGACAAGCCGACACCTTTTTGATCCAGCAGGAAGCGGATCTTCACGCCACGCTTGCCGGCAGCGTCCAGGCGCTCGATCACATGTTCGAAAGGTGCGCCGGCTTTGCTGGCAATGTAGAACTGGCCAATAACGATCTCGCTTTTCGCGTTATCGAACAGCTCAGACCAAACGGTCACTGGATCGCGCAGATCGGCGCTGTGCAGCGTGGTTTCAACCGGCGCTGTCTGCACCAGTTCGAAGCCGGGAATGCGGAAATCCGCATGGGCGCTGCCGAAAACGGCGCTCAGTGCAGCGGCAAGGATAAAGCGGCGCATGGTGCTCCTTTATTTGATGCGCGTGAAGCGCAAAGTGGTGGCCTGCTGGCCAACCGGTTTTCTATCGTTCTCGCGGCGCACCAGGTACTGCGCCAGCGAATCCACGTCGCGCACGCCGGTCTTCACGCGATTGCTGCCCTTGGTGAACATGGAGAAGCCATCGCCGCCTTCAGCGATGAAGTTGTTGACTGCTACGCGATAGCTGTCGCTGTCTTCGAGGCGCACGCCATTGAGCGTTATGCTGTCCGGGACGATACGCTGGCCAACAGGCTGGCGCAAATCGTACTGGTAGGTGAAACCTTCGGATACCTGCAGCATGGCGCGCTTGTTATTGGCTTCGCCAGCATGCCATTGTTCTTCGAGCAGCGCGCGCACCTGGGCGCCGGTCATGTTCATGACCACCAGCTCGTTCCCGAACGGCAGCGCGGCCTGCACATTGCCCAGCGTGGCGATATTGCCCTTGCGGGTTTCCAGGTCCATGCGCACGCCGCCCAGGTTCATGAAGGCGATCTGCGCGCCCCATGGACGGCCTGCCAGCAGTGTCGCATCCGCCACCACCTGTCCCAGCGGCGATTCTTCCGTGCCATCCATGCGCGGCTGGCGGACAACGGACGCGCCCAGGGTGGCGACAGGTTTCGCCAGCTCCGCATTGCTGCGGGCGCGTACCTTGTCCATAAACGCCTGCATGGCTGGCTCGGCGCCGAAGCGGCCTGGCTCCATCACGATATTGCGGGCGCTGACGTCGGTCAGCACGCCGCTTTGCTTGTCGACTATCATGCGGATGCGCGACAGCACATGACCGCCCATCTGTGCCTGTGTGACGAGCCGGCCATCCACCTTGCACAGGTATTCCTTGTGCGAGTGGCCACTGATGACAAGACGAATGACCGGGTCGAGACGCTTGACCACACCCACGATATCGCCAGTCAGATCATCGCAGTATTCACTTTGCGGCAAGGCTTCATCATTGTGCGCGTGCTTGCCGCCCTGGTGGATCAGCACCACGAAGACAGTTGCGCCCTGCTCGCGCAGCTGTGGAATCAGTTTGTTGATGGCCTGCGCTTCATCGATCACCTGCATGCCACTCAGGCTGCTGGCGGAAACCAGTTCCGGCAAATCTTTGACCACGGCGCCGATGAAGGCCACCTTCACCCCCTTTACCTCTTCGATACGATAGGCAGGCACCACGGGCGTATTGCTGCGGGTATCGATGACGTTGGAGGCGAGATAGCTGAACTTCGCGCCTTCAAAGGCAGTCTCGAACTTGCAGGCCTTGTCCATGCGCGGCGAAGCGCAGCCGCCGTTCTGCTGGCGCAGCAGTTCGGCGCGGCCCGGATCGAATTCGTGATTGCCCACCGAAGTCACGCGCAGGCCCAGCATGTTCAGTGCATCAATGGTCGGTTCGTCGGCCCACATCGAGGATATCGCAGGGCTGGCGCCAACCAGATCGCCTGCCCCCACCAGCATCAGTTGCGGATCATCCTTGCGCCAGTCCTTCAATGCAGCGGCCAGCGTCTCGACGCCACCTATCTTCTCCTCGCCGCCATAACGGGAGGCTTCGAGATTGCCGTGCAGATCGTTCAGCGCAACGAGGTTCAATTCGACGGTATTGGAAGGCCGCAAGACAGCGCAGCCACTCAGAAGGGCCGCAAGAAGAAGGGGCCGCAGGGAGGATTTCATGGCGAAAAACGGGAAAGGCAAAAAGTCCATTGTACAAAGAAAAGGGCCGGTGTTTCCACCGGCCCCTTGTATCAAACTATATCAAGCAAAGCGCTTAGAACTCGTACTTGAAGGTAGCTTGCATAGCCCACTGGGATTCGCCCTTGACCTGGCGGACATCGAACGGTTCCACCACGTCGCGCAGACGGTAGATGTACTTGCCGGATGCAGGATCGACACCAGCGAAGTCCACGAAGGAGCGCGCCTGGCCGCCGTTGGTCTGGAAGCTGATCTCGTTGATACGGCCCCACTTCTTGTTCAGCAGATTGCCGACGTTGAAGATGTCGAAGGTCAGAGAAGCCTTGTGGCCTTTCCACAGACCTGGCAGTTCCTGAGCGATACGCACGTCGAAGCTGTTGGTCCATGGCGAGAAGGCATCGTTACGCTTGGTCACGCCGCCCATGGCGTTACGCAGCGAACGGTTGGCGTTCACGATGCTCCAGAACTTGTCTTCGTTCGGGTGGTTGGTCGCGGTGTCGCCCACGAACAGCACTTCGCCCGAACCCGGCTTGGACGGGATGTACATCAGGTCGTTACCGGCCGAGGAGTCACCGTTCATGTCGTTGTTGAAGGTCCAGCTGTATGGCTTGCCGGTACGGCCTTCGTAGAACAGACCGAAGGTGGTGCGGTAAGCGCCCCAGAACGCCTTACGGAAGTTAACCATGGCGTTGATACGGTTCTTCACCAGGTACGCCGAGTTAGCATCCACTTCTTCGTTCGGGTTGAAGATGGAGCGGCTCAGGTAGTTGGAGCTGGAGGTCGACGAGGTCAGCGGAGAAACTTCCTTCGCTTCCGTGTAAGTGTACGACAGCGACCAGCCGAAGCCACCGATCAGCGGACGGCTCAGGGACATCGTAGCGATGTTCGAGTAGCCTTCGCTGGTCTGGGTTGCTACCAGCACGTTGTTGAACGATGCGTTGGACTGTGCCTTGGCGCGGAAGCCGGTGCAGACGCCGTTGGTCAGGTTACCGTTCGCGGTCCAGCAAGCCGGGTTGTAGCCCTGTGCGGTGTAGTACAGCTCACGGCCGTCATGACCGATCAGGGTTGGCGCACCCAGGTTCAGGTTCTGGTAGTAGATTGCGTCGCGGGTCTTGAGCTTCAGGAATTCGCCGCTCAGCACCATGTTGTACCAAGGCAGTTCGTGGTCAACAGCGACGTTAGCCTTCCACACGGACGGCTGACGCAGGCCAGGAGCCAGTGCGTCGACGTTCGCAGCCGGCTGTGCGCCGGAGAAGTTGGTCGGCTGCTTGGTGATGTCCGGAGTGAAGATCGAAGCAGTGGTCGAGCAAGCCGAGAAGCCGCTGGTGCCGCAACCCAGCACGTTGGTCGCAACGCCGGTGTTCGAGAACGGGTTGGACAGCCACACGGTCAGCGCGGCGCCCTGGAACAGGCCTGCACCACCGCGGATCTGGGTGTTGCGCTCGGTATCCAGCTTGTAGTTGAAGCCTACGCGCGGCTGCCACAGTTTCTGGCCGTCGAAGGTCTTGGTGTTGTCCAGACCGAAGCCGCCGGTAGCGCGGCCGTTCACGATCGGACCGGCAGCAGCCAGCACGGCGGTGTTCTGCAGCGGATGCTCGCCGATGTCAGCGTAGTCAACACGCACACCAGCCTGCACGGTCAGGTTCTTGGTCACCGACCACTGGTCCTGCACGAACAGGCCGTAGTTTTTGAAGCTGAACTGCGAGATCGCGTCGTTCAGGGTGCGGCCAGGCGCTGCCACCTGAACCAGGTAAGAGGTCGGACGGCCGCGGCGGAAGTTTTCCAGAACGGCGGCTTCATAGTCGGCGTTGGACAGGTTCGTGCAGCTGGCGATGGTCGCACCGCCCTTGAAGTCGTAGGCAGCGCCGTTAATGCAGTTGAAGGTGTAGTTGCCCCATACGTTCTGCAGGAAGGCGTTGTACACGTCGTTCTTGTTCAGGTCACCGCCGAACTTGATTTCGTGATCGCCGTGGGACCAGTTGGCGCCAACGTAGGCGTCCTTGGTCTTGGTGCCCAGCACGTTCAGCTGGCGGCTGTTGTCGGTACCGAAGTTCAGGAAGCGGTTACCGGTCGACACGCCGGCCGGTGCACCGGCTGGCAGAGCGCCGCTGAACTGCAGGCCCATCAGAGGCAGGTTGGAGTTCAGGGCAGGCACGGAGTCATAGTCGCGCTGCGAGTACTTGATCTCGGTCGAGAAGGTCGGAGTCCAGTCGGAAGTCAGCTGGGCAACCTTGGTCTCGATCGACTTGTTCTGCGCGTACCATTCGGAGTTCAGGGACAGGCCGGTCGCGGACAGGCCGGAGAACTGCGGCTCGGTTTGCGAGGTCTTGGCCCAACGAACCATCAGGCGGTGGTCGTCGTTGATGTTCCAGTCCAGTTTGACCAGCTTGTCGGTCACGTTTGCAGCCAGGCCGGCCGGCACGTCGGAGGTGCCGATGTCCATGCCCCAGGTGTTCTTGGCGATGGATTGCGCGCTGGAGATGGCGGACGGGGTCACGCCCACGTTGGTCAGGCTCGAACCCAGTGGGCCGAAGGCCGGCGCGGTACGGGTCGATTCAAACTTCTCGTAGTTGGCGAAGATGAACAGCTTGTCCTTGATCAGCGGAGCACCGATGGTCGCGCCCTTGGTGGTTTCCTTGAAAGGAGCCGGAGCGGAGTAGGTGTCGTTGGACGAGTTGTAGCGGTCACCGGCCAGGCGGTCGTTACGGAAGACGTAGTAAACCGAACCCTTCACCTGGTTGGTACCAGACTTGGTCACGGCGTTGATATTGCCGCCGGTGTATCCCTTCTGGGTCACGTCGTAGTTGGCTACGTTCACCTGTACCGACTGGATTGCTTCGATCGAGATCGGCTGCTTCAGGGTCGGGGAGCCGTTGGCTTCCAGACCGAAGGTGTCGTTCACGGCCACGCCGTCGATGGTCAGGCTGTTGTAGCGGGAGTTCTGGCCGGCCACGGACAGTTCGCCACGTTCCTTATCGGTCTGCGAAATACGTGGGTCGGAGCGGGCATAGTCTGCCAGGTTACGCGCGATGGACGCCTGGATAGCCAGTTCAGCGGAGCTGATGCTGGTACCCGAGCCCATGGAGGACTTGGAGAATCGCTCATTGCGGCCGCCGGCCACGCCGGAAACGGTCACGGTCTGCATCGGTGCGCCGATGGTGGCGTCCACGTTGGCGGTCTGCGCCAGCTCGATGAACACGCCTTCGCGCTTTTCGGTCACGCCATTCTGGGTGACCGTAATGGTGTAAGGACCGCCGGCGCGCAGACCGCGTGCAACGTAACGGCCTTCGGCGTCGGTCACCACGTTGCTGACGGAACCGGATTCAACGTGCAGGATCGTCACCTGGGCGCCAGCTGCTGGTTTGCCATCAGCAACGGAGATACGGCCGCCGATGGCGGACGTGGTGTTCTGCGCGAAGGCGGGAGCCGCCAGAGCGAGTGACAGGCTAAACGCGATCTGCGTCAACCGAAGTCGTTTTTGATTCTTCATTGTAATAACCCCAAAAGAGACAAAATTATTGGACACGGACGGTATTGCTTGTGACTACCCCGCTCGCGGCCTTGTTTTACGAGTATTAATATTGCAAATTTATTAGCCGACCAGCGAGTCTATCCGGTCTGTTTTTCAAGACCGTGACAGCTTTATGACAACTCTGTGACACACACAAGGTTTCCCTGCGCGCATAATTGTTTATTTTTCGTGCAACTATGCATGAACTGACCAAATCGTGACAAATTCGATTTCCTTTGCGGATTTATATGCAAAAAATCTAGATCGACCTCATCCGGTCATCGTTTGGTCAAAGAATAGCTGCGCTGGGGGAAGGCTTTGAGGCGGGATTATAATTCAGTCACTCTTGCGTGAATTTAATTCATGAAGAAATTATTAAAACGCTTTCGAGAGAACAACAATTTGTGGCGTCAGGGCCACACGGGAACCAGGCGGGACCGGGCAGCCGCTTGGCCGCCCGGCAGATATTGATTTTATTTCACTGATTTTTGCTGCGAATTTGCCACATCGGCTTCGAACTTGGCAAAGCGATCACCCAGTTGTTTCAGCAACCGTTGCTTGTCAGCATCGGACATGAAGCTGTAACGAATGCTGTCATATGAAAGCTTTTTCACTTCGGCATAGTCGGCGTGATAGCGGGTCGCAAACAGCATGTATTCATTCGACAAGTTGTTGCGTGACACGCCCGCGTCGTCAGTCGAGATCACAAATGGCACCCCGTATTTGCGATACACCGTCACCGGGTGAGCCTCGCCTTTGATGCCCAGGATGAACTCGTTGCTGCTGAGATTGATCTCGACCGGAATCTTGCGATCGCGCATCTCCTTCAGCAGGGCTGGCGCATTGCGTTCGTGCACGATATCGATCCCGTGGCCAATACGCTGGCCGCCCGCCACGTCGATCGCCTCACCGATGTGGAACTTCAGGCCTTCCGGCGGCACCATGCCCAGGGCCAGTTCGCCTGCGTGCAGCGACAGCTTGACCTGTGGATACTTAGCTTTCAGGAACTTAAACATTTGCATGTGCAGATCGTAGTCGCGCATGGACACGGTGAAGTGCTCAGCGCCTACGATATTGACAGCCACTACCTTCGGATTCGACATCGCCAGCTTGAAGCCGGCCGCCATTTGCGAGAACACCATGGACGGCGTCAGGAATCGCAGCACGAACGGCTGGTAGCGCATGGTGAACTGTTCATCGTCGATACCGGCGCTGCTGGTGTCGAGATGCGTGTTGTAGTCCGCGATGCCTTTGGCGAAAGATGGATTGGCTTCCAGCTTCTTCAGGTAGGCATCTAATTGCTGCGGCAGCGAGCCGTCATTCTTCACCGACTTGTCGAAATCCGGGTCCAGAGTAATCGGTGCGATCTCGTACACCGTTTCGATGTAGCTCAGGTTTTCATCGATGGCGCGTTGTTTCAGGCGCTTCAGGCCATCATTGCCATTGGTCGACGCCACATCGTTGAAGTAGCCGAAGGTTTCGAAGAAGGTATGATCCGGCGGCATTTGCTGCGCGCCGTGATTGTAGAAGTCCTTGACCGACCAGCGTTGCAGCAGGTTGCGCAGGGCCGTGTTATCCAGCGCCAGATCCTGGGCGCTGACACAGCCCGCAGTGCGTTTCGCCTGATCGGTGACGATGCGCGAGGTTTCCTTGTCGATGCAGTAGCCCTGCTTATCCACCCACTCCAGGTATTGCTCCGCGTAGATCGCGCCGGAGTAGTGGTTGTGCAGGTCGCCGCCCTTGGGGAACTGGGTGAAGAACATGGTCAGTTCCGCCAGCTTGGGCTGCGGTCCCGAGACCAGGGACGCGAAGTGGCGCGCCGTGATGTCCTGGTTGCTGGCGGCATTCACAGCGGCTGGCGCAGCGAAGGCCAGGGCAATCAGCAGGCTCGGGATGGTCTTTTTCATGGACGGTCTCTCTCGGTTTTGTTGTTCAGACCCTGCGCTCGTGTACCTTCCTGCCCGCTGAATAACTGGCCGCGATCACGCGGTCGTCGCCCAGCAAGGCCAAAGCAAACAGCTGTTCTTCCAGGCTTTCCGTGTTGACGCTGCGCCGCGCCAGCAGCGGCGTCGCTTGCGGGTCGATGACAATAAAGTCCGCTTCGCAGCCGGCCGCAAAGCTGCCGATCGTATCGTCCAGCTGCAGGCTGCGCGCCGCACCCAGGGTAGCCAGGTAAAACATGCGCATGGCAGGCAGGTAACTGCCCTTCAAGCGCGCTACTTTATAGGCTTCATTCATCGTTTGCAACATGGAGAAGGAAGTGCCACCACCCACGTCCGTCGCCAGCGACATCAGCATGCCGTGCTTGTCGGCCTGTTCGAAGTCGAACAGGCCGCTCCCCAGGAACAGGTTGGAAGTCGGGCACACCGCCGCGGCGGACCTGGTTTCCACCATGCGTTCGCGGTCGCGCTCATTGAGCCAGATGCAGTGACCGAACACGGCGCGCGGACGCATCATGCCGTAGCGGTCGTACACGTCCAGATAGCTGCGGGCTTGCGGGAACAGCTGCTGCACCCAGGCGCATTCCTCCTGGTTTTCCGAGACGTGGGTTTGCAGGAAGGTATCCGGGTACTTCTGCGCCAGTTCGCCCGCCAGTTGCAGCTGCGCCTCCGTGGAAGTCGGTGCAAAACGCGGCGTGATGGCATACAGCGAGCGGCCGTGCTTGTGCCAGCGCTGAATGAGTTCCTCGGTGTCGCGCGCGCCCTGTTCCGCCGTATCGCACAGGAAGTCAGGACAGTGGCGATCCATCATCACTTTGCCCGCGATCATGCGCAGATTACGTTGCTCGCTGGCGGTGAAGAAGGCGTCCACCGATTGGGGATGGACGGTGCAGTAGACCATGGCCGTGGTGGTGCCGTTGCGCAGCAGCTCGTCGAGGAAGAATTCAGCGGTCTGCGCGGCGTGCGCCGGATCGGCGAATTTGCGCTCGGTCGGGAAGGTGTATTGCTCCAGCCAGGGCAGCAGGCCTGGCGCCGGTGAGGCAATCATGTCCGTTTGCGGATAGTGGACGTGAGCATCGATAAAGCCCGGCATGATGATCTTGCCGCGGTAGTCGTGCACTTCCGTGTCCGGCGGCAGTGCGTCCTTCAGCGTGGCGTAGTCGCCAGCTGCCTGCACCTTGCCGTCTTCCACGATCAGCAGGCCATCTTCATGCCAGGCGTGGGCGCGCTCGGTGAAGGCCGGATCGGCGTGAAAGTGCAGCAAGCCTGCTCGGTAGGCCTGCACATTGTGCGTTTTGTTCATACTGTTTATTCTTTCGTCTGGTCTTCCCAGACCATCAATAACTGGGCGGCGACCGAGGCGGCAATCACCGCTGGTGCCTTGTTGATGATACCCGGTATGCCAACAGGGCACACCATGCGCTCCGCGCTGAAGCCTTTCGCTTCGAGGCGGGAGGTGAATTGCGCGCGCTTGGTTTTGGAGCCGATCAGGCCGAACCAGCCCACATCGGCACGCGCGAGAATGGCTTCGGACAGGCGCTGGTCCAGCGCGTGGCTGTGAGTCATCACCAGGTAGCTCGCATGCGGTGGCGCCTCGTCCACGCAGGCTTCCGGCGTATCGGTTGCTTCAATCCGCACATTGGCCGGGATCTCGGAGGGGAACATATCGTCGCGTTCGTCGACCCAGGTCACGGTGCAAGGCAGCTCCCCCAGCGCACGCACGATCGCGGCGCCAACGTGGCCTGCACCAAACAGAACCAGGTGCGCGCGCGGCGTCAGGCAAGGATCGACCAGCCAGCGGCGGCCCGTTGCATCGGTCGCCAGTCCTGCCGGGCCATGCGGCAGATCGGCCGGCGGCTGCACGCCAGCCAGCAGATGCCCCTGCGCGTCCACGACCGCACACATCGGATCACCATCCAGCGCAACGTAGCGCCAGCTGTCGTCCCAGCGCCGCTCACGCAACGCCGCGAGAACTGCGGCCACCTCGCCGCTGACGAGTTCGAAGGTCAGCCAGACCACGCCGCCGCAGCACTGGCCCAGGCGCGGGCCGAGAGGAAAGCGTTCGTAGCGCGGCAGCTGCGCGCTGCGGCCGTTGCCGCCAGAAGCGGCTTCCGCCAGCATGCTGCGCGCGATGTCGAAGGCGCGATGCTCAAGATGGCCGCCGCCGATCGTATCGAACTGGGTGTCAGCCGTCACCAGCATCTTGGTGCCGGCTTCGCGTGGTGCGGAGCCCTCTACACGCGCGACCGTTACAAGGACGGCAGGCGCGCCGGGCGCGGTCATCCAGCCGCTCATTGTGCTTCCACAACCGCGATAGCGCGCAGGATTTCTTCGCTGGTCGCAGGCGCGTTCAGCGGAGGATTGATCTTGTGGCCACCGACCGCCGAAATTGCATCGCGAATGGCGAAGAACACGGAGAACGGCAGCAGCAGCGGCGGCTCGCCCACTGCCTTGGAGCGGTGAATCGAATCCTCCACATTGCGGTTCTCGAACAGCTTGACGCGGAAGTCCTGCGGGCAGTCCGAGATGCCGGGAATCTTGTAAGTGGACGGGGCATGCGTCATCAGCTTGCCCAGTGAATTCCACCACAGCTGCTCGGTCGTCAGCCAGCCCATGCCCTGAATGAAAGCGCCCTCCACCTGGCCAAGGTCGATGGCAGGATTCAGCGAAGCGCCGGCGTCGTACAGGGCATCGGCGCGCAGCAGCTTCCATTCGCCGGTCAGCGTATCAACCACCACTTCCGATACGGCCGCACCGTAAGCGTAATAAGAGAATGGATGGCCGTTCATGGTCTTGGCGTCCCAGTGCAAGCCAGGCGTGGCGTAATAGCCATCGGACCACAGCTGAACGCGTGCCAGATAAGCCTTCTGCACAATCTCCCCAAAAGGCAGCGATTGCCCGCTGACGTGGATCTCATTGCCAAAGAAGCGCACATCCGCCGCATCGCCGCCATACTGGCGCGCGGCAAACGCGGCAAGACGCTCGCGGATCTGGCGTGCGGCATCCTGGGCCGCCTTGCCGTTCAAGTCAGCGCCGGTGGACGCTGCGGTTGCCGAGGTATTGGCCACTTTGCTGGTATCGGTTGCCGTCACGCGCACGTGATCGAGATCCAGGCCCAGTTCATGTGCCACGCATTGCGCCACCTTGGTGTTGATGCCCTGCCCCATTTCCGTGCCGCCGTGATTGACCAGCACCGAACCGTCGACATACACGTGCACCAGCGCTCCCGCCTGGTTCAAGTGGGTCACATTAAAGGCGATGCCGAATTTCACCGGTGTCAGAGCCAGCCCTTTTTTCAGCACAGGGCTGGTCGCGTTGAATGCCGCCACCGCAGCGCGGCGTGCGCGGTACTCGCTGCTCTCTTCCAGCTCCGCCACCAGTTCATGGATGACGTTGTCCACGATGACCTGGCCGTAAGGCGCAACGTTGCGGTCTTCCTTGCCGTAGAAATTCAGGCGGCGGATGTCCAGCGGATCGCGGCCCAGGTTGCGTGCAATCTCGTCGATGATGTACTCGATGGCGATAGCGCCCTGCGGACCGCCGAAGCCGCGGAAGGCGGTATTCGATTGCGTATTGGTCTTGCCGCAGCCTGCGCGGATATCCACATCGGACAGGTAGTAGGTATTATCGAAGTGGCAGACGGCGCGCGTCGCAACAGGGCCGGACAGGTCGGCCGAATAGCCAGCACGCAGCGTCATGTCAAGCTTGGCGCCAACGATACGGCCGTCGTCGTCATAGCCCACTTCGTATTCGTAGAAGAAGCAGTGGCGCTTGCCGGTTACCATCATGTCGTCATCGCGGTCGGCGCGCAGCTTGACCGGACGGCCGCTCTTCACTGCGGCAATCGCAGCGGCTGCAGCCCACAACGCCGATTGCGATTCCTTGCCGCCGAAACCACCACCCATGCGGCGGCATTCGACCTGCACATGATGCGAATGCAGCCCCAGCGCGTGCGCGACAACGTGCTGCATCTCGCTCGGATGCTGTGTGGAGCACTGCACCAGCATGCCCTTGTTTTCTTTCGGGATGGCGTAAGCGATCTGGCCTTCCAGGTAGAACTGTTCCTGGCCGCCGACAAAAAGCTGGCCCTGCACCTTGCGCGGCGCGCGCTGGAAGGCAGCTTCGCAATCGCCACGTTGCAAATGCATCGGCGGCAGAACGTAAGAACCGGCAGCCTTGGCCTGCTGCGGCGTCAGGATGACGGGCAGATCTTCGTAATCGACTTTCGCACGGCGCGCTGCGCGGCGGGCGTTGGTGTGACTGTCCGCCACCACGATGAAGATCGGCTGGCCGATGTAGAACACTTCGCCGTCAGCCAGGATGGGATCGTCGTGAATGATCGGACCGCAGTCATTGGTGCCCGGGATATCGGCCACCGTGTAGACCGCCTTCACGCCCGGCGACGAACGCACGGCATCGAGGCTCAATCCGGTAATGCGGGCGTGTGCTTTCGACGACAGGCCCAGCGCAGCATGCAGCGTGCCTTGCACTTCCGGGATATCGTCCGTGTAGGTGGCCTGCCCCAGCACGTGCAGCTCGGCCGATTCGTGCTTGCGTGGGATGCCGACGCCGCTCCAGGCGGCGGCCTTCAGTTCGGGAGTGACGGGATGATTCATGGTCTTTCCTTTCACGCGCCGGCGGCGAAAGCATTCACGTCCTGCGCGGACAATGGCGCTTCGCTGCGCGTCTCAAGCCAGAAGCGGCGCAGCAGATTCTGCGCCGTCTTCATGCGGTACTCGCTGCTGGCGCGCATATCGCTCAAGGGAGCATAGTCCTGCGCCAGCATCGCCATCGCTTCCTTCATCGCCGCCTCATCCCACACGCGGCCTTGCAGCAGCGCTTCCGTGCGCGCAGCGCGCTTCGGTGTGGCCGCCATGCCGCCAAAAGCGATGCGCAGCTCGGCAATCACGCCGTCTTCGATGCGGAAGGCGAAGGCGGCGCACACCGCGGAGATATCCTGGTCGAAACGCTTGGCCAGCTTATAAGTGCGGAACTGCACATCCGCGCGCGGCAGCGGCACGCGCACAGCTTGCACGAATTCGTCCGCCTGCAGATCCTTCTTCATGTAATCGAGATAGAAGGCTTCCAGCGGCAGCACGCGTTCACCTGCTGCGCCGCACAGTACGACCTCGGAACCCAGTGCGATCAGCCACGGCATGGAGTCGCCGATCGGCGAACCGTTGGCCACATTGCCGCCCAGGGTTCCGGCGTTACGAATCGGCAGCGAAGCAAAGCGCTGGCGCAGTTCGCCCAGCTCGGATGGATAGTGCTCGCACAGGGCGTTGTAAGCATCTTCCAGCGACACCCCGGAACCGATTTCCAGCTTGCCTTCGCTCACGCGCATTGCCTTCAACGCATCGACATGGCCGAGATAAATGATGTCCGCGATCTCGCGCATCTGTTTGGTGATCCACAGTCCCACGTCGGTGGAACCTGCCAGCAGCACGGCGGCCGGATTGGCAGCGCGCAGCTGGATCAGTTCATCGAGCGTGCGCGGCGCCAGGAAAGTCTGGCCATGCGCGTTGTACACCGCCAGCTGATCGCGCTTCAGCGCTTCCAGCTGCGCCACCAGCTGCGCGCGGTCGAACGCCACTTTCGGCAGCTCCATCATGCGCCGGGCCGCGTCGATGATGGGCCGGTAACCCGTGCAGCGGCACAAATTACCGGACAGGCAGTCGTCAATCTCCTTGCGTTCGGGCTTCCGACCCTCCTGCTTGAGGTACATGCCCCACATGGACATGGCGAAGCCCGGCGTGCAGAAACCGCATTGCGAACCGTGGCATTCCACCAGCGCCTGCTGCACAGGATGCAGCGCGCCGTCCTGCTGTTGCAGGTCTTCCACAGTGAACAGGGCTTTTCCGTCCAGGGTTGGCGTCAACTGGATGCAGGAATTCACGGCCTTCAGTTCAAGCTGGCCGTTGGCATTCAGGCCGCCCAGCACGACGGTGCAGGCGCCGCAGTCGCCCTCGGCGCAGCCTTCCTTGGTGCCGGTACAGTGCAAGTCCTCGCGCAGATGCTGCAGGACAGTCTGCGTCGGGGCGGCGTCATGCACTTCGTGCACGCTTCCGCGGTAATAAAAACGGATCGGTTCTGACATCTCGGCCTCGCAATAGTCCCAGATTGCAAGATTAGCACCGCACCCCACCGCCCCTATAAGAATTTACTGATTTTGAATATCAGCGATTTCGCATATACGGATGGTGCTGGTGCCAGTGCTCCGCAATATCGATGCGGCGGGTGATCCATACGCTTTCGTGGCCCTGAACATAGTCGAGGAAGCGGGCCAGCGCCGCCGCGCGCGCCGGACGTCCGACCAGGCGGCAGTGCAGACCGATCGACAGCATTTTCGGCTGGTTCAGGCCATTCGGGTCCCCTTCCTTATAGAGTACGTCGAAAGCGTCCTTCAGGTAGTCGAAAAATTGCGTGCCGCTATTGAAGCCTTGCATTGCAGCAAAGCGCATATCATTGGTATCGAGGGTGTAGGGCACGATCAGCTGCGGCGTGACGGCTGGCTTGCCGCCTGCGTCCGTGTGCGCAACTTCCTGCCAAAATGGCAGATCGTCGCCGTAATAGTCGGCATCGTAGCGGAAACCGCCATGCTCCACGACCAGCCGCCGGGTGTTCGGCGAGTCGCGGCCGGTGTACCAGCCCAGAGGTGCGCTGCCGGTCAGCTCCTTGATGATCCCAACCGCTTCCTTCATGTGGGCGCGCTCGGTGGCCTCGTCCATATTCTGGTAGCTGATCCATTTCAGGCCGTGGCAGGCGATTTCATGGCCCAGTTCCTGGAACGCGGCCACCGCTTCGGGGTTGCGCTGCAAGGCCGTCGACACGCCGAAAATCGTCAGCGGCAGCTTGCGCTCCTCGAACATGCGCAGCAAACGCCACAGGCCGGCGCGCGAGCCGTATTCATAAATCGACTCCATACTCATGTGGCGATTGGTGAACGCCGCTGCGCCGATGATCTCGGACAGGAAGGTCTCGGAGGCCGCATCGCCATGCAGCACATTATTCTCGCCGCCTTCCTCGTAATTCAGTACGAACTGCAGCGCCACGCGGGCTTTATCGGGCCAGTTCGGATGGGGAGTGGTGCGGCCGTAGCCGATCATGTCGCGCGGATAGCTCATGGTGAAGTCAGGGTGATTGGTATATCTTCCATCTTATATTGCCGGGTTGGCATCGGTATATGATTTACGGAATACGCAAATCAGCCCGCACATATAAGGATAATCATGGGAAAACTGACCACGCACGTACTCGATACCGCCAACGGCCGTCCGGCCTCCGGCGTGCGCATCGCCCTGTACGCCATCGCGCCGGACGGCTCACGTTCGCAATTAAAGGAAGAAACCACCAATGGGGACGGACGCTGCGGCRCACCGCTGCTGGAAGGCGCCGAGATGAAGCCGGGCCGTTATGAGCTGGTGTTTGAAGCCGGCGATTATTTCGCGGAGCACGGCGTGACGCTGCCGACGCCGCGCTTCATCGATCATGTGACGATCGCCTTCGGCATCGCGGACGGCGACCAGAACTACCACGTGCCGCTGGTGGTGTCGCCCTGGTCCTACTCCACTTATCGCGGCAGCTGATCGCCTTTGCCGTACACCTGAATCAAGCGCGCCAGCAGGTACAGGCGCGGTGCGATGCTGTCGATTTCGGCGTATTCATCGGCCGTGTGGATGCCGCCACCGACAATACCCAGGCCATCCAGCGTGGGCACACCGGCCGCGAAGATCAGGCTCGCATCGGCCGCGCCACCGCTGCTCTCAAGCGTCAGCTTGCGGCCCAGCTCCGCGTAGATATCCGCCGCCTGCTGCGCCAGCGCATCGGTGACCGGGCTTGGCGGCATTGGCGGGAAGCCGCGCACCAGATGGGCCTCGACCCGCGTTTCCGGGATCATCTTATTAGCCGACAGGCGCGCCAGATCATGCTCGACGCGGTCGAACTCCTCGGCCACCATCACGCGCACATCCGCCTGCATGGACGCGCGGTCCGGAATCACATTGCTGCGATCACCGGATTTGATGACGGTCCAGTTGACCGTGGTGTGCTTGTCCTCATCACCCAGGTCGGACAGCTGCATCAGCTGGTGCGCCGCTTCCTGCGCGGCGTTCTTGCCATCCTTCGACGCCGAACCTGCGTGCGCGGCCTTGCCGGTTACCTCCAGCTCAATTTCGCCGCTACCTTTGCGCGCAACGACCAGTCCATCCGCAGCGCGGCCCGGTTCAAGATTGAAGGCGACGTCGTGTTCCCTCGCCAGTTTTTCGATCAGGGCGCGTGAACCGTGCGAGCCGGTTTCCTCATTCGTGTTGAGG
The DNA here is from genome assembly GCF_052114165.1 of Pseudoduganella sp. RAF19. Lineage (NCBI taxonomy): Bacteria > Pseudomonadati > Pseudomonadota > Betaproteobacteria > Burkholderiales > Oxalobacteraceae > Pseudoduganella > Pseudoduganella sp. RAF19. The sequence continues at coordinate 192,661 of NZ_JBFREF010000005.1, read as the reverse complement.
AGGACAGTAATCTTCGCGTAGTCCTTGTAACCTTGCAGGATCTTCAGCGCACCAATGGCGGCCGCGACGCCGCCTTTATCGTCCATGATGCCGGGACCGTAGGCGCGATGGCCCTCAATGCGGAAGGGACGCGAAGCGGCCGTGCCGTCGCCGTAGACGGTATCCAGGTGCGCTACCAGCAGGATGCGGCCCTTGCCCTTGCCGGTGAAGGTCGCCTGAATATTGTGGCCGGATGCAGGCGAAGCTGGGAAGGTTTCGATGCGCGCGCCCAGCTTCTGCAGTTCGGCGGCAGCGAGCGCGCCGACCTTGTCCAGGCCCTTGCCGTTGAAGGAGCCCGAGTCGATATTGACCATGCGGCCCAGCAGCTTCAGCACCTCCGGCTTCGCCTTCTCGGCGCGCGCCAGCAGGGACTTATTCAGCTCGGCGGCCTGCGTGCTGTGGACCAGCGCCAGCGCGGCCAGCGCCGCGGCGACTTTCTTCATTCTGCACATCCTTCCGTAATGAACGATGGGCAGAATAGTAGCGCATCAGCGAGCGATCTCGCTGTAGTGCTTATTCGGCTTCAATCCCTTGACCTTGCGCTGCAGTTGCATCAGGCCATACAGCAGGGCCTCCGGCGTCGGCGGACAGCCGGGAATATAGACGTCCACCGGCACGATGCGGTCGCAGCCGCGCACCACCGAATATGAGTAGTGATAGTAGCCGCCGCCATTGGCGCAGGAGCCCATCGACACCACATAGCGCGGCTCCGGCATCTGATCGTAGACCTTGCGCATGGCGCGCGCCATCTTGTTGGTCAGCGTGCCGGCGACAATCATCAAGTCCGCATGGCGCGGCGACGGACGCGGACACATGCCGAAGCGGTCCAGATCATAACGGGCCGATGCGGCTTCCATCATTTCGACCGCGCAGCAGGCCAGGCCGAAACTGAGATACCAGAGGCTGTCCGTGCGGGCGGTGTTGAGCAGAGATTCGAGCGAAGTGACGACATAGCCGTCCTTCTCCAGCGTTGCTTCCATATGCATTTCCCCTAAACGTGAAATCCGGCGTCACGATAGCGGGTTGTGCGGGCTAATACTTGTATGAATGCGACAGCTCGCCCGCCACGACGGCCAGCGCTTCGTCGTCGTAGTGGTAAAGACGCAGCTCGCCCTTGGTGTCAGCTGCCACGCCTTGCAGCAGGGTGCGCGGGGCGAGCCCGGTGTACTGGATGAAGTCGCGGATCATGTGGGCCTGGTCATGGTAGCCGGTATCCATGGCGACACGGGTGAGCAGGCCGTGCCTGGGCGGCTGCGCCATCAGCCGTGCCAGCGCGCGCACGTAGCGGTCCATCTTGCGCGAATCGCGGATGCTTTGGCCGTAGCTGGCGGCGAAGCGGCGCTCAAGCTGACGGACGCTCATCCCGCAGCGCGCAGCAATATCCAGCGTCGGCAGCGCCAGCAGGCTCGCCGGCAGCACGAAGGGCTCGCGCCCGCCTTCGCGGCGATCCAGCAATTTGAACAGCCAGTCGGCGAAGTCGCTTGCCCACTGGTGGCAATCACCGGAAGAACGCAAGGCATCTTCCAGCTGCGCGGTCGGCAGGCGCAATTCATCGAGCGGCAGGATGGCGTCGCACAGCTCATTGAGATCAGGATCGAATAGCCGCCCGAAGCGCCCCGGCTCGATGATGGCGCTGATGAAAGTCGTACCGGGCTCCCACACGGCGGGGAAAGGCCCGGTCAGCGGACCGGTAACAAAGGGACGGTCATACAGCACGCCGCCCGCCAGCGAACCGCCGCGGATAAAAAAGGTCAGCATCGGGCAAGGCGTCGACGGCACCATGACCGCGCCCGAGCTCGACCGCTCCACATGAAAATAGCGCACAATCCCCGCCAGCCGAGGCGGCGGCACCAAAGCCAATCGCTCCATCACGCCATTATAGGGTCAGGCACCAAATGCTACATGAGGCCGCTTCGGCGCAGGCGAACCCATGTAGCATTTCGTACCTGACCCCAAATTAAATACTGTAGAATCGGGGGCTTCTCCGGTTCCCTTTGACCTCCCTTGGATAATGTTCCCTTGTGGGCGCAATTCGCTGCCCTTGCCTTCCTGATTCTCGCCTCGGCCTTCTTCGCCATGGCCGAAACCGCCTTGATGGCGGCCAATCGATTCCGCCTGCGCCACCAGGCTAAACGTGGCTCCAAACGCGCGATCGCGACGCTGTGGCTGCTGCAGCGGACCGAGCAGCTGCTGTCCCTGGTCCTGATCGCCAATACCCTGATCAATGCAATGGCCATCGCGCTCGTGACCGCGATCGCGATTACCCAGTTCGGCCTGGAAGAGCACGTGATCCTTATTTCAACAGGTCTTGTAGTCTTCATATTGATCGTGCTGGCCGAGATTTCGCCGAAGATCATCGGCGCGCGCTATGCGGACCAGATTGTGCTGCCCGCCTCTTTCGTGCTGCGTCCTTTGCTGTCGGCCGCCAAGCCGCTGATCTGGTTTGTGCATCTGTTCGTAAATACCCTGCTGCGCCTGGCGCGCGTGAAGCCGGCTGGTGCGGCCGAGGAGGCCCGCCTGTCGCCCGATGAACTGCGCTCGGTGCTGATCGAGAATGGCGCCTTCATCCCGCAGAAGCACAAGAGCATCCTGATGAATCTGTTCGATCTGGATACCATTTCGGTCGAGGACATCATGACCCCGCGCGCCCAGATCGAAGCCCTGAACCTGGCCGTGCCAGTGGAAGATATCAAGGCCCAGCTCACCACCTGCTATCACAACAAGCTGCCCGTCTACGATGGCGAGATCAACCAGATCCTCGGCATTCTCCACGTGCGCAAGGCCGTGGCGCTGCTGAATGAAGAAGACGAACTGACCAACGACCATTTCCGCGCCCTCCTCAGCGAGCCTTATTTCATGCCGGAAGACACGGCCGCCTTTGCCGCCCTGCAGAACTTCCAGGAGAACAAGGAGCGGCTGGCCATCATCGTTGATGAATACGGCGAGGTGCAGGGCCTGGTCACGCTGGATGACATCATCGAAGAAATGATTGGCGAGTTCACCACCTCCACGCCAAGCGCCACGCGCGCCGACAGCTTCGGCTGGGATGCCAACGGCGAGTGCCTGCTGGAAGGCACCACGCCTTTGCGTGACATCAATAAGCGCTTAGGTTTAAACTTTCCGCTGGATGGGCCGAAAACACTGAATGGCATGCTGCTCGAACTGCTGCAGGATATTCCGGAAGCACCAATCAGTTTAAAAGTCGGCCAGTGCATCATCGAGGTGGTGCAAGTCCACGATCAGGCCATCAAAGTAGTGAAATTGCGACGCCCTAAGGCCTGAGGCGCGCACTCTAGAGTCCTTCGCTTTACAAAAATGATGCCCGCAGGCATCATCCGGGGATCGTAGACATCCTTTCACTAGATAGATAGCGCGCTCCTATGGCAGCAGTCCAACCCAACTCGACGTCAGGCACTCCTATGTCGGGGCTGGCGCGGGCATTGATGCAAGCCGGGCGTCTCACCGCCCCGCAGGCGGATGCGCTGCAAAAGAAGTCGCAGACCGAGAAGCAGCCCTTCATTGACGTGCTGCTGTCCAGCGGCACCATCAATGCGCGCGATCTGGCGCTGTTCTGCTCCGAGACGTTCGCCTATCCCATGCTGGATCTGGCGGCCTTCAATCTCGACCTGCTGCCGCAAAAGATCATCGATCCCAAGCTGATGTTCAGCCAGCGCGTAATTGCGCTGACCAAACGCGGCAACAAGATGGCGGTTGCCATCTCCGATCCGACCAATACGCAGGCACTGGACCAGATCAAGTTCCAGACCGAATCCTCGGTGGAACCGGTGGTGGTGCCGCATGACACCCTGGTCAAGCTGCTGGCCGACCTCGGCAAGTCCTCGGAACAAAGTCTGCACGATATGTCAGGCGATGAAGCCGACATCGAGTTCGCCGAGGAATCGGAAGCCGCGCCATCGCAAGCCGCAGCCGACGCGGCAACCGAAGTGGAAGATGCGCCGATCGTGCGCTTCCTGAACAAGATGCTGATGGACGCCGTTAACATGGGTGCATCAGACTTGCATTTCGAACCATTCGAAAAGTTCTACCGCATCCGCTTCCGCGTCGACGGTGTGCTCATGGAACACGCCCAGCCACCGATCGGCATCAAGGAAAAGCTGATCTCGCGTATCAAGGTGCTGGCCAAGCTGGACATCTCCGAAAAGCGCGTGCCACAGGACGGCCGCATGCGCCTGGTCGTTTCGGCCACCAAGACCATCGACCTGCGTATCTCGACCCTGCCGACCCTGTTCGGCGAAAAGTGCGTGATGCGTATTCTGGATGCGACCCAGGCCCAGATGGGTATCGATTCGCTTGGCTACGACCCTGACCAGAAGGAACTGCTGCTGGACGCGATCCAGCGCCCATACGGCATGGTGCTGGTAACCGGCCCGACCGGCTCCGGCAAGACCGTGTCGCTATACACCTGCCTGAACATCCTGAACAAGCCCGGCATCAATATCTCCACCGCGGAAGACCCGGCCGAGATCAACCTGCCCGGCGTGAACCAGGTTAACGTGAACGACAAGGCGGGCCTGACCTTCCCGGTCGCGCTGAAAGCCTTCCTGCGCCAGGACCCGGACATCATCATGGTTGGTGAGATCCGTGACCTGGAAACGGGCGACATTGCGATCAAGGCCGCGCAGACCGGTCACATGGTGTTCTCCACCCTGCACACCAACGATGCGCCGTCGACCCTCACGCGTATGATGAACATGGGCATTGCGCCCTTCAATATCGCTTCCTCCGTCATCCTGATCACGGCGCAGCGCCTGGCGCGCCGCCTTTGCACCTGCAAGCAGCCGGTCGATATTTCGCCCGAGCTGCTGCTGAAGGCCGGCTTCAAGGAGGAAGACCTGGATGGCAGCTGGAAACCTTACGGCCCGGTGGGCTGTGAACGCTGCAACGGCTCCGGCTACAAAGGCCGGGTCGGTATCTACCAGATCATGCCGATCACGCCCGCGATCGAAGCATTGATTCTGTCCAATGGCAATGCAATGCAGATTGCCGCCCAGTCCGAAGCCGAAGGCGTGAAATCGCTGCGGCAATCGGGCCTCGTCAAGGTCAGGAACGGCTTGACCAGCCTGGAAGAAGTGCTGGGCTGCACCAACGAATAGGAACCACGAATATGGCAAACGCGGGCAATGTAAAAGAATCTGTCTTCGCCTGGGAAGGCAAGGACAAGACCGGCAAGACCGTGCGCGGCGAACTGCGCGCCGGTGGCGAGGCGGTGGTCAATGTGACCCTGCGCCGCCAGGGCATCATGGTTACCAAGGTAAAGAAGAAGGTCTACCGCTCCGGCAAGAAGGTCACCGACAAGGACATCACCCTCTTCACCCGCCAGCTGGCCACCATGATGAAAGCCGGCGTGCCGCTGCTGCAGGCGTTCGACATCGTGGGCAAGGGTCATGCGAATCCTTCCGTGTCCAAACTGATTCTTGACCTGCGTTCGGATATCGAGACCGGTACTTCGCTGAACCAGGCTTTTCGCAAGTTCCCGCTCTACTTCGATCCGCTGTTCTGCAACCTGGTAGCCGCCGGTGAACAGGCCGGTATTCTGGAAGACCTCCTGACCCGCCTGGCGATCTACAAGGAAAAGACGCTGGCCATGAAGGCCAAGATCAAGTCGGCACTGACTTATCCAGTATCGATTCTGGCGGTGGCCTTCATCGTGACCGCCGTGATCATGATCTGGGTGGTGCCGGCATTTAAGGAAGTGTTCACCAGCTTTGGCGCCGATCTGCCCGCGCCGACCGTACTCGTGATGAATATTTCCGAGTTCTTCGTGAAGTATTGGTACATCATCTTTGGTGGCCTGGGCGCCGGCCTGTACTTCTTCTTCCAGTCCTGGAAACGCTCGCTGAAAATGCAGCAGACCATGGACCGCCTGCTGCTGCGTTTGCCTGTTTTCGGTGAGGTGATCCGCAAGGCCACCATCGCGCGCTGGACGCGTACCCTGTCCACCATGTTCGCCGCTGGTGTGCCACTGGTTGAATCGCTGGATTCGGTGGGTGGCGCAGCCGGTAACGCCGTGTACCTGGATGCGACTCGCAAAATCCAGACCGAAGTTTCGACTGGTGTCAGCCTGACCGTGGCAATGCAGAATGCGGAAGTCTTCCCCAGCATGGTGACCCAGATGGTCGCCATCGGCGAAGAATCCGGCGCACTCGATTCGATGCTGGGCAAGGTGGCTGACTTCTACGAAGAAGAAGTGGACGACGCCGTGGCTTCGCTGTCCAGCCTGATGGAACCAGCGATCATGGTGATCCTGGGCGTGCTGATTGGCGGCCTGGTGGTTGCAATGTATCTGCCTATCTTCAAACTCGGTTCGGTTGTTTAAGGACACTCAATGCAAGAAACCTTCGCGCTGTTTTCTCCGCCCGCTACGATGGCCGCTGCCATCGTGGCAGCAATCCTGGGTCTGCTGGTAGGCAGCTTCCTCAATGTGGTGATCTACCGGCTGCCCAAGATGATGCAGCGTGAAATGGACAATTACATTGCCGACGAGGCAGGCAAGCCCCTGCCGCATACGGACCGCTATAACCTGATCGCGCCGCGTTCGGCTTGCCCGCATTGCGGCCACCAGATCACGGCACTGGAAAACATTCCGGTCATCAGCTGGCTGGTGCTGCGCGGCCGCTGCAGCAGCTGCAAGGCGCCGGTATCGGCGCGCTACCCGATCATCGAATCGCTGACCGCCATCCTGTCCGCCGCGCTGGTGTGGAAATTCGGCTCCGGCTACGCGGGCATGGCTGCTCTGGTGTTTGGCTGGCTGCTGATTGCCATGACGTTCATCGATGCCGACACCAAGCTGCTGCCGGACGATCTGACCTATCCCCTGCTCTGGCTGGGCCTATTGATGAACGTGAACGCCACCTATGTGCCGTTGAAAGACGCCGTGATCGGCGCCGCCGCCGGCTACATGGCGCTGTGGACCATCTACTGGGCTTACAAACTGCCGACCGGCCGCGAAGGCATGGGCTATGGCGACTTCAAGCTGCTGGCTGCGCTGGGCGCCTGGATGGGCTGGCAAATGCTGCCGGCGATTATCCTGCTGTCGTCCGTGGTGGGCGCCGTCGTGGGCATTACGATCATGATCGTGGAGCGCAAAGGCCGCCACACCCAGATTCCTTTTGGCCCTTACCTGGCGGGTGCGGGCGTGCTGGCCATGCTGTTCGGCGAACAGATCAGCGCCGTGCTGCGCGGCGTGACCGGCGGCTGATATGTCCGGACGCTTCACCGTCGGCCTGACGGGCGGCATCGGCAGCGGTAAGAGCGTCGTTGCCCGCCTGTTTGCCGAGCGGGGCGTCACCATTGTCGACACCGACCAGATCGCCCGCAGCCTGACCGCGCCCGGCGGCGCGGCCATGCCCGCGGTCATTGCCGAGTTCGGCGTCGAGATGGCGGATTCCCAGGGCGCCATGGACCGCGCCAAAATGCGCGAACTGGTATTCCGCGAACCGGACGCCAAGCGCCGCCTGGAGGCCATCCTCCATCCCCGCATCCGCGACGCCGTGGCCGCTGCCGCGGCAATTGCCACCGGCCCCTACACCATCTTCGACGTCCCCCTGCTGGTCGAGTCCGGCACCTGGAAAGACCGCGTCGACCGCGTGCTGGTGGTGGACTGCCCGGAAGAGGTCCAGCTGAGCCGCGTCATGGCGCGCAATGGATTGCCGGAAGAACAAGTTCGGGCCATTATGGCGGCCCAGGTAGCCCGTCCAATACGCCTCGCGGCGGCGGACGATATTATCGAAAACGGCGGCAAAATCGAGGACTTACCGCCGAAAATTGATCGTTTACATCAACTTTATCTGGATTTTTCCGAAAGAAAGATAACAATACGTTAGCAACGTTTGTATTTTTGCTTCGCATGGTTCAGAATCACGTGATTCTTACAGGTTTATAAAAGGGATGTCATTTTGATCGTCTACGAATATCCTTTCAACGAGCGCATTCGCACCTTGCTGCGCCTGGAGGACCTGTACGAGAAATTCAAGTTCTTTGTGCATCAGGAACATCCGATGCAGCATCACGTAGCCCTCGCAACGATCTTCGACATGCTGGAAGTGGCCGGCCGTGCCGACCTGAAATCCGATCTGCTGCAGGAACTGGAGCGCCAGCGCCAAAGCCTGCTGGGCTACCGTTCCAATCCCAATGTCCAGGCCGATATGCTGGACGCCATCCTGGCCGAAGTGGATGCCGTTTCCAGCGCCCTGGTTGCCGCACAAGGCAAGACCGGCCAGAATGTGCGCGACAATGAATGGCTGATGAGCATCCGCGGCCGCACCATCATTCCTGGCGGCGCCTGCGAATTCGACCTGCCTTCTTACTACGCCTGGCAGAAGCGCCCGGCGGAGTACCGTTTCAACGATATCGCGGGCTGGTTTGCGCCGCTGGCGCCCCTGTTCGATGCGCTGGCCCTGGTGCTGCGCCTGTTGCGCGACTCGGGCGGTCCGGTGAAAATGATTGCCAATGCAGGAAGTTACCAGCAGATGTTGCAGGGGAAGGTGTACCAGATGCTGCGCCTGAGTGTGGATGAAGCGATGGGCGCCATCCCGGAAATCTCGGCCAACAAATATATGCTGTGGGTACGCTTTACCAGCCAGGGCGGCGATCTGAAACCCAAGCCGCTGGAAGAAGATGTACCATTCGAGCTCACCCTCTGTAATTTCTAAGCCATGCCTACTGTAGTTGAATGCCCCACCTGCCACAAAAAAGTGGAGTGGACCGAAGCCAATAAATACCGTCCGTTCTGTTCCGAACGCTGCAAACAAATCGACCTCGGCGCCTGGGCCGAAGAGAAGTACCGCGTCCCCGGCTCCGCACCGGACCCCGAGGACGAAACCAACCCGACGGGTCAGTAACGCACGCGGTCCAGCCACTCCAGCAATGGAATGGTGGCTGGCAGCAGCGGCTCTACACCGACCTCCCCTTGCCATGCAAATGCCTGGCCTTCCAGGCTCTGCGGCTCGCCTTCCCACTCTCGGCTGATGAAGAAATGCAGGCGCACGTGCGCGTGTTCATACACGTGCTCGACGCCGCACCACTCCTCTGCGCTGAGCACGCGCACGCCCAGTTCTTCCATGAACTCGCGCTTCAAGGCTTCCAGGATGGTTTCGCCCGGATCGACCTTACCGCCCGGGAATTCCCAGTAGCCCGCATACGGTTTGCCTTCGGGACGGCTGCCCAGCAGCACATCGCCGTTGGGCTTCATCAGAATACCCACGGCCACATCTATCGGATTGCTCATTCAATGCTTTCCCGCGTAATCACGCGCAAACTGCCAGGCCACGCGGCCCGAGCGTGAACCGCGCTGCAGCGCCCAGCGCAGGGCGTCGGCACGCGACTCCGCGATCTGTTCGGCCGAGCAGCCGAAAGATGCCAGCCAATGCGCGACGATGCCGAGGTAATCGTCCTGTTTGAAGGGATAGAAGGACAACCATAGCCCGAAGCGCTCAGACAGGGAAATCTTCTCTTCCACCGTTTCGCCCGGATGCAGATCGCCGTCGTCGTCATGCGTGGTGCCTGCGTTGTCGCTGAAGCGCTCCGGCAGCAGATGGCGGCGGTTGGAGGTCGCGTAGATCAGCAGATTGTCGGCGTGGCCGGCAACCGAGCCATCCAGCGCCACTTTTAGCGCCTTGTAGCCGCCCTCGCCTTCCTCAAAGGACAAGTCGTCACAGAACACGACGAAGCGCTCAGGACGCCCCGCGACCAGGTCGACGATGTCCGGCAAATCGGCCAGATCGGCTTTGTCCACTTCGATCAGGCGCAAGCCATCAGCAGCAAACTGATTCAGGCACGCCTTGATCAGCGAAGACTTGCCAGTGCCGCGCGCGCCCGTCAGCAGCACATTATTGGCTGGCTTGCCTTGCACGAACTGCCGCGTATTTTGCTCGATCTGCGTCTTTTGTGGCCCAACATGCTGCAAATCGTTGAGCGCGATGGCGGCAGGATGGCGCACCGGCTGCAGCCAGCCGCCCTCCGCCAAGCCCTTGCGCTTGCGCCAGCGGAAAGCCGTGGCGGCGCTCCAGTCCGGCGCGGGAGGTGCGGGCGGCAGGATGGCTTCCACGCGCGCCAGTACGGCTTCGGCGCGCTTCAGGAATTGCTCAAGCTGGGTAGCCATCAGGAGCGGTAGTCGGCGTTGATGGAAACGTAGTCGTGGGACAGGTCACAGGTGTACACGGTCGCCTTGGCCGCGCCGCGCGCCAGCTTCACGCGTACCGTGATTTCGCTCTGCTTCATCACGCGCTGGCCATCTTCTTCCTTGTAGTCCGGGTTGCGGCCGCCGTCCTTGGCCACCCACACATCGTCCAGATACAGGTTGATCTTGCTGACATCCAGGTCATCCACGCCGGCATAGCCAATGGCTGCCAGGATGCGGCCCAAATTAGGATCGGAAGCGAAGAAGGCAGTTTTAACCAGTGGCGAGTGACCGATGGAATACGCGATCTTGCGGCATTCTTCCGCGTTCTTACCGTCTTCCACGGCGATCGTCATGAACTTGGTCGCGCCTTCGCCGTCACGCACGATGGCTTGAGCCAGGAACAGGGACAACTCGTTCACCGCAGCGGCCAGCGCCTTGTATTCCGGCGAATCGACCGAGTTCACTTCCAGCGTACCGGCGCCGGTAGCGATGATCATGAAGGAGTCGTTGGTGGAAGTGTCGCCATCGATGGTGATGCAGTTGAAACTCTGGTCAGCGGCTTCCTTGGTCAAGACGTCCAGCACCGGCTGCGCCACTTTGGCGTCGAAGGCCAGATAGCCCAGCATGGTCGCCATATTCGGCTTGATCATGCCGGCGCCCTTGGAGATGCCGGTCAGATTCACGGTATGGCCACCGATCTGCACGGTACGCGAGCCGGCTTTCGGCTGGGTATCCGTGGTCATGATGGCTTCGGCAGCGTTGAACCAGTTATCGGACTTCAGGTTCTGCACGGCTTTTGGCAGGCCGGCCTTGATCTTCTCGACCGGCAGCGGCTCCAGGATCACGCCGGTGGAAAACGGCAGAATCTGCTGTGCATCGCAGCCCAGTTCACTTGCCAGCGCAGCGCAGGTAGCGCGCGCATTGGCCATGCCCGCTTCACCGGTGCCCGCGTTGGCGTTGCCGGTGTTGACCATCAGGGCGCGGATCGGCTTGGCGCCGCCCTTCACTGCCGCCAGATTCTCCTTGCAGATCTGCACTGGTGCAGCGCAAAAACGGTTCAGCGTGAACACACCCGACACCGTGGCGCCATCGGCCAGTTTCATGACCAGTACGTCCTTGCGGTTCGGTTTCTTGATGCCCGCTTCAGCGTAGCCGATCTCGATACCGGCGACAGGTTTCAGTTCGGAGGCGACAGGGATTGGGGAGTTGACGGCCATTGTATTTTTCTCGTGCAAAGATGGGAAAAGAAGCCGTTATTGTAATCCCTGCCACCGTAATTTCATTGCCTTGTTAGGGCAATAATTCATGCACCGCAACAGTGCAATTGTTGTAATGAAATGTCGCATAAATGTCTACAAAAATTAGTAAAACCCTACTAGTTCACTGAAACTAGTTTCAGAATGCAAGCCATTTCATTTATCGTGAGCAACTGCCGAGGGAACGGCAGTCCTGCACTGTCGCGTCGCACAAGAAAAACAGTACGACCGTGCGGACAAAATCATATAAAACAACCATGGATCACCACTTATGAAGATGAAATTTATCGTCGCATCCGTCCTGGCAGCCGCCGCTTCGCTGTCGGCACAGGCGGGTATCTTGGGCGACGGCAACCTGAGCATCAGTGGTTTCGGCACGGTAGCAGCCGCCAAAACCAATACCGACGACGTCAAGTTCGTCCGCTACAACCAGGCAGAAGGCGTGGGCGATTCTCCTCGCCTGGGTCTGGATACCAACCTCGGCCTGCAAGCCAGCTACCAGGCAACGCCTGACCTGTCCGCCACCGTGCAGGTGCTGAGCCGCAAAAGCACCAGCCAGCAATTCACCACCGAGCTGACCTGGGCCTTCCTGAAATACAAGCTGAACGATGAAACCAGCGTGCGCCTCGGCCGCACCGTCATCCCGGCCTTCCTGATCTCCGACTACCAGAATGTGGGCTACGCCAACACCATGATGCGTCCGCCGATCGAGCTGTACGGGCAGGAACCGCTGGAAAGCGTGGACGGCGCCGACATCAACTGGCAGCACTCCTTCGGCGACACCAACGTCACCGTGCAGGGCGTGGTCGGCAAGAGCAGCGGCAAGCTGTTCGTCGCCGCCGGCGGCACCGGTTCCGTGACCCACTATGACGCGCCGGTCTATGGCTTTGCCGTAACCGCCGAACACGGTCCGATCACCGTGCGCGCCGCTCACCTGCGCGCCAAAGTCGAAGTGAACGACTTCGCCCTGCTGAACGGCCTGACCGACAACCTGACCAAATTCGGCTTCGGCCAGCTGGCCAACGACATGACCACCAAGGGCGGCAAGCACATGAGCTTTACCGAGATTGGTGCGACCCTGGACTGGAAGAACATCGTCGGCCAGGCTGAGTACGCTCAACGCCGCGCCCAGGACGCCGTGTACATTCCGCAAACCAACGCCTGGTACGTGATGGCCGGCTACCGCTTCGGCAAAGTGCTGCCTTACTACGCCCACGCCCACTACAACGGCGCCAACCAGAAGATCACGGCTCCGGCCCTGCCGGCTGCCCTGGCAGTGCCGGTCGCTGCCTTCCTGACATCGGCATCGCAGAGCTCCGACCTGGTCGGCGTGCGCTGGGACTTCGCCAAGTCGCTGGCTTTGAAAGTGCAGTACGACCGCGTGGACCCGACTTCCAAATCCGGTTCGCTGGTGTACGGTCCTGCGGTGTATAACAAGAAAGTTAACGTGATCGCCGCTGGCGTCGATTTCGTGTTCTGAGGAGCCCAATAATGAAAAAGATTCTGAGCGCCCTCATCGCAGTGGCGCTGGGTGGTGCTGTGCTGCCCGCATCCGCTGAAATCGTGGTTATCGTGAACAAGGAAAATCCGGCGACCCGTATGTTCTCTGAACAGGCATCGCAATTCTTCCTCGGCAAATCGGCCATGTTCACGCCGATCGACCAGAGCGAAGGCTCCAAGATCCGTTCCGACTTCTATCAGAAAGTCGCGGACAAAGACCCGGCCCAGGTGAAAGCGATCTGGTCCAAGCTGGTGTTTACCGGCAAGGCCACGCCGCCAAAAGAATTCAAGTCCAACGCCGAGGTAAAGAAAGCCGTGGCCGACGATCCTAAAGCCATCGGCTACATCGACAAGTCCGCTGTGGACGATTCGGTGAAAGTCATTCTGACCCTGCCTTAAACGGCAGCCTGAAAAGCCCGGTGCGCCGGGCTTTTTTTATTCCCATCGCTGTAGCAGTTCCACCATCAGGCGCTGACCTTCCTTCGATTCGCAGGCCGTGCGCAGCCGCGCTACCGCCGCGCGGTCCGCCCCAGCGAACTGACGCGCGCCACCCGTTGCGGGCCAGGGTATCGGCAGCGCAGCGGTCCCGCTAATCGCCCTGCTTACCACGCGCAACACTCGCGCAGAAATATTTTTCATTTTTGCAACTTTTAATGCTGAAGCGATTTACAATCCTGATTTGCGGATTGCCGGAGGACTGCGTTGAACTTATCGCTGCGGGCGAAATTTCTGATTCTGAGTGCTGTAGTGCAGGCCCTGGTGGTCGCGCTCCTGATCGGAAACAGCCTGCGCCTGATGAACAAGGCCGTCAGCAGCAATGCCGACCGCGTAGCGCACGAGTACGCCGTCAACCTGAATCTTACACTCAGCCCATATGCCGCCAGCGGACGTCTGGGCGAGCTGCGCTCCTACTGGCAGGAGATGCTGGCCGAACCGGCCGACAGCTTCCTGCGCTACATCRTCATCGTGGATGCCCGCGGCAACATCATTCTGGAAGCGGGCCAGCGTCCCTTCTCCCTGCCGGCAGCATTGCGCAAGACTTCAACCGATGGCAGCAAAGGCGTGCGCACGGTCGCCGAAGACATGGTGCTGCATGCGCGCGCGCCCTTGCTGCTGAAGGAAAACCAGGTTGGTACGCTGTACTTTGGCTTGTCCACGCGCGACCTCGTGATGGCGCGCGAAGAAGTGCTGCGCCAGGGCGGCATCATCGCGGCACTGGGCTTCGCCATCGCGCTGCTGCTGTTCTTCGCCTTCACGCGCGGAGTGGGCCTGCGCCTGCAAGCGCTGACCGCGCAATCGGAGAAGCTGGCGCACGGCCACTACGGCGAGCAGCTGCCGGCCCACGGCGGCGATGAACTCGAAGTGGTCACCAACTCCCTCAACACCATGAGCGCCGCGCTGCGCGAGCGCATCGATCAGGTGGAAGAATCGCAGCGCCGCCTGCAGGAATCGGAAGAGCGCTTCCGCACCCTGTTCGATATGACGCCGCTGCCGCTGGCCGTGTCCGACCGCGAAGGCTATATGATCGGCGCCAACCAGGCCTTGTTGCAGACTTTCGGCCTGCGCCTGGAACAGCTGATCGGCAAGCGTTCCGACGAAATCAATTTCTGGTTCGTGCCGGAAGAGCGCGAACGCATCTGGAACATCTACCGCGAACGCGGCACGGTACAGGGCGAAATCGCCACCGTGCATATGCATGACGGCAGTGCAGGCTCCGTCGCCATCTGGTCTTCTTCGCTGACGCTGGATGGCCAGCGCGCCATCATCTGGGCGCTGCTCGATCTGACCGAAGAGATGAAGGCCAAGCAGGCGCTGAAGGAATTGAACGTGTCGCTGGAGAGCCGCGTGCGCGAGCGTTCCGCCGACTTGTCGAACGCCCTCGATACGCTGAAACGCACCCAGCACGACCTGATCGCCTCCGAAAAGATGGCGTCTCTCGGCTCGCTGGTGGCGGGCATCGCGCACGAACTGAATACACCAATCGGCAACAGCCTGCTGGCGTCCACCGCGCTATCCGATCGCGTGCACGACTTCCAGGCCGTGGTGGAGCAAGGCTCGCTGAAGCGCTCCGCGCTGACCCACCATCTGGAAGAAGTCGATATGGCATGCGGGCTGATTTCGAATTCGCTGCAGAAAGCAGCGGATCTGATCTCCTCCTTCAAACAGATTGCAGTCGACCAGACCAATGACCAGCGCCGCCGCTTCAAGCTGCAAACCGTGCTGCTGGATACCACCGCCACCTACACACCGCGCCTGCGCCGTTCCAACTGCGCAGCCAGCGTGGATGTGCCGCCGGAGCTGGAACTCGAATCCTATCCGGGTTCGCTGTACCAGGTCTTCAATAACCTGATCAACAACGCCCTGGTGCACGGCTTCGAAGGCCGCGACAAAGGCCACATCAGTATCACGGCGCGCGACGCTGGCGAGCAGCAAGTCGAAATCGTCTTCCGCGACGACGGCATCGGCATGCCGGAAGAGGTGCAGCGCCGCGTGTTCGACCCCTTCTTCACTACCAAGATGGGCAGCGGCGGCACCGGGCTGGGCATGAACATCGTCTACAACATTGTTACCGGCGTGATGGGCGGGCGCATCGCCGTCGAATCCGCGCCGGGCCAGGGCACTACCATCCGCATGGTTGTGCTCTGCTGTTCTCCACAACGGGAGTCATAATCCATGGACAATCACAACACCACTGCACTTCACCTGAGCAAACACCGCATCGAAGCCCTGGTCGACGGCATCTTCGCCGTGGCCATGACGCTGCTGGTAATCGATCTTCGCCTGCCCGAACATCTGCATATGGGCACGGACGCTGAACTGCGCGAGGCACTGGTGCACCTGCTGCCCAATTTCTATTCCTGGCTGGTCAGCTTTATCGTGCTCGCCATTTTCTGGGTGGGCAATCATCGCGTGTACAGCCACGTGCGGCATGTGGACGGCGCCCTGGTGTGGTTCACCATCATGCTGCTGGGCGGCGCCAGCCTGCTGCCGTTTGCATCGGCCGTCAACGCACAATTCCTGTCCCAGCTTGGCCAAACGGTCTACGCATCGGTGATGACCCTGATGGGCATCGGCTCTCTGCTGGTGGCCAATCACATTTACCGCCACCCCGAGCTGTGCGTGCATCCGATCGACAAAGACGAATACCGCGGCTCCTGCATCCGCACGATTGGCTTGATCGTGATCGCCGCACTGACCGTGCCGCTGGCCACTCACCTCCCCGGCTCGTCCAATATGGCCTTCCTGCTGTTGTTCGCCTTCCGCCCTTTGAATAACCTGCTATCCCGCCGCCTGCGTCGTGCGCCGGCCAACTAACCGGAAGACGTTGTGGAAGACGCGCCGGTAGTCGGCGACCCGGCGCTCGAACAGATGTGAGAACGCCATACAGCTGGCCACCACGAGCACGCCGGTAACGACGATGTCGCTGAGCGAGTCTTTCGAGAAGTGGCAAACGGCGATGAAAAAGTAGACCAGCGGCAGGTGGAACAGGTAGAGCGTGAACGTCGCTCCCGCCAGGTAGCGAATCGCTCTGGCGGCGAAGGCTTGTGCGTTGGCCAGCTCGCCCTGTGCGAAATACAGCATCGCCGAGAAGACCACGCCCAGCAGCAAGTCCGCAGGCAGCCGCGGCAGGTCGCCGATAAAGATGGCAAGGCCGCCCAGATGCAGCATCCGGTCAGGATAGGCCGCGTCCATCGCGTCCTTCATATAGGCGAGCGGACTGCCCATCCACAGCATGGCAATGATGGTGGCGGCGCACAGCATGCGCGCCGGCCATTTGATATCCGGCGACGGCGCCCATCTGGCGGAGATGTGATAAGTCGCCAGCCCCAGGAGCCACAGCGGAAAGTAAGCCACAATGCGCGGTCCTGCAGCCAGCATCGACAGCCCAACGAGCACGACGCGCGCACGCCCTTTCGCAAAGAAGAAGGCCGCAAAGATCACGTAATACCAGAACTCAAAGGCCAGCGACCAGAAGGCGCGATTCGATAGCGCCGTGATCGTGAAGTTCCACGACTCCTGCATGAAGAGGAGGTTGGCGAGCAGACGCACAAGCGATTGCTGGTGATCCGGCAAAGAATAAAGTGCCGGCGCCACCGACATCCCTACCCCATCCAGCACCAGGGTCAGCGCCAGCGCGGGCGCCACCACCGAATACAAACGCCCCAGCCGTGCCGCCGCATAATCGGCGAATACGCGCTCGCGCGTCGCCGTCACGTAAGCGATGACATAGCCGGATATAACGAAGAACACGACCACCGCTTCGTGCCCCCAGCGCACCCAGGGGAAGACCGCGTTGATGCTGACATTGGTCAGGTGGCTGAGGAAAACTACCATCGCCGCAATGAAGCGCGCGGCATCAAGAAATAGCGATGCGGAAGGTGTCATGCGATGCTCTTCAAAAAGTTAATCTTTTTACAGCATGATGACACAAAAAAACCGGGGCTAGCCCCGGTTTCTTTTTTACGCCAGCTTACCGTGGCAAGCTTTGTACTTCTTACCACTGCCGCATGGGCAAGGATCGTTGCGACCGACCTTGACGCCCATTTGCAGCATCGCTTCGACCTGCTCCGGCGCCGCGGTTGGCGCCAGCAGTTCTTCCGGTGCCGCGTTCGGGTTGAAATCGGCGTGCTGGTAGTGCACGTTCTCCACGTGGGGCTGCGCCATCGCTGCTTCCGCCGCGTCGATCTCTTCGCGCGACTGGATGCGGACCGTCATCACCATGCGGGTCACTTCGTTCTTGATCATGTCCAGCATCTGGCCGAACAGCTCGAAGGCTTCGCGCTTGTATTCCTGCTTCGGGTTCTTCTGCGCATAGCCGCGCAGGTGGATACCCTGGCGCAGGTGATCCAGTGCGGCAAGGTGCTCGCGCCAGTGCGAGTCCACCGATTGCAGCATCACATTGCGTTCGAAGCCACCGAAAGCTTCCTTGCCGACGATGTCGATCTTGGCCTGGTATTGCTGATCCGCCGCGGCGATCACGCGTTCCAGGATGTCTTCGTCGGTGATGGAGGTTTCCTTCTCCATCATCTGCACCAGCGGCAGGTCGAGCTGCCATTCGCCGGCCAGGGTGGCTTGCAATGCCGGGATATCCCACTGCTCTTCCACCGATTCTTCCGGCACGTACTGGCGCACCACATCGTTGAACACGCCGTGGCGCAGGCTCATGATGGTTTCGGAGATGTCGTTCGCTTCCAGCAGCTCGTTACGCTGCGAGTAGATCACCTTACGCTGGTCGTTGGCGACGTCGTCGTATTCCAGCAGCTGCTTACGGATGTCGAAGTTGCGGGCTTCCACCTTGCGCTGTGCGGATTCGATGGAACGGGACACGATGCCCGCTTCGATCGGTTCGCCTTCCGGCATCTTCAGGCGGTCCATGATCGCGCGCACGCGGTCGCCGGCGAAGATGCGCAGAAGCGGATCGTCCAGCGACAGGTAGAAGCGGGACGAGCCTGGGTCGCCCTGGCGGCCGGAACGGCCACGCAGCTGGTTGTCCACGCGGCGGGATTCGTGACGCTCGGTACCCACGATGTGCAGGCCGCCTGCGGCCACCACCTGGTTGTGCAGTTCCTGCCAGCCGTCGCGCAGCTTCTGCGCCTGGTCTGCCTTGTCAGCGTCGCTCAGGTCCGGATTGGCTTCGATGACCTTGATCTGGCCTTCGACGTTCCCCCCCAGGACGATGTCGGTACCACGACCGGCCATGTTGGTAGCGATGGTGATCGCTTTCGGCGAACCCGCCTGGGCGATGATCTCTGCTTCGCGGGCGTGCTGCTTTGCGTTCAGCACGTTGTGCGGCAGCTTGGCCTTGTCCAGGATGCCCGACAGCAGCTCGGAGTTTTCAATCGAGGTCGTACCCACCAGCACCGGCTGTCCGCGCTCGTAGCAGTCGCGGATGTCCAGCATCATGGCGTTGTACTTCTCTTCGTTCGACTTGTACACCTGGTCCTGGCGGTCCTTACGCTGGGAAGGACGGTTCGGCGGAATCACCACGGTTTCCAGGCCATAGATTTCCTGGAATTCGTAGGCTTCGGTATCCGCGGTACCGGTCATGCCGGCCAGTTTGGCGTACATACGGAAGTAGTTCTGGAAGGTGATCGAGGCCAGGGTCTGGTTCTCGTTCTGGATCTTCACGCCTTCCTTGGCTTCGACTGCCTGGTGCAGGCCGTCGGACCAGCGGCGGCCCGTCATCAGGCGGCCGGTGAATTCGTCGACGATCACCACTTCATTGTTCTGCACCACATAGTGCTGATCCTTGAAGTACAGGGCATGCGCGCGCAGCGCAGCGTACAGGTGGTGCACCAGGGTGATGTTGGCGGAGTCGTACAGGGACGCGCCTTCCGGCAGCAGGCCCATCTTGGTCAGGATGCCTTCGGCCTTTTCGTGGCCGGCTTCGGTCAGCAGCACCTGGTGCGCTTTCTCGTCCTTGGTGTAATCGCCCGGCACTTCGATATTGCCCTTGCCGTCCGGCGTTTCTTCGCCAACCTGCAGGGTCAGCTGAGGCGGCACCAGATTGATCTTGTGGTACAGGTCGGTGTGGTTCTCGGCCTGGCCGGAGATGATCAGCGGAGTACGCGCTTCGTCGATCAGAATCGAGTCCACTTCGTCGACGATGCCGAAATTCAGGGCGCGCTGTACGCGGTCGCGGGATTCGAACACCATGTTGTCGCGCAGGTAGTCGAAACCGAATTCATTGTTGGTGCCGTAGGTGATGTCCGAACCGTAAGCCAGCTGCTTGGCGCTGTGCTCCATCTGGGACAGGTTCACGCCGCAGCTCAGGCCCAGCCAGCGGTACAGCTTGCCCATGGTTTCGGCGTCGCGCTGTGCCAGGTAATCGTTGACGGTCACGATGTGCACGCCCTTGCCGGACAGTGCGTTCAGGTAGGCCGGCAGGGTTGCGGTCAGGGTTTTACCTTCACCGGTGCCCATTTCGGCGATCTTGCCATAGTGCAGAACCATGCCGCCGATCAGCTGCACGTCGAAGTGGCGCATCTTGTAGACGCGCTTGGACGCTTCGCGGCAGACAGCGAAGGCTTCCGGCAACAGGTCATCCAGCGACTCGCCATTGGCCACGCGCTCCTTGAAGGCAGGCGTTTTGGCTTGCAGCTCGGCATCCGACAGCTTTTCAAATTCCGGTTCCAGGGCGTTGATCGCCTTGACCGTTTTTTGGTATTGCTTAAGCAGTCGCTGGTTGCGGCTGCCGAAAATCTGGGTCAGTAAGGACATTTCTTGAATTCTTCCTCGGGTCCGCCAATGGCAAAAGTGCGTGATTTTATCATGCGCGAAGGGCAAGGTTGGGATGTTCAGCTATATAACAATGGCCAGAGCGCAAATTTACCGGCTGGGGCCGCCACGGTACAATGCAGCATGCGTTCCCGTTACACCACCATGATCCGCGAGGCCGCTGGAGCCACGGACTTTCTTCGCCGCAACGACCGCCTGGCGGCGCTGCTGCCGGCTGCCCAGCGCATGGCCGATCTGCAGCGAGATTGTGCGGAAGCGCTGCCAACCTCGTTCAAGTTCTGCGAAATCCTGGCTTTCAATGGAACCGATCTGACGCTCGCCACGCCCAACGCCGCAGTTGCTGCCAAGCTTAAACAACAATTGCCAAAGCTACAAGAATGTCTCGTGCGAAAAGGGTGGCAGATTAACAACATCCGCCTCAAAGTGCAGATGACGCAGTCGGCCCAGCAAGCCGTGCAGCCGAAACCCAATATGGAGCTGTCGTCCGCCGCGGTGAACTCATTCGAGCAGCTCAGCGAACAACTCGAAGCCACCAAAGAAAACGCGCCGCTGATCGCGGCGCTGAAGTCTATGGTGGCGAAGCGCCGTCCTTAGTAGTTGAACGACCACTCTTCCGCCAGCTGGCGGGCGTAGGATGGCGGCGCTTTGTCGGTCGATTCGTAGGTGACGATTTCGTAGGAATCGGGATCGGCCAGCATGGCGCGCAGCAACTGGTTGTTCAGGGCGTGGCCGGATTTGTGGGCTTCGTAGCTGGCGACCATCGGGTGACCGACCATGTACAGGTCACCGATCGCGTCCAGGATCTTGTGGCGGACGAACTCGTCGTCGTAGCGCAGGCCATCGGAATTCAGGATGCGGTACTCGTCCATCACAATGGCGTTTTCCAGCGAACCGCCGCGGGCCAGGCCGATACCGCGCAGCATTTCCACGTCCTGCATGAAGCCGAAGGTACGGGCGCGGGCAATCGCCTGCACATAGGAGACGTCGCCGAAGTCGACATTCGCGCGCTGGGCGGTGCCATCGACGGCCGGGTGGTTGAACTCGATGAAGAAGTCCAGCTTGAAGCCGTCGTGCGGTACCAGGCGCGCCCACTTTTCCTTATCGCCCTTCCCTTCGCGCACTTCCACGGTCTTTTTCACGCGGATGAACTTCTTGGCCGCGTCCTGCTCCTCGACGCCACCTTGTTGCAACAAATATACGAAGGATGATGCCGAACCATCCATGATCGGAATCTCTTCCGCCGTCACGTCGACATAGAGATTGTCGATGCCCAGGCCGGCGCAGGCCGACAGCAGGTGCTCCACGGTCGAAACGCGGCCGCCGTCCTTCATCAGCACGGTGGCCATGCGGGTATCGCCCACGATGTCGGCTTTTGTCGGGAAGGCAATAGGCGGGTCCATATCGACGCGGCGGAACACGATGCCGGTATCCGGCGCGGCCGGGCGCAAGGTCAGCTCGACCTTGGTGCCGGAGTGCAGACCCACACCTGTCGTGCGGACGAGTTCTTTGATGGTTCGTTGTTTCAGCATTCCGCGATTATATCGGGATTACGGATGCTCGGCCTCGGGATGGTCGGCTTCCCGCCGCACCAGGTAAATGCCCGAAGCGATGATAATGGCCGCGCCCAGCAGGGTGTACATATCCGGCAAGCTTTTCCACAGCACCCAGTCCATCATCGTGCCCCAGGCCAGCGCCGTGTATTCGAACGGCGCCACGATCGACGCTTTGCCCATGCTGAAGGCTTTGGTCAGCGCCAGCTGTCCCAGGAAGCCGCTGATCGCCAGGGCCAGCAACGGCACCCAGTCGTCCATCCGCACCTCGACCCACTGCTGCCAGGCAAACGGCGAGACACCGATGCCCATCATCGCCAGCACCCAGAACATGATGTGCTCAGGCGCATCCGAACGCGCCAGGATGCGGCTGACGATGGCCGACACGGCGTAGCACACGGCCGAGCCCAGCACCGCCAGTCCCGCCACCGAAATGAAGCTGCTGCCATTGGGACGCAGCACCACCAGCACGCCGCCCAGGCCGACAAAAATCGCCACCCACTGCCCGAGGCCGACTTTCTCTTTCAGGAAGAACACCGCCAATGCCGTCACCAGCGCGGGAGCGATGAAGAAGATCGAATACGTTTCGGCCAGCGGCAGCGACTTCAGCGCGAACGCGAACAGCGACAGCATGCTGATGCCGATCGCACCGCGCAGCAGATGCAGCGGCCAGCGCACCTGGAACATCCCTTTGAACTTGCCGCGCCAGGCCAGGTAGGCAAACACCAGCGGCATCGACGACATGCAGCGCAGCGCAGTCACCTGCAGCGCCGGATAATGCTCGGCCAGCACCTTCATGGACGCATCCATAAAGGCGAACATGGCGACAGCCGCCACCATCCAATAAATACTCTGCAGGTTTTCTTTCGCGCTGGGGGTCATGTAGGTCCAAATGCTCACGCCGGACCGGCCATTGTACTGAAAGAAACGCGGCATCGCTCGCGCCGAGATCAAATTAGCTGATGTCGTAACAATAGAGTTCCGGACCCACCCAATGCGGCAGCTCGCGCGTGCGCGCACTTTGCGCGGCATCAGCGCTACGTGTGTGGCGCGACCGGGTTATTATTGCGGGATGAACGCCGACGCCATGAAAAAATCCGCCCCGACCTCCCTGTATGAAGTGCACGAATCGCCCGTCCATGGACGAGGCGTGTTTGCGAGCCAGTTGATCCCCGCGGGCACGCGCATCATCGAGTACACCGGCGAGATCGTCGACTGGGATGAGTGCTGCCGCCGCACCGAAGAGAAAGGCGGCCCGATCGGCCACACCTTCTTCTTCAGCCTGAACAACGGCCTGCTGATCGACGGCGGTGCCGGCGGCAACGAAGCGCGCTACATCAACCACTCCTGCGAGCCGAATTGCGAAGCGGAAGAAGACGACGATTCGCGCGTCTACATCTGCTCGCTGCGCCACATCGAACAAGGCGAAGAGCTCAACTACAACTACGGCCTGATTTACGAAGAGCGCCACACCAAGGCCGTGAAAAAGCAGTTCGCCTGCTACTGCGGCGCGTCCTCCTGCACCGGCGTCATGCTCGCCCCCAAAAAGCGCAAGCGCAGCAAGGCTGACAAAGCGCAAAGTTAAGCCCGTGCGCCGTTGCTAGGATTAAAGTCCTTTCACGGCGCGGAGGCTTCAAATGTCTGAGCTATCGACGATACAGTCGCTCACGCCTGGCCAGACTTGCCGGATCTGGTTCAACTTTCTCGCTCTGCTGTTTGGGCCGGTCTATTACATCTGCACATGCTGGGCGCGGATCAGGCAACCATGCCGCGCATAGGGAGATACTGCGGCCCGCTGATCTTCTGCTTCCGCGCGAATATCGATTACTACAAACGGATGGTGGAACAGGACAACGGATGGTGGTAGCGGCGCCCGGAAAGAGCGCCGCGGAGGGAATGATTACAGCTGGCCCAGCATGGTTTCAGCGTTCGACACTTCGAACTTGCCACCCTGCTCAACGTTCAACTGCTTGACCACACCGTCTTCCACCAGCATCGAGTAGCGCTGGGAGCGGGTGCCCATGCCGAACTTGGAAAAGTCGGCGTCCAGGCCCAGGGCCTTGGAGTAAGCGGCGTTACCGTCGGCCATCATGCGTACGATGCCGGTGGCTTTCTGGTCGCGGCCCCAGGCGCCCATCACGAAGGCGTCGTTCACGGAGATGCACCAGATTTCGTCCACGCCCTTGGCTTTCAGCTCGGCAGCGTGAGCGACATAACCCGGCACGTGTTTAGCCGAGCAGGTCGGGGTGTAAGCGCCTGGCAGGCCGAAGATAGCGATCTTCTTGCCTTTGACCAGGTCCTGCACGTTGAAAGTGTTCGGGCCGAGGGAGCAGCCTTCGCTTTCAACTTCGATGAATTCGGACAGGGTGCCTTCCGGCAGTTTGTCGCCGATCTTGATGGTCATTGGATTCTCCTTTTAGAAAACAAAAAACCGCGCAGCGCGCGGCAGCTTTTCCTAAGTATAAATGACCACGCCGCCGGACGCACAGGTCCGGCGGCGCGGCTGATCCGCGATCAGCCGGGATCAGTCAGCCTGCTTGCGCAGGAATGCCGGAATGTCGTAGGTTTCCATGCCGGTATTCTGCAGCGCGCGCACCTGTTCGGATGCGGACTCGCGGCGCCATACGGCCGGCTGCTTCTGGATATCGTGGTGAGCTGCGCCACCCAGGCCAGCAGCGCCCATGGTCACGGACGAAGTCACAGCGCCGCCGCCCAGTGCTGCGGAAGGCGTCATTGGCGCATTGTGGGTACCGGTACGCAGAACCTGCTGCGGCACCAGCTGCACATGCTTCTTCTGCTTGCCCAGGCCGGTGGCCACCACGGTCACGCGGATCGCGTCGCCCATTGCGTCGTCGTAAGCGATACCTTGTGCGATCGATGCATCCGGTGCAGCGAAGGCGCGTACGGCAGCCATGACTTCCTTGATTTCCTTACCCTTCAGGCCACGCGATGCGGTCACGTTCACCAGCACGCCGCGTGCGCCGGACAGGTCGACGCCATCCAGCAGCGGCGAAGCCACGGCCTGCTCGGCTGCCACGCGGGCGCGGTCCACGCCGGAAGCGGTGGCGGTACCCATCATCGCCTTGCCCTGCTCGCCCATGATGGTCTTCACGTCGTTGAAGTCGACGTTGATGTGGCCCGGCACGTTGATGATTTCGGCGATACCGGCAACGGCGTTGTTCAGAACGTCGTCGGCGTGCTGCAGCCATTCGATCAGGGATTCGTCTTCGTAGATCTCTTCCAGCTTCTCGTTCAGGATCACGATCAGGGAGTCGACATTGGCAGCCAGCTGCTCCAGGCCTTCCTCGGCGATGTCCATGCACTTCTGGCCTTCATGCGAGAACGGCTTGGACACCACGGCCACGGTCAGCGCGCCCTGGGATTTGGCCACTTCAGCAACGATCGGTGCAGCGCCGGTGCCGGTGCCGCCGCCCATGCCGGCCGCGATGAAGACCATGTGCGCGCCGCGCAGTGCGTCTTCGATGCGTGCACGGGATTCTTCGGCCAGCTGGCGGCCCACGTCCGGCTTCATGCCAGCACCCAGGCCGGTCTCGCCGATCTGGATGATGTTGTTGGCCTTGGACGTCGCCAGCGCTTGTGCGTCGGTGTTGGCGGCAATGAACTCAACGCCGTTCATGCCCTTATTGATCATGTGCTGCACGGCGTTACCACCGGCGCCACCGACGCCGACGACCTTGATGACCGTACCCAGCGTTGCGTTATCGACCATATCAAACTCCATGATGTACTCCTGTCTAGAATGCGGTTTTCAAGCGCCAGTGCTCATATTTGTAGGAGAACTGGGGATTGAAAACTGCGGTTGATTTCAAAAAATTCCGATTAAAAATTACCCAAGAACCATTCTTTCATGCGCTGCCAGACTGCCTTCACCGACCCATCCTGGCGGGTCACGATGTGCCCGCGCAGATACTGCTTCTTCGCTTCCAACAACAGACCCAGAACCGTTGCGTAGCGCGGGCTGCGGACCACGTCCGCCAGCTGGCCGCGATAGTCCGGCGTGCCAAGGCGCGCCGGCTTCAGGAAAATGTCTTCCGCCATTTCGACCATGCCCGGCATGATCGACGTACCGCCCGTCAGCACGATGCCCGAGGACAGCACGCCTTCGTAGCCCGATTCGCGCACCACCTGGTGCACCATCGCGAACAGTTCTTCCACGCGCGGCTCGATCACGGCAGCCAGCGCCTGGCGCGACAGATTGCGCGGACCGCGGTCGCCCAGGCCCGGCACTTCCAGGTGCTCACCCGGATCGGCCAGTACCTGCTTGGCCACGCCGTAGCGGATCTTGATTTCTTCCGCTTCCGAGGTCGGCGTGCGCAGCGCCATCGCGATGTCGTTGGTGATCTGGTCGCCCGCGATCGGGATCACGGCCGTGTGGCGGATCGCACCGTCCGAGAACACCGCCACGTCGGTGGTACCGCCGCCGATATCGATCAGCACCACGCCCAGTTCTTTTTCGTCCGGCGTCAGCACCGCATCGGCCGAGGCCATCGGCTGCAGGATCAGGTCCGACACTTCCAGGCCGCAGCGGCGCACGCACTTGACGATGTTCTGCACCGCGCTCACGGCGCCGGTCACGATGTGCACCTTCACTTCCAGGCGGATGCCGCTCATGCCGATCGGCTCGCGCACATCTTCCTGCGAGTCGACGATGAATTCCTGCGGCACCGTATGCAGCAGCTGCTGGTCGGTCGGGATGTTCACCGCCTTCGCCGTTTCGATGACGCGCGCCACATCGGTCGCCGTCACTTCCTTGTCCTTGATGGCCACCATGCCGCTGGAATTGAAGGAGCGGATATGGCTGCCCGCAATGCCCGCATACACATTGCGGATCTTGCAGTCGGCCATCAGCTCCGCCTCTTCCAGCGCGCGCTGGATCGATTCGACGGTCGCTTCGATGTTGACGACCACGCCTTTCTTCAGGCCTTTGGACTCATGCTGGCCCAGGCCTATTACTTCGTGGCGTCCATCGCCCATCACCTCGGCCACCACGGCAACCACCTTGGAGGTGCCGATGTCGAGGCCGACGATCAGGTTTTTAGCGTCTTTTGTCATCTCTCTGCCTGCTTATCAACGTTTCTTTGTTTCTGCCGGAATCTTCAGTCCCGCCGCGCTCAATGCCAGTCCGTTCTGGTAGCGCATATCTACTGTTTCAATGTTCGGTACGCGGGCCGTCAACTGCGGCCAGATGCCTACCAAACGGTCTACCCGTTCCTTCAGCGTGGTGGGCGTCTGCTCCCGGCCCAGCGCCACGCTCATGCCGTTGTCCAGCTTCACCGTCCACGCATAGCGCGTCGACAGCGACAAGCCTTCCGGCGCCAGCTTGATCGGGGCGAACCAGTTGCGCAGCTCACCGAAACGCGCCAGCACTTCCTTCTCGCTGCCATCCGGTCCATCGAACTCCGGCAGCTCATGGTCCTCTTCCGCTTCGGCCAGATTGGCGGTGAACACATCGCCCTTGGTCGAGAGCAGGCGTCCATCTTCGCCCCAGGTGCCGAGGGCTTCATGCTCTTCCAGCGCCACGATCAGCTGGTCCGGCCATTCGCGGCGCACGCTCGCGCGGCGCACCCAGGGCACGGCTTCGAACACCTGGCGCACGTTATCCAGGTTGGTCGTGAAGAAGTTGCCCTTGATGCGGCCCAACATACCGTTACGCAGCGTCAGCTCATTCACATGCTTCAGCTCCGAGTTGTCCATGGTCTCAACGCGGATGGAACGCAAATCGAATACAGGACGCTGCGCCAGCCACCATACGCCGCCCGCCGCGCAAGCCAGCAACGACAGCGCAGTCAGTGCGCCGGCGGTTGCATTCAAGGCTTTTGCGTCATGCCACATTGATGTCCTCTTACTTCTTCGCCAGTTTCAGGCGTGCCGTGCGCAGGATTTCCACGCACAGCTCTTCATAGCTCACGCCCGTCGCGCGCGCCGCCATCGGCACCAGCGAATGGCTGGTCATGCCTGGCGAGGTATTCACCTCAAGCAGGAAGAGCTTGTTGTCGCGGGCGCGCATCAGCACGTCCACGCGGCCCCAGCCCTCGCAACCCACGGCGCGGTAAGCCTCCACGGCGATACGCTGCATTTCATCCTGAATCGCCTGATCCAGCTGCGGTGGGCAGAAATACTGTGTATCGTCGGTGAAGTATTTGTTCTGATAGTCGTAGTTACCCTGCGGAGCAACGATCTCCACGATCGGCAGCGCACGCGCGTCCTTGCCGGTGCCCAGTACGGCGACGGTGAACTCGCGGCCTTCCACGAATTCTTCGGCCAGCACGGAGTCGTCCAGCGCCGCTGCCGCGTCATAGGCGGTCTTCAACTGCGCCTTATCGGTCACCTTGGTGATGCCGATAGTCGAACCTTCATGCGGTGGTTTCATGATCAGCGGCAGGCCAAGGCGCGCAGCTTCCGCATCCAGGTCGCTGTCGGCGCCCAGCACGGCGTATTCCGGCGTCGGCAGGTTTTCGCGCAGCCACAGAATCTTGGTGGTGATCTTGTCCATGCCCACCGAGCTGGCCATCACGCCGCTGCCGGTGTAAGGAATGCCAAGCAGTTCCAGCGCGCCCTGGATGCTGCCGTCTTCGCCGTAGCGGCCGTGCAGTGCGATGAACACGCGGTCGAATTTTTCGGCAGCCAGTTCAGCGAGCGAACGCTGGCCCGGATCGAAGGCATGGGCGTCGATGCCCTGGCTTTGCAGCGCGGCCAGCACGCCGCTGCCGGACATGATGGACACGTCGCGCTCGGCGGAACGTCCGCCGAACAGCACGCCCACCTTGCCGAATGCCTGCGCTTCTTGTTGAGTCAATTTCTTCACATCAGACCTTTTGGTACGTAGTCAGTTTTGCCGGGACGCCGCTGATCGAGCCTGCGCCCATCGTGAGCACGACGTCGCCGTCGCGCACCACATTCATGATCGTTTCCGGCATATCGGCGATGTTTTCGACGAATACCGGTTCAGTCCTGCCGCGCGCGCGGATTGCGTGCGCCAGAGAGCGGCCGTCGGCAGCCACGATAGGCGCCTCCCCCGCTGCGTACACATCGGACAGCACCAGCACATCCACGGTGCTCAATACTTTTGCAAAGTCTTCGAACAGGTCGCGCGTGCGGCTGTAGCGGTGCGGCTGGAAGGCCAGCAGCACGCGGCGGCCAGGATAGGCGGCGCGCGCGGCGGCAATCGTCACTTCCATTTCAATCGGGTGATGGCCGAAGTCGTCCACCAGCGTGAAGGCGCCCCCGGCCGGTGCGGCGATGTCGCCATACTTGGTGAAGCGGCGGCCAACGCCGGCAAAGCCTGCCAGGCCGGCCTGGGTGGCGCTATCGGGTACGCCAATCTCGCGCGCAATCGCGACGGCGGAGCAGGCGTTCTGCACATTGTGCATGCCTGGCTGGTTCAGCACGATGTCCAGATCCGGATAGCCTTCCTGCAGCACGGTGAAATGCATCTGGGTGCCGACGGCGCGGGCATTCACGGCGCGCACTTCGGCGTCTTCCGCAAAGCCGTAAGTCGTCACCGGCTTGGTCACCTGCGGGATGATGGCGCGCACATGCGGATCGTCGATGCACAGCATGGCGCGGCCATAGAACGGCAAGCGGTGCGTGAAGTGGACGAAGGCCTGCTTCAGCTTTTCGAAATCGTGCTCGTAGGTTTCCATGTGGTCGGCGTCGATATTCGTGATCACTTCGATCATCGGCGCCAGGTTCAGGAACGATGCATCGGATTCATCCGCTTCAGCGACCAGGTACTCGCCCGAGCCAAGCTTGGCGTTGGCGCCGGCGGCGGTAAGGCGGCCGCCGATCACGAAGGTCGGGTCCAGGCCCCCTTGTGCCAGCACGGATGCCACCAGGCTGGTGGTCGTGGTCTTGCCGTGGGTGCCGGCGATAGCGATACCGCGCTTCAGGCGCATCAGCTCACCGAGCATCACGGCGCGCGGCACGATAGGGATCTTGCGGGCGCGCGCTGCGACCACTTCCGGATTGTCTTCCTTCACCGCGGTGGAGGTCACGACGGCATCGGCGGTACCGATGTTTTCTGCGGCGTGGCCCTGATAAACCTTGGCGCCCATGTCGATCAGGCGCTGGGTCACGGCGTTCGCGCCCAGGTCGGAACCCGAGACGTTATAGCCGAGCGTGACCAGCACCTCGGCGATGCCGCTCATGCCGCTGCCGCCAATGCCGACGAAGTGAATGTTCTTGACCTTGTGTTTCATGCTAGTGCTTCCAATACTTGTGCGATGGCGTCGTTCGCGTCGCGTTTGCCTGCCGCATGCGCTGCCACAGCCATCTTCTGGCAAGTGCCGCGTGACAGCGTCTGCAACAGCGCTGCCAGGCTTTGCGGGTTCAATTCCGACTGCGGCATATGAATGGCGGCGCCCTGCTTCGCCATCCACTGCGCGTTGTCGCGCTGGTGGCTGGTGGTCGATGCCACCAGCGGAACCAGCACACTCGCCACGCCGGCCGCCGTCAGCTCGGACACGGTAATGGCGCCCGCGCGGCAGATCACAATGTCCGCCTGCGCATAAGCGCTTGCCATGTCGTCGATGAAGTCGACCACGTTTGCTTCCACGTCCGCGTGCGCGTAAGCCTCACGCAGGGCGTTGATATTCTTCTTGCCCGACTGGTGGGTCACCAGCGGACGCTGTTCCGGCACCAGCATCGCCAGCGCGGCCGGCAGCGCATCGTTCAGCGCTTTCGCACCGAGACTGCCGCCCACCACCAGGATGCGCAACTGGCCTTCGCGGTTTGCAAAGCGCTGCTCAGGCGAAGGCACGGCCAGAATCTCCTTGCGCACCGGATTGCCGGTGACGATCGCCTTGCCGGCAGCGGCGCCGAAATCGGCCGGGAAACCGAAGCAGACCTTGTCCGCCATCGGCGCCAGCGTTTTGTTCGACAGCAGCAAGGCTGCGTCGGCATTGACCAGCACCAGCGGCTTGCGGCGCAGACGCGCCATCACGCCGCCCGGCACGCAGA
The DNA here is from genome assembly GCF_052114165.1 of Pseudoduganella sp. RAF19. Taxonomy (NCBI): domain Bacteria; kingdom Pseudomonadati; phylum Pseudomonadota; class Betaproteobacteria; order Burkholderiales; family Oxalobacteraceae; genus Pseudoduganella; species Pseudoduganella sp. RAF19. Next base: position 161,957 of record NZ_JBFREF010000005.1, on the reverse strand, counting down.
CGTAGCCGCCCATGCCCAGCACCACGTCCGGCTTGCGCTTGCCGATGAAGCCAAAGCTGCTCATGAAAGCGCCAACCATCTTGAAGGCGCCGCCAATGGTGTGCGCCAGGCCTTTGCCGCGCATGCCGCTGAAGTTGATGGTGTCCATTTCGACGCCATTCTTCGGCACCAGTTCCGTTTCCATGCCATGCGAGGTACCCAGCCAGCTGACTTCCCAGCCACGAGCGCGCATGGTCTGGGCAATCGCCAGACCAGGGAAAATGTGGCCGCCGGTGCCGGCTGCCATGATCATCAGGCGTTTCATATCCGGCCACCTCGCATCAGTACACGGTTCTCATAGTCGATGCGCAGCAATATGGCGAGTCCGACACAGTTAATCATTACCCCGGTGCCGCCGTATGACATCAGCGGCAGCGTCAACCCCTTGGTCGGCAGCAGGCCCAGGTTCACGCCCATATTGATGAAGGTCTGCACGCCGATCCAGATACCGATGCCCTTCGCCGCCAGTCCCGCAAAGGTCTGGTCGATGGCGATGGCCTGGCGGCCGATCTCGAAAGCGCGTTTGACGATCCAGTAGAACATGGCGATGGTGACCACGACACCAACCAGGCCCAGTTCCTCGCCGATCACCGCCAGCAGGAAGTCGGTGTGCGCTTCGGGCAGGTAGTGCAGCTTTTCCAGGCTGCCGCCCAGGCCCACACCGGTGATCTCGCCGCGCCCGAAAGCGATCAGGGAGTGCGTCAGCTGGTATGCCTTGTTCAGCGCATTCTCTTCTTCCCAAGGATTCAGGTAAGCGAAGAAACGGTCGCGGCGGAATTTGGACAGTGCGATGATGGCCACGAAAATTGTCACCAGCATGCCGGCGATGCCGCCAAACCAGACCGCGTTCACGCCGCCCAGGAACAGGATGCCCATGGCGATGCAGACGATGACGCCGAATGCGCCCAGGTCCGGCTCCAGCAGCAGCAGCAGGCCAACGAAGGCCACCGCGATCGCCATTGGCGCGAAGCCCTTGGACAGGCGGTGCATGTATTCCTGCTTGCGCACCGTGTAGTCGGCCGCGTACAGCACGATAAACAGTTTCATCAGCTCGGATGGCTGGAAATTGAATACCTTCAGCGACAGCCAGCGGCGGCCGCCGTTGACGACCACGCCGAGGTGCGGGATCAGCACCAGCGTCAACAGCACCAGCGTGCCAATGAACAGATACGGCGCGGCTTTCTGCCAGTCTTGGACACGTACGCGGAAAGTCACCGCCGCCGCCACCATCGACACGGCAATGAAGATCGCCTGGCGCTGCAGGAAGTAGTAGTTCTTGTAGGCGGCGAACTTGGGCGAATCCGGCAGCGAGATCGAAGCCGAGTACACCATCACCATGCCGAACAGCATCAGCAGCGCCACGCACCAGATCAGCGGCAGGTCGTACTCCATCATCTTCGAATGGCGCGCGCGGCTATCCAGCGGAGCCGGAGCCTCTGAGCCACCAAAGCGGAATGGAAGCTGGAATGCCATCAGATCTCCTGTCCGGCATCCAGCGCGATGTCACGCACGGTGTCGATGAACACCTGGGCGCGATGCGCGTAATTTTTGAACATATCCAGGCTGGCGCAGGCCGGCGACAGCAGCACGGCATCGCCTGCATGAGCGAGCGAGGACGCACGCCTGGTTGCTTCCTCCAGCGTGGCAAGGTCTTCCAGCTTCACGCCGGTATCGGCCAGCGCAGCACGAATGGCCGGCGCATCGCGGCCAATCAGCATCACGGCGCGCACATAGCGCGACACAGGTTGCGCCAGCGGATCGAACTCCTGGCCCTTGCCATCGCCACCGGCGATCAGCACCAGCTTCTGTTCGCTGCCGGCGAAGGCAGTACCCAGGCCATTCAGCGCGGCGACAGTTGCGCCGACATTGGTGCCCTTGCTGTCGTCGTAGAAGTCGACGCCATTGATATTGGCGACCAGTTCCACGCGATGCGGCTGGCCCTTGTATTCACGCAGGCCATGCAGCAGCGGCGCGAACGGCAGGCCGATGGCGCGGCACAGGGCCAGCGCAGCCAGCGCGTTGGAGGCGTTGTGCGTGCCGCGAATCTGGAGCGCGTCGGCCGGCATCAGTTTCTTGGTGTAGCACTCGACCGGCGGTGGAGGCGGATCGTTTTTCTTGCGCTTCTTCTGCTCGACTTCTTCCGTCGGCTCGGCGGTGGCCAGCCAGTACACGCCACGCTCGTTCACCAGGCCGAAGCTGTGCGGCGTGGTTGGTTCGTCGGTGCCGAAGGTGACGTTTTCCCCGGTTGGATTGGCCATGGCCATGGTCCAGCCGTCGTCGCGATTCAGTACGCGCACCGTGTCTTCGCCAAAGATGCGCTTCTTGTCGTCGGCATAGGCCTGCATACTGCCGTGCCAGTCCAGGTGGTCCTGGGTCACGTTCAGCACCGTGGCGGCATTGGCCTGCAGACTGTATGTCGTGTGCAGCTGGAAGCTGGAGAGTTCGAGCACCCAGGCTTGCGGCAGGGTTTCGTTGTCCATCACCTCGCGCAGCACATCCAGCGCGGCGGGGCTGATATTGCCGGCCACCTTGACGGACAGGCCGGCGCGCTCGCACAGCTGGCCAGTCAGGCTGGTGACAGTGGTCTTGCCATTGGTACCGGTGATGGCGATGACTTTCGGCTCGTAGGCGCGGTCGTCCTTCAGCCATTTCAGCGCCTGGGCGAAGATTTCAATCTCGCCCCAGACAGGAATATTCTTTTCGGCGGCAGCCGGAATGATCTCGGCCAGCTCGCGGTTCGGCGCCAGACCAGGGCTGGCGCAAACGAAGTCCACGCCATCCAGCAGGCCCGCATTGAACGGACCGGAGATGAACTGCGTGCCCGGCAGCTGTTCGCGCAGCGCTGGCAGACGGTCCGGCACGGGACGCGTGTCGGCAACGCGCAACAGCGCGCCACAGCGGGCCAGCCACTGTGCCATCGCCAGGCCCGATTCTCCGAGCCCGAGTACCAGAGCGATTTTGCCGTTGTAGATCATTAGCGCAGCTTCAGGGTTGAGAGTCCGACCAGTACCAGCATCATCGTGATGATCCAGAAGCGCACGACGACCTGAGTTTCTTTCCAGCCTTTCTGTTCAAAGTGGTGGTGCAGCGGCGCCATCAGGAAGACGCGGCGGCCAACGCCATAGCGCTTCTTGGTGTACTTGAACCAGCCCACTTGAATAATCACGGACAGCGTTTCAGCAACGAAGATGCCACCCATGATGAACAGTACGATCTCCTGGCGCACGATCACGGCGATCGTGCCCAGCGCGCCGCCCAGCGCCAGTGCGCCGACGTCGCCCATGAAGACTTGTGCGGGGTGCGTGTTATACCAGAGGAAGGCCAGGCCAGCGCCTGCCATCGCTCCGCAGAAAATAATCAGCTCGCCCGCGCCCGGAATGTGCGGGATGAACAGGTATTTCGAATAGGTGGCGGAACCGGTCAGGTAAGCGAACAGGCCAAGCGCGGAACCCACCATCACGGTCGGCATGATGGCCAGGCCATCCAGACCATCGGTGAAGTTCACGGCATTCGAAGTGCCCACGATCACGCAATAAGTCAGCGCAATGAAGCCCCATACGCCCAGCGGATAGCTGATGGTCTTGAAGAACGGGACGATCAGGTCGGCCTTTGGCGGCAGGTCCATCGAGAAGCCGGACTGCACCCACTGGAAGAACAATTCAAACACCTTCACCGGCGTCGGTGCGGACACGGAGAACGCCAGGTACAGCGCGGCGGCGATGCCGACCAGCGACTGCCAGAAGTATTTTTCGGCCGAGCGCATGCCTTCAGGGTCCTGGCGAACAACCTTGCGGTAGTCATCTACCCAGCCCACGGCGCCAAAGCCCATGGTCACGACCATCACTGGCCAGATCAGGCGGTTGGACCAGTCGACCCACAGCACGGTGGACACGGCAACGGCAATCAGCAGCAGCACACCGCCCATGGTCGGGGTGCCATGTTTTTTCAGATGAGTTTGCGGACCGTCGGTACGCACGGCCTGGCCGTATTTCATCACGGTCAGTTTACGAATAACAGCGGGACCCGCGACGAGGCCGATCACCAGCGCGGTAATCGTCGACATCACCGCGCGGAAGGTGATGTAGTTAAAGAGGCGGAAAGCCCCAATGTCGTCCTGCAGGAGTTGTGCAAGCCAAAGCAGCATGATTAGTGTGTTTCCTTTGTTACGTGTTGCGATCCAATCAAATGCTGCACGACCCGTTCCATTTTCATGAAGCGGGAGCCCTTGATCAATACGGTTGCATCCGGAGTTGCCACGGCCTCGACGGCCTTCAGCAACTCTTCGAATTCTTTAAAGTGGCGCGCGTGAGGCGCCATATGCGCGGCCAGCGCGCCGGTTGCCAGTACGTGGTCGATGCCCTTGCTTGCGGCGTAGGCGGCGACCTCCTCGTGGAACTCCTTTCCTTGCGTGCCCACTTCGCCCATGTCGCCCAGTACCAGTACGCGTGGCGCAGGCGCGGCGGCGAGCACATTGATGGCGGCGCGTACGGAGTCCGGGTTGGCGTTGTAGGTGTCGTCGATGAGCGTGGCGCCATTGGCGGCCTGCTTTTTCTGCAGGCGGCCAGTCACCGGAGCGAAGGCCTCCAGGCCGGACTTGATCTGGTCGGGCGTAACACCCGCCGCGTGTGCGCATGCGATCGCGGCCAGCGCATTCAGGACATTGTGGTCGCCAAAGGCTTGCAGGCGCACCGCGAACGTCGCGGCCGAGCTACGCTCCACAATGGTCACGGACAGATCGCTGCCATACGCCGCCGGCGTCGCGGTGGCGGACACCGAAGCCTCCGGCGACAGGCCGAAGGTCAGCACACGCACACCGGCAGCGAGGTCGCGCCAGATCGGCGTGTATTCGTCGCTGTGCGGGAACACGGCCACGCCACCGGCGGGCAGCGAAGACAGCACGCTGCCATTCTCGCGCGCCACCGCTTCCACGGTGTGCATGAATTCCTGGTGCTCGCGCTGGGCGTTGTTCACCATGCCGATGGTTGGCGCAGCGATAGCGCTCAGGCGTGCAATCTCGCCCGGATGATTCATGCCCAGCTCCACCACGCCGGAATGATGCTGGCCATCGAGACGGAACAGCGTCAACGGCACGCCAATCTCATTATTCAGGTTGCCGCGCGTGGCCAGCCTGCCCTCTTCGCCATGTGCCGCAGCGAGAATCGAGGAAATCATTTCTTTCACAGTCGTCTTGCCATTGCTGCCGGTGACAGCAATCAGCGGCAGCTTGAAGCGCTCGCGCCAGGCATTGGCGATGCGACCCAGGGCCGTCAGCGTATTCGGCACCACGATAGCCGGCAGCGGGAAGCCTGCGGGCAAGGTGTCCACCACCACGGCGGATGCGCCACGCTCGGCGACCTGCTGCAGGAAGTGATGCGCATCATGGACCTCGCCGCGCAACGCCACGAAGATTTCGCCGGGACCGACAGCGCGGCTATCGGTGGAGATGTTCGTGATAACGAGCGCGCGAGCCGCGGCGTCGGCCTCGGCGGAAGGCGCGGCGGCACTCGGCACGAAATGCGCACCGGGCAGGGACGAGAGGATCTGATCGAGCGTCCAGCGCATCAGTTCTGCCTCATCATGGTTAGCCGCGCCGACAGCGCCAGTTGCGCGTGCTCGGCATCCGAGAACGGCATCTTGCGTCCCTTGATTTCCTGGTAAGGTTCATGGCCCTTCCCTGCCAGCAGAATCACATCCGACTTGCCAGCGTGACGCACAGCCGACAGGATGGCCGCAGCGCGGTCTTCCACCGTCAGGAATTCCGAATTCGGATTCTCCGGGTCCATGCCCGCCACGATCTGGCGAATGATCTCCGCCGGCTCCTCGCTGCGCGGATTGTCGCTGGTCACCAGCACGTGCTCGGCCATCTGCGAAATCCTGCCCATTTGCGGACGCTTGCCGGGATCGCGGTCGCCGCCGCAGCCGAACACGCACCACAGGTGGCCGTTGCGGTCATTGGCGACGGAACGCAGCGCTTCCAGGGTTTTCTCCAACGCGTCCGGCGTGTGGGCGTAATCGATCACGATCAGCGGCGCATCCTGGCCGCCCAGCTGCTGCATGCGGCCCGGCGCCGGCGTCAGCGATTCGATGGCGTCGACAGCAGCGCGGAAAGCAGCGCCTTTGCTGAGCAAGGCAGCCATCACAGCCAGCGCGTTCGATACATTGAACGGCCCCACCAGCTGGGTGCGCACATGGGCATGGCCAAAGGACGAATCCAGATTGAATTCGGTGCCCTGGCCACGGCTGCGCAGCGCGCTGGCCCGCATCATCTGGATGCCCGGGATGTTCGGCTGCGAGGCCACATCGCGCAGGGTGTAAGCGATGACGTGAGGCTTCGGTCCTTTGCGGCCCTGGATATGCTTGATGATGCGCGGACCGGCAGGATCGTCCAGATTGATCACGGCGGTTTTCAGGCCCGGCCACTCGAACAGCTTGATCTTGGCTGCCTCATAGGCTTCCATGTTGCCGTGGTAATCGAGGTGGTCGCGCGTAAGATTGGTGAAGATCGCCACGTCGAAGTGCATGCCGTCGGTACGGCCCTGATCGAGGCCGATCGACGAGGCCTCAATCGCCAGCACAGCGGCGCCATCGCGGCGCATCTCATCCAGCTTGCGGGCCAGCAGCACTGCATCCGGCGTGGTGTAGCCGGTTTCATCGAATTCCGCCTCGACGCGCGCGCGGAACATGCCAACGCCCAGCGTGCCGACAACGGCAGCCGTTTCGCCCAGCTTGGCCAGCGCCTGTGCAGTCCATACGGCGCAGGAAGTCTTGCCATTGGTACCCGTCACGCCGACGGTAAACATGCCGCTGTCCGGCATGCCGTAGTGGGCGTGCGCAATCGGACCGGCCAGACGCTTCAGACCATCCACCGCCAGCTGCGGCACGTCATGCGCGGCATCCCATTCATAGCCTGCACCGTCGTACACCACGGCAGCGGCGCCCGCTTCGATAGCGGCGCCGATGTATTTGCGGCCGTCGTTGGCATCGCCGGGATAGGCGAAGAACACATCGCCGGCCTTGATGCGGCGCGAGTCGGACGCCAGCTGCGCATCCGGGGCGGCCGCCTTGATCCAGTCGTTAATTTCTTTGATGGTCATCGTAGTCATTACATGGCCTCCGGTCCGGTGTCCGTCGGGATCACGATTTCGGTGACGGAGGAATCAGGAGGCACGTTCATGGCGCGCAGGGCGTTGACCGCCACCGCGGAGAAAGTCGGCGCGGCAACCTGGCCGCCAAAGTGGCCGCCCTGGGTTGGTTCGTCGATCATGACTGCGATAATGAAGCGCGGCGCGGACATCGGCACGATGCCGACGAAGGAGCCGATATATTTGCGCGGCATGGCGTAGTGGCCGTTTTCGACCTTGTACGCGGTGCCGGTCTTGCCGCCTGCGCGGTAGCCCGGAATCTGGGCCTGCTTGGCGGTGCCGTCCTTGCCGGAAACCACAGTCTCCAGCATTGCGCGCATCTCGCGCGCCGTTTCCGGCTTGATGATTTGCTGCCCGCGCGGAGCCTCGTTCACGCGCTCGAAGGACAGCGGAATCGTATCGCCATCGCGCGCGAACATCATGTAGGAACGCGCCAGCTGGATCAGCGACACGGAGATACCGTTACCGTAGCTCATGGTGGCCTGCTCGACAGGACGCCAGGATTTATAAGGACGAACGCGGCCAGCGACCGCGCCTGGGAAGCCCCATTTCGGCTGCTGGCCGAAGCCGACCTTGGTGAACATCTCCCACATCTCTTGCGAAGGCATGCTCAGTGCGATCTTGGAGGTGCCGATATTGGACGACATCTCAATAATCTGCTGCACATTGATCACGCCGTGCGCCTTGGTATCGCTGATCGTGCGGTCCAGGATGGTGAACTTGCCGGGACCGGTGTCGATATAGGTGCTCGGCTTGACGCGGCCCGTGTCCAGCGCCAGCGAAACGGTGATCGGCTTCAGCGTCGAGCCAGGCTCGAAGGAGTCGGTCATCACACGGTTGCGCAGCTGGGCGCCGGTCAGAGCGCGGCGATCGTTCGGATCGTAGCTCGGATAGTTGGCCAGCGCCAGCACCTCACCCGTGTGCACGTCCAGCACCACGGCGCCACCGGCCTTGGCGTGGAACTTCTCCACCGCGCCCTTCAGCTGGGTGTAGGCGATGTACTGGATCTTGCTGTCGATGGACAAAGTCAGGTCCTTGCCGTCGTGCGGTTCGTGCTTGGCGCCGATGTCTTCAACAATGTGGCCCAGCCGGTCCTTGATCACGCGGCGCGTGCCGGGAATACCGACCAGGTTCTTTTGCTGCGCCAGTTCCATCGATTCCTGGCCCACGTCTTCCACGTTGGTAAAGCCGACCACGTGGGTCGTCACTTCACCCTGCGGGTAGAAGCGCTTGTATTCCTTGCGGGTGTCGATGCCTTCGATATCCAGCTTGGCGATCTTGTCGGCCACGTCCTGCTCCACCTGGCGTTTCAGGTAGACGAAGTTGCGGTCCGAGTCCAGCTTCTTGCGCAGTTCCGATTCCGGCATTTCCAGCAGGCCGGCCAGGGCGCGCAGCTTTTCCGGCGGCGCCTGCAGCACATCGTCCGGGATCGCCCAGATGGCTTTCACTGGAATGGACGACGCCAGCACCTGGCCGTTGCGGTCCAGGATCTTGCCCCGCGTCGCTGGCAACTCCAGCGTACGCGCGTAGCGGATCTCGCCCTGCTTCTGCAGGAACTGGGTCGATACACCCTGCAGCCACACGGCGCGTACGGCCAGTGCCGCGAAAGCGATGAACAGCACGATCATTACCAGGCGCGAACGCCACATCGGCAGGCGCACGGCCAGTACAGGGCTGCTGTTGAAGGAGACGCCTTTCGAGCGCGCCACGCGCGCGCCGCCCGCTCCGCCGGATGAGCGCATCATTGTCCGCCCTCCGTCAGATATTGAGTACGGTTCGGCGTCAGCGGCGTCATGTTCAGGTCACGGCGCGCAATCTCTTCGATGCGGGCGTGCTTGCCCAGTTTGGACTGGTCGAGCTGCAGCTGGGACCATTCGATATCCAGCTGCCTCGCCTGCGTTTGCGCGCGTTCCAGGTCGATGAACAGATGGCGCGCCTGGAACTGGGCGTTAACCAGCGACAGGGCGCAGCCCAGCAGCAGCGCCGTCAGCACGATGTTGATCTTATTACTCATTGCGCGCCTCCCGTGGCAGGAAGGCGCATGGCCACACGCATCACGGCGGAGCGGGCGCGCGGGTTCTCGTCCACTTCACGGTCGGATGGCTTGATGCGGGCCAGCAGTTTCAATTCAGGCTGCGGCAGGTCGACGGCCTTGATCGGCAGGCGCCGGTCCGGCTGCTCCACCTTGGCTTTGGACGCGAAGAACTGCTTCACCATGCGGTCTTCCAGCGAGTGGAAGCTGATGATGGCCAGAATGCCGCCAGGCTTGAGGGCGTTGAAGGCCTGGTTCAGGACCGATTCGAGGTCCTCAAGCTCTTTATTGATGTAAATCCGGATAGCCTGAAAAGTGCGGGTGGCCGGGTCCTTGCCCTTTTCGCGAGTCTTGACCGCGCCTGCCACGATACCGGCAAGCTGCCGTGTGCTTGAAATTGGTTCGACTGCCCGGCGAGCAACAATCGCCTTTGCAATCTGAAAAGCAAACCGTTCTTCCCCATATTCTTTTATCACCTTTTCCAGTGTCTGTTCGGATTCTGTGGCGAGCCACTCGGCCGCCGACACACCACGCGTGGTATCCATGCGCATGTCGAGGGGGCCGTCGTTACGGAAGCTGAAGCCGCGTTCCGGATCGTCCACCTGCGGCGAAGAGATGCCGAGGTCGAGCAGAATGCCGTCCACGGCGTCGACGCCGCGTTCGGCCAGCGCTTGCGCCATGGTGGCGAAGCTGTCGTGCACGATGGTGAAGCGGGAATCGCCGAGTTGCTCGGCGGTGGCAATGGCTTGCGGATCTTTGTCGAATGCGATCAGGCGGCCGCCCTGCCCCAGACGGGACAGGATCAGGCGCGAATGGCCGCCGCGGCCGAAAGTGCCGTCTATATAGATGCCGTCGGCGCGTGCGCCGGCCAGGTCGAGCGCATCAACCGCTTCATCTAACAGCACCGTACGATGCTGGAATTCTGGCACCGCTGTTGTGGTCATTGCGCGCGGGCCTCAGAAGGAGAAATCGGAAAGGGAATCAGGCATGCCCACCTCGATGGTGGCAGCCTCGTTCTCGGCGCGCTTCACAGGGTCCCAGATCTCGAAGTGGGTCAGCATGCCGGACAGGACGACGTCGCGGCCAAGGCCAACGGCGTCGCGTAATTCAGGGGCAACCAGGATACGGCCGGCCGAGTCCATCTCGACGTCGACCGCGTTGCCCAGCAGGATACGTTGCCAGCCGCGGGCCGACATCGGCCACTGCGCGATCTGGTCGCGTTTCGCTTCCCACAAATGGCGTGGGTACATCAGAAGGCAGCCGTCCGGGTGTTTGGTAAGCGTGAGGCGTCCTTCGCACTGAATTAACAGTGCGTCACGATGCTTGGCCGGAATAGACATCCGGCCTTTCGCATCGAGAGTGATTGCGGAAGCGCCCTGGAACACGATTTACCTTCTCTGGCCTCTGATTTCGTTCAACTATTGCGGCTCAAGTTCCGCCAAAAAATCCCACAAAACTACACTTTTTCACACTGTCGCCCACTTTAGAGTAAGGAAACAAGCCGGTCAAGCGATTTCCGGCTGCGCGAACACGGAATTTATCAATGAAATTAAGGACTTAGCGCCGATCCTTGAAGAATGCATTAAGCAAAATTTATAGAGAAATTAAATACTTAGGCAAGATAGTGAAAGTGCTACCTCATCTCTCTTGAGTTCGCCGGCGGGAGAAAGTGACCAAAAAATAAATTGAAACAAAACCATTCAGTTGCCGTCCGACAACGATCCCGTCGCGCGGCGACAACGCCGGAGCGCCGCCGGATCAGTTCGGGGAAAACGGTGGAGTTTCTCGGGAATCGACGGCCTGGTGCGCCTTGCGCGCGATGAAGGGAAGTACGAAAAATCTCTGGGCAGGCGATTCCAATACAGCTAACGAGGGTCAATCTTAGCCGCACGGACGTGATTTGTATAGACAACTTACGCAACATCGGGCGCGGCGGCGGCTCCTATTATAAGGTGCCGCTTCACCGCCCCTGCGTCACGCACGGCGGATCAATGATCCGCCCCTACGCTTATTCGTAGGTGACGCCTACGCTCAGGACAATGTAGGGCCGTTTCGCTTCATTGCGCAGCGGCGTCTTGTGGGTCAGGCACCAGCCGCGGCGCCAGCGTGTGGTTGACGGCCACGTAGCGGCCATCGCAATCCTTGATGAAGAAAGCGACCTCGGTCAGCGCATCGAACACCGCCTCGATGGCGTCCAGTTCCACTCCCAAGGCCGCGCCATCATAGCGGCGCTTCCCAGGACTTGGCGCGCTCGGTGGCGCGCGCCCAACGCCCCAGCAATGCCTCGCGCTGGTCCGCGCTCATGGTTGGCGTGAAGCGCCGTTCGCAACGCCACTGCGCGGCGATTTCTTCCTGCGATTCCCAGAAGCCCACCGCCAGCCCAGCCAGATAGGCCGCGCCAAGCGCCGTCGTCTCCGTCACTTGCGGTCGCACGACCGGCACGCCCAGCAGATCGGACTGGAACTGCATCAACATATCGTTGCGCGCTGCGCCGCCATCTGCACGCACTTCAGCCACCGGAATGGCCGCGTCCTTCTGCATGGCCGCCAGCAGCTCAGCCGATTGATACGCAATCGCTTCCACCGCAGCGCGTGCGATGTGCGCCTTGGTGCTGCCGCGTGTCAGGCCGACGATGGTGCCGCGGGCATACGGGTCCCAGTGCGGCGCACCGAGGCCGACGAAAGCCGGCACGAGGAACACGCCGCCGCTATCCGGCACGCTTCCCGCCAGCGCTTCCACGTCGCCCGATTGCTGAATGATGCCCAGGCCATCGCGCAGCCACTGCACGGTGGCGCCGCCCATGAAGACCGAGCCCTCCAGCATATAATCGGTTTCGCCGTCCACGCGCCAGCCAACCGTGGACAGCAAGCGATTGTGCGATACGCGCGGATGGCGGCCGGAGTGCATCAGCATGAAGCATCCGGTGCCATAGGTATTCTTGACCATGCCCGGCTGATGGCAAGCCTGACCGAAGGTCGCGGCCTGCTGATCGCCAGCGATACCAGCCACTGGAATCTCGCCGCCGAACAAGGCCGCGTGCGTGTCGCCGACTTCCTCGCTGGACGACACCACCTGCGGCAGAATTTCTTCAGGAATGTCGAACAGCGCCAGCAGGTCTGAATCCCAGCGCATGAGGTGAATGTTGAACAGCATGGTGCGCGAGGCATTGCTCACGTCCGTAATATGCACGCCGCATAATTTCCACGCCAGCCATGAATCGACGGTGCCGAAACACAGCGCGCCTTTGCGCGCGCGCTCGCGGGCGCCCGGCACGTGATCGAGAATCCATTTCAGTTTGGTGGCGGAGAAGTAAGCGTCCAGCTCCAGGCCAGTCGCTTCGCAGATCTGCTTCGCTTTGCCGTCCGCGCGCAGCTGCTCGCAGTAGTCGGCGGTGCGGCGATCCTGCCACACGATGGCGTTGGCGATTGGCTCGCCGGTCTTGCGGTCCCACACCAGCGTGGTTTCGCGCTGATTGGCGATGCCGATGGCGCGCACGTCTTTCGCTTCGACGTGGTTGTCGGCGAGGACCTTGCGCGCCACGGTGAGCTGGCTATTCCAGATATCGTTGGGATCGTGCTCGACCCAGCCGGGCTGGGGGAAGTGCTGGGGATATTCCTGGGCCGCGCATCCAGCGATGTGGCCCTGGTGATCAAACAAAATGGCGCGGGAACTGGTCGTGCCCTGATCCAGGGCCAGTATGTATTTTGTCATCGGTAGTATTCAGTGAAGCAAGCCGATAGGCCGGATTTTGTTACGGCGCTTTCGCGCTATGACAGCCATTCCTCTAGGCGACGGATTGCTCCGCCGCTCAAGCTTTCTACCCGCACGCTCCGCGAGCAGCATCATCGCGTGCCTATTTGAAATTGCACCAGGTGGAGGTTACCGCGTTTCACCGTAACTTAATACGCTCGTCTCTGTGGCCCTATTCCTCGCCTCACGGCGGACGGCCGTTAACCGTCACCCTGCTCTATGGAGTCCGGACCTTCCTCCCGCTGACGTATTGCTACGCCAGCCAGCGGCTGTCTGGCTTGCTTCGGGCGGTATTTTACCAAAATTGGTGTCGCAGATAGGAAAGCCGCTTATGCGCCGCGGGAATAGAATGCACCATCACCTATAAAAGAGGCAAGAACATGACGCAATCTTCTCGTTCCGGCGGCCAGCTTCTGGTCGATGCGCTGAAAGTCCACGGCGTGGACACCGCCTTCGGCGTCCCCGGCGAAAGCTACCTGGACGTGCTGGACGCCCTGCACGATTCCGGCATCCGCTTCATCATCAACCGCCAGGAAGGCGGCGCAGCCTTCATGGCCGACGCTTACGGCAAGATGACGGGCAAGCCGGGCATCTGCTTCGTGACCCGCGGCCCGGGCGCCACCAACGCGTCGATTGGCGTGCACACTGCCTTCCAGGATTCGACCCCGATGATCCTCTTCATCGGCCAGGTCGGCAGCGATTTCATGGACCGCGAAGCCTTCCAGGAAGTGGATTACCGCCGCATGTTCGGCCAGATGGCGAAATGGGTGACTCAGATCGACCGCGCCGACCGTATGCCTGAATACATCGCCCGCGCTTTCCAGGTCGCGACCAGCGGCCGTCCGGGTCCGGTCGTGCTGGCACTGCCGGAAGATATGCTGACCTCCAAGGCCACCGTGGCCGACACGCGCCGCTATGTGCCGACGCAAGCATCGCCCTCGGCCGCGCAGATCGCGCAGCTGCGCAGCATGCTGTCCGAAGCCAAGCGCCCCTTGCTGCTGCTGGGCGGCGGCGGCTGGAACGACCAGGCCTGCGCCGACATCAAGCGCTTCGCCGAAGCAAATTCGCTGCCGACCGCTTGCGCCTTCCGCTTCCAGGACCTGCTGGACAACACGCATCCGAACTATGTGGGCGACGTCGGCATCGGCATCAATCCGAAGCTGGCCGCACGTGTGAAAGAAGCGGATGTGCTGATCGCCATCGGCCCGCGTCTCGGCGAAATGACCACCAGCGGCTATTCGATCATTGCCTCGCCAGTACCGTCGCAGCGCCTGGTCCACATCCACGCCGATCCGGAGGAACTGGGCAGCGTGTATCAGGGTGAACTGATGATCGCCTCCGGCATGCCGCAAGCCGCAGCGATGCTGGCGGCCATGGAACCCGTCGATGCCGGCGCCTGGCGCAACAGCGTGGCGCAGGCGCGCGAAGAATACGCGGCATGGCAGGTGCAGCCGTCCATCTTCAAGGACAACAGCGCGCCGCTGAACCTGTGGCAGGTGGTGCAGGACATGCGCACTCACGCGCCAGCCGACACCATCATCACCAACGGCGCAGGCAACTACGCGACCTGGGCGCACCGCTACTGGCCATACGGCGCAATGCGCACCCAGCTGGCGCCAACCAGCGGCGCCATGGGCTATAGCGTGCCGTCCGGAGTGGCCGCCAAGATCATCGATCCTTCGCGCACGGTGATTACCTTCGCAGGCGACGGCGAATTCCTGATGAATGGCCAGGAGCTGGCGACTGCAGTGCAATACAAGGCTGGTGTGGTGATCGTGGTGTTCAATAACCAGATGTTCGGCACCATCCGCATGCACCAGGAACGCGAGTATCCGGGCCGCGTGTCCGGCACCACGCTGCACAATCCGGACTTTGCTGCACTGGCCCGCGCTTACGGCGGCCATGGTGAAATCGTGGAGAAAACCGAGGACTTCGCCCCTGCCCTGCAGCGCGCGCTGGCCTTCTCGCGCGAACAGAGCCTGCCGGCGCTGATCGAACTGCGCTACGACGGTAACCTGATTACGCCGGGCGCGACACTGGAAACTCTTCGCAAGAACGCTATCGCAGCGGGCAAGTAAACCCAAGCGACACCTGGTGGCAGCCACTGCGTGGCAGCCACCGATGACGAGCCGCGTGCCAAGGTGGCCGCCACGCAGTGGCTGCCACCAGAATCTGGTTCGGGTTTTAGCCCTGCGACGGCGGTGCCGGCTCGTGCTTGTATTCGGGATGCGGCGATTCCGCCTTCGACGCCGGGCAGGCTTTGCAAGCCTTCATCTTGGCGCCGAAATCCTTCACCCTGGCCAGCACCATGGGCATGGACTGGTCATCGCAATAGCCGCCATCCAGCGTCAGCTTCTCGCCATCCGGCGAGAACTTGCCGCTGATGGTGCGCACATCCTCATCTTCCAGCTGCACCGTGAAATACATCATCTTGCCGCGCGGGTCGACGTTCACATCGCTCGCGACCACCGGCCAGCTCAGCGCGCCGGCCGTGTACTCATAAATCACCGTATCCACTTCCGCAAAGCGCTGCAGCGTGATGCGCTGGCCGCCATACTCCCCGCTTTCCGGATGCACGCACAGGTCCGAGTACACGGCCATGCCGTAGCGCGGGAAGCCCTCCGTCGGCTTACCCTTTGGCGCAGCAATGGCCGCCGTCAGCGCGGCGGAGGCTAGCAGGACGAAGCCTGCGGTCAGATAGGCTGTTTTCATGTCCGGAATTGTACCCCGGATAAAAAAACGGCCGCCCGAAGGCGGCCGCTTTGGCATCAGATGAAAATCCGATTAGAAGGAGTGCTTCATGCCGATGTTGAAGGCTTTGTCGCCAGAACCAGCTTCGGTGTTGTTGCCAACGGTGTAGGAAGCGCCGTTCTTGTTCTTGATCTTAGCGAAAGCCAGGTAGGTGCTGGTGCGCTTCGACAGAGCGTGGGTGTAGCCGATTGCCCACTGGTCAGCGTCGTGGCTGAAGCTGCCGCGATCGTCAACTTTGGAGTAGGAAGCCAGCACGGTGCCAGCGGTGCCGACTGGTACCGATGCGCCAACCAGGTAGTTGCGGTTGTCGGTCGAAGGATCGACAGCAGCGGTGGTGTAGGCGGTAGCGTTAGGCAGCGGGGTGCTGTTCAGGCCCTTGTTCTGACCGAACATGAAGTAAGCCTTGGCAATCTGGAAGTCATAGTTCACAGCCAGCAGGGTGTTGTGGCCGATGTCGCGATCGGTCACGGTTGCGCCAACAGCGGTGTCGTTGTTGTGGTTCATGTACGCCAGACGGGCATTCAGAGGACCGTTGGAGTAGTTGATGGATGCGCTGATCTGACGGCCAGCGGATGCCTTGTTCTGCTCGCCGAAGCCGTAAGCCACGTCGCCGCTCAGGCCCATGAACTCAGGGGTGTGGTACAGCACGGAGTTGCTGAAGCGCTGGTTGTTGCCCGAGGCTGGGAACAGGTTCTTGGCGGAACCAGCCAGGCCTGCCTGGAATGGGTCACCAACTTGTGCCAGGGCGTTGTACCATGGGGTGTATTGACGGCCCAGGGTGATGGTGCCGGCGTCCTTGGAGGACAGGCCTACGAAAGCCTGGCGCTGGAAGATCGAACCAGCAACGTCTTGTTCGCCGGTATCGGTGCGGAAACCGCCTTCCAGAACGAAGATGGCGTTCAGGCCACCGCCCAGGTCTTCAGTGCCCTTGAAACCGATACGGGAAGCGCTTGCTGCACCGCTGGTCACCTTGGTCACGTTACCGTTTTTGCCGCCTTGCTCATAAACAACACCGGCATCGACGATACCGTAGATTTGTACTGCGGACTGTGCGTGGGCTACGCCAGTGGTGGCTGCTGCCAGAACTGCGAGGGAGATCAGAGTCTTTTTCATTGCTATCCTTCTATTGCTATTCAGGGATTATTCACTACCTGCTCGTATCCACAGCTCATGGCTGTGGGGAGGCGGCACTATACTGAGGGATTGGTTTTCCAGCAAGTGTCAGGGCGAAAAGGATGTCAAGCCTTTGCGCAGGCGGAAATTTTAGCTGATCAGCAAATTTTCTGCAGAACACTACGGGATGTCCACAATTCTATTCATACAGAAAAGCAACGAATTGTCACTTTTTTGTCCACGACAAAGCTCGTGACAAAAAACGAAACTGTTCAAATCTTTCAAATGTGAAGCCGGTGTCGTGGACAAGGGCGTATTGTGGGTCTTCATAGGGAAAACCCGTGAAAATTTGATGCAACTTCCCGCTAAAAAACGCGGTTAGAATGCTCAACGCCAAACCACCTGAGAGCGCTTTTCGCCGAATGAATACAAGTGCCACATCTTTAACAATCACTTCGACTATCAGTGATGTCGAACGTGACACCGGCGTGGCCAAGGAAACCTTGCGCGTGTGGGAGCGGCGTTACGACTTCCCCCAGCCGCAGCGCGATACATTCGGCGAGCGCGTCTACACACCCGAGCAAGTCAGCAAGCTGCGCCTGATCAAACGGCTGATTGACCTGGGCTACCGTCCGGGCAAGGTAATCCAGTTCAGTACGGCGGAACTGCAGGCGCTGGCCCTGAAGGCTTCGCGCGCCAGCAAGGCGCCGGCCGTTGTCAGCCATCCTGATCTGCAAGGCTATGTGGATCTGTGCAAGAGCCACCAGATGGAAGCCTTCCGCCGCCGTCTGGCACAAGCCATGCTCGTGATGGGCCTGAAGAGCTTTGTCATCGATCTGGTGGCGCCTCTGATTACCTATATCGGCGAAGCCTGGGCCAGCGGCCAGTTCGCCGTGTTTGAAGAACATCTGTTCAGCGAGTCGGTCCAGATCGTGCTGCGCGGCGCCGTGGCGTCCGTTCCGCAAGTCAATCATGGCGCCGGCGCGCCCCGTCCACGCATTCTGCTGGCCACCCTGCCGCAGGAGCGCCACGGTCTGGGGCTACTGATGGCCGAAGCCCTGGCGGCGGCCGAAGGCGCGCACTGCACGTCGCTGGGTGTGCAAACGCCGCTGCCGGACATCGTTGAAGCAGCCCGTTCCATGCAAGCCGATATCGTCGCCTTGTCCTTCTCTGCCACCGTCAATCCGCGCCACGTGCTCGACAGCCTGCGCGAGCTGCACGCCCGTCTGCCGGAAGGCGTAGACATCTGGGCTGGCGGCGCCAACACCGCCCTGCGCCGCCGCGCGCCGGACTTCGTGCGCGTGCGCGAGCTGAATGAAATCAGCAATGCCATCGCCGACTGGCGCCAGCGCCAGCGCGCCCCGGTCCAAGCCGCCGCGGATGGCGCGGCCGCAGACTGATTCCCACAGGGCCACTCTGGTAGAATACGCGGCTCGAAGGGCCCTCTACCGCACAATCCATGTTCAGTTTTTTCAAGAAAAAACCAGTCGTTCCTGAAACGCCTGCGCCCGCCGTTGCGCCCAGTGCGCCTGAGCCGGTGCCACAGGCGACCGCCGAAGTGGCCAGCGACGCCGTCGGTCCTCTTGCTTTTGAGGTAGAGACCGCCGCACGCCCGGAAAAGCAATCCTGGATGAACCGCCTGAAGGCCGGCCTGTCGAAGACTTCGGCCAATCTGTCCGTGCTGTTCATCGGCGCCAAGATTGACGACGAGCTGTACGACGAGCTGGAAGCGGCCCTGCTGATGTCCGACGCCGGCATCGAAGCCACCCAATACCTGCTCGACGCCCTAAAGCGCAAGGTCAAGGAAGACAAGCTGCTAGACGCCGCCGCCGTGAAGCTGGCGCTGAAGCAGCTGCTGATCGAGTTGCTGGAACCGCTGGAAAAGCCGTTCGAACTGGGCCGCCACCAGCCGCTGGTGATGATGATTTCCGGCGTCAACGGCGCAGGCAAGACCACCACCATCGGCAAACTGGCCAAGCATATGCAGGCACACGGCCAATCGGTGCTGCTGGCGGCCGGCGACACCTTCCGCGCCGCCGCCCGCGAGCAGCTGATGGTCTGGGGCCAGCGCAATAACGTCACCGTGATTTCGCAAGAGTCGGGCGACCCCGCTGCCGTGTCCTTCGACGCGGTGCAGTCCGGCAAGGCGCGCGGCACCAATGTGGTCATGATCGACACCGCCGGCCGCCTGCCGACCCAGCTGCACCTGATGGAAGAGCTGAAGAAGATCAAGCGTGTGATCGGCAAGGGCCTGGAAGGCGCGCCGCACGAAACCTTGCTGGTCATCGACGGCAACACCGGCCAGAACGCCCTGGCCCAGGTGAAGGCGTTCGACGATGCCCTGCAACTGTCCGGCATCATCATCACCAAGCTGGACGGTACTGCCAAGGGCGGCATCATTGCCGCCATCGCCCGTGTGCGCCCGGTGCCGGTGTACTTCATCGGCATCGGCGAAAAGATTGAAGACCTGCAGCCCTTCAATGCGGCTGAGTTTGTTGAAGCACTGCTCGCGTAAGGCCTCCATGATCGAATTCCAGCACGTCTCCAAGCAATACACTTCCGATGCTGTCGCCCTGCGCGACATCACCCTCACCATTGCCAAAGGCGAGCTGGTCTATCTGGCCGGCCCTTCCGGCGCCGGCAAGTCCACCCTGCTGAAAATGATCGCCGCCATGGAGCGCCCGACGTCGGGCCAGGTGATCGTCAACGGCCAGGACATCGGCAAGCTCAAGGCCGCCGGTGTGCCCTTCCTGCGCCGCAACCTCGGCCTCATCTTTCAGGAACAGCGCCTGCTGAACGACCGCTCCGTGCTGGCCAATGTGATGATGCCCCTGCTGGTGACGGGCTCGCCGAAAGCCGCCGCCGAGCAGCGTGCCCGCGCCGCCCTCGATAAAGTGGGACTGGGCGAGCGCGCCGATGCCGATCCGCTGGCCTTGTCCGGCGGCGAACAGCAGCGCGTCTCGATCGCGCGCGCCATCGTGAACCGTCCGCAAATCATCCTGGCCGACGAGCCCACCGCCAATCTCGACCGCGCCAGCGCCAACAAGGTGCTGGACGCTCTGCGCGCCTTCCACTCGGTCGGCGTGACTTGCCTGATTTCCACCCACGACGAGCAGGTGCTGGACAGCGCCGCGCGTGTGATTCATCTGGAACGCGGCGAACTGATGAAGGAGGCCGCATGAGCGCCTTCTTCCGCCAGCACGCCTTCGCGCTCGGCGGCGCCCTAGTGCACCTGCGCCGCGCGCCGGGCTCTTTCCTGTTCAATATCCTGGTGGTGGCAATCGCCCTGGCTCTGCCCTTCATGGGCGTGACCCTGCTGGAAAACGTGCGCCCCATGTCCGAGCAAATGGCGGTCGAGCCCGAGCTCAGCGTGTTCATGAAGCAGGACACGCCGCGCGAGCAGTCAGCCGGCATTGCGGGCAATCTGCGTGCGATCAGCAAGGACGCCAGGATCGTCTTCGTGCCGCGTGAAAAAGCGCTGGAACAGCTGCATGCGAAGAGCGGGCTGTCCGACGTGCTCAACACACTGGGTGAAAACCCGCTGCCGGACAGCTACATCGTCAAGCTCAACGCCTACAAGAGCGCGGCCGAAAGCGCCCAGATCGATGCCATCGCCGACCAGATGCGCGCTCTGCCGGGTGTGGAATCGGTGCAGGTCGACTCCGCCTGGGTCAAGCGTCTGGCCGCCCTGCTGGGCATCCTGCGTCTGGCCCTGCTGCTGCTGGCTGCAACCCTGGGCACGGTGGTGATTGCGGTGGTATTCAACACGATTCGCCTGCAAGTGCTGACCCAGCGTGAAGAGATTCTGGTGTCCAAACTGATCGGCGCGACCGACAGCTTCATCCACCGCCCCTTCTATTACACGGGTGCTCTGCTCGGCCTGTGCGCGGGCGGGGTGGCGCTGGGGGCAGTGGCGCTGGCCCTGCGCCCGCTGAATACGGCAATTGCTGAATTTGCAAGGTTGTATGCCAGCGAATTCCAGCTGGTCCCGCTCGATCCCGTGTCCATGACCGCCCTGCTGGCCCTGTCAGCGATGCTGGGCCTGGTTGGCGCCTCGCTGTCCGTGCAGCGCCATTTGTCCCGCCTGAATTAAGTCCCTGCCGGGAGCGCGCGCCGCTCCCGGTGTCACAAGTGCGTTCTCGCACAGAGCCCATCCCCTTCCAGGTCTATCCTGCCTTTTATGGAGGAGCCTTTCCTCATAGCAGTATTGCTATCGCAATCATAGATTTTCCATGATTGGCACTCATCGAAGGAGAGTGCTAATATATGTTCAACCAGCAAGGCTTCAATTAAGTAAGAGTTAAGTTCCATGAGGCATGCTGTGACTATGAAAGATTCCCTTCGAAGCGAGGATAGAACTATGACCACGATGTCCGTACAAAACGCGTTGGTTCCACTTGGCAACATTGACGCCTATATTTCGGCAGTCAATCGCCTGCCTATGCTCTCGCACGAGGAAGAAGTACAACTGGGCCGTGACCTGAAGAACAAGAATGATCTGAAGGCTGCGGAGAAGCTCGTTATGTCTCACCTGCGACTGGTGGTGTCGATCGCGCGCGGTTACCTGGGCTATGGCCTGCCGCACGCCGACCTCATCCAGGAAGGCAATATCGGGCTGATGAAAGCCGTCAAACGCTTCGATCCGGACCAGGGTGTGCGCCTCGTGTCCTACGCCATGCACTGGATCAAGGCGGAGATGCATGAATACATTCTGAAGAACTGGCGCCTGGTGAAAGTGGCTACCACCAAAGCCCAGCGCAAGCTGTTCTTCAACCTGCGCAGCCACAAGCAAGGCCTGGACGCCATGTCGCCCGACCAGATCGACCAGCTGGCGAAAGCCCTGGACGTGAAGCGCGAAGACGTGATTGAAATGGAAACCCGCCTGAGCGGCCGCGATATTGCCCTGGAATCGCCAAGCGACGAGGAAGACGACAAGTTCTCCCCGATCGCCTACCTGTCTTCCGACAATACCGAGCCAACCAAGGTGCTGGAAGCCGAACAGGTGACCCGTCTGCAATCCGAGGGTCTGGAAACTGCCCTGTCCAAGCTGGACGCCCGCTCTCGCCGTATCGTGGAAGCGCGCTGGCTGGCCAACGACGACGGTTCGGGCGCCACCCTGCATACGCTGGCGGAAGAGTTCGGCGTGTCGGCCGAGCGTATCCGCCAGATCGAAGCGGCCGCGCTGAAGAAGATGAAGACTGCCCTGGCGGCCTACATCTAAGTTTTCGCTGATTTCCGGAAGGCGCCGTGCCGTAAGGCCCGGCGCTTTTTTTATTTTCTAAACAATATTGAACGCGGGTTACTATTTCGACTTACTAACTGTCGATATTTTTTACACCATGGTTTTCCAGAAATTTATAAGTCCTTGATGCAACACGCATTTCTCCGATGGCATGGCACTTGCTTGATGTAAAGCGAAGTCAATCACCCGGAGAAATACCATGATCAAACAAACCGCTCTCGCACTGGTCTGCGCCGCAGCCACCGGACTTGCGTCCGCAGCCCCACTTCTGCTGACCGATAATCTGTCAATTGCTGCTCACTGGAATAACGACAACGCGAACCCAGCCATGCGCGCCGCTGACCTGAACGGTTTGTCCACCCTCCAGGTCGACGCCGGCATCAATGGCGGCACGTTCGACTTCCTGTTCCCCCAGCCGGGCGGCAACCAGGATGGCACCCTGTACTATTTCTACCTGGACGGCACCCTGCTGACCCAGTCCAACGCTGCGGCGCCTGCTGGCTACACCAATTGGTACGACGACGTGGTGTTTACCGGCGGCGTGCACACCCTGGCGCTGAAAGTGACCACCCCAAACAAAAACGGCGGCAATTTCTCCATCCTGACCGACCTGCAAACCCCGGCTGCACCGCAAGGTCCGGGCGCAGGCGGTGGTGGCGCACCATCCCAGGAAGTGCCAGAGCCAGCTTCCCTGGCCCTGCTGGGCGCCGGC
This sequence comes from Pseudoduganella sp. RAF19, assembly GCF_052114165.1. Taxonomy (NCBI): domain Bacteria; kingdom Pseudomonadati; phylum Pseudomonadota; class Betaproteobacteria; order Burkholderiales; family Oxalobacteraceae; genus Pseudoduganella; species Pseudoduganella sp. RAF19. Next base: position 139,176 of record NZ_JBFREF010000005.1, on the reverse strand, counting down.
CTGCTTGGCCTGAGCGGTCTGCGCCGCCGCAAAGCATAACCACAACAAAAACAACAAAAACTGGCGCCCCTCCGTGGGCGCTTTTTTTTACCCCTACTTTAAGTTCCCTTATGCAATATCGAGTAACTGTCGGAAATCTTTACACCCGGGTCTGACTCATCAGTGCGCCGGCCTGGGTGGCACTTTGCTAAGATGAAAGCATGCCTTCAGGGAGGACATCATGAAACTGAGAGTCATTGGCACCTGCTTTGCGGGTTTATCCCTGGTCATTGCCGCCGCCTGCAGCGCGCCACCGGCCGGCACCGCGTCCCATCCCGCCCCCCGCACCAGCGAGAGTTATGTGCTGACGCAGGGCGAAACCGTCACACTGGCGCCATCCACCACACTCAAGCTCGAACGCATCAACGACAGCCGCTGCAAGACTGGCGCCGTGTGCGTGTGGGCCGGCTACATCAGCTACAGCTTCGTGCTGAACGATAAAAAAGGCAGCAGCAACTTCGTGCTGGCCGACGACATGCCGGGCGCCGCCAAAACCCTCACGCGCAACGGCCTGACCTTTACGCTGCAAGGGCTGGAACCGGCCGAACCGCCGGCTTTGAAAGCTCCGCCGCCAAATTATCGGGTAAGCTTGCGTGTAAATATTGCACAACCGATATAGTTGCCCATGAGCCCACAACGACGCGCCAGCACCCTCGTCTTCTCCATCATCCTTTCGCTGGCGCTCGTTGAGCCCGCCTCTGCCAAAAGCCCTATGGCGACCGGCACCGGCGGCGCCGTCGCGACAATCAGCGAGCAGGCATCGCAGTCCGCGCTGGCCATTCTGAACAAGGGCGGCAATGCGGTGGACGCCGCAGTCGCGGCGGCAGCTACGCTGGGCGTGACCGATCCCTTCAGCTGCGGCGTTGGCGGCGGTGGCTTCATGGTCATCTACCTGGCCAAAGAAAAACGCGTGATTACCATTGACCACCGCGAAGTGGCCCCCGCCTCGTTTGAGCCGACCGCGTTCGTGGACGCCAACGGCAAGCCCATCGATTTCGAAACAGCGGTGGCCAGCGGCATGGCGGTCGGCGTACCGGGCACCGTGCGCGGCTGGCATGAAGCACTGGACCGCTACGGCAGCATGTCCTTCAAGCAGGTGTTGGCGCCGGCAATCAAGGTCGCTTCGGATGGCTTCCGCGTGAATGCCAACTTCAGCCATCTGGTGCAGGGCAACGAGCAGAAATTCAGCTTATACCCTGCCACGGCCGCGCTCTATCTGCGCAACGGCAAGGCTATCCCAGCCGGCACCCTGCTACGCAATCCGGATCTGGCGAAGACTTACCAGCTGCTGTCCACTGGCGGCGTGAAAGCCTTCTATCACGGCAAGCTGGCGCAGGCGATTGTCGACGCGGTGAACGCGCCGCCGGTGGCTGCCGGCGTTTCCGTCCGCTCCGGCAAGATGACGCTGGCCGACCTGTCCAACTACGAAGCCCGGCTGCGCCAGCCTGTGCGCAGCACTTATCGCGGCTACGAACTGTACGGCATGCCCCTGCCCAGCAGCGGCGGCGTGACCATCGCCGAGGCGCTGAACATCCTTGAAGGCTATGAATTCAAGGGCATGCCGCGCGATCAGGCCGAGCACATCTACATGGAAGCGTCGCGCCTCGCCTTCGCCGACCGCAATGCTTATCTGGCCGATCCCGAGTACGTGGAAGCGCCTGTGGCGGGCCTGCTGAACAAGGACTATGCCGCCAGGCGCCGCGGGCTGATCAATCTGCAGCACGCCATGCCGCATGCTGAGGCGGGCGATCCCTATGTCTTCCAGCACGACCCCAGCGTGCCACTGCGCCCAGCCGCCGCGGCGCGCATGCTGCCGGAGAGCGCCCACACCACGCATCTGACCGTATCGGACAAGGACGGCAATATCGTCGCCTACACCTTCACCATCGAATCGTGGGGCGGCAGCGGCATCACCGTGCCGGGCTACGGCTTCCTGCTCAACAACGAAATGACCGACTTCGACTTCACGGGGCCGGCGCCGAACGTACCGGAAGCGGGCAAACGTCCACGCTCCAGCATGGCGCCGACAATCGTCTTCCGCAATGGCAAGCCGGCGTTCACGGTTGGCAGTCCGGGCGGCTCGACCATCATCACCACCGTGCTGCAAACCATCTTCAACTACCTCGACCTCGGCATGCGCATGGACGAGGCGCTCAACGCGCCGCGCATTTCCGAGCGCAACGGCGACAGCACCGACATCGAACCTGGCTTCACCGGCACCGCCCAGGCCCGCGCGCTGGAACGCTTCGGCCAGCGCTGGTCGGCGACACCGGAAGAAATCGGCGCAGCCAACGCCATCGTCTTCAACCAGGATGGCACAGTCACCGCCGTCAGCGAAGCCCACCGTCACGGCGCCGGCGCCGCGCTCGTCCAACACCCCGCCCACTAAAACCTGGGGTCTGACCCCAAGGTGGACATTTTTTGCGTCGCGCTATAGAATGCGAATCATTCTCATTTGCATTCTATAAAAAGGAAGAAAATGCTGCTGCCTGTTCCCGCCTCCCGACTTCGTCCATTTGCTCTTGCCGCCGCGCTGGTTTGCGGAGGCGCTGCCTGGGCTGATGCGCCTGCTGATGAAGCCGCGCCTGAGCCTGTCATGCAAACCGTCGTGGTCAAGGGTGAGGCGGAATCGCCGGACAGCTATACCACCCGCCGCAGCGCCTCTTCCGCCCACCTCGACCTGAGCCTGCGCGAAACGCCGCAATCCGTGTCCGTCGTGACTGCCGCCCGCATCGAAGACTTCCGCCTCGACGCCGTCAACGATGTCCTCGCCAGCACCACCGGCGTCACCGTCGAGCGCGTGGAAACCGACCGCACCTACTACACCGCGCGCGGCTTCGACATCGTCAATTTCCAGTATGACGGCGTCGGCATTCCCTTTGTCTTCGGTAACGTGACCGGCGATCTGGATACCGCCCTCTATGACCGCATCGACATCGTCCGCGGCGCCAATGGCCTGATGTCCGCCACCGGCAATCCCTCCGCCACGGTGAACTTCATCCGTAAGCGCCCGACCGCCGCTTTTCAGGCTTCTGCGAGCGCTACCTTGGGCAGCTGGGGCCAGCATCGCGTGCAAGGCGACATTTCCGGCGCGCTGAATGAAGCCGGCACATTGAACGGACGCGTGGTCGCCTCCTACCAGGAAGGCGACTCTTACCTGGACCGCTTCTCCAACGACCGCAAAGTCTTCTACGGCGTGCTGGAAGCGAAGCTGTCGCGCGACACCACGCTGACCGGCGGCTTCACCAGCCAGGACGCGAAAACGCGCGGCGGCCTGTGGGGCGCGCTGCCGCTCTACTACACCGACGGCTCGCCCACCAATTACGACGTCGGCACCAGCACCGCCACCGACTGGGCACGCAACCGCACGCGGAACAAGCGCAGCTTCCTTGAATTCGAGCATCACTTCGAGAACGGCTGGCGTGCACAGGCCACGCTGTCGCGCGCGACCACCAACACCAACTCCAAACTGTTCTACGTCTATGGCCAGCCCGACCGCGCGACGGAACTGGGCCTGTTCTCCTACCCTTCGCTGTATGACGCATCCAACAAGCAAACGCTGTTCGACGTGTCAGCCACGGGCCAGTTCCAGCTGTTTGGCCGCACGCATGATCTGAGCTTCGGCGGTTCCTGGTCCAAGTCTACGCTGGACGATATCTCGCACTACGGCCAGGGCATCGGCGCGGCGCTGCCGCCGCTGACCACCTGGCAAGGCATCTATCCCGAGCCTACCTTCGACGCCGCCATCGACGGCAGCTCGTATGAAGACAAACGCAAAACCGCTTTCGCCGCCGCACGCTGGGATCTGGCCGATAATCTGAAGCTGCTTACCGGCGTTTCCTTCGCCACCGTGGACAGCTCCGGCCTGTCGTATGGCGTCAGCAAATACCGCTCGGCCACCAAGACCACGCCTTACGTGGGTCTGGTCTACGACATCAACCAGGCCTTGTCGGCCTATGCCAGCTACACCGGCATCTTCAACCCACAAAGCGAAACCGACGCAGCCGGCCAGCCTCTGGCGCCAGTTGAAGGCCGCACCGTGGAAGTGGGCCTGAAAGGCGAATGGTTCGACCGCAAGCTGAACGCTTCCGGTGCACTGTTCAAAACGAAGCAGGACAACACCGCTGAACAGGCAGGCTATGTCGGCCCGAAAGCCTTCTACCGCGGCGTCAACGCGGAATCGAAAGGCGTGGAGTTTGATCTGTCCGGCGAACTGGCGCGCGGCTTGCAGGCTACCGCTGGCTTCACCGTGCTGACGGTGGAAGGCGATGACGGCAAGGCCGTACGCACCTTTATTCCGCGCCGCCTGCTGCGTACTTCGCTGACCTACCAGCTGCCTGCCGTGCCGCAGTTGAAGCTGGGCGCAACCGCGAACTGGCAGGACAAGACCTGGCGCGATGAGGCGGACGGCGTCACCATCCGTCAAAGCAGCTATGCAACGGTGGGCCTGATGGCGCGCTACGACATCGATAAACACTTCAGCGTGTCGGCCAACGTGAACAACCTCACGGACCGCAAATACCTGACTTCCCTGTACTGGAGCCAGGCTTACTACGCAGCGCCGCGCAATGCATCCGTGACGCTGAGCTGGAAGTATTAACCGTTCCGCGCGCGGCTATCGGCAGGAGCCTGCTCACGCTCGTTCATGCCATAGTCGCGCACCACGCTCGCAATGCGCAGGCGATAATTCTGGAACAGCGCATGGCGTCCGGCCGATTGCGCGGAGCGATGCGCTTCCAGCTGGCGCCATTGCGCGACCGCCGCTTCATCGCGGAAGAAGGACAGCGACAGCAGCTTGTCCGGGTTGTTCAGGCTCTGGAAGCGCTCTATCGAAATAAAGCCATCCACCTGATCCAGCAGTGGCCGCAGCGAGGCTGCGATATCCAGGTACTTCTGCTTGCCCTCAGCATGCGGCAGCACTTCAAAAATCACGGCAATCATTCCACCTCCTCAAAGAATTCAGGAATACGCGCATTCACCGATGCGCGATAACGCCACTGCATGCGCGGCAAGCCGTCCTGCAGTGCCTCAATCGCTGCCGACGCTATCGCTTCCGCCATCGCCTGGCCCGGACAAGCATGCGGGCCATGGCCGAATCCGAACACGCGCCCCTCAGCGCGCGGATCGCGGCTTGCCGCAGCCAGCACCAGCAGGATCACCTGCCCTTTTTGCACGCGCACACCACCGATGCCGGCATCTTCGGCCACAAAGCGGCGCGTGTTCTGCACCGGCGGGGCCATGCGTGCGACGTCACGCACCAGCGAGGCTGCATTTACAGGCCACGAGGCGCCGCGCTGCAGCGCGACGACCGTATTGCCTATCAGGCCCGCCGTTGCTTCGTAAGTCTGCGACAGCAAACCAACAAGATTCGCGAGTATCGCATGATCGTTGTCCCAGCCGGCTTCCTCGGCCTCATGCACCACAGCCTCCAGCAGCGATCCGGCACGGGGCGATTGTAATAGCGCGCGGAAGGCATCCAGCAACTCCAGGCTCGCGCCGTGCGCCGCCGCAATCTGCGCGGCGCTGCTCAAGGGAGACAGGCATGCCACGAAACGTCCCAGCCACCACGCCAGCGCCGGCAGTTGCGCATCGTCGAAACCCAGCAGGCTGGCGACCGTACGCACCGGCACTTCCATCATCCACTGCGACACACGCGGGGCCGTCATGGGCGTAGCGCCGGCCAGCTCACGCGCGATGCGCGATGCCACTGCGCGGACCTGTTCGAGCGGCACGCTGCCGAGCGCGCGCTGCAAGGCCATTTTGGGTGAGGCATGGCGTTCGCCCTCATTCATGCGCACCAGCGCAGCAAACACTTCGCCCGCGCTGCCGCCGGTAATCGCCGCTGGCACTGGCTCAGCGGGCGGGCGCACGCGGCAAGCGGCATGCGTCATCACTTCCATGACCAGCGCCGGACTGGCCGCAATCCACATCCCTTCGCGCCACACCAGCCGGGGTTCGCGCGCCAGCGCTGCATAGAATTCGTAGGGATCGGCACTGGTTACCGCCGCAACAGGATTCTGCATTTCGATACTCCAGCAAAGTGAAAGAAATTGCAGTATGCTGAAAAACCACCATCAACATTTCGTCCGACACCGAACTATGGATGCACACGCCGATTACCACCTCGCCCGCGTTGCCGGCGCCATCGCCGAGCCGGCACGTGCCCGCATGCTGTGCTGCCTGCTCGACGGCCATGCGCGCACGGCCACCGAGCTCTCGGCCGTTGCTGAGGTCAGCGCCTCTACTGCCAGTGCCCATCTGGCGCGGCTGAAGGACGACCGCCTTCTGGTGCAGGTCGCACAGGGCAAACACCGCTACTACCAGATTGCCGATGCCGACGTGGGTGCGGCGCTGGAAGCCCTGCTGGTGGTGGCGGGCCTGCCGCGTCCACAGTTCAAACCCAATACGCCGGACCGCCTGCGCAACGCGCGCACCTGCTACGACCACATGGCCGGCACCATTGCCGTCCGCCTGCACGATCACTTCGCCGAACAGGGCTGGCTGGCGACCAATGGCGACAACGAATATGCCCTGACGCCGGAAGGCGAACAACAATTCGTGCAACTCGGCCTGGACTTGCAAGCGATGCGCAAGCTGCGCCGGCGTTTCGCCTGCCCTTGCCTGGACTGGAGCGAACGCCGTCCCCATCTCGGCGGTGCACTGGGCGCGGCCCTGCTGCAACTGGCGCTGAAGAAGGGCTGGGTCGAACAGGATCTCGACAGCCGCGCGCTCAGCGTGCCGCCAAAAGGACAACGCCAGATGCTGGCCGCCTTCGGCCTAAGCACGGCTTAAGATAGTGATAAGATGATAAAGCTCTGGACTGTCCAGCTACCCGACCGGAGACCATCGACCATGAAACAGCTGATCCGCGACAACAAGGGCTTTATCGCATTCCTCGTGCTGCTCGGCATATTCCGCACGGCGTTTGCGGACTGGAATCCGATTCCCTCGGCTTCCATGCATCCCAATCTGCTGGAAGGCGACGTCGTATTCGTCAACCGTGTGGCCTACGATCTGAAAGTCCCGCTTACCGACGTATCGCTGACCCACCTCGGCGATCCGCAGCGCGGCGACATCGTCACTTTCAGCTCGCCGAAAGACGGCACGCGCCTGATCAAGCGTATCGCAGCCTTGCCCGGCGATAAAGTCGAAATGCGCGGCGAACGTCTCATCATCAACGGCAAACCCGCGCAGTATTCGGTGATCGACAATGCCACCGAAACGATCGCCAACGTGGGCGATCTGAAAGCGCTGCGCCTGAACGAGAATAACGGCAAGGCCAGTTACAGCATCCAGGTGCTGCCGGAAATCCAGGCCCGCCGCGACTTCGGTCCCGTTACCGTTCCCGCCGACAGCTACCTGATGCTGGGCGATAACCGCGACAACAGCGCCGATTCGCGTTTCATCGGCTTCGTGCCGCGCAAGCTGCTGATCGGCCGCGCCGAGCGCATTCTGGTGTCGGCGGACATCCAGGGCAACTGGGCGCCGCGCACGGAGCGCATCGGCATGAGCCTGCGCCACGAATGATTGAATTTGATGCCCTGAGCAAGCAATACGGCAGCTACCACGCCGTGCATCCACTGTCGCTGACGGTGGGGCGCGGCGAAGTTTTTGGTTTCCTCGGCCCGAACGGCGCCGGCAAGACCACCACCATCCGCATGATGATGGGCATTCTCGTCCCGAGTGCCGGACGTGTGCTGATCGATGGCCTGGACTGCCACGCCCAGGCGGCGGAGGTGAAACGCCACGTCGGCTACCTGCCGGACAATCCCATCTTCTATGATTACCTGCGCGGCCGCGAAATTCTGCAATTCGTCGCCGAGATGCACGGCTTCACGCGCTGCGAAGCGATCGCGCGTGCCGCCAGGCTGCTTGATGAATTCGGGCTGGACGAAGTGAGCGAGGAATTCGCCGTCAACTATTCCATGGGCATGAAGAAGAAGCTGGGCCTGGCCTGCGCGCTGGTGCATGACCCGGCCGTGCTGATTCTGGATGAACCCATCAACGGCCTCGATCCGCGCGCTGCACGCGAAGTGCAGGAACGCCTGATCGCCAGCGCGGCACGCGGAAAAACCATTTTCGTTTCCACCCACCTGCTCGATATGGCGGAGCGCATGTGCAACCGCGTCGGCATCATCAACCGCGGCATGCTGGTGGCCACCGGTTCGGTCGACGAATTGCGCGGCGCCTCCAGCGTCAATAGCTCGCTGGAAGAAGTCTTCCTGAAAGTGACCAGCGAAGCGGAAGCATGATGGACGCTTTCCTGCCCGGTGCCGGACGCGCCTTCTGGTTGCTGTTCCGCCTCCGTGTGCGGCGCATGTTCAATATGAGCGGCATGCTGTTCAGGCGCCGCGCCAAGGGCGGCAAGAGCCGTCCTGCCACAGCGGGAAAAGGCGGCGTGCGCGTGCTGGTCACGCTGATGATGGCCGGCTTCATGACGGCGGCCTTCGTCAATATGAGCAGCATGACGATCCTGAATCTGAACTGCCATCTCGGCGCCGGCAGTTATTGTGACGCTCAGATCACCGCGCATTTGCACGAAGCGGTGGCCGCTGTCGCAGCATCCGCTTTCAGCCCCGCGCTTGCGCAAGGTATCGCCCTGGAACTGGCGGCCCTTGTGCTGGTTGCCATCATACTTCCCCTCGGCAGCAAGGAACTGGCCAATCCGGACTGGGATCTGGAGTGGCTGATCACCCTGCCCATGCAGCGCAATACGCTGTTGTGGGCACGTATAGCGGAACGCGCCATCGCCAACCCGACCGGCTGGCTGACACTATGGCCGCTGTGCCTGATGATCGCCTGGCACTCCGGCTTTCGCTGGACCGCGCCTTTGCTGGCAACCGCGGTCGCGCTCCTGCTGCTCGTCATCGCCGCCGCGGTGCGCACCGTTGTGGATACCGGTCTTCGCTTGCGCCTTGCGCCATCGCAGCTGCGCAATCTGCAGGCCGTGGCATCGGTTGCCAGCCTGCCACTGATGTACTTCGTCATGTCGCTCAGCATGCCGACCGCTGCGTTGACAATGGGCTGGGCCGCGCGCGCGCCCGCGTGGCTGCTCTGGACGCCGGCAGGCCTTGTCGTGCAGGCGCTGAATACGCGCAATGCCGTCCACGCCGCCATCGCTGCTGCGCTGCTGATCGCGCAAGCCATATTGACCGGCTGGGCGTGCATGGTAGTCCTGCGCGCGCTGCTGGCCAACGGTGTCGTCGCCACCGGCTCACGCGAGACAGGCCGCAAGGCCGCAACTCCCTCGGCTGCCGCGACGGCCATCAGCGCCGCGCCATCACGCACCTTGATCGGCACGCCACTACAGCGCCGCGAACTGCGCCTGCTTAGCCGCGACCGCGGCTTCCTCGTGCAAAGCCTGCTTCTACCGGTCATCATCATCGGCAGCCAGCTGATCTTCAACGGCAAAATCGAAAACACCGCCGAACTGGGCGCGAATCCGAGCGTGCTGGCGGCGATGGCGTTCGGCATCGGCGGCTATGTGCTGATGCTGTCGGCGTTTCAGACGCTGAACCGGGAGGGCCAGGCATTGTGGATGCTTTACACCTTCCCGCGTTCCATCGAAAGCGTGTTGAAGGAAAAGGCGCAGTTGTGGGCGGCATTGGCCACCTTCTACCCGCTGGTCATCTTCGGCGTCGGCATCGCGTGCGGCGCGAAGCCGGACGTGCAATTTTTCAGCCTGATGATTCTCGCACTGGCAGGCATTCCCATCTTTTCCATGATTGCCGTCTCGCTCGGCGTGTGGGGCTGCGATCCACTGGCGGAAGAGGCCAGCCAGCGCGTTCGGCCCACTTTCGTCTACACCTATTTCGTGCTGTGTTCCTTTTATACGATCGCTCTGTACACCTCCGAGTGGCATCTGAAGCTTGCCGTCATCGTGCTGATGGCTGCACTGGCGCTCGCGTTGTGGCAGAAAGCGCGCGATGCCTTGCCCTATATGCTCGATACTACCGCGACGCCACCGCCGCGCGTGTCCGCAGCGGATGGCATCATGGCAGCGCTGCTGTTCTTTACTATTCAGATCATTGCCCTGCTGTTCCTGTCCGGCCGCAGCCAGCCGACAATGGGTCATCTGACGTTCGCCTTTGCCATCGCCGGCGGCGTTACCTATGCACTGGCGCGCCTGATCTACTGGCGCTCGCGCACCGCCGGTGTGCCGCGCCTGCTGCCGGCCAGCTATGGCGCCGCAGCGGGATGGTCGCTGGCCATGGCTGCGATCGCGATCGGCTTCGCTGCCGCTTACCTGGCCGTGCTGCGCCACCTCGGCGTTTCCGTACCGGCGCTGAACGGCTCGATCAATTGGATACTGCCGCTCGCCGTACTGGCCGCGCCGCTATTCGAAGAATTCATTTTCCGCGGCCTGATCTTCGGCGGCCTGCGCCGCTCGATGCCCGCCGGCGCCGCCATGTTCGCCAGCGCCGCCATTTTCGCCGTCGTGCATCCGCCACTGTCCATGCTGCCAGTCTTTATCGTCGGTCTCTGCACCGCCGTCGCTTACGAACGCAGCAAGTCCCTGCTCGCCCCCATGCTTACCCACGCTCTCTATAATGCTGCGATGATCGCTTTGCAGATGTAAAAAAACGGCGGCCTGTTGCCAGGACCGCCGTAAGGGAAAGACGCCATGGGAAGCGCCTATGAACGCTTTACATTACAGATGCGTCGCGATTTGCGGCAGCAGCTGGTCGAAAGTGCGGCCTGTGCTGTTTTCGCCGATGGCGTGCATCTTCCATTCGCCGTTGTGGCGATACAGTTTGGCCATGATCTGCGCCGAGTGCGAACCCTGCACGGACAGGTTGAAGCGCGCCACTTCGCGGCCGTCTTCAGCATTCACCAGACGGCAGTAGGCGTTTTCCACCTGCGCGAAAGTCTGGCCGGTGAAGCTGTTCACGGTGAAGACCATGCTGCGCACCTTGTCCGGCACTTGCGACAGTGCCACCGCGATCTGCTCGTCGTCGCCATCGCCGGCACCGGTGCGGTTGTCGCCGCTGTGCACAACGCTGCCGTCGCGGCTTTTCAGCTGGCGGAACCAGACCACATCCACAGGATTATTGGTTTCATCGAACAGGACACAGGACGCGTCCAGGTCGACTTCCGCTGCGCGGGCGCCGAAGCCCAGGCCGAACAAGCCCTTGGTCTTGGCCACATCCCAGCCCAGGCCCATCGAAATCCGGTTCAGGCGACCGCCCGCTTCTTTTTCGAGCGAGATCTTCTGACCCTTTTGCAAATTCACTGACATACTTAACCTCCCTGACGATTGCGCAACAGCCAGCTCGTGAAAGCATCGCGGTTGCGCGAACAGATCAACACCTTGCCCTGGCCGGAGAAGCGCAATACCACGCCTTCGCCGCTGGTCACGCTGTTCACCAGGCTGCCCAGCAGGCCGCCGCCGGAGCGGGTGGCCACGGACAACTCATAACGCAGCCCGGAATCCCAGGCCACCACGTGAGCGTTGTCGATCACAATTTCCTTGCCCGGTTCAACGTCCAGCTGCGACATCGAACCGAATCCGCTCACCACCAGCTGGCCGCTGCCGGCCGTTTCGGTGATGAAGAAGCCACCGCTCTGCCCGAACAGCGCATTGCCCAGGCTTTGCGTACGCACCTTGAGGTCCACGCCGCCAGTGGCGGCGACAAAGGCGCCATCGCTGATCATGTACTGGCGCGCGCCTACGTCGACCACCTGCATCGCGCCAGGCAGCGTCGGCGACAGCAGGCAATCACCGTTGCCGCGCACCGCCTCGATGTGCTGCTGGAAGAAGGACTCGCCGTTGGCAAAGGTGCGCATCAATGCGCTGCCCAAACCGCCGGTCATCTTGCCCTTCAGCTCCAGTGCCGATTCCATCATCACCATGGCGTTCGATTCGCAATAAATCTTCTCGCCCTGCTTCATCGACACATGGAGGAAGGGATCGACGTCCCCGGTAACGGTAAAGACGGTCATACCTTCACGCCGAAGGAGGAAGCCAGTGCGCCCAGGCCGCCTTTGTAGCCCTGGCCCACGGCCTTGAACTTCCAGTCGCCGGCGTTGCGGTACACCTCGCCGAACACCAGCGAAGTCTCGGTCGAACCGTCTTCGGACAGGTCATAGCGGGCGATCTCGCCGTTGTTTGCGCCATTCACGCAGCGTACAAAGGCACGCTGTACCTGGCCGAAATTCTGGCGGCGCGAGTCCGCTTCGTGGATCGTCACGCAGATCGCGATGCGCTCCACATCGGTCGGCACGCGGGTCAGGTCGATACTGACCGTTTCATCGTCGCCGTCGCCGGCGCCGGTGCGGTTGTCGCCGCTATGTGCGACTGCGCCGTCGCTGGACTTCAGGTTGTTGTAGAAGATGAAGTCGAGGTCATTGCGTACTTTGCCATCCACTTTCAGCAGGAAGGCCGAACCGTCGATGTCGAATGCCGCGCCATCGGTCTGGCGCACATCCCAGCCCAGTCCCACCGTCAGTTTCGACAGGCCCGGGGCTTCTTTGCTCAGGTTGACGTTACCGCCTTTTTGCAGACTGATTGCCATGATTTGCTACTCCTTGAGTGTCAGACACCTTGCATGCGCGGCGGGCCGGTGTCTAATAAGCGCGCCGCGTTTCCTTACTCGCCCTTACGCTGCTTGCAGCAGGGCTTTTTCCTTGTTGCGGTGGCGGATCGAAGACCACAGCGAACCTGCAATGAAGGCCACACCAATCAGGCCGGTCACCACTTCAGGGATGTGAAACTTCATACTCGCCAACATGATCACTGCCAGAATGCCGATTGCGTAGTGAGCACCGTGTTCCAGGTACACGTACTGGTCGAGCGTGCCCTTGTGGACCAGGTAGACCGTCAGAGAACGCACGAACATCGCACCAATCGCCAGGCCCAGCATGATGATGACGACGTCGCTGGTGATCGCAAACGCGCCAATCACACCGTCGAAGCTGAACGAAGCATCCAGCACTTCCAGGTAGAGGAAGCCGCCGATACCGCCACGCTTCACCATCTCGCCCACATTGCCGCCACCCTCTTCTTCCTTTTCCAGGAAGCTGGACAGCGCATCCACCGCCACGTAAATCAGCACGCCCCAGATACCGGACACCAGCACGATCAGCTTCTGTGCTTCGTCCACGATGGACAGGCTGCCCAGCAAAATGCCCAGCGCCACCATCACGGAAATCGACGACACTTTGCCCAGCGCGCCGAGCTTGCGTTCGACGTTGCCCAGCCAGTGCAGCTCCTTCTCGTGGTCCAGCAGGAAATTCAGGAACACCATCAGCAGGAACATGCCGCCAAAGGCCGCCACTTCCGCGTGGTGATTCGTCAGGTGCATCGAGAACGATTTCGGATCATTGATCGCCAGCGACCACACTTCCGGTACGCTCAGGTTTGCCGCGACGGCCACAATCACCAGCGGGAACAGCAAGCGCATGCCGAACACCGCGATGATGATGCCCACGCCGAGGAACAGCTTCTGCCAGAAGGCGTCCCAGGTTTTGAGCACGGAGGCGTTGACCACCGCGTTGTCGAAGGACAGCGAAACTTCCATCACGCCCAGGATCAATGCGATCCACAGCGCGGACAGTGCCCCGGTCCAGCCAGTATGTTGGTATCCCCACCAGCCTGCTGCCGCAAGACAGATGAAGGAGACCAGGAATGAAATCCTGAAGTGCTTCATCGGTTACCCCTTTTTTGTTTAAGTAATGAAGCGCAGTGTAAAGAAAACCGCCAAATTGAAAAATGGAAGATAATTGAATAGTTACTTCGAAAAAACCGAACAATGAAAACTGCCGGCCTCAATTTCCGCCACCTGTACTTCTTCCGCGTTGTGGCGACGGAAGGCAGCGTCACGCGCGCTGCCGAGCGTCTCGGCCTGGCAATCCAGACCGTCAGCACGCAGATTCAGTCGCTGGAACAGCAGATCGGCAAGTCACTGCTAACCCAGCAGGGACGCCGCCTCGTCCCCACCGAAGCGGGCCGTGTGGCGCTGACTTATGCCGAGCAGATTTTCGAATTGGGCGACCGCATGCAGGAAGCGCTGGAGGATGTGGATGCAGGCAAGATGCGCCTGACCGTCGGCATCTCGGACTCGTTGCCCAAGCTGATTGCCTTCCGCCTGCTGCAGGCGACGCAGGCGCTGGATGTGCAGGTCAAGCTAGTGTGTATGGAAAATGAATTCGATTCGCTGCTGGCCGACCTGGCCCTGCATAAACTCGATGTCGTGCTGACGGACCGCTCCGTGCGCGCCACGGCCAGCCTGCGCGTGTTCAGTCACTTGCTGGCGGAGAGCCAGATGAATCTTTTCGGCACGCGCGCACTGCAGCGCAAGTACGCGCGCAACTTTCCGCACAGTTTGAACGGCGCGCCGCTGCTGCTGCCAACGCGGAACAACGCCCTGCGCGGGCGCATCGACGCCTGGCTGCTGAAGCATGAGATACGCCCTGATGTGGCTGGCGAATTTGAAGATAACGCGATGCTGAATACATTTGGCCGCAACGGCATGGGCCTGTTCTTCGCGCCTGCTACGCTGGCAACGGACTTGTATGAGCAGTTCGACGCCATGCTGGTTGGCGAAGCGCCCGAGCTGCGTGAACAGTTCTATGCCATCTCAAGTGAGCGGCGCATTCACCATCCTGCGGTGGAGGCTATTCTCGAAGCCGCACACGAAGGCCTGGCTTAAACGCTTTTGTAGTGGGCGCCGAGCGCGCCCAACCCGGCCAGCGCGTAGCGCACCATATCGGCAGCCACGCCGTCCGGGTCGTCGTTAATAGATGGGAAAAGCTTTTCGCGCATGGCCTGCGGCGCCATCAGCAACGCAAGGCATGGCGACATCAGGAAGAACAATCCGCGCTGCAAGCCTGGGCTGCCGGGCGGCAGGCCGAGGATTTCGGACACCAGGCCCAGCATCACCATCGCTTTCGGCGCAATCGCCTTGTGCACCAGCACCGGCGCATGCACGGTTGGCGCCATCAGCTCGCGCAGCACCACTTTCGCCCCCCAGTGCGCGTGCTTGCCCATGGCCCGGCGCACGATACCGCCGAGAATCATGCCGAGTTTCTGTTCTGCCGGTATCGTCTGAGCCATCACGGCCTGCATGTCTTCCAGCTTCAGCAGGTAGTGATGGGCCTCGACCAGCACAGTCTCATACAATTGGTCACGGCCGCCGAAGTGATAATTAACTGCCGCCATGTTGACGCCGGCGCGGGCGCAGATTTCTTTGCTGGTAGCGTCGGCGAAGCCACGCTCGGCAAATACTTGCCCCGCAACATCGAGCAGATGTTGTTTGGTTGCCTCACCGTCCTGGCGCGAAGCGCGCACTGCAACGGGTTCGGGTTTTCGAATGGAAGTTGCCATGGGCAGCATTGTAGGTCACACAGTAAAAGATAGCACGCGACGGAAATACTTCTAATTTAAATTTGAATTTGACGTAGAATACTTTCAGTAGTTAAGTGAATGAGGTTCGTCATGAACAAGAAAGTCGTCGTTTTCGCCGTTATCGCCCTGGCCGCCGTTGGTGCGGCCGCCTGGTTTCTGTCACGCCCAGCCACCAGCGACAAGGACCTGGTCTTATATGGCAATGTTGACCTAAGACAAGTTTCGCTCGCCTTCAATGGCAGCGAGCGCATCGCCACCCTGCACGCCGAGGAGGGGCAGCTGGTCCGGGCCGGAGAAGTGCTGGGCGAGCTTGATACCAAAACGCTCACCTTGCGCCTGGCCCAGTCACGCGCCCAGGCCGCGGCGCAGGAGCAGGTGCTGGGCCGCCTGAAAGCCGGCAGCCGTCCCGAAGAACTGGCGCAGGCGAAGGCGCACACTGCCCAGATGCAGGCCGACGCCGACCTCGCCCACCAGCAACTGGATCGCGCCCAAGCCACCTTCAAAGAGAGCAACGGCCGCGCCATCAGCCAGCAGGACATCGACAGCGCCCAGGCGCGCGCCAAGGCTGCCGACGCCCAGCTGCGCGCGGCCCGCAAGTCCGAGGACCTGGTGCAGATCGGTCCGCGCAAGGAAGACATCGCGCAAGCCCAGGCCCAGCTGGACGCCGCCCACGCCGATATCGCCGTGCTGGAACACCAGCTGTCCGAAGCCACGTTGAAAGCGCCGGTCACCGCCATCGTGCGCGCCCGCCTGATGGAGCCGGGCGACATGGCCGCGCCGCAGCGTCCTGTGTACACGCTGGCCATCGCCAGTCCGAAATGGGTACGCACCTATGTGAAGGAGGCGGACCTGGGCCGCGTGAAACCCGGCATGGCCGCCAGCATCGTGATCGACAGCCAGCCGAAATCGTCCATCCCCGGCAAGATCGGCTATATCTCGTCCGTGGCGGAGTTCACGCCGAAGACGGTGCAGACCGAAGAACTGCGCACTGCCCTCGTCTACGAAGTACGCGTGCTGACCGATGACCGCAGCAATATCCTGCGCATGGGTATGCCCGCCACCGTTCATATCGCACTGGCCCAGTAAGATCATGGCAGCGCAAGACCAAGGCCCGGCACTGAGCGGTAAGGGCCTGCATAAACGATTCACCGTCAAGGAATCGAAGCACGACATCCACGCCCTGTGCGATGTGTCGCTGGAGGTTCCGCGTGGCGCGCTGACGGCGCTTGTCGGACCGGATGGCGCAGGCAAGACCACGCTGCTGCGCATAGTGGCGGGCCTGATGAAACCAACCGAAGGCCAGCTCACCGTGCTTGGTGTCGACGTCGCCACCCATCCGCAAACGGTGCAGGACCGCATCAGCTACATGCCGCAGCGCTTCGGCCTTTATGAAGACCTGAGCGTGCAGGAGAACATGGATCTGTACGCCGATTTGCACGGCGTGCCGAAAAACGAACGTGCCGAACGCTTCAAGCGCCTGCTGCACATGACCGACCTGGGACGCTTCACGGATCGGCCGGCAGGCAAACTGTCCGGCGGCATGAAGCAGAAGCTCGGCCTGGCCTGCACCCTGGTACGCTCGCCTGAACTGCTGCTGCTGGACGAACCGACGGTCGGTGTCGACCCGCTGTCGCGCCGCGAGCTGTGGGACATCGTGCAGCAGCTGGTGAACGAGGAAAAGCTGAGCGTGATCGTCAGCACGTCCTACATGGACGAAGCCGAACGCTGTGCCCAGGTCTACGTAATGCACGATGGCCGCGTACTGGCCTCCGGCACGCCGGAAGCCATCCGCCAGCGTGCCGATGGCCTGTCTTACGTGGCCGTTCCCAAAGCACCGATGTCCGCCCGCAGCCTGCAGGCCCGCCTGATCGACGACCACGCCCACATCATCGATGCCGTGCCCGAGGGCGGCCAGGTGCGCTACATCCGCCGCACCGATGCGCCGGACGATGCGCTGGCCGGCTTGCTGGAAGGCGCCAGTACCCAGCCCGCGCCACCGCGCCTGGAAGACGGCTTCATGATGGTGCTGCGCGGCGAACCTGCGAAAGATCCCAACGCCGCCAGCGCCCCCGTACACAAGATCGAAGCCGAAGACGGCGACCAGCCCGTGATCGAAGTGCGCGACCTGGTACGCAAATTCGGTGACTTCACTGCTGTCGCCAGCACGACCTTCAGCGTCAGGCGCGGCGAGATATTCGGCCTGCTCGGTCCCAACGGCGCGGGCAAGACCACCACTTTCCGCATGCTGTGCGGCCTGCTGCCTGCCAGCAGCGGCTTCCTGCAGGTGGCAGGCGTCAATCTGCGTCATGCGCGCGCCCAGGCGCGCCAGAAGATCGGCTACGTGTCGCAGAAGTTCGCTTTGTACGGCAACCTCACCGTAATGGAAAACCTGGACTTCTTCGGCGGCGCTTATGGCCTGTATGGCGACAAGCTCAAGGAGCGCACCAGCACCGTGCTCCAGCAGTTCCAGCTGCACGGCCAGGAAGACATGCCCAGCGGCCAGTTGCCCGGTGGCTTCAAGCAGCGGTTGGCGATGGCGGCAGGCCTGCTGCATGAGCCGGAAATTCTCTTCCTTGATGAACCCACCAGTGGCGCCGACCCGCTGGCACGGCGCGAATTCTGGCGGCGCATCACGGCTTTGTCCGAAGCTGGCGTGACCATCGTCGTCACAACTCACTTCATGGAAGAAGCGGAATACTGCGACCGCATCGTGATCCAGGACGCGGGCAAGGTACTGGCCATCGGCACACCGCGCGAAGTGCGCGACCAGGCTGGCGGTACAGGCGATATGGAGCAAGCCTTCATCGCCATCGTCGAAAAGAACCGCAAGGAGACCCGCCAATGAGTGCCGGATTCTCCCGCCGCCTTGTGGCGCTCACGCGCAAGGAATTCCGCCAGCTGCTGCGCGATTCGGCCAATCTGGCTATCGGCATCCTGCTGCCGATTGTGCTGATCCTGATCTTTGGCTACGGCCTGTCGCTGGACGTGAAGGATGCACCGATCGCCATTGTCATGGAAGATGCCTCGCCTACCGCCAATGATGCGGTGGCGGGCTTGCAGCTATCGACGGCCTTCAAACCGGTCATCGTGCAGTCCATGCACGATGCCGAGACGCTGATGCAGAAGCGCGAAGTGGACGCCATCGTGCGCGTGCCGTCCGATTTCTCGCGCAGCATGAACGCAGGCGGTGCGCGCATCCAGCTGCTGGTGCACGGTGCGGATGCCAGCCGTGCCACCATCATCATGAACTACGCCACTACCGCCCTGGCCCAGTGGCCGCAGCGGCAGGCTGAACGCTCCGGTGCAGCCGCTGCGCGCGGTGCAGCCACACCCGCATCGGGCGCGGTTGCCGTCGAACAGCGCATGTGGTTCAACGCCGCCAACACCAGCACCTGGTATCTGGTTCCCGGCCTGATCGTCTTGATCATGACGCTGGTGGGCGCCTTCCTGACTGCACTGGTGATGGCGCGCGAATGGGAACGCGGCACGCTGGAGGCGCTGTTTGTAACGCCCGTGCGTCCGGTGGAAATCCTGCTGGCGAAGATCATTCCCTACTTCTGCGTCGGCATGCTGGGCCTTGCGCTTTGCCTGCTGGCGGCGCGCTTCCTGTTTGAAGTGCCGATGGAAGGATCGCTGCTCGTCGTGGTGATTGCCTCCATGCTGTACCTGTTCGTGGCGGTCGGCATGGGTCTGCTGATTTCGTCGGTGACAAAGAACCAGTTCCTCGCCAGCCAGGTGGCGCTACTGTCCAGCTTCATGCCTTCGCTGATGCTGTCCGGCTTCCTGTTCGACCTGCGCAATGTGCCGGTAGTCATTCGCATCATTGGCAAGATCCTGCCCGCGACCTATTTCATGGAACTGATCAAGACCCTGTTCCTGGCCGGGAATGTGTGGCCGCTGATCCTGCGCGATTGCGCCATCCTCGCCGGCTATGCGGTGCTGCTGCTTGGCATAGCGCGCGCCGTCACGCGCAAACAACTTGATTAAGGTGCGCCATGCTCACATTCATTCGACGTATCGTAAATTTGTGCCGCAAGGAGTTTCTGGCTGTGCTCAAGGACCCGAAGAGCAAGGCCATTCTCATCGTCCCAGCGATCATGCAAAGCCTGATCTTCGGCTACGGCGCCACCTATGACCTGACCAACGTGCCCTACGCCGTGCAGGACATGAGTCACAGCGCGGAATCCGTGCGCCTGCTGGCGAAACTGGAGGCCAGCGGCGTGTTTCATCGCACGGCCAATGTGGAGACGCAGGAACAACTGCGCGATGTGATCAATTCACAGACAGCCCTACTGGTCGTCGAGATCCCGGCCGATTTCGAGCGCCGCCTGTACGCAGGCGACCAGTCGCCCATCGGTCTGGTGCTCGATGGACGCAATTCGAACACTGCAGGTTCCGCGGCCGGCTTTGTCGGCGCCGTGGTCGAGGGCTTCAACAGTGAATGGCGCACCGCACATGGCGGTAGTGAGCCTCCGCTGCGAATTGAGTCGCGGGCCTGGTTCAATCCGAATATCGAAACGCGCTGGAATCTCATGCCGGGACTGATCGCGGCCCTCAGCATGCTGCAAACCCTGCTACTGACGGCGCTCTCTGTGGCACGCGAACGCGAGCAAGGCACTTTCGATCAGTTGCTCGTCACGCCGTTGACGCCGATCGACATCATGATCGGCAAGGCGATCCCACCGGTGCTGATCGGCCTCACGCAATCTACCCTGATCCTGATGGTGGCACGCTTCTGGTTCCAGATTCCGATGGCCGGTTCGATTTTCACGATTTACGCGGGGCTGTTGATGTTCACCGTCGCCAGCGTCGGCATTGGACTGTCGATTTCGGCGATGGCTGCCAATATGCAGCAGGCCATGCTCTACACCTTCGTGCTGGTGATGCCGATGATGCTGCTCTCGGGCCTGACGACACCGGTACGCAATATGCCGGAGATTCTGCAGATTCTGACCATGGCCAATCCGCTGCGCTTCGCCATCGACCTGGTGCAACGCGTCTATCTGGAAGGCGTGGGCTTGCTCACGGTCTGGCACAACCTTATTCCTTTGCTGATCATTGCCGCCATCACACTGCCGCTGGCGACCTGGCTGTTCCGCAATCGTCTTGTTTGATTGGATTTGCATCATGAAGAAACTCGTCATTTGTCTCGCGCTGGCTGGCTGCGCTGCTGTGGGGCCTGATTATCACAAGCCTGCCGACAGCGCGCCTGCGACGCTGTCGGATTGGCATGGCGGCTCGCCGGTGCTGCTTGACCCTGTCCTGCGCAACGACGGCAAGCAGGCTTTCGCTCACTTCGACGATCCAGTGCTGCGCGGGCTGCAGGCGCGCGCGCTGGAGGCCAATTTCGATGTCCGCACAGCAGCCCTGCACTTTGCTCAAAGCCGCCTGCAGCGCAATATCAGCGCCAGCGAGCAAGGACCGCAAGTTGGCGCGAAGGCTGCGGCGTCACGCCAGCGCCAGAGCGAGAACGGCACCTCCACGCGCCTGATCGACGTGGTTGCGCCAGCAGGCAATCGTGATGCGCTGGTGGGTGTGCTGAGCGATCCTTTCAACGTCTACTCCGCAGGTTTTGACGCCAGCTGGGAATTGGATCTTTGGGGCCGCGTGCGCCGCAGTGTGGAAGCGGCCGATGCACAGATGTCGGGCGCCAGTGCGATGCTCCGGGACGTGCAAGTGGCGGTGGCGGTCGAAGTGGCACGCAACTACTACGAAGTGCGCGCGGCCCAGCGCCAGCAAGCCTTGCTGCGCGCCGACATCGACGCGGCCAGCGAGCTGCTGGAACTGGCGCAAATCCGCTTCAAGCGAGGGCTCGGCACGGACCTGGACGTCGCGCGCCAGCAAAGCCTGCTGGCCGACCAGCGGGGACGTCTGCCTGGGCTGCTCGAACAGGAAGCGCAAGCCAGCAATCTCCTGACGCTGCTGACCGGCGCGACGCCCGGTGCGCTTCAGAACGAACTCTCTGCGCCGTCTGCCAGCGCTGACCTGGCAGGCTCCGGCGTCCTCTCGGCGTCGGACGCCCGTGCAGCAGCCAGCGCCCTGACGACCGCAGGCGGCGCGCGCGGTGTGGGCGGTGTGGGCGGTGTGGGCGGCGCAGGCGGTGCGACCGGCGCGGGCGGCGCGTCGGCACTGGACGCGCCGTTCGGCCACACGCCGGATATGGCGCTGGGCATCGTCTCCGACGTGGTCGCGCGGCGTCCTGACATTCAGTCCGCCGAAGCGCGGCTGCATGCGGCGACGGCGCGGATCGGCGTCGCCAAGGCCGACCTTTACCCGCGCATCACGCTGGGCGCACAATTCGGCCTGGAATCGCTCACGGGCGGCAAATTCGGCGACTGGGGCAGCCGCCAGTGGTCGATCGGCCCAAGTCTGAGTCTCCCGCTGTTCGACAACGGGCGCCGCCGCGCCACTGTCGAACTGCGCGAGCTGGAACAGCAGGAAGCCGCAGTGGCCTACCAGAAGACCGTGCTGCAAGCGTGGCACGAAGTGGACGACGCCCTCTCCAGCTACACCGCCGAACACCTGCACCTGCAGCAGCTGCAAGAGCGCGAAGAAAACGCCCGCACCACGCTGCAACTGTCGACTACACGCTACAAACAAGGCCTGAGCGACGCCCTGCCGGTACTGGACGCGCAACGCTCCCTGTTGGCCGCCCAGCGTGAGCGCATCCAGAGTGAAGCCGCGCTGACGCAGAAAATGCTGGCCATCTGCAAAGCCGTCGGGCTGACGCCGCAGTCCTGACTTGCGGGGAGGAAAAGCGCAAAAAACGGCGTCAACGGACCGGGTCGGATATCATGTTGTTTTTAACTACCCGCCTTCGTGCGTTATATGCAGAACCTTTTGCTTGTCCTGCTCGCGCTTTTCCTCGTTGCCCTCAATGGTTTTTACGTGGCGGCCGAATTCGGCATCGTCACCCTGCGCCGCACGCGCGTGCGCGCCATCGCCAAGACGCACGGCCTGCGCGGCCGCATCCTGGCCAAGGTGCATAGTGAGCTGGATGCATACCTCTCCGCCTGCCAGCTGGGCATCACCCTCGCCTCGCTGGGCCTGGGCTGGATCGGCGAACCCGCTTTCGCCAGCCTGCTGGAACCGCTGCTGCATCTGGTCGGCATCACGTCGCCGGAGCTGGTGCATGGCATCTCCTTTGTCTTCGCTTTCGTCACCATCTCCTTCCTGCACATCGTCGTCGGCGAGCTGGCGCCGAAATCGCTGGCGATCCGTATTCCTGAAGTCATCGCCTTGTGGACCGCTGTTCCGCTGTATGCCTTCTACTGGGTGATGTATCCCGCCATCTGGGTGCTGAACGAAAGCGCTAACCTGGTGCTGCGCGTGGTGGGTCTGAGCAACGCCGGCGGCCATGATTCGCACTATTCGACCGACGAACTGAAACTGATCCTGCGCACCAGCCAGCCCGGCGAGGCCTTCAACAAGGACGAACGCAATGTGCTGGCCAACTCGCTGGACTTCTCCCAGTTGCGCGTGTCCGACCTGATGCGGCCGATTAATGAGGTGATCGCACTGTACGCCACGCAGTCCGTGGAAGAGAATCTTCAGACCGTGGTGCGCAACCGCTTCAGCCGCTATCCCTATTTCGACGAAACCGGCAACAACGTGCTGGGCGTCGTGCACCTGAAGGACCTGTTCTTTGCCCAGCAATCGGGTAAACCAATCAAATCGTTTACGCCTTTCCTGCGTCCGGTGGACACCTACTCCACCCGCACCCTGGCGCTGGAACTGTTCCGCCGCTTCAAGGATGGCGCGCCGCACTTCGCGCTGATCGGCGAAAAGGGCAAACGTCCGGTAGGCTTCCTCACGCTGGACAATCTGCTGGGCGCCATGGTCGGCGAGATTCACGACGAATTCCGCCTGAACGAAAACGACTGGCTGACACAGGAAGACGGCGCCCTGATCGGCAAAGCCAGCCTGCCCATCTTCTCGCTGGAACGTGCGCTGGGCATCGACATCGAAAACGAAGAGCTGGGCCTGGAGGAAGTGGAATCCGTGGGCGGTCTGGTGATGCTGAAGCTGGGCGACATCCCGAAACAGGGCCAGCGCGTGGAGTTCAAGCACTTCGACGTAGTGGCCAAGAAAATGAACGGACCCCGTATCCTGCTGGTGAAAGTGATACCACGCCTGCCCGCACCAGCTGCTGACGAGCAGGATTGAATCTGCTAAAGTGAAAGCACGCACTTCTTGGGGAGAAGGATGTGCTGTTACGACGCTTGCTGTGTGCCTGCCTTGCCCTTTGCGCCGCCCTGCCAGCCATGGCGGCCGAACCTTGCGGCCCTTACCGGGTTGGCCTGTATGAATTCGGCGCCCTGTACTACCGCGATGCCCACGGTGACTGGGCCGGAATCGACAAAGACATCATCGAAGAACTGCGCAAGCGCACCGGATGCCTGCTGCACACCAGCACCGAATCGCGCGTCCGCATCTGGAGCCTGCTAAGCCAGGGCAAGCTGGATATCTCCACTTCCGGCATTTCCACCCCGGAGCGCGATGCGTACGCGCGCTTTATCCCCTATCTCGCCACGCGCAATTTCGTCCTGCTGCGTGCCGAGTCGGCTGACATGGCGGCCTCTATGGATGCCTTCCTGTCCCATCCCGAACTGAAGGTAGGCGTGATCCGCACCTTCCGCCATGGCGCGCAATACGACGGCTGGCTGGACAAGTTGCGCAGCCAGGACCGCGTGTACGAAACGGCCGACTACCCTACCTTGCTGCGCCTGTTCGCCATCGGCCGTGTGCAGGCCATCCTGAATATCAACACGAACTGGAGGCCAATGCTGGCCGACTCCTCGCTGGCGGGCCACTTCCAGATCGCCGATTGGGCGCCGCGCGAGACAGTGGTTGGCTCCCTGGTACTGTCGCGCAGCCGCATCCCGCCTGAAGTAGCCCAGCGTTTCGAAAAGGCTTTGCACGAGATGCGCGAAGACGGCACTCTGCGCGCCATCTACGGCAAGCACGCCGACCCGCGCGTGGCAGACAGCATGATGCTGCACTAACCGGGCAATATCGTCCGCAACCCATTGCGACAAGGATCACCGGCGGAGAATACGCAGAAGGACTTGAGCGCTGCGTCGCCGGAAATTGCTGGTCAGGACACTGACCGATTAATCCTTCGGCGCGACAGGATCGATATTGGTCCAGTTGCGCAGCAGGCCAAGCGCCACCGCCAGCAAAGTCGGGCCGATGAAGAGGCCGACGAAACCAAACGCGATCACGCCACCCAATACGCCCAGCAGCACCAGCAGGAAAGGCAGGCTTGAGCCGCGGCTGATCAGCATCGGCTTGACCACGTTATCCACGCCGCTGATGACGAGCGTGCCGTAGATCAGCATGAAGATGCCCCAGCCGGTGGAACCCTGCGCGAACAGCCAGATCGCAGCGCCGCCCCAGATCAGCGGCGGACCAACGGGAATCAGAGAGAACAGGAAGGTCGCTACTGCGAGCAGCGCTACTGCAGGCACACCGGCAATCAGGAAGCCGACCGCCGCCACGGCAGCTTGCGCCAGCGCGGTGCCGAGCAAGCCGTACATCACGCCGCTGACTGTGCGGCTCACCGTTTCCGCCACCTGTTTCGAATGCTCGCCCATGATCTTGTCCAGCGCCACATGCAGCGCAGCGACCAGGGTGGCGCCATCGCGGTACAGAAAGAACGCGACAAACGCGGCCAGGCTGACCTGGGCCAGGCCACTGCCCAGCACAATGCCGCTGCCAAGCAGGAAGTGGCGCGCCGGTTCCATGTAGCGCTTGGCCACAGCAACCAGCTCCTCTTTGCTGCTCAGGATATTGCGCACGTAAGCGTCCACCTGTTCACCGACCATCGGGATCTGCTTCAGCCAGGCCGGCGGTTCGATCGTGCCCGCGTCGAGTGCGTCCTTGATGCCGTGATAAAACTCGGCGGCGTTGTCCGCGATATTCCAGGTGACCAGCGCCAATGGCAGCAGGATCACCAGCACCAGAGAGGTTGTCATCACCGCCGCCGCCAGCGTCCTGCGCTGCTTCATGCGGCCCAACAGCTTCTGGTACAAGGGCCAGCTTGAAATGGCAATCGCTGCGGCGAACAGGATCGCCGCGAGAAATGGCTTGAGCACCAGCAGACAGCCAATCGTCAAAAAGACAATCGCTGCCAGCCGCGAATATGGTTGAAATCTTTTTTCCATAAACGCAAGCTTATCAGGAAAGCAGCGAACACCCCTCGTCCGCTCACACCTGTTTGCTGCGCATCGCCTTAAAGCTCAGGGACAGCGCCGATACCAGGAAATAGAAGGCGCCAAATCCAGCATAACCCGCAACGGTAATGATCGATGGTTCTTCAGGCTTGCCGGCCTGAATGATAAACACGGCCCCTGCGAGCGCCGATTGCGCGCCGCTCAGCACCATTGCCCATTGCGCGCCGAAAGACTTCCAGCGGCGGAGAGCCGTGCCAAGTTGCAGAAGTCCCGACAAAATGGCCCAGGCGCCGAATACGGCCAGCACCTGATGCATCTCGGGCAGCACAAAGCCAACCGCAGCCGCAACGACCAGACTGGCGAGAACGTTGAGTGCCTGAGTGCGATTGCTGGCGAGGCCGCCACTATGCGAACCGTCGGCCAGGTTGGCCATGGAATCCCAGGCGGGGTAGCAGATCAGCAACGCCGCCGCGAGCGCGGCCGAGTGCCGTCCCACGCTGAACGCCGCAGCGACCCACGCTATGGAAAACGCTGCCCGGACAAAGTAATACTTCTTCAGCCACTGTTCCTGTGCAATATGCGGATTATTCATTTACTTACCTACTAGTTGGTAGATTAAAAGGATAAAAAAACACTATTTCTTCGCAAAAATACGATCCAGCTGCGGCGCCATGATCAGGCCGAAGACGCCAGGGTCACCATAGGCACGGGCGGACAGCATTGCACCATGCACCGTTGCCATGAAGGCTTCGGCTTCAATGCGCGGCTCCTGCGTCAGCATCACGAGGCCCTGCTGCAGTCCTCGCTCCAGCACGGACGTCAGCCAACCCGATAGCAAGCGGAAATACCCCCGCACTTCCAGCGCCACCTCGTCCGGCAGGATGGGCAATTCGCTGGCCAGCAGCGCGCAAACACAGAACGGCATACTGCCGTCGGCAATACAGCTCGTCCAGAACTGGATGTATGCGCGCAGTTGTTCCTGCGGACCAGGGTTGGTCTGCTCAAGATGCGTCAGACCGTGCGCAGTCTCCTCGCGGTAGCGCCCGATCAGCGTCTTCACCAGGTCGACCTTGCTCGGAAAATGATGGTGAATACTCGCTTTGCGAATGCCCACTACCTCGGCGATATCGGCATAGCTGAAGCCGTTGTAGCCACCCGTTGCGATCAAGGAACGGGCGCAAGCCAGAATATCGTCGAAAGTTTTGTTCATAGGTGCATCCTACCTTCTAGTAGGTTTGCAGTCAAGCGCTACGGCGCGCGCAGGGTGACACTGCGCAGGCTGGGCGTCGCCTAATCCTCTCCCCTCGCGCGGTCTGCTGACCATTAATTACCTCAGTAGTTTTTATACTGGCTTTTCTGTCACCCATGATAATATTTTCAAATAATAAACATTCCTTCCGGGAGAGATATGGATGCACAGACAAAGGTATTTCGCACGCATCGCGCACTGGCCTGGTTTTACGCACTCATAGGCATAGGTATGACTGCAGTCATTGGCCTTGCAACGGGTGCATACGTGGAGTTGCTGCCCATGCTGCTCGCCCTCCTCGCGCTATTCGCGCTGCACTTTTTCACAGCGCGCGCATGCAAACAAGGGAAGAACGGCGGCCGCCAGGCATCCATAGTCATTTCGTGCCTTATGCTGCTTGGCTTCCCGATTGGCACGCTGATCGGAATCTACCTTCTGTCGAACACATGGCACTCCTGGGAAGCGGCCGCATGAAGCGTTTATTGTTATCCCTCGTTGCGGCCTGCCTGTACAATCTCGCCGCTGCGGCGCCGACACCAGCGCCAGTGCGCGCGGAAATCGACGCGCTATTGGCCAAGCTCCAGGCATCCGGCTGCCAGTTCAACCGCAACGGTTCCTGGTATAACGGCACCGACGCCAGGAATCACCTGCTCCGCAAACTCGAATACATCGAGGGCAAAAGCACCATCCAAAACACCGAGCAGTTCATCGCGATGGCGGCGTCTAAAAGCAGCTCGTCGGGCAAGCCATATCAAGTCAAATGCGGCAACGAGCCAGCCGTCGACAGCCAGGCCTGGCTCACCCGCACGCTCACCAGCATTCGCACAGCAAAACCATGAGCAAGCAAATAAAAATAGGTAACGTCGTTTTTGAGGTTCCAGAAGAAAGCTCATCTTCCATCACGTCCACCGGCCAAGAGAAGCCGGTCCAGAATGTTAAGCCTGATACGCCGGAACCACTGGAAGAAAAGCCTTATATCTACAGGCCGAATGATCCCTTCCAGGCTTCGGTCGACGAAGCACGAGCGATTGCCAGCATTAGCACGTCACATAAGCCCTGGGTTCGGAAAACGTGGTTTGTGTTATTTGTCATTGGTCCACTGGTGTATGTAGAACTGATTGCATTAGCGGCCAATCGGGATCTTGAAGGCTGGGAATGGGTCAAGTCTCTGGCTTTTGCCAACGCGATTTTTCTGCCGGCGTGGTTGATCTACTTCTCTATTTCGAAGCGCCGCGTAAAAAAGGCATAGCGATATGATTGTGCCAAAGTATTCTTTGCCGGAGTTTGAGCGCAGGTGGCTGGTACCGGATGCGTCCCTGCTCGATTTGTCCGCGTGCCGCGTACGCCGGATCGAGGACAAATATCTCGACGGTGGCAGATTGCGGCTGCGCGCGGTCAGTGAAGATGGCGTCGGGATAGTTTATAAGCTCGGGAAGAAATACGAATCCAAACAAGTGGTGAGCGTTTATTTAAGCCGCGAGGAGTATGGGAGCCTGCTCGTACTACCCGGCGCAGTCGCGCGCAAGATGCGCTACTCGGTGGCTGGCGGTGCGCTCGATGTATATGAGCACCCCCTTGGAGGGTTGCTAGTTTTCGAGATTGAATTTGAGAGCGCCGAGGCATCAGCGGCTTATGTGCCGCCGTCTTTTGTAGGTGAAGAGATCACGGCCAACGCGAAGTACAGCGGCTTCGCGTTGGCACAGCAGGAGTGATCAGGACAGCAGCAGCTTCAGGTCATGGACGATCGGAGCCGGGCCTTGTCCGTGGCGCAGGAACAGGCGGGGCTTGCCTTCTTTGTCGAAGACGTAGCTGCCGGCGGTGTGGTCGATGGTGTAGCTGTCCGGGGTCTTGCCAGGCACTTTCTGGTAGAAGACCTTGAAGTCCTTGGCCGTCTTCGCGATTTCTTCAGGCGTGCCGTACAGGCCAACGAAGCGCTTGTCGAATTGCGGCACGTATTGCGCCAGCAGTTCCTTGGAGTCTCGCTCAGGGTCCAGCGTGGCGAACAGCACTTGCACCTGGTCGGCTTGCGGACCGAGGTCCTTCATCACGTTCGACATTTCGGCCATGGTGGTCGGGCACACGTCCGGGCATTGGGTGAAGCCGAAGAACAGCACCACGACTTTGCCTTTGTACGAATCCAGCGTCACCGGCTTGCCGGTGTGGTCGTGCAGCGCGAAGCTTTTGGCGTAGTCGATGCCGGTGATATCGGTGTTTTCAAACTTCAGCCGTTTTTCGCCGCAGCCCACCAGGGCCGCGAGCATCAGCAATGCCGCGAACAGTTTTTTCATAGCGCTCAGAACTTGAAGTAGTGATCAACCAGCAGTGCTGCGAACAGCAGGGACAGGTAAATGATGGACCAGGTAAATGCCTTGCGTGCCACGATGTCCGTGTAGTGGCGGTAGATCTGCCAGCCGTAGTAAAGGAAGACGGCATTCAGCACCACCGCGCTGCCCAGATAAATCAGGCCGCTCATCTTCACGGCAAATGGCAGCAGCGTGGTCGCGGCCAGCGCGATGGAATACAGCCAGATATTGAACGCGGTGAAGCCCAGGCCATGGGTCACAGGCAGCATGGGCAGACCGGACTTGGCGTAGTCGTCGCGGCGGTACATGGCAAGTGCCCAGAAGTGCGGCGGAGTCCAGACGAAGATGATCAGCACCAGCAGCCATGCCTGCATCGGCACGTCGTTCGCAACCGCCGCCCAGCCCAGCGCAGGCGGCATCGCGCCCGACAGGCCACCAATCACAATGTTCTGCGGCGTTGCGGGCTTCAGCACCATCGTATAAATCAATGCATAGCCGACAAATGTCACAAAGGTCAGCCACATGGTCAGCGGATTCACCAGCTGGTGCAGGATGTACATGCCGAGGCCGCCGATCACGGCAGCGAAGACAACGGTCTGCTTGACGGTGATTTCACCCAGCGCCATCGGACGGCGCGCGGTACGCGCCATGCGCGCGTCGATCTCGCGCTCGGCCAGGCAGTTCACGGCAAACGCCGCCCCCGCCAAAAGCCAGATGCCGATCGTAGCCGCGACGACAACACGCCAGTCCGGCATGCCGTCCGTGGCGAGGAACATGCCGATCACGGCGCAGAACACGGCCAGCTGCGTCACGCGCGGCTTGGTCAGCGCCATGTACTGGGCGAAGCGGCTGTTCGATTTCAAGGTGGCGGTACGAGTCGTCATTTAGTAGGTACGTGCGGGCGCTGCGAGAAACTTAGCCCGATAGTTTAACATGGTCAGCAAAAGGACCAGGCCAGCTGCTCCGGCGTTATGGATGACCGCAATCGCCAGAGGGAAGTTCAGGTAAATGGTCGCGATGCCGGTGGCAGCTTGCAAAACCAGCAAGCCGAGAATCCAGCTCGACACCTTGCGCAAGCCCGTCACGCGCCAGGCGCGCAAGGCCGTGTAGCCAAGCACCAGCACCACCACAAAGGCAAAATTGCGATGCACCCAATGGATGGCCGTCAGCGCGGAGAACGGCAAATAGTGGCCGGCGGCTGTCTTGCCCAGTTCGCGCCACAAATGGAAACCTTGTGCAAAATCCATCTCCGGCACCAGCTTGCCCGCGCACAGCGGGAATTCGGTACAGGCCAGGGTCGCGTAATTCGTGCTGACCCAGGCGCCAAGCGCCAGTTGCAACACCAGCACCACAGCCGAAACGATGGCCATGCAACGGACATGCGGCAGTACATTGATCGGCGC
The DNA here is from genome assembly GCF_052114165.1 of Pseudoduganella sp. RAF19. NCBI lineage: Bacteria > Pseudomonadati > Pseudomonadota > Betaproteobacteria > Burkholderiales > Oxalobacteraceae > Pseudoduganella > Pseudoduganella sp. RAF19. Next base: position 108,661 of record NZ_JBFREF010000005.1, on the reverse strand, counting down.
ACCGGACTGGCGCAACGGCGCAATCGCCTGGTCTTCACGCCCACCGAACCAGGTCAGCATGGCCAGCAGGCCCATGCCCAGCAGCAGGTGGGTCGACACGATGACTGGCTGCAGTTTCAGCGTCACGGTCCAGGCGCCAAACGCGCCCTGCAGGCAGACGAAGAAGAACAACAAGGTAGGAAAGCCCGGAGGGACGGTGCGGCGGAACGGGTTGCGCTTGCGCCACTGCCACCACGATACGCCCGCCATCGCCACAATCAGAATACCGATCGTCATGGCCAGATAGCGGTGGATCATTTCAATCCACGCCTTGAACACGGTCACGGGACCAGTCGGCATCAGGGCTTCCGCAGCGCTGATCTGCTCATGCGCCAGGAAAGGATTGGCAAGGCCATAGCAGCCCGGCCAGTCCGGACAGCCCAGGCCCGAATCGGTCAGGCGCGTGAAGGCGCCAAACACGATCAGGTCGAAGCACAGGAATACGCCCACCCACACCAGCTTGCGGTATTTGCTGACGTCCTTCGAGATCCACACCATGGACAGGGGCAGCACCGCAACCAGCAGCGCGGTGACAATCATCTGGGCCAGGGAAGTTTGATGCATAACTTATCCGATCGCCGAAGCCTTGAGCAGCTTGGCGAGATCCTTCTTTACTTTGGTTGGGTCGGCGTTCTTCGGGAAACGCATCATCAGGTTACCCAGCGGGTCGATCAGGTAAATGTGGTCATCGGCGCGCTCGCCCTGCTCCACCGGCAGCCATCTGGCTACGTCGGCGGCGGGCGCGCGCAGCATATGGGTGCCATCGTTCACGCGCATCAGCATGGTTTCCAGCGGCTGTTCATCGGTGATCAGCCACACGCGCTCAATGCGCTCCATCTCCTTGCCCTGCATGGTACGCAGCTGGCGCATCATGAACAGCATGTCCTGGCATTCCTGCTGGCAGTCGGAGCCGCCGACCTTCAGCATGATCCATTTACCCTTGTAGTCTTCCAGTTTTTTGGGCTCGCCGGACAGCAGCTTGCTCGGCATCGCCGGAATCGGATGCTGGCGCGGGTCGATCAAATCACCGTAATTGGTGCTGCCGCCTTTCGGCTTGATCACGTAATAGGTGAAGTAAGAAGCGACGATCGGCGCGGCGCACACTGCCAGCACCGCAAACATTTTCAAGCGCCCGGAGCGCTGCTGGGGTTCGTTCTTATTGCTGTCCACTTTTCTTGAATCCGGTGAAAACGAAGAAGAGGAAGGCCATCACAGCCAGTGCGTACCACTGGAAGGCATAGCCACGGTGTTTTTCGATGCCGAGCGAAGGAGCCGGCCAGTCGCGCACCAGCTGTGCGCCCTGCCCTGCGGCGCCGGCGTCGGCCGACGTTTGTTCCAGCATGACCGGCTGGAATGCCAGGCCCGTGGCAGCGGCCACGCCGGCCGCATCGGCATTCTGCACGATGGCACGGGGCGCAAGCTTCACGCTGCCCAGCTCCATGACATGGCCTGCGTTCTGGTGCGCCACGCCTTCGATGGTGACGGTGCCGGACGGCGTGCTCACTTCCGGCAGTTTGTTGCGGTCGGCCGCATCACGCGGCAGCCAGCCACGCACCACCAGCACATGCATATTGCTGCCGGCGAGCTTGAGGGGCATCAGCAGGTAGAAGCCGGCGCGGCCCTGATACGGACGATTGTCCAGATAGAGCGGCCAGTTGGGCAGCCATTCGCCGGTAACACGCACGCGGCGGAATTCGATCTCTTCGGCGCGCACTGGCTCCGCGCTCAGCTCCACGGCTTCGGCGGCAACGCCGGCGGACAGCCTGGCCGCCAGCGCTTCCTTCTGCTCGGCGCGGCCGGTCTGCCAGCGCGCGGCGGAGATGCCGATTGCCACCAGCACCAGCATTGCCAGAAAGGGAATGAGCTTAAAGCGGAAAGCGATACGCATTACAATGGGAGCCCTGACTAATCCTGCAAAACTGACATGAAAATCTTCGTTGCCGTTGCGTTTATCCTGATCATCGGCAGCCTCGCCAGCGCGGTGGTTTTCCTCTTGCGAGGTAAAGGCGGCGACCCGCGCATGGTGCGTGCGCTCGCGATGCGCGTCGGCTTCTCGATCCTGCTGTTCGTGATCATCCTTGTGCTGTACAAGCTAGGGTACATCCACCCCACAGGTATACGCGCCTACGGCGGATAAAAGCAAAAAGCCGCAGCACCCGCTGCGGCTTTTTTTATCGGGCATTGCACGGCTGGTTCCGCCGCGCATTATACCCGCGTATTACATCCAGTACACGACCACGTACAGGCCGAGCCAGACCACGTCAACGAAGTGCCAGTACCAGGCGGCGCCTTCAAACGCGAAGTGGTGTTCAGGGGTGAAGTGGCCCTTCATCACACGATACAGCACCACCGACAGCATGATCGCGCCCATGGTCACGTGGAAGCCGTGGAAGCCGGTCAGCATGAAGAAGGTCGAACCGTAGATACCGGAGGACAGCTTCAGGTTCAGCTCATGGTAAGCGTGGATGTACTCGAACGCCTGGAAGCCCATGAACACTGCGCCCAGCAGGATGGTGGCAGCCAGCCAGAAGGCGGTCTTGCCACGCTTGCCAGCTTGCAGGGCGTGGTGGGAGATGGTCAGGGTCAGGCCGGAGGTCAGCAGCAGCGCGGTGTTGATGGTCGGGATCGGGAACGGACCCATGGTGTTGAAGGATTCAACCACGCCGGCCGGACCGATATTGCCCCAGATGCCGTTGAAGTCAGGCCAGATCAGTTTGTGATCCAGGTCCGACAGCCAAGGCATGGTGATGGTGCGTGCGTAGAACAGCGCGCCGAAGAAGGCGCCGAAGAACATCACTTCGGAGAAGATGAACCAGCCCATCGACCAGCGGTAGGAGATGTCGATGCGCTTGCTGTACATGCCGCCTTCGGATTCGGCGATCGCATCGCCAAACCAGAAATACAGCACGACCAGGGTCATGGCGATGCCGATCAGGTTGCAGGCCATACCCCACGACGCGTCGTTCACCCATGCGGATGCGCCGATCATGGTAATCAGCAGGGAGATACCTGCCAACATTGGCCACTTGGACGGGCCAGGCACGAAGTAGTACGGTGCCGCGGCGTTATTCGAACTCATTTTCATCTCCTAGAAACGGTATCCGTGAACTGCAAAAATTACTTCAATACGACGAACTTGATGACCGAAATCAGCAAGCCAATAAATATGGCAACGCCCAGCAGGGCTGCGATGATGACGTGGACCGGGTTCAGCTTCTCGGTATCCTTGTCAAAATCGCCTTTGCGGCGCAGGCCGAAAAACGACCAGATCACTGCTTTCATCGAATACAAAAACGAAGCCATCTGCCTTCCTTAATTGGACGCGGTCTTGTTATCCAGACCTGCCGCCTCGATAAAGGTGTACGACAGAGTGACGGTCTTCACGCTCTTCGGCACGGCCGGATCGATGAAGAACACCACGGGCATCTGCCGCGCCTCGTTCGGCTTGAGGATCTGCTCCTTGAAGCAGAAGCACTCAATCTTCTTGAAGTGCGGCGTTACTTCCTGCGGCGTGTAGCTTGGGATGGCCTGGGCCTTCACCGTACGCGGCACGCTGTTCACTACTTCATACACCACCGTCGTCAATTCGCCGGGATGCACGGTCACGCTGTTGACGGTGGGGCGGAAACGCAAAGTGCCCTGCACATTGCTGACCAAATCCACCGTGATGCTGCGGCTCTTGTCGACCTGGCTGTTGACTGCCGCTGCTTCCGGCTTGCCATCGATCAGGTTCAGGCCCAGCACCTCGCACAGGTGCTTGTACACCGGGATCAGCGCGTAGCCGAACCCGAACATCATTACCGCTACGACCAGGAGCTTGCCAAGCAGCTTGTTCTTCGCGCCCTGGACTTCCTTATCGCTCATTTCAGTGCCTCAGTATCCATTGTTTGCCGATGACGGAAACAAAGAACACCACGGCGATGGACAACAGGATCAGGGCCAGGCGCAGGTTGCTGTTCGGCTTCTTCGGGTCAGACATGGTGCTTCCTTTACAAGGGCGGACGCTGGCGCGCCCGCCCCAGGGTATTACTTAACGGTTGGCGGTACTTCGAAGGTGTGGAACGGCGCCGGCGACGGCACGGTCCACTCCAGGCCTTCAGCGCCATCCCAAGGCTTGTCCGCAGCAGCTTTGCCACCACGGATGGTTGGCAGCACCACGAAGAACAGGAAGAACACCTGCGACAGACCGAAACCGAAGGCGCCGATGGAGGCGATCGCGTTGAAGTCTGCGAACTGCGCCGGGTAGTCGGCGTAGCGGCGTGGCATACCGGCCAGGCCCAGGAAGTGCATCGGGAAGAAGGTCACGTTGAAAGTGATCAGGGACAGCCAGAAGTGCAGCTTGCCCATGGTTTCGTTGTACATGTGGCCAGTCCACTTCGGCGACCAGTAGTAGAAGCCGGCGAACAGCGCAAACAGGGAACCTGCCACCAGCACGTAGTGGAAGTGCGCCACCACGTAGTAGGTATCCTGCAGCTGGATGTCGACCGGGGTCACTGCCAGGATCAGGCCGGTGAAGCCGCCCATGGTGAACACGAAGATGAAGCCCACAGCGAACAGCATCGGGGTTTCAAAGGTCATCGAGCCTTTCCACATGGTCGCGATCCAGTTGAAGACCTTCACGCCGGTCGGCACGGAGATCAGCATGGTTGCGTACATGAAGAACAGCTGCGAGGTCACCGGCATGCCGGTGGTGAACATGTGGTGCGCCCACACGATGAAGGACAGAATCGCGATGGAAGCGGTTGCGTACACCATCGAAGCGTAGCCGAACAGCGGCTTGCGGGCGAAGGCTGGAACGATCTGCGACACGATACCGAAGGCCGGCAGAATCATGATGTACACCTCCGGGTGACCGAAGAACCAGAAGATGTGCTGGTACATGACCGGGTCACCACCGCCGGCGGCGTTGAAGAAGGAGGTGCCGAAGTGACGGTCGGTCAGGGTCATAGTGATCGCGCCGGCCAGCACTGGCATCACGGCGATCAGCAGATAGGCGGTAATCAGCCAGGTCCAGCAGAACATCGGCATCTTCATCAGGGTCATGCCGGGAGCGCGCATGTTCAGGATGGTGACGATGATGTTGATGGAACCCATGATGGACGATGCGCCCATGATGTGCATGGCGAAGATACCCATGTCCATGCCGATGCCCATCTGGGTCGACAGCGGAGCGTACAGGGTCCAGCCGGCAGCGGTGGCGCCGCCAGGCACGAAGAACGACGCGGCCAGCAGGATTGCCGCAGGAGGCAGCAGCCAGMACGAGAAGTTGTTCATGCGGGCGAAGGCCATGTCGGATGCGCCGATCTGCAGCGGGATCATCCAGTTAGCGAAGCCCACGAAAGCCGGCATGATGGCGCCGAACACCATCACCAGACCGTGCATGGTGGTCAGCTGGTTGAAGAACTCAGGCTGGAAGAACTGCAGGCCAGGCTGGAACAACTCGGTACGGATCATCAGCGCCAGCACGCCGCCGGACAGCAGCATGATGAAGGAGAACCACATGTACAGGGTACCGATGTCCTTGTGGTTGGTCGCGAACAGCCAGCGGCGGAAGCCTTCCGGATGGTCGTGAGCGTGATCGTGATCGCCGTGTGCGTGATCGTGTGCGTGATCGATAGTAGTCGTGCTCATGTGAAGCTCCTAATTACTTGCGCGCAGCCACAACTTCGGCTGGTTGAACGATGTTTTCCGCTGCCTTGTTCGACCAGGAGTTGCGGGTGAAGGTAATAACAGCCGCGATGTCGGTATCGGACAGCTGCTTCCACGCCGGCATCTCGCCTGGGAACTTGCCGCTCTTCTTACCGTTCAGCAGAACATGGATCTGGTCAGCTTTAGGACCATTGACCACTGGGGAACCGTCCAGCGCAGCGAATGCGCCTGGCACGCCCTTGCCGGTTGCCTGGTGGCAGACCGCGCAGTTCGAGTTGTAGACCTTCTCGCCCTTGGTTTTCAGTTCGTCGATGGTCCAGGTCTTGTTCGGATCGTCCGCCAGTGCGGCCATTTCCTTCTTCTTGCCGTCCACCCAGGCGGTGTACTCTTCGGCGGTCACGACGTGCACCACGATCGGCATGAAGGCGTGCTCTTTACCGCACAGTTCCACGCAGGTGCCGCGGAAGGTGCCGGTGTGTTCGGCTTTGAACCAGGTGTCGCGTACGAAACCAGGGATCGCATCCTGCTTCACGCCGAAGGCCGGGATGGTCCAGGAGTGGATCACGTCGTTGGCGGTGGTCACGATGCGGACCTTCTTGTTTACCGGCACCACCAGTTCGTTATCGACTTCCAGCAGATAGGTATCGGTACGTGGCTTGGTCGGTGCCACGCCAGGCGCACCCACCGCGTCACGCGGGGTAGCGATGTTGGAGATGAAGGAGATGCCCTCGCCTTCGCCTTTCAGATAGTCATAGCCCCACTTCCACTGCATGCCCGTGGCCTTGATGGTCACGTCGGCGTTGGAGGTGTCTTTCATGGCGACCACGGTGCGGGTCGCCGGCAGGGCCATGCCGATCACGATCAGGAACGGAACGACGGTCCAGGCGATTTCGACGGCTGTGGATTCGTGGAAGGTGGCGGCTTTGTGGCCGACGGACTTGCGGTGCTTGATGATGGAGTAGAACATCACGCCGAAGACGGCAACGAAGATGACCAGGCAGATAATCATCATCAGCGTGTGCAGGCTGTAGATCTCAGCGGCGATGCGCGTTGCCGGAGCCTGCAGGTTCAGCTCATGCACCATCGGACCGCCGGTGCCGCCGGTCGCTGCTTGATACGTACCAGTCGCAGATGCTGCTGGTGCGGCCAGCGCCGGAATTCCGGCGGATACTGCGGCCAGCCCGAGCATCAACGATTGAAGTCGCTTCGCAAGTTTCATGTTTTCCCCAACCACCCAAAAATAAAAATAATTTCATCACTGCGCGGTTCGCTGAAGCCACCGCCGTGCGCTAAACAGCTAAAGGCTCCACGCCGGACCCAGGTAAAAACTTCTTACATGAGACCGAGCTGGAACCTTGACATCGCCAAATGCGACCCAACATCACCTTTGGCGCTGCGGATTCTTTACTTCTTGCTTTTTTGCCTACGATTCGTGTGAGCGAACAGCTGGCAAAATTAGTCAAGGATTATAAGCAGGATGCTTATCTTTCATCAAGGGAAAATGCCTTTGATGACCGAATTGTGACGCCATTTTCCCTATGACTGCCTAATTTTTAGGCTTTCGCGGCAGATCAAAACGAATAATCGCTTCCCCGTCTTTGGTCACCCGCGGCACCGGACGGAAGGCGTGTCCATAGATCACTTCAAAGGTCAAACCCAGCTTGCCGTCCGAACGGCGCTGCCGCTCGAACGCCTGCAGCAGGCGCAGGTATGCCGCCCGTCCCAGCAGCCCCTTGCGGCGCGAACCGAGCGGATTGCCGCCCAGGGCGCGCACGTCGGCCAGCAGCTTTTCCGGTGTGTCATAGGTGACCGTGATCTTCTCCATATCCATCACCGGCGTGGCAAAGCCCGCCTCCACCAGCTGGTCGCCGAAATCGTGCATATCCACGAATGGCAGGGTGTGGACGGCCAGGTCGACTTCCGCGAAGGCCGTGCGCACCTCCTGCATGGTGTCCGGCCCGAAGCAGGAAAACATCAGCAAGCCATTCACGCGCAGCACACGGCGCCACTCAGCGAACACGCGGTCCGGCTGCGGATGCCAATGCAATGCCAGGTTAGACCAGACCAGGTCCAGAGAGTTCTGCCCCAATGGCAGCTCGGCCAGGTCGCCGCAAATCAGATCGATGCCGGACTTGGCCGGCAGCAGCCTGGAAATCAACTGATTCAGGGCCGACTTGCCGCCCTGCCCCTGCGCCGCTTGCAGCATCGCTGGCGACGCATCCAGCCCCAGAATCTGGGCAGCGGCATAGAACTTTTGCAAGATAGGCAGATCGGCTCCCGTGCCGCAGCCCGCGTCCAGCACGCGCTGGGGATTCAGTTTGATCAGCTCCAGGCGCTCGTGCATGCGGCTGGCGATTTCACGCCGCAGAAAATCGGCGTGCGCGATGCGGGCGGGATCGTCAAACAGGGCGCGGACACGATCCAGATCAATAGGGGCGCTCAGCTTGGGCGGATTTGCTGGGACTTGCATATTTATTACGGGTGCGAGATGAGATAATGTGCCAGTTTACCTGCTCGTGGCAAAACGCGATGGCTGGCCAATTTCTGGCGACGATCCTGCCCTGTAATTGCGTGCTGTGCGGAGGGCGCGGCGGGGAGCTGCTGTGCACGGCATGCCGTTGTCAATTTTTCAGCATTGACGTGGCGCGCTGCCCGGTGTGTGCGAATCCGCTGCCGGCCGGGTGTCCGGCGGAGCTGCCGTGCGCGCGCTGCCTGTCCTGCGCGCCCGCTTACGACGCCACTGTGACTGCCTGCTCATACGAAATGCCGCTCGACCGGCTCGTGCTTCAGCTAAAATTCGGCGCCCGGCTGGCGCACGCGCGCTTGTTCGGGGAATTGCTGGCGTCCGCGGTATGCATTGCTTCGTACGGCTTGCCTGCTGTGCTCTGTCCCGTGCCGCTGGGTGAAGCGCGGCTGGCGGAGCGCGGATTCAATCAGGCGCTGGAAATCGCGCGTCCCTTGGGACGAACGCTGGGCGTCGCGGTAGCGCCGCGCTTACTGTGCCGGGTGCGCGAAACGCGGGCGCAAAGCGAGCTGGCACCGGGCGCGCGCCGTGCCAATATGCAGGGAGCGTTTGCCGTGCCGGACCGCGCGCTGGTCGAAGGCCGCCACATCGGCGTCGTCGACGATGTGATGAGCAGTGGCGAAACGCTGGAGGAGCTGGCGGCCACGCTGAAACGCTATGGCGCCGCGCGGGTCAGCAATTTTGTCTTCGCGCGGACACCGCCGCATCAATGAATTGGGAGAACTGAGTTGTTTCATGTCGTACTGGTCAATCCAGAAATACCGCCGAATACCGGCAATGTGATCCGCCTGTGTGCAAACACGGGCGCGCAGCTGCATCTGATCGAGCCGCTGGGCTTCGAACTGGATGACGCCAAGCTGAAACGCGCAGGGTTGGACTACCACGAATATGCGCGGATGCAGGTGCACAAGGACTGGGCCGCGTTTCTGGCTGCCGTGCAGCCCGCCGCCGATCGTCTGTTCGCGATGACCACACACGGCTCGCGTCCCTTTGCCGAACTGGCGTTTCAACCGGGCGACGTGTTCGTCTTCGGCAGCGAAACCCGCGGCCTGGCGCCCGAATTCCGCGAAACCTTCCCGGCGACGCAGCGCATCAGATTGCCCATGCAGCCCGGCAACCGCAGCCTGAACCTGTCCAATACTGTGGCCGTGGTCATCTACGAAGCCTGGCGCCAGCAAAACTACGCCGGCGGCGCCTAACACCCTGGGGTCAGATCCGACATTCGGACATTTTTTCGCGCGCTCCTGCGCCGAATCAAGATCGCTTGCTTCCGCCCGGCTAGTCTGAAGCAATGACCCGTCCCCTTCGCATCCAATTCGCCGGCGCGATTTATCACGTGACCTCACGTGGAACGCGCCGCTCCGTCATCTACCTGGACAGTCGCGACTACTACATTTGGCAGGACTTGCTCGGCCAGACCGCCTATCGCTACAACTTTGCAGTCCACGCCTTTTGCCAGATGCCCAACCATTTTCATCTGCTACTCACAACCGCCGACGCCAACCTCGCGCAAGGCATGCGCCACCTGAACAGCAGTTACGCGCAGGCCTTCAATTTTCGGCACAAGCTGTGCGGTCCACTGCTTCAAGGACGCTATCATGCTGTATTGATCGAGCATCAGTCCCAGTTGCTTGAAGTGGCGCGCTACGTAGTTCTGAATCCTGTACGTGCGCAGCTGGTCAGTACGGAGTCCAAGTGGCACTGGAGCAGTCACCATTACATGATTGGGCGGCGGCCCTCACCGCGATGGTTGCAATCGGAATGGCTACTGGCACAGTTTGGTTCACGTACGCACGCCGCGCGTCGCGCTTATGCACGATTCGTCAGACAGGGGTACGGGCAATCCGACCCATTACGACTAGCGCGCGCGGATCTGGTGTTTGGTCGCACGCCCTATCAATTCGGCACAAATCCGCATGACCCCGGCCTCGCGGGCACGTCTATGCATGCCCGGCGAACGCTGGCGCATACGCTGCATGAGTATGGACGTTTGTATCCAGTGCGAAATGAGGCGATGGCGCGTGCCTATGCTTCCACCGCCTATTCAATGCAGGATATCGCCGCGCATTTCGGGGTGTCGTATAAGACGGTAAGCAGAGCCGTACGTCAATGGGAGCAGCGCATTGCCGAAAAATGTCCGAATGTCGGATCTGACCCCAAGGTTTGACCCCAAGGTTTGACCCCAAGGTTTAGACCCCAAGGTTTAGACCCCAAGGTTTAGTCGGCGGGCCAGACGAAGCCGATGTGCTTGCGCTCCAGGCCCGACATCACCACCTTCACAAATCGGTTCGGGATATAGAACTCGGCTTCGAACTCGGCGCCGTCTTCTTTATTGCGGCATTCCACCACCGCATGGAAGAACGCCCGGTCCGGCGTGGCCTCCTTGCAGTACAGGTATTTGCCCGCCGGCCCGTCGCTCCAGTAATCGCGAAGGGCCATCTCCAGTTCGGCCATGCCCTCTTCCGTGAGCAGGATGCCGAAAATCCGCGCGCTTGCCATATGTCCTCCAGGTCAGGTGAACATGCGCACCTTCGCCAGCAGCTTGGTGGTCGAACGGTCATGTTCGAAATCGATGGCGACAGCCTTGCCGCCATATGCCAGCACCGCCTTCCCTTCCGGGATGGCCGTCATATCATAGTCGCCGCCCTTGGCGTAAATCTCGGGACGCGCTTCCAGCACTGCCTCCAGCGCCGTATCCTCGTCGAACGGCACCACCAGCGACACCGACTCCAGCGCCGCCAGCAGCGCCATGCGGTCGTCGCAGCTATTCAGCGGACGATCGTCGCCCTTGCCCAGGCGCTTCACCGACGCATCCGTGTTCGCCGCCACCACCAGCGAAGCGCCCAGCTCGCGCGCCTGCGCCAGATAAGTCACATGCCCGCGGTGCAGGATGTCGAACACCCCATTGGTCATCACCACCGGCTTCGGCAGGGCCGCCACGCGCGCGGCCAGTTCGGTGCGCGTGCACATTTTGTCTTCAAACTTCGGCATTGCTTATTCTTCTTCCTCTTCTTCGTCCACCTGCATGCTCAATTCGCCCGGACGCCCACCGGGGCCGCCATCTTCGGGACCTTTGCCACTGAGCTTGATCTGCAGGCGCAGTTGGTTCGCGGAGTCCGCATTGCGCAGGGCCTCTTCGTAGGCGATGTAGCCCTTATTATAGAGTTCGTACAGCGCCTGGTCGAAGGTGCACATGCCCAGTTCGCGCGACTTGTGCATGATTTCCTTGATCGCGTGGAAGTTCCCCTTGAAGATCATCTCGGAGATGGTCGGCGTATTCAGCAGGATTTCAATCGCGGCCTTGCGCCCCTTGCCGTCCTGGGTGCGGATCAGGCGCTGCGATACGATCGCGCGCAGGTTGGAGGACAAGTCCATCAGCAACTGGTTGCGCCGCTCCTCCGGGAAGAAGTTGATGATGCGGTCCATGGTCTGGTTGGCGTTATTCGCGTGCAGGGTACCCAGGCACAGGTGGCCCGTCTCCGCAAACGCGATCGCGTGCTCCATGGTTTCGGTGTCGCGGATCTCGCCGATCAGGATCACATCCGGTGCCTGGCGCAGGGTGTTCTTCAGCGCGTGGTGCCAGCTCAGAGTATCGACGCCCACTTCGCGGTGCGTGATCAGGCAGCCCTTATTTTTATGGACGTATTCGACCGGGTCTTCCACCGTGATGATGTGGCCAGCCGAGTTGGCATTGCGGTAGTCGATCATCGCCGCCAGCGTGGTCGATTTGCCGGAGCCCGTGCCGCCCACCACCAGCACCAGTCCGCGCTTGGTCATCACGACTTCTTTCAGCACTTCCGGCAGATCGAGCTTTTCGAAGTTGGGAATTTCGGAGGCGATGGTACGGATCACCATGCCCACCGCCTGCTGCTGAACGAAGACGTTGACGCGGAAGCGGCATACGTCCGGCAGCGAAATGGCGAAATTGCATTCCAGCTCAGTTTCGAACTCGCGCCGCTGCTTCTCGTTCATGATGGCGTAGGCCAGCGCACGGGTGACGTCGGGCGTCAGCCTTTGCTGGCTGAGTGGCCGCATCGCGCCCTGCGACTTGATACTAGGCGGAAAATCGGCTGAAATGAATAGATCGGAGCCGCCGACCTGGTGCATGGCCTTCAACAGCTTGTGGATGTAGCTTTGGGCTTCTTCGTGCCCGAGAATGGATGACATGCGTGCACCTCGCTAGTACGTTTGTGGGACATTATAGCCAGACCCTATCACCGTAACCGAGCATTGCATATAGGCATCGCCTGTGTTCAAATGAGTCCATGACCCTCACCGAACTTAAATACATCGTCGCTGTTGCGCGGGCGAAACACTTCGGACATGCGGCTGAGGCCTGTTTTGTCGCCCAGCCGACGCTGTCGGTCGCCATCAAGAAGCTCGAAGACGAGTTGGGCGTCGTATTGTTCGAGCGCGGAGGCGCCGAGATTTCCGTGACGCCGCTGGGTGCCCAGATCGTGGCCCAGGCCGAGCGCGTGCTGGAGCAGACCGCCGCCATCAAGGAGCTGGCCAAGCAGAACAAGGACCCGCTGGCCGGTCCGCTGCGCCTCGGCGTGATTTACACCATTGGCCCTTATCTGCTGCCGCCGCTGGTCAAGGCCATGATCGATAACACCCCGCAGATGCCGCTGGTGCTGCAGGAGAATTTCACCGTCAAGCTGCTGGAGATGCTGCGCCAGGGTGAGCTGGATGCGGCCATCATGGCGCTGCCCCTGCCGGAACACGGCATGGCCGTGCAGCCGCTGTATGACGAGCCCTTTGTCGTGGCCATGCCGCGCAACCATCCATGGGCTTCGCGCGACCGCATTCCGGCCGAGGATCTGAAACAGGAAACCATGCTCCTGCTGGGGAATGGCCACTGCTTCCGCGATCAGGTGCTGGAAGTCTGCCCGGAAATGGCGCGCTTCTCCACGCCGGGCAATGGCATGCAGCGTACTTTTGAAGGCTCGTCGCTGGAAACCATCCGCCATATGGTCGCCAGCGGTATCGGCCTGACCGTGCTGCCCCGCGCGTCCGTACCGGATATGGAAGGCAAGGACAGCATGCTGGCTTTCCGCTATTTCGATGATCCGGAGCCGACGCGCCGCGTGGTCATCGTCTGGCGCAAGAGTTTCACCCGCAAGGCGGCGATCGACGCCGTGGTGCAGGCCGTGGCCCAGTGCAAGCTGCCGGGGGTCATCACGCTCAACGGGCACGCGGAGTAAAATACCGGGCTATCGTCACTGATAACCGAGATTTCCGTGCAAGCCACTGCCCAGCCACTCAGCCGCCTCCAACTGTATTTTCGCCTGGTCCGCCTGGACAAGCCCATCGGCACCGTGCTGCTGCTGTGGCCGACCTTGGGCGCACTGTGGCTGGCTTCGGGCGGCGTGCCGGACCTGCGCCTGCTGCTGATCTTTGTGCTGGGCACTTTCCTGATGCGCTCGGCAGGCTGCGCCGTCAACGACTACGCTGACCAGGATTTCGACCGACATGTGAAGCGCACGGCTGAGCGCCCGATCACCAGCGGCCGCATCTCCGGCAAGGAAGCGCTGACGATTGCGGCAGTGCTGGCCATCGTGTCCTTCATGCTGATCCTGCCGCTGAATACGCTGGTCAAGCAGCTGTCGGTGGCTGCAGTGATCATTGCCGGCACTTATCCCTACTTCAAGCGCTTTTTCGCGATTCCACAGGCTTATCTGGGTATCGCTTTTGGTTTCGGCATTCCAATGTCTTATGCCGCCGTGCAGAATTCCGTGCCGGGCTGGGCATGGCTTCTTGTGCTGGGCAATGTATTCTGGTCCGTCGCCTACGACACTGAATACGCGATGGTTGACCGCGACGACGACCTGAAAATCGGCATCAAGACTTCCGCGATCACGTTCGGCCGCTTCGACGTGGCGGCAATCATGCTCTGCTATGCCGGTCAGATCGGCATCTGGATCGCCACCGGCCTGCATTATGGCCTGGGCTGGCCTTTCACCCTGGGCGTGGCCATTGCTACGGGCTGTGCCGTTTATCACTACTTCCTGATCCGTGGGCGCGAGCGTGCGCCTTGCTTTGCCGCGTTCCGCCACAATAACTACCTGGGCGCAGCCGTGTTTGCCGGAATTGCATTGGACTACGCCCTGCGTTGATTAAACTCACCTGTGTGCTGTTCACTTAGACGAGGCGATCATGGACCAAACACCCCAATCCACTCCTAAGCCCAACGGCGGCGGCATGGCCAATGGCAGTACCCATTCCCATAGCGCCGAAAACGCGGAAGCCCGCGAGCGCCTGATGCAAGACCTGAAGCACGCCATCCAGGACGCCGAGCAATGGCTGCGCGGCGCGGCCTCGGCCGGCACGGACGACCTCAATATGGTCAAGGCCAAATTCGAGGACACCCTGCGCACGGCCAAGAAAGACCTGCACAAGCTGGAAGATTCGATGCTCGCCAAAGGCAAGATGGCGGCCGAAGCGACCAACGTCTATGTGCGCGACAATCCCTGGAAGTCCGTCACCATCGGCGCAGCCATCGGCATTGCATTAGGCGTGATCATCGCCCGCAAGTAATGCACGAAGCATCGGCCTGCGACGCCTGGTCTGACGAGCCGCGAGCTTAGTCAGCGGCGCCGAGCTGTTCGCCGAGTTCCTTGCCGCGGGCGGCGGCGGCGTGCAGGGCTTTCACGATGGCGGGCTTCACGCCGCTGTCTTCCATGCTGGTCAGCGCGGCGTAAGTGGTGCCGCCTTTGGACGTCACGCGCTCGCGCAACACCGACACGGAATCAGGCGATTGCGCGGCCAGCTGGGCGGCGCCGGTGAAGGTGGCAATGGCCAGCTGGGTGCCCTGCTCCGCCGTCAGTCCCATTTCAAGGGCGGCCTGCTGCATCGCTTCAATGAAGTAGAACACATAGGCCGGGCCGCTGCCTGAAACGGCGGTCACCGGGTCGATCAGGGATTCATTGTCCAGCCACACGGTGGTGCCGACGGCCTTCATGATCTGGTCCGCTGCGTCGCGCTGCTGCGCCGTCACGCCGGACGATGCCACCATGCCCGTCACGCCCATGCCGATCAGCGCCGGCGTATTCGGCATGGTGCGCACGATAGCGCTGTAGCCACCCAGCCAGCGCGACAGGTCCGCCGCGCGGATGCCTGCTGCAATCGACAGCACCAGCGGCGTGCGTCCCCCCTGCTGCGCGGCCTGCAGCTGCGGCAACACCTGCGCCACCACGTCGCGCATCACTTGCGGCTTCACCGCCAGCACGATCACTTCAGCGCTGGCCACTTCCGCACCGGCTGTCGCCGCCACGGTCACGCCGTACTCTCGCGTCAGCTTTTCCAGCGAGGCCGGATTCGGGTCCACCACATGAATATTGGCGCCGGGCGTCAGCTTGCCGGCCAGGCCTGCGATCAGTGCCGCGGCCATATTGCCGCCACCGATGAAAGCGATCTTCATTATTTATCCTTGGTTGTACTGGCGTGCGCCGAAGATGGCGCTGCCAACGCGAACAATGGTCGCGCCTTCCATGATGGCAGCGCGCATATCGGCCGACATGCCCATCGATAGCGTGTCGAGTTCAATGCCGTCCGCGCGCAGCGTGTCGTACAGTTCGCGCAGCACGCGGAAGGCCGCGCGCTGCTTGTCGAAATCGTCTTCCGGTTCGGGAATGGACATCAGTCCACGCAGCTTCAATCGCGGCAGGCCTGCAATGGAGCGTGCCAATGCCGCCACATCTTGCGGCGCCATGCCGCTTTTGCTGGCTTCACCGCTGGTATTAACTTGCAAACAGACTTGCAAAGGATGCAGCGCCTCGGGACGCTGCTCGTTCAAACGCACCGCAATCTTTTCGCGCTCGATGGTGTGCACCCAATCGAAGTTCTCGGCAATCGGTTTGGTCTTGTTACTTTGAATGGGACCGATGAAGTGCCACTCAAGCGGCGTGCAACCACGGGCTTTCGCGACCGCTGCAATTTTCTCGACGCCTTCCTGCACATAGTTCTCGCCGAACGCACGCTGTCCCGCGATCACCGCTTCGACCACGGCTTCAGGTCCAAAAGTCTTGGAGACGGCCAGTAACTGCACGCTGTCTGCAGGCCGTCCAGCCTGCGAAACTGCTTCCGCGATTGTTTTCGTGACAACTTGCAAGTTCTGAGCGATTGTGGACATAATCAGACGAGGGTTTTCCTAGGCTCAGGGATTATAAATGGACATTTCCGAACTACTCGCATTCTCCGTCAAGAACAAAGCTTCCGACTTGCACCTCTCGGCTGGTTTGCCGCCGATGATTCGTGTGCACGGCGATGTACGCCGCATCAATCTGCCCCCGCTCGAACACAAAGATGTCYACGGCATGATCTATGACATCATGAACGACGGCCAGCGCAAGGCGTATGAAGAAATGCTGGAGTGCGATTTTTCGTTTGCCATTCCCGGCCTCGCACGCTTCCGCGTCAATGCCTACAACCAGGAGCGTGGCGCATCGGCCGTGCTGCGTACCATTCCTTCCAAGATCCTGAGTCTGGAAGAATTGAACGCGCCGAAGATCTTCGCCGAATTTGCGCTGAAGCCACGTGGGCTGGTACTGGTGACCGGACCGACCGGCTCGGGCAAGTCGACCACGCTGGCGGCGATGGTGAACCACCTCAACGAAAACGAGTATGGCCACATCCTGACCATCGAAGACCCGATCGAATTCGTGCACGAATCGAAGAAGTGCCTGATCAACCAGCGCGAAGTCGGCCCGCACACGCTGTCCTTCAACAACGCGCTGCGCTCGGCGCTGCGTGAAGACCCGGATGCGATCCTGGTCGGTGAATTGCGTGACCTGGAAACCATTCGCCTGGCGCTGTCGGCCGCGGAAACCGGCCACCTGGTGTTCGGCACCCTGCACACTTCGTCCGCTGCCAAGACCATCGACCGTATCATCGACGTCTTCCCTGCGGAAGAAAAAGAGATGGTGCGCGCGATGCTGTCCGAATCGCTGCAAGCGGTGATTTCGCAGTCCCTGTTGAAAACCAAGGATGGCTCCGGCCGTGTGGCCGCACACGAAATCATGGTGGGCACGCCGGCAATCCGTAACCTGATCCGCGAAGCGAAGATCGCGCAGATGTATTCCGCGATCCRGACCGGCAGCAACGTCGGCATGCAGACGCTGGACCAGAACCTGACTGAACTCGTCCGCCGTAATGTGATTTCCTCCGCTGCCGCCCGTTCGGCTGCCAAGATCCCCGATAACTTCCCCGGCTAATCCACATGGAACGCGACCAGGCTTCAAAATTCATGTTCGACCTGCTGCGCCTGATGGTCAGCAAAAAGGGCTCGGACCTCTTTATCACCGCAGGCTTCCCGCCCGCCATCAAGATCGACGGCAAGATGACGCCCGTGTCGGCCCAGCCGCTCTCGCCATCGCACACCGCCGATCTGGCGCGTTCGATCATGAACGACAAGCAGACTGCGATGTTCGAGCAGACCAAGGAAGCGAACTTCGCGATCAGCCCCGGCGACCTCGGACGCTTCCGTGTCTCGGCCTTCGTGCAAATGAGTTCCGTGGGCATGGTGCTGCGTACCATTAACTCCGCGATTCCGAAGCTGGACGATCTCGGCCTGCCGGAAGTGCTGAAAGATGTGGTGATGTCCAAGCGCGGCCTGGTGATCATGGTCGGCGCGACCGGTTCCGGTAAGTCGACCACGCTGGCGGCCATGGTGGGTTACCGCAACGAGAACAGCCACGGCCACATCATCACGATTGAAGACCCGGTGGAATTCGTCCACCCGCACAGGAACTGCATCATCACCCAGCGCGAAGTGGGCGTGGACACCGACGATTGGGAAATCGCACTGAAGAACACCCTGCGCCAGGCGCCGGACGTGATCCAGATCGGCGAGATCCGAGACCGCCAGACCATGGACCACGCGATTGCGTTTGCCGAAACCGGCCACCTGTGCCTGGCCACCCTGCACGCCAACTCGGCCAACCAGGCGCTGGACCGTATCATCAACTTCTTCCCTGAAGAACGCCGCCAGCAGCTGCTGATGGACTTGTCCCTCAATCTGAAGGGCATGATTTCCCAGCGCCTGATTCCGTTGAAGGACGCCAAAGGGCGCGCCGTCGCGATCGAAATCATGCTTAACTCTCCACTGATCTCCGACCTGATCTTTAAAGGCCAGGTACATGAGATCAAGGAACTGATGAAGAAGTCGCGCGAACTGGGCATGCAGACGTTCGACCAATCCCTGTTCGATCTGTTTGAAGCCGACAAGATCAGCTACGAAGATGCACTGCGCAACGCGGACTCGGTCAACGACCTGCGCCTGGCCATCAAACTCGAAGGCAAGGCCGCCAAGACGCGCGATCTGGCCGCCGGTACTGAACATTTGGGGATCGTCTAATGGCCACCGTTCATGATTTTCAAGCTAGCAGCCTGGCCGGCCATCCGACCGACCTGGCGCAGTACAAGGGCAAGGTGCTGCTGGTCGTGAACACCGCCAGCCAGTGCGGTTTCACGCCGCAGTACAAGGGCCTGGAAGAGCTGCACCAGAAATTTGGTGGCCGCGGTTTCGAAGTGCTGGGTTTCCCCTGCAATCAGTTCGGCGCGCAGGAACCGGGCAATGCGGACGACATCAGCAGCTTCTGTGAACGCAATTACGGCGTCAGCTTCCCCATGTTCGCCAAGATCGAAGTCAATGGCGACGACGCGCATCCGCTGTACAAGCATCTGAAACAGGCCGCGCCCGGGCTGCTGGGCACGCAGGGCATCAAGTGGAACTTCACCAAGTTCCTGATTCGCAAAGACGGCACGGTGTACGACCGCTACGCGCCAACGACCAAGCCGGAAGAACTGGCCGCGGACATTGAGAAGCTGCTCGCAGAATAAGGCCCACACCGGGCAGCCGAACCGGGGCGGCGCCTTCCCCGGAGGACTACGCAGGCCAGCATGGACATGACAACACTGTCGCAGCTGTTTTCGCCGCCTGGCGACCCGGCCCTGCTTACTTACGGCATCTACAATCCGTGGCTGGTTGTGCTATCCGTGGTGGTAGCCAGCTTCTCGTCATGGATGGGCTTACAGATGGCGGGCCAGAGCGCGCGCGCCGTCAATCCAAAACTGCGTAACGCGGCCCTGCTGACGGGCAGCCTGGCGCTCGGCAGCGGCGTGTGGGCCATGCACTTCATCGGCATGCTGGCCTTCAATCTCTGTACGCCGGTTTCCTACGATCCCCTGATTACGGTCATCTCCATGCTGCCCAGCATGGCCGCCTCCTGGGTGGCGCTGTCGCTGCTGGGCCGCCAGCACATGAGCTGGGGGCGCTTGCTGGAAGGCGGTGTGCTGGTCGGTGCCGGCATCGGCGCCATGCATTACAGCGGCATGGCCGCGATGCGCAGCGCCCTGGTGCTGCGTTACGATCCGTGGATTTTCGGTTTATCCATCGTGGTAGCGGTCGCATTGGCCACGCTGTCGCTGTGGGTGCGCTATGGCTTGCGCGGTCTGCGCGGCCATCTCAGCGACCGCACGCTGACGCTGATTGCAGGTGTGATCATGGGCTGCGCGATCGCAGGCATGCACTACACCGGCATGGCGGCGGCGCGCTTTGTCGGCCGCGTCCCGATTGATCCGGCCAGCGGCATCGCCAATGCCAATTTCCTCTCCTTTGCCATTACGCTGACCACGGCGCTGTTCGCGTCCCTGGTGCTGTCCTTTAACTGGCTGCTGCGCTACCGCGCCCTGTTCCGCCAATTGAGCCAGACCGCATCCTGGATGCATACCATGCTGGAGACGGCGGTGGATGGCGTCATCACCATGCAGGCCGATGGCACCATCCGCGACTTCAACGCTGCCGGTGAGCGCATCTTCGGCTGGAAACGGCAGGAAGTCATCGGCCGCAATATCCGCCTGCTGATTGCAGGGCCTGTGATGCAAAGCGCCCCGGAAACACTGGGCCTGCATAAAGGCGGCGGCCACGTGCCGATCCGCACCGCATACGGCAATGCCTTGCTGGCCGATGAGCAGATCTACGTCTGCTTCGTGACCGACATCAGCCAGCAAAAGAAAATGGAAGAACAGCTGCGCGACAGCGAGCGCCAGTTCCGCTCTCTGATCGGCAATATCCCCGGCATCTCCTACCGCAGCCTGATGCTGCCGGGCTGGCCGATGGTGTATGTCAGCGATGCAATCGAGCCGCTGACGGGCTACCCTGCTGCCGACTTCACGGGCACCCCGCCGCTGCGCGTGTTCGGCGACCTGATTCATCCGGATGACCATGCCCAGGTGGCCGAAGGGCTGCGCCGTGCCATCGAACAGAAAACCTCCTTCACCCTGGAGTACCGGCTGTGCCACCACGACGGCAGCATCCGCTGGATGTGGGAGAACGGCAGCGCGGTGACGGATGAACGGGGCAAGGTCCTGTGCCTGGACGGTGTAATTCTCGACATCAGCGGCCGCCGCCGCATGGAAGAGGATCTGCGCCAGGCCAAGGAGAAGGCCGAGCAGGCCGCCGCCGCGCGCGCGGCCTTCCTGGCCAATATGAGCCACGAAATCCGCACGCCGATGAATTCCATCCTCGGCTTTACCGACGTGCTATTGCAGGGCACCCTGACCGCCGTCCAGCGCCGCCATCTCGACACCGTGCGCAACGCGGGCCGCTCCCTGCTGCGTCTCCTGAATGAAGTGCTCGATACGGCCAAGCTGGATAAGGGCGCAGTGGAACTGGAGCTGCACGATTACAGCCTGCTGGCGCTGATCGACGAGCTGTCCTCCAGCATGGGCAGCAACGCCACCGCCAAAGGTCTTTCCCTGGCCGTGCACTACGATCCGGAAGTGCCGGGCACCCTGCATGGCGACGAGCTGCGCGTGCGACAGGTGCTGACCAACCTGCTGGGTAATGCCGTCAAGTTCACTTCGCGGGGCCGCGTCAGCCTGCGCGTCACGCGCGAACAGAATAAAGGCCGCGACGAAGTGCATATCGCCGTCAGCGATACCGGCATTGGCATTCCGGCGGACCGCATCAGCGCCATCTTCGATCCTTTCACGCAGGCCGATGCTTCGATGAGCCGGCGCTATGGTGGCACAGGCCTTGGAACCACCATCAGCAAGCAGCTGGTGGAGCTGATGGGTGGCCGCATCTGGGTCGAAAGCGTGGAAGGCGAAGGCAGCACCTTCCATGTCGTGCTGCCCCTGATGCTGGCACGCAGCGAAGCGCCGCGCCGTCCCGGCCAGCCGGTGCAGCTGCCGCCCTTGCGCATCCTGGCCGCCGATGATGTACCGCAAAACCTGGAAGTGCTGCTTCTGCTACTGTCCAAGCTCGGACACAGCGTAACGGGCGCCAGCGACGGTGCTGTGGCTTTACACTTGGCGTCCGAAGCCCAGTTCGACCTGGTGCTGATGGATGTGCAGATGCCCGGCATGGATGGACTGGAAGCCACGCGCCAGCTGCGCAAGGCGGAACAACAGACCGGCCGCCGCCGCACGCCTGTCATCGCCATGACGGCCAGCGTGCTGGATCGCGACCGGGAAGCGACAGCGGAGGCAGGGATGGACGGCTTTACCAGCAAGCCGGTCGACATCGTCGGCCTCACCGTAGAAATTGCGCGCGTGCTGGGCCACACGACCGATACGCGCCCGGACAGCGCCGCCGCGCACGCTCCGCCGCAAGCCCAGGTACTGAACGCCGTGCACGGCCTGCAACTGTGGACCGGCCATGAACAAGCCTATTTGCGTGCTCTGGGCGTGTTCGCCGCCGATAACGCCAATGCCGCTGGCGAACTGACTACGGCCGCCGCATCCGGCCGCCACGCCGCGGGCCGCATGCGCGCCCACCAGATCCGCGGCGCCGCCGCCAATCTGGGCATGGAACAACTGGCGCAGGTGCTGGCCAAGCTGGAAGATGCGCTGGCCAACGAAGACCGCACCGCGCTGCCCGCCCTGCTCGACCTGGCGTCGGACTGCCTGGCCGATGCACTGGCCGCCGCACGCAGGGCCGCGGACGGTGCGGATAATGCGGAGAGCACTGGCAGCGCGCCCGGCGTTTCCGCCGCGCCGGACAGTGACCTGCTGCGCCGCCTGGGCGTAAAGCTGAAGCGCTCCCTGGACAACGGCAGCTTCGACCAGCAAGCCATGACCGAATTGACCGAAGCGTTACGCGGTAATGCAGCGCCGTCCCGCCTGGCCGACCTGCAACGCGCGATTGACGATTTCGATTTCGCCGGCGCCCAGGGACAGCTGGAAACCCTGCTGGCCGACTATCTGCCAAGCGATGGAGGCGCATCATGAAAACGCTCAGGCGCCGCCAGCCCTGCGTGCTGGCAGTGGATGATGAAAGCACCAACCTGCACCTGCTGCGCACCATTCTGCAGGACCGCTACCACATGCTGTTTGCCAAGGATGGACCGCGCGCCATCGAGCTGGCACGCAAAGAGCGCCCGGACCTGATCCTGCTCGACGTGATGATGCCGGACATGACCGGCTATGAAGTGGCGCGCGAGCTGAAGGCCGATCCGTCCACCGCTGGCATCCCCATTATTTTCGTCACCGCGCTGACCGATCCCGGCGCCGAAGTGGATGGCTTCGAAGCGGGCGCCGTCGATTTCATCAGCAAGCCAATCATACCGGCTGTGGTGAAAGCGCGCGTGCAGCTGCACCTGTCGCTGGTGCGCATGGACGAACTGCGCGACACGCGGCTGCAGATCGTGCAGCGCCTCGGCCTGGCCGCCGAGTACAAGGACAACGAGACCGGCCTGCACGTGATCCGCATGAGCCACTATGCCAAGCTGCTGGGCGAAGCCTATGGGCTGGACGAGCACGAGGCCGACGACCTGTTCATCGCGGCTCCCATGCACGACATCGGCAAGATCGGCATCCCCGACCGCATCCTGCAAAAGCCGGCCAAGCTGGAACAGGACGAATGGGCCGTGATGCAGACCCACCCCACCATTGGCGCCAGCATCATCGGCGAACACGAAAGCGGCATGCTGAAGGTGGCGCACGAGGTGGCGCTGTGCCACCACGAAAAATGGGATGGCAGCGGCTACCCGCGCGGGCTGCAGGGAGAAGCCATTCCGATGGCCGGGCGCATCGTCGCCGTGGCCGATGTCTTCGATGCCCTGACTTCCGTGCGCCCCTACAAACCCGCCTGGCCGCTGGAAGAAGCCTGCGAATGGATGCGCGAGCAGCGCGGCCGTCACTTCCAGCCCGAACTGGTGGACCTCTTCCTCGAACGCCTGCCGCAGGTTATCGAAATCATGGAGCGCTGGGCTGAGCGCTGAAACCGGTTTCATTATTTCTACAAAGTATTAAGATTTGCAGTTATTATTTGTGATATTGTCAACGTGACTATCACTCCTGGTAATTCTCTGTGCTACGCAGACTGCTCACAACGTGGCTTCGGATGGGGACGTACGCGCGCCTCTTCATCCCTATTTTCCTGCTGATCGCGCTGGTGGTCGCGGTGCGCTATACGCTGATGGTCCACTCGGAATCGGCCAATGCGCGCAGCAGCTTTGAGCGCGACGCGCGCCAGACCGCTGCCGCTTTGGCGGCCTCGCTGGACCCACTGGCCGCGCGCGGCGACCAAGCCGGCGTGGCACGCCTGCTCGCGCAAGCACCGCACATGAATGAGGACCTGGCGCAAGTACGCTGGGAGGATGCCGGCGGCCGCGTCCTGGTCCAAGCCTCCTCTGCCCCCGACGCAGTGCGCGCAGCCTCGCCTGCATGGCTGGCTGGCCTGGCACATATTGAACGCCTGACGCTGCGGCGTGAGACAACCGCAGGCACGCTGGTGCTGTCCTTCCGCCCCGATCTGCCGCTGGCCCATGTGTGGCAATCGCTGCGCCAGCAAGCCACGCTGTCCGCCATCAATATCGCCCTGATCTACACCCTGCTTGGTCTGCTCATTTTCATCAACCACCGCATGCTGCGCCGCCTTGCCAATGCCACCAGCTCCTTCCAGGACGGCCAGCTGAACGTGCGCCTGCCGGTGCGCGGCAGCCTGGAAGCGCGGGCCATGGCCGTCACCTTCAACGATATGGCAGGCCGCGTGCAGGAACTGGTGAATAGCCTGCAGGGCGAGAAGGAACGCATTGCCGTGACGCTGAATTCGATCGGCGATGCGGTGGCTACCACCAGCCTCTCCGGGCGCATCGAAGCCATGAATCCGGCGGCGGAGCGGCTAACCGGCTTGTCCGAGGCCGAGGCACAGGGCCTGGAATTGCACACCGTATTCGACATGGCCAATCAATTCGGCCCACAGCTGCTGCAGCGCGCCGCATCCGCTGCCTGCCGCGGCGGCGAAGTGCGCAAGATGGGCGGCCAGCAGCTGCGCGACCGTAACGGACGCCAGCGCGATGTGGAATACACGGCGGCCCCAATCCGCGCTGAGGGCGCAGTACAAGGCGCGGTGCTGGTGTTCCGCGACGTCAGTGAAAACCTGCACCTGATGCAGCGCATCTCCTGGCAAAGCCAGCACGATATTCTCACCGGCCTGCCCAACCGCACCGCGCTGGCAGTGCGCTTCGAGCATGAGATGTCGGCAGCGCGCGACAGCGGTGCAGTAATGGCGGTGTGCCTGTTCGACCTGGACGATTTCAGCCGCATCAATGCAGCGGGCGGCCAGGCGCTGGGCGACGAGGTGCTGAAGCAGGCCGCCAGCCGCCTGCACGATTTCAGCGGCCAGCGCCACTATGTCGCGCGTCTCGGTGGCGACGAATTCGTCATGCTGCTGCCGCAATTGCCCGATCAGGCCGGTGCGGAGGAACGCCTGCGCGGCGTGCTGTCCGCGCTGCAGCGCAGTTATGTCTGCGGCGGCCAGACGGTGGATCTGTCGGCCTGCGTGGGCGTGGCTTTGTTCAGCGGCGGCGACATCAGCGCGGACGGTTTGCTGCGCCGCGCCGATCAGGCTTTGTATCAGGCCAAGCTGCAAGGCCGTGGCAAAGTCCACTTCTTTGATGCGCGCCAGGACGAACAGGTACGCACCCATCACAACCGCCGCGCCGAAGTGCGCGCGGCCTTGCACAAGGGTGAGCTGTGCCTGCATTACCAGCCCAAGGTGGACATGCGCGCCGGCCGCGTGATCGGCATGGAAGCGCTGCTGCGCTGGCGCCATGCGGAGCGCGGCATCATCGGCCCGCTGGAGTTCCTGCCCTTCGTCGAGCACACGGACCTGATCGCCGATATCGGCGAATGGGTGTTACGCGACGCGCTGCGCCAGCTGGCTGCCTGGCACGCGCAGGGCCATGTGTGGACGGTCAGCGTGAATATCGCGGCGCGCCATTTCCAGCGCGACGATTTCACCGAAAGGCTGCGGGCGATTCTGGACGAATGCCCGGATGCGCCGCCGCAGCTGCTGGAGCTGGAAGTGCTGGAGTCCTCTGCCCTGCACGATGTGGAACACGTGCGCGGCATCATGCGCGATTGCCAGGCGCTGGGCATCCGCTTTGCACTGGACGATTTCGGCACCGGCTATGCGTCCATGTCCTACCTGAAGCGCTTGCCCGCCGAGACGCTGAAGATCGACCAGAGCTTCGTGCGCAATATGCTGTCCGATCCGGATGATCTGCATCTGGTGCGGGCTGTGATCAGCCTGGCCCAGGCTTTCGGACGTCAGGCCATCGCCGAAGGCATCGAGACAGTCGAACACGGCGCGGCCCTGCTGCAACTGGGCTGCTCGCTGGCGCAGGGCTACGGCACCGCGCGTCCCATGCCGCCGGAAGCAGTCGGCGCCTGGGCCGCCGCTTACGTGGCGCCGGCCGAGTGGCGCCGCAGCGTTACGGTATAAGCGCGCGCTCTACCAGTTCAATCCAATGCTCGACCGGTGTGCCGGTGCCGGACTGCAGGTGGGTCAGACAGCCGATATTGGCGGACACAATGCGCTGCGCACCTGTGGCTTCCAGATTGGCTACTTTGCGGTCGCGCAGCTCGCGCGATAGTTCCGGCTGCAGCATCGAATAAGTCCCCGCGGAGCCGCAGCACAGGTGCGCGTCGGCGCACAGGCGCACGTCCACGCCGATCGCACGCAGCAGAGATTCAACCTTGCCGCGGATTTGCTGGCCGTGCTGCAGCGTGCACGGTGGATGCCAGGCGACCGGCTCGGACACCGTCCGCCGCGCATCGACGCGCTGCGCGATCTGCTCCGTGAACTCGGGCAGCACTTCGCTCAGGTCGCGCGTCAGCGCCGAAATGCGCGCTGCCTTGTCCGCATAGGCCGGATCGTGGGCCAGCAGATGGCCATATTGCTTGACCGTGACGCCGCAGCCGGAGGCAGTCATGAGAATCGCTTCGACAGGCGCCGCGCTGCCGCTCACGTACGGCCACCACGCATCGATATTGCGGCGCATATCATCCAGGCCGCCATCCTGGTCGTTCATATGGAAGCGCAGCGCGCCGCAGCAGCCTGCACGCGGCGCCACGATCAGTTGCACGCCCAGCGCATCCAGCACGCGCGCGGTGGAGGCGTTGATATTCGGCGCCAGTCCCGGTTGCACGCAGCCGTCCAGCACCAGCATCTTGCGCGCATGCTCGCGTGCCGGCCAGGCACCTGCGCTGCGCATGGGCGGGATCTTGTCCTGCAGGTCCTTCGACAGCAGCGGCTTGAATACCTGGCCCGCGCGCAACGCCGGCGTGAACAGCCATTTGCGCGGCAAAGCTTCTTTCAGCACATAACGCTTCACACGGTCGACCACGGGACGCTGCACGCGCTGCTCGACGATCTTGCGGCCGATGTCGGCCAGTCGGCCATACTGCACGCCGGACGGGCATGTCGATTCGCAGTTTCGACAGGTCAGGCAGCGGTCCAGGTGCAGCTGGGTTTTCTCGGTGACCGGCGCGCCTTCCAGCACTTGCTTGATCAGATAAATGCGTCCACGCGGACCATCCAGCTCGTCCCCCAGCAGCTGGTAGGTCGGGCAGGTGGCGGTACAGAAACCGCAGTGCACGCAGGCACGCAGGATCGCCTCGGCCTCGTCGCCCTCGCGCGTGTTCTTGATGAAATCAGCCAGATTGGTTTGCATAACTCAGTACATGCGGCCAGGATTGAAAATGCCGGACGGATCAAACCCCGCCTTCAGCCGCTCATGAATTCTCGCCAGCGCCGGCTGCAGCGGATGGAACACCGCGACATCACCGCGCGCCTCTCCCGCCGGTGCCGAAGTCACATCGGCAGGCGTCCCACGACGATACAGCGTCGCGTGGCCACCTGCCGCCGCGACAGTACGCCGAATCGCGTCCGCGGTGGCGGACATATCGCCTTCTGCCGGCACGCGCAGCCAGCGCTGGGCGCCGCCCCACTCGATCAGCTGCTCGCCGCGCAGGATGATCGCGCTGGCGGCGGGCGGCACGGACAGGCGCCACAGGTCGCCGCCGGCGGCCACACTGGCGCCGCCCCGTGCCGCGACGAGGGCATCGGTGTCGCCCCCGCCGCGCAGCATGTCGTCACCAGGCGACGCGGTGGTTGCGCCGGAAGCCGTGGGCGTAAAGAAGGGACCGGCCTGGTCACGCAGAGCGGTCCAGAAGGCGTCAGCGTTCGACAGCTGCTCGCCGCCCAGCTTTTGCAAGGCCGCGCGAATGGCGGCATCGGCGCCGGACAGGCGAACGGTCAGCACGCCGGCGCGCCAGCAACTGGCCGAAATCGGCAGCGGCTGCCCCGCCCACGCGTTAATGCGCGCCAGGGCCGTGATCTCGTCCATCTCAAAGCGAATAGTCTCTTCGCGGAACGGCATCGGCAAAACCTTGAGCGACACTTCCGTAATCAGCCCCAAAGTACCAAACGATCCCGCCAGCAGCCGCGAAACATCGTAGCCCGCGACATTCTTCATGACCTGCCCGCCAAAGTTCAGCAGTTCGCCGCGGCCATCCATCAGCTGCGCGCCCAACACGAAATCGCGCACCGCGCCAGCAGTGGCACGGCGCGGGCCGGACAAGCCCGCAGCCACCACACCGCCAATCGTCGACGCCGCCCCAAAACGCGGCGGTTCAAACGCCAGCATCTGACGCTGCCCGGCGAGCAATGCCTCGACCTCGGCAAGCGGCGTCCCGCAGCGAACCGTAATCACCAACTCCGTCGGCTCATAATCGACCACGCCACTGTAGGCCCGCGTGTCGAGCACCGAACCGCGCGGCGCCTCGCCGTACCAATCCTTCGTGCCACCGCCGCGAATGCACAGCGCAGTGCCCGACGCCGAAGCGCCCTTCACCTGCTCACGAAACTGTTCAAGAATTGCTTGCATCATCACCCATCAGAATCGCGGCAGACCCGCATGTGGCAAGCGGCCGCCGGAAACGTGCATCTTGCCGAACTCCGCGCAGCGGTTCAGCGTCGGAATTGCCTTGTTCGGATTCAGCAGCGCCTGCGGATCGAAAGCCCCCTTCACCGCATGAAATGCCGCCAGCTCCGCAGGAGCAAACTGCACGCACATCGAATCGATCTTCTCGATGCCCACACCATGCTCGCCCGTGATCGTGCCACCCACTTCCACGCACAGCGCCAGAATTTCCGCGCCAAACGCCTCGGCGCGCTGCAGCTCGTCCGGCTGGTTCGCATCGAACAGAATCAGGGGATGCAGGTTCCCGTCACCGGCATGGAACACGTTCGCGCAACGCAGCCCGTACTTGCGCTCCATCTCCGCAATACCGACCAGCACGCGCGCCAGATGGATGCGCGGGATGGTGCCGTCCATGCAGTAATAGTCCGGTGAAATGCGCCCCGCTGCCGGGAAGGCATTCTTGCGGCCTGACCAGAATTTCAGGCGCTCGGACTCGCTGGTCGAAACCTGTATGCGGCTGGCGCCCGCAGCTTCCAGCACGCCCGACATGCGCACAATTTCCTCTTCCACTTCTTCGGCCGTGCCATCTGCCTCGCACAGCAGAATGGCCGCAGCATCCGTGTCGTAGCCAGCGCGCACAAAAGGTTCGACCATGCGCACCGAAGTCTGGTCCATCATCTCCAGGCCGGCCGGTATGATGCCTGCCGCGATGACGTCGGCCACCGCGCTGCAGCTCTTCACCACTTCGTCGAACGACGCCATGATCACGCGCGCTACAGCGGGCTTGGGCACCAGCTTCACCGTGACTTCAGTGACGATGCCCAGCATGCCTTCCGACCCAACGAAGGCCGCCAGCAAGTCCAGTCCCGGCGCATCCAGCGCCTCACTGCCCAGCTCCACTACATCGCCTTCAATGGTCGCCATCCGCACCCGCAGCACGTTGTGCACGGTCAGGCCGTACTTCAGGCAATGCACGCCACCCGAATTCTCGGCCACATTGCCGCCAATGGTGCAGGCGATCTGCGAGGAAGGATCGGGCGCGTAATACAATCCGAAGGGTTCGGCCGCCTCGGAAATAGCGAGGTTGCGCACGCCCGGCTGCACCACCGCAGTGCGCGAGGTCGCGTCCATGCGCACGATGCGGTTCATGCGCGCGGTGGACAGCACGACGCCGTCCGCAATCGGCATGGCGCCGCCGGACAAGCCAGTGCCCGCGCCGCGCGGCACGATCGGCACATGCATATCTCGGCAGACTTTCAGGACTGCGACAACCTGTGCCTCGTCCTGCGGCAGCACAACCACCATGGGCGGCTGTCGGTAAGCGGACAGGCCATCGCACTCATAAGGCCGCGTGTCCTCCAATTCGGACAGCACGCAGCCCGCGGGCAGCGCCGCGTTCAAGGCGGCGGCCACGGCGCGCTGTCGCTCAGCGCTGAATGCAGGCTCGTTGGAAGCTGGGGTCATGTTTTCTTGGTCTGGAGCCTTGTTTAGTACAGATTGTAGGGGCAAATAGCCCCGCACCGGCGAAATCCCCGCCCAACCACTGGTAATTTGTCGTATCCTCGCTGTCGTTAAGACTAAGGATTTTTACCATGGGTAATCGACTTTCTAAAATCGCCACCCGCACCGGCGACAAGGGCACCACCGGCCTGGGTGACGGCACCCGCGTGGACAAAGACAGCGTGCGCATTCACGCCATCGGCGAGGTGGATGAGCTGAATTCGAACATCGGCCTGCTGCTGTGCGAAGACATGCCGGATGAGATGCGCGAAGAGCTGGTGATGATCCAGCACGACCTGTTCGACCTGGGCGGAGAGCTGTGCATCCCCGGTTACCAGATGATCAAGGACGAGCATGTGGAGCGTCTGGACGGTCTGCTGGAAAAATACAACGCCACGCTGCCGGCGCTGACGGAGTTCATTCTGCCGGCCGGTTCGCGCGCCGCGTCGCAAGCCCATATCTGCCGCACCGTATGCCGCCGCGCCGAACGTGCGATTGTCACGCTGGGCAAGGCGGAAACCATTCACGATCATCCACGCCAGTACGTGAACCGTTTGTCGGACCTGATGTTCGTGCTGTCACGCGTGCTGAACCGTTTTGCAGGCGGCAGCGATGTGCTGTGGCGCCACGACCGCAAGCGTGGCTAAGTAGTAAATCCCGGCAGCGTCGCCAGGCGCTGTTGGATAAAGTCTATGAACAGGCGGGCGCGCAGCGGCTGGTAACGGCGCGAGGGATAGAGCAGATGCACTTCCTGCGCGTCGCCCTGCCAGGCGCGCAGCACGTGTTTCAGTTTGCGTGCTTCCAGCAGGTCGTGCACCAGCCATGCAGGACACAGGCCGATGCCTGCCCCCATTGTGAGACTGTCCCTGATGGCCAGTGCGTTGTTGACGCGGTAGCGGCCATGCGTGCGCACCGTGACGGTTTGTTCGCCCTTGCGTAGCGTGACATCGTCGCCGGTACTCAGCCAGGCGAACCGGATGTAGTCGTGCTGTTGCAGATCCTGCGGCTGGCCAGGCGTGCCGTGCGCCTTCAGATAGGCGGGCGACGCAACCAGATAGCGCGGCGAGACGGCGACTCTGCGCGCGATGGCATTGGGCGGCAGATCGCTGCCAAGACGCAGTGCCACGTCCACGCCCTCTTCCACCAGATCGGCCATACGGTCGTTCAGAACCAGTTCGATTTCCATCCCCGGATAGTCGCGCAGGAATTCCTGCACGATGGCGTTCAGGCGGAATTGCCCCAGCGCGACGGGGGCGTTCACGCGCAACAGCCCGGTGGCGTTGGCCGTATCGCCGCGCACGTCGGCCACGGCTTCTTCGTACTCCTCCAGGATGCCTTTGGCGCGCTCATAGAATCGTCTGCCCTGCACTGTCGGCGACAGGCTGGCCGTATTTCGCTCCAGCAGACGCACGCCGAGGTCTTCTTCCAGCGCAGCCACAATTTTGCTGACCGTCGGCTGAGTGGTGTTCTGTTCGCGCGCGACGGCGGACAGGCTGCCCAGTTCGACGGCACGCACGAAGTAGTGGAGGGAGCGGATGGTATCCATGTCTCTCATTCTACATTGGAATGAGCTTTAGTCGTTTTTACCTTCTACCATCCAGAATTCGAATGAGTCAACATGGTTTCACCTTACTTTTCTGGAGAATGCCATGCACAAGATCATCGCCGCCGTCGCTGCCGCATCCATCGCAACTACCGCCGCTGCGGATGACTGGATCACCACCTGGTACGCCTCGCCGCAGCCTACCTGGGGCGCAGAATTTGCGCTGCCGACCAATGTGCCCGCAGTGCTGGAGGGACAAACCGTGCGCGAAGTCGTGCGCACCAGCGCGGGCGGCACCCGGCTGCGCGTATCCTTCTCGAACCGCTACGGCAGCGAACCCCTGATCATCGGCGAAGCCCGCATCGCCCGCACCGTTCCCAACACAGCCGCCAACACGCCAGCGTCCGGCCAACCAGCAAGCGGCGCAGCAGCCGGCGCCGACAGTACGCCAGCGGCCGTTGCGACAGCCGCGCGCGCGTCGATGGCGGCGACGGGCGGGGCGACGTCGGCGGTGGACGTGGGGAGCACGGCAGTGCTGACCTTTGGCGGCCATCGCTCGGTGACGATCGCGCCGGGGCAGACGGCAACCAGCGACGCGCTGGATTTCGTCCTGCCGCCGCTGCAGCGCCTGACTATTTCAACCTGGCTGCCGCAGCGCGCACCGACGACGACCTTCCACTGGGGCACCTGGCAGACGGGCTACATCGCGTCCGGCAACGCTACCGCCGCTGCGAACCTGGACGGCGCGCAATTGCTGCAAGGCCGCGCCTTCCTGAGCGCCGTGGAAGTCGCCGGCGGCGACACGCGGCAGCACCGCACAGTCGTGGCATTCGGCGACTCGCTCACCGACGGCAACGGTTCCACGCCGGACCAGAATCGCCGCTGGCCCGACTACCTGGCCGGGCGCCTGGCGCAGCAAGGAATCGGCGTTGCCAACGCCGGTATCGCCGGCGCGCGACTGTTAGGCGACAAAATGGGCGTGAAAGCAGCTGACCGTTTCCAGCACGATGTACTTGACCAGCCGGGCGTGGGCACAGTCGTAGTCCTGATGGGCATCAACGACATCGGTTGGCCCGGCAGCGCGTTTGCGCCGCAAGACGCACCAGCCACCGCCGAGCAACTGATCGCCGCCTACCGCCAGCTGATCGCCCGCGCCCACGCGGCCAACGTGCGCATCATCGGCGCCACGCTGCCACCATACGAAGGCTCGCTGCAAGGCACGCCATTCGAAGGCCACCACACGCCCGCCAAGGACGCCGTGCGCCGCCAGGTCAACGAATGGATTCGCCACAGCGGCGCCTTCGACACTGTCGCCGACTTCGATGCCGCCCTGCGCGACCCGGCTCATTCAACGCGCCTGCTCCCCGCCTATGACTGCGGCGACCACCTGCACCCCAGCGACGCCGGCTACGCCGCCATGGCCGAGGTAGTGCAGAAGGTGCTCTGATTAAGGCCCACCGAACAGGCGCAGCATGCCTTTGGCCATGCTGATGCGTGCGGCGGCGTCGGGATGGGAGGCGAGCAGTGGCGCGGCGTCTGTGTCGGACGCGAGTTTGCGGTAGAAGCGCAGCATTGCGGTTGGCGGCCAGCCGGCGCGGTGGGCGATGATCATGCCCAGCTGGTCCGCCTCCTGTTCCTGGATAAACGACAGACGCGCCAATCGCAGCTGCAGGGGAAGATCGGAATCGAGGCGTTCCTGCACCACATCCAGCGGCAGGTCAGGACGGTGAATCGCCAGCAAGGCCTCCGAAAAATATTCGCGCTGATGCTCGGCGATGGCGTGTGCAATCTCGTGCGCGAGCAACGTTGCCAGCTCGCCATCGTCCAGGTGCAGCCGCCGCACAAATGGGATGCCGACCAGCAGTTTGCCGCCGGCGAGGCACACGGCATCAATCGATGGGTCGCTGCTCAGGTGAAGCTCCCACTGCCAGTCCGCCGCTTCCGGCTTGAGCGACACGGCCGCGCGAATCAAGCCGGTGCTGATCTTCTGCAGCCGCGCCAGCAAAATCCGGTCGCGATCCAGCTGGCGTGACGCCGCCAGCGCAACGACTTGCGCGATATACCGGTCTTCGCCGCGTGCCGCCACTTCATCCGCGCTGAACGACAATTCCTGCGCGCGCCCAAGGTCCGGCACCTGCGCTTGCGCAAGCGGGACGATGGCGAACAGCACGAAAAGCAGGAAGCGCATGGCAGACGCTCCGGTATAAACTGTTTATACCAATATAGGCAGCAGACTGATCGGTTGCAAGCATGCTCAATTCTGATACACTGCGCCGATGCAAAAATACCAATGTTCCTTGCTCGCCCTGCTGATTGCCAGCGCCCCAGCGGCGTTTGCACAAGAGCAGACCACGCAGGACCCGCCCAGCGTCGAAGTCAAAGACATCCGCAATCCCGAACTGCGCTCCTACCGCAACATCATGGCGGGCATGAATGCGTTCGAAGAACACCACAACCTGGCGCCCGCCGCGCCCGAGCTGCGTTTCCGACTGCGCCCCAAGCGCGGCCAGCCGCCGCTGGAGAAAGGCGAAGCGCTGACCGTGCGCATCAAGGGCAATGGTGACCCGGTCATCATTCCCGTGGCGCCCGATAACACCTTCACTGTACCGCGCATGCAAGCCCTGCTCGACGATGACGCCGACATGGTCCTCAACCGCAAGAAGGGTCTGGTCGAAGGGCTGCCTGCCGTGCGCACGCCCGGCTTGCCGGAAAATGTGCGCCGCCTGGGCGACGTGCGGCTCGAATGCCAGGTGCTGATCGCCATCGGCAAGAAGGAGATGGGCTTCCTGATGCGCGCTGCGCTGACCACCGTTATGCTCAGCGGGAATTGGTGCGAGAAGAAAAATGCCGAGTTCTGGTTCAGCGGCGGCCATCCACTGGAATCGGCAGTGCTGCGCGAGGGCGAGCGTACCGCCGAAGTCAAGGTGAAAGAATGGTCGTACCTGGCGCCGCTGGGCGACGAAACCTGGTCCAACGACGCGCTGATCGAGTTCAAATATGGACCTGAACCGGCAGCCACCGCAGGAGCCGCACCGTGAAGAAGCTTCTCCTTGCATTGCTGATTGCAGGCGCCGCGCAGGCCGAAGAGCCGCAACAGGTTGAGGTTCCCGGCGTGAAGAATCCGGACATGCGCTCCTACCGCAACGTCGTCGCGGGCCTGGACGCCTTCCAGGAATATCACGCGCTGGCGCCCGCCGTGCCTGAACTGCGCTTCCGTCTCTCGGCCGGCCGCATGAGTGACCAGCTGACGGCCGGCGAGCCGCTATCGCTGCGCATCGCCGGTGAAGGCGATCCGATTCCCGTACCAGTTACGGCAGATGGCACCTTCACCCTGCCGCGCGTGCAATCCGCCATCGACGATGACGCGGACCTGATCCTCAACCGCAAGAAAGGCGCGCTGCGTGGACGCCCCGATATCCACACGCCCGGCTTGCCGGACAATGTGCGCCGGCTCGGCGATCTGCGGCTGGAATGCCAGGTGGCGGTGGCCATCGGCAAGAAGGAAATCGGTCTGCTGAAAACGCTGGCCGTCAACACGCTGGTGCTGACCACCGACTGGTGCGGTATGAGCACCGTGATGAAGGAGAAGGTCAAATTCTGGTGGCCAAGCCGGAGGATCGTCGAAGCCGCGGAAATCGTGGACGGTGAACGCCGCGAAACCATCGAAGCCAAAGACTTCAGCTACCTCACGCCGCTTGCCGACAAGGCCTGGTCGAACGATGCCCGCATCGAATTGCGTTACGCGCCCGAGCCAACAGCCGAAGAAAAAACCAACCCGTGGTTGCAGCCTTTGTTCGTACTTGGCTCCATGAACGACTGGACTTCGCGCACGCCCATGCGCAAGCTGGAGGACGGCATTTATACCGCCGAGCTGGACCTGGAAAAAGGCAAGCAGCAGCTCAAGATCGGCACACGCGGCCTTGTGGATCTGGAGCTTGGCGCGGCAGAAAAGGATGCGCAACTGACCGAAGGCGTAGCCACGCCGCTCGCGTTGAAGGGCAAGCGCCTGACCTTGAAGCTGGACCAGCCAGGACACTATACGCTGACGCTGGATGCCCGGAACACGGATGCGCCGACCTTGCGCGCAAGCCATATCCAGCAATAAAAAACGGCGCCGAGGCGCCGTTTTTATTTAGCCGTTGTTGACGACTAATCGCGGTTCGTCACCGAAGCGCGCCTTGATCGAGGCCGCGATGCCGACAGCATCCAGGCCAACGCTGGCCAGCAGCTTGGCCGGATCGCCGTGGTCGATGAACTTGTCCGGCAGGCCGAGGATCAGCAGCGGTTTGGTGATACCTTCCGCTGCCATGGCTTCTGCCACCGCCGAACCGGCGCCACCCATCACGCAGCCCTCTTCCACCGTCACCAGGTAATCGTGATCGGCAGCCAGCTGCTTGACCAGTTCCACATCCAGCGGCTTCACGAAGCGCATATTGGCCACGGTGGCCTTCAGCGATTCGGCCGCGCCTATTGCCGGAGCAACCATGGAGCCGAAAGCCAGGATCGCGATCTTGTTGCCCTTGCGGCGGATTTCGCCCTTACCGATCGGCAGCGTGGTCAGTTCCTGCTTGATCGTCGCACCAGTGCCGGCACCGCGTGGATAGCGCACGGCAGCCGGACCTGGATAACGGAAGGCAGTCGTCAGCATCTGGCGCGATTCGTTTTCATCGGACGGCGCCATCACCACCATATTCGGGATGCAGCGCAGGTAAGCCAGGTCGTAGTTACCGGCGTGGGTCGCACCGTCGGCACCGACGATACCGGCGCGGTCCAGCGCAAAGGTCACGTCCAGATTCTGCAGAGCCACGTCGTGGATCAGCTGATCGTAGCCGCGCTGCAGGAAGGTCGAATAGATTGCCACTACCGGCTTCATACCTTCGCAAGCCAGGCCGGCGCCGAAGGTCACCGAGTGCTGCTCGGCGATGCCGACGTCGAAGTAGCGGTCAGGATGCTCCTGTTCGAAGCGCACCATGCCCGAGCCTTCGCGCATGGCTGGCGTGATGCCGACCAGCTTCTTGTCCGCCTTGGCCATATCGCACAGCCAGTCGCCGAACACTTCGGTGTACGTCTTCTTGGACGGCGCCAGCGCAGGCTTGATGCCCTCAGCCGGATTGAACTTGCCGGTGCCGTGATAGAGGATAGGTTCGGCTTCGGCCAGCTTGTAGCCTTGGCCCTTCTTGGTCACCACGTGCAGGAATTGCGGACCTTTCAGCTCGCGAATGTTCTGCAGGGTTGGAATCAGCGAATCAAGGTCGTGGCCATCGATTGGGCCGATGTAATTGAAGCCCAGTTCTTCGAACATGGTGGCCGGAACTACCATGCCTTTCGCGTGGCCTTCCAGTTTCTTGGCCAGCTCCAGCACAGGACCTGGCAGCACGGACTTGCCGACATTCTTCGCCGCAGCGTAGAACTGGCCGGACATCAGGCGCGCCAGATAGCGGTTCAGTGCACCGACCGGCGGCGAGATCGACATATCGTTGTCGTTCAGGATCACCAGCAGATTGCAGTCTTTCTCCACGCCCGCGTTGTTCAGCGCTTCAAACGCCATACCCGCCGTCATGGAGCCGTCGCCGATCACGGCGATGGAGTGGCGCTGCTCGCCCTTGATCTTGGCGGCTGCGGCCATGCCCAGCGCTGCCGAGATCGAGGTGGACGAGTGGGCAGTGCCGAAGGTGTCGTATTCCGATTCCACGCGGCGCGGGAAGCCGGAGATGCCATCCAGCTGGCGCAGCGTGTGGAACTGCTCGCGGCGGCCGGTCAGGATCTTGTGCGAGTAGGTCTGGTGGCCCACATCCCACACGATGCGATCTGCCGGGGTGTTGTACACATAATGCAGCGCAATCGTCAGTTCGACGGTGCCGAGGTTGGACGACAGGTGGCCGCCAGTCTTGGACACGGAGTCCAGCAGGAAGCCGCGCAGTTCATCGGCTAGCGGAATCAGCTGGCTGCGCGACAGCTTGCGCAGGTCGGCCGGGTTATTGATGGTTTCGAGCAGTGTCATTTATGCCTTCCTCCGCACGATCAGGTCTGCAATTTCGCGCAGGCGCTGTGCTTGTTCTCCGAACGGCGCCAGCGCGTTATGTGCATCCTGACGCAGTTTTTCCGCCAGCGCAATCGAAGGCTCCAGGCCCAGGATCGACACATAGGTCGGTTTGTTGTCCGCCGCGTCCTTGCCAGCGGTCTTGCCCAGCGTGGCCGAATCGGCCGTCGCATCCAGCACGTCATCGACCACCTGGAAGGCCAGGCCGATGGCACGCGAGTAATCGTCCAGC
This sequence comes from Pseudoduganella sp. RAF19, assembly GCF_052114165.1. Taxonomy (NCBI): domain Bacteria; kingdom Pseudomonadati; phylum Pseudomonadota; class Betaproteobacteria; order Burkholderiales; family Oxalobacteraceae; genus Pseudoduganella; species Pseudoduganella sp. RAF19. The sequence continues at coordinate 70,921 of NZ_JBFREF010000005.1, read as the reverse complement.
GCTTTCAGTTCCGTATCGCTCAGCTCTTTGCCGGCCAGCGCGCCCAGCACCACGGAAGCACGCAGCAGTGCGCCCGTCTTCAGGCGGTGCATCTGCTCCAGCTGCTCCAGGGTCAGGCTGATGCCCACGCTATCCAGGTCGATGGCCTGGCCGCCGCACATGCCCAGCGAACCGGAAGCGAAAGCCAGCAGTTTCAGCATCGCTACCTGGCGCTGCGCCGGTACGGTGTCGCATTCGGACAGTACCAGGAAGGCCTGCGACTGCAGGGCATCGCCCACCAGCAGCGCGGTCGCCTCATCATACGCTTTGTGCACGGTCGGCTTGCCGCGGCGCAGTTCATCGTCGTCCATGCATGGCATGTCGTCGTGCACCAGCGAGTAAGCATGGATCATTTCCACTGCCGCTGCCGCCCGGCTCAGGGCCTTGGCGTCGGCATCAAACAGCGCACCGGCGGCGAACACCAGCAGCGGGCGCACCCGCTTGCCGCCGTCCAGCACCGCATAGCGCATCGCCTCGTGCAGCTTGGCCGGCACCGCATCGGCGGCCGGCAGGTAGGCCGACAAATCGTCTTCGACTGCAGCCTGTATGGATTTCATCCAGTCCTGGAATGTCACCGTCATTGGTCCGCCTCGCCGTTCTCGGCGAAGGGCTTCAGCATTTCCCCTTCCAGCACTTTCACTTGCGCCTCCACTTTTTCCAGTTGGCTTGCGCAGAACTTCACCAGTTCAGAGCCGCGCGCGTAGGCGGCTACGGATGCTTCGAGCGGCAATTGCCCGGCCTCCATCTGGGTGACGAGCTGCGCCAGCTCGGCCATCGCTTCCTCGAATGTCGCGGGAGCAGTCATATTTTTTGGCATAAAGCTATTTATATACTATGTAGGGCGCTATTTTAGAACAAATGCCATGCCGGGGGGCGGGCATTGCCTCTGCGAGCGGTTCAATGTTGCCAATATTACCAGACGCGCACCGGACTTTCCTCCCGCAGATAATTAAGCGAAGATGGTCCATTTCGCGGTATAATCTCCGGTTCTGTCCGAAATACCGTTTTTATTCTCTGAATTCAGGTCTTTGCGGATCTTTCTCTTCTTGGTTTGATATTTAATTAAGGGGGGTTTGGATGTCCGATCTGGGTAGCCACGCCAAGCTGGCGCGTTCGAACGCGCAACTTCCGGTAAGCGTCTATTTTGACGAAACGCTGCTGCAGCGTGAAATGCAGGAACTATTCAAAAAAGGCCCGCGCTATGTCGGCCATGAGCTGATGGTGCCGAACGTCGGCGACTTCGCCACCCTGGCCGCCGAAAATGAAGGCCGCATGCTGGTGCGTAATGCCGGCGGCGTCGAATTGCTGTCCAATGTGTGCCGTCACCGGCAGGCGCTGATGTTCAATGGCCGCGGCAACGCCGATACCATCGTCTGCCCGCTGCACCGCTGGACTTACGACCTCAAAGGCGAACTGCTGGGCGCTCCGCATTTCCCGGAGACGCCTTGCCTCAACCTGCCCAAGTCCCAGCTGCAAAGCTGGAACGGCCTGCTGTTCGAACAGAATGGCTACAGCGTGATGGACAAGCTGAAGAACATGTCCGTCACCAGGGACCTGGACTTCAGCGGCTATATGCTGGACCACGTGGAAGTGCACGAGTGCGATTACAACTGGAAGACTTTCATCGAAGTCTACCTGGAGGATTACCACGTCGAGCCTTTCCATCCGGGCCTGGGCAGCTTTGTCAGCTGCGACGATCTGCGCTGGGAATTCGGCGCCGATTACAGCGTGCAGACCGTGGGCGTGAACCGCGGCCTGAAGAAGTCCGGTTCCGATATCTATCAGAAGTGGCATGAGCAGGTGCTCAAATTCCGCAACGGCGAGCCGCCGAAATATGGCGCGATCTGGCTGACGCTCTACCCGAACATCATGGTGGAGTGGTATCCGCACGTGCTGGTGGTGTCTACCTTGTGGCCGATGGGTCCACAGAAAACCCGCAACGTCGTCGAATTCTACTATCCGGAAGAAATCGTGCTGTTCGAGCGCGAATTCATCGAAGCTGAACGCGCGGCCTATATGGAAACCTGCGTGGAGGACGACGAAATCGCCCTGCGCATGGATGCCGGCCGCAAGATCCTGCTGGACCGCGGCGAAACCGACGCCGGTCCTTATCAGTCGCCAATGGAAGACGGCATGCAGCACTTCCATGAGTGGTACCGGAGTAAGGTCACCGTCTGATGCAATCGCTCTGGATGCTCGTTGCCAGCTTCATGTTCGCCGCCATGGGCGTGTGCGTGAAGCTGGCGTCCGACGACTTCAGCACCTCTGAAATCGTGATGTACCGCGGGATTGTCGGAACTGTTGTCCTGTTCTGCACCATCCGCATCCGGGGCCTCTCCCTCAAGACCACCATGCCGTGGGACCACCTGTGGCGTGGCTTTATCGGCGTGATCTCGCTGTGGCTGTGGTTTTACGCCATCGGCAAACTCCCTCTCGCCACGGCAATTACGCTGAACTACATGGCGCCGATCTGGATCGCGGTGTGGCTGTTCGGCCATGGCTGGTGGCATCGCAAGAATCACGTCGAGTGGCCGCTGATCGCGGCGGTGCTCATGAGCTTTGTCGGCGTGGCCCTGCTGCTGCGGCCTGCCTTTGCTTCAAACCAGATGGGGCCAGCGATGGTGGCGCTGATTTCGTCCGTGCTGTCGGCCATGGCTTATCTGCAGGTGCGCAAACTGGGCCTGGCGGGCGAACCCGAATACCGCGTGGTGTTTTATTTCTCGGTGATGAACCTGCTGGCCGGTGCCGGCGGCCATATTGTCGAATCCGGCCTGCACTTCACACGCCCGAACAGCTACACGATCTGGCTGCTGCTGGGACTTGGCCTGCTGGGCATGGGCGCGCAGATCGCCATGACGCGCGCGTACCGCCTCGGCAAGACGCTGGTGGTAGCCAATCTGCAGTACACCGGCATCGTGTTTTCCAGTATCTGGGGCGTGATCGTTTTCAACGATACCTTCGATTGGCATAGCTGGGCGGGCATCGCCATCATCCTCGCTTCCGGAATCGCCGCAACGTTTTACAATACGCGCAGTACGGAACGCGGCAAGGCCATTGCCGAAACCGATCCGATTGCCAGTGAAGCGTGAGGAAACCTATGTACACCACTCTGATTGATGTCGAGACTTTGGCGCAGCATTTGACGGACCCGAGCTGGGTCATCCTCGACTGCCGCCACGACCTGCTGAATCCTGACTTCGGCCGCAACGCCTTCGCCGAAGGCCATATCCAGAACGCGCAGTTTGCCAGCATCGACAATGATTTGTCGGGTCCCAAGACCGGCAGCGGCGCCACTTTCCGCGGCCGCCATCCCCTGCCCGATCGCGCCGCGCTGATCGAAACGCTGCGCCGCTTCGGCATCAACGACAACACGCAAGTCATCGCCTACGACGGCGCCGGCCAGGGTGGCATGTACGCCTCGCGCGCCTGGTGGCTGCTGCGCTGGATCGGCCATCAAGCCGTGGCCGTGCTGGACGGCGGCCTTGCCGCATGGACCGCAGCCGGCCATGCTGTCGTGACGCCGGTTGCGCCGCGCGCACGCGGCAACATCACTGAACGCGCAACGCTGACGCGCACTGTATCCGCTTCCGATCTGGTCGAGAATCTGACCACCGCGCGCTACCAGGTCGTCGACGCACGCGCCAACGACCGCTTCCGCGGCGAGAATGAATCCATCGACCCGGTCGGCGGTCACATCCCCGGCGCCAAAAACCGCTTCTTCAAAGACAACCTCGCCGCCGACGGCCGCTTCAAGGACGCCGCTTCCTTGAAAGCCGCCTTCACGCCACTGTTCGCATCGCCATCGGTCGCCGTCATGCAGTGCGGCTCCGGCGTCACCGCCTGCCACAATCTGCTCGCCCTGGAAATCGCCGGGCTCTCCGGCGCCGCGCTCTATCCCGGCTCCTGGTCCGAATGGTGCGCCGACCCAGCCCGCCCAGTTGCCACCGGCGCCTGATATAGCCCGATTGGCGTCCGCCGGCGCCTGATTTAGCCTGATCGGCGTCCGCTGGCGCCTGATTTAGCCCCAACGGCGTCCGCTGGCGCCTGATTTAGCCCCATCGGCGTCCGCTGGCGCCTGATAAAACCAATGGCGTGAACCTGGTGCCTGCCACGTCGTGGCAGGCACCGGCTTTAGGCCGTGGGTTTAATCGCCACCACCTCCACATCCGCCGCCACAACTGCTGCCGCAGCTGCTGCCTCCGCCATCACAGCCGCAGGAGCTGCCGCCGTCGCTGCTGTCGCAGCTGATCGAGCTGCCGCAGCCGGAACCGCAGGCGCTGCCGTCGGTGCGGCGGCGGGCGCGTTCGAGTTCCATGTACTCGGCGTAGGCGAGTGGTGCGATCAGGCCTGCGCTGGCGAGACCTGCCGCTTGCAGCGATGGCGGGCAGGCCACCAGCGGGTCGAAGCGGCCGCGGTCATCCATCTGAGAGTAGCCAGCGTACCCGCGCTGCACCGTGTAGCCAAAGCCGTTCGGCATTTTCAGTTTGCGATCCAGCAGGAACAGGCCAGGCAAGCGTGGACCGGCGGGCCGGATGCCTTCGCGCTCGCGCGCCCGCACCAGGCAGACGGCCAGGGCATCGTCCATATTGCCCGGCATATTGGCACGCTCGACGTGCGGGATGTTGCGGCCGAAGTTCCGGCGGCAGAAGGCTTCCAGTTTCAGTGGTGAGAGCCGCTGCCAGGCATGCCACACCGAGTCGGCCGCCAGCGACGGCAAGGCGCAGGGCTTGCTGTCGTGGGACGCGCAGTCGAAGAAGGCGATCAGGCCCTCCGCCGCGCGGGCAAAAAAAACGGCATCTCCTGGGATGCCGTTGAATTCATTTTTAGCGCTACTCTTCCAGTAATCAAAAAGATTAGCGGGCATTTCCGCCAATTGCTTGCTGTAGCGTGAACGCCGCATGATTCGCTGCGCCCGCCATTGCTGCCATGTGCTCAACATCTCCTTCTCTCCCTTTCTTGTTGTTGTTCTTGGTATTCAGGATAGACAGGCTTTATGACGAATCAATGACAATTATTTGACTGTCTCTTTTCGCGCACGCTCATAGGAGGGAGTCCACAGCGGATGGCCTTTTTCACCGGGCGCCAGCGCGAAGGTTTTATCGAGCTTGAATGCTTTGGCGAATTGCTGGCGGCACAAGGTGGTGCGGTTGGTCAGACAGTAGTTGAAGGCGGTGTATTTGAACGCATCCAGTTGCGTGGCCTTGTCGCCGTTCTTCCAGATTTCTTTCGAGTTGTTCAGTACCTTGAGCGAGCCGTTGTAGTCGCCGGCCTGGTACAAGGTGATCGCTGCGTTCAGGTCCTTGCGCGCGGGGTTGATTTCAGGCGGCGCTTCCGGTGCGGGGGCCGCCGGTTCCTTCACGTGTGCAGTGGGCGCGCTTGCCGCAGCGGCGGGAGCGTGTGCTTCGTCGGCGTCTTTCGACACCGGCGTAGTGGCGTTGCAGGCGGCGAGCAGTGCCAGGCATAGCAGGCTGACGTAGGTCTTCATGTTCAGTGCGAGTTGGCGAAGTCGTGACGCAAGGTTGCGGTCTTGTTGGCCGCGACCGTGATCGTCACCACGCGCTCAGGGAAATTCGGGTTCTCAATTTTAATCTGATGTTGGCCTTCAGGCAGGGACAATTTCTTCAACGGTGGCGTGGGGCCTTTTTCGACACCGTCCACGGTGACGTTTGCCCATGGCATCACGTTCAGCGTGACCGTGCCGTTGGTCGATGCGGCCGGCTTTGCAGGTTCCTCTTTCGCTGGCGCGGCTGCCTCGGGCGCTGATGCTACAACGGGTGCCGCCGCTTGCGTGGCTTCAGCTGGCGCCGGCGCTGAGGCCGGGATTTCTACGCTGGCTGTCTCGTGCACTTCAACCGGCGCCTCACCGCTGGCCGCGTAGAGGCCTGCGGCGGTAAGCAGCGCCAGGCCGGCGATGACAGCGCCAACCAGCGCGGGGCGGCGATTGCGCGGGGCAGACGCGGACGCTTTTGTTTCGCCGGGCTTTGCGCTGCGTTTGGATTTATCGGGCACGGCGGCGCCACGGCTCGCACCTGGTTTCGACGCCCTCCCAGCACGCTCCTTTTCCGCCGCGGTGGCGGCAGCAGCATCAGCGCGGCCTTTGCCTGACGCGACGCCAGCCGCGTCACCGTGTGCATCGCCCAGCGCGGTGGCAGCAGCATCAGCGTGGCCTTTGCTCGGCGCAGCGGCCGATGCGGCGACAGCGTGGTCCTTGCGAGATGCGGTGTGCGAAGCAGCTGCGGAGGACTCTGCTGCGTGGTTCTTGCGGGATGCTGTGTGCGAAGCGGCTGCGGAGGACTCTGCTGCGCGGTCCTTGCTGGGTGCAGCGCGCGATGCGGCGGCGGCCTCCGCGGCTTGGTCCTTGCTCCGCGTAGCGGCCGGTGCGGCAACAGGCGCCGCGGCGCTGGAGGCTTTGGATGCGCTGTCGGCTTCAGGCGCGCGTGGAGCAGCGTCGGCGTCATTGGCGGCGGCGACCGAAGCAGGCGACGCGGCTGCGGGCGCGGACGAGGCGGGCGCTGGCTCGGTCGACGCAGGCGCAGGCGCGGACGCAGGCGCTGGTGCGGGCGACGCAGGGTTCGGCGCTGTCCCTGGCACGGGCGACGCAGCGGATGGCGCAGGCGATGCGGGCGGAGTCGTGCCTGCAACCGGCGTCGCCGGCAGGGCTGGCCGCGTATCGACGCGCGCCGGTCCCGGCTGCGTGTGAGGATTATCGGTCAGTTCAATGCCCAGCATCAGCGCGAACTCGCCAATCGTCTGTGGACGCTCATCGGGCCGTACCAGCATACCGCGGTCGATCGCCGCGCGGAATGGCGCGCTGAATTCGGGGTGGTCGGCGCCGGCCAGCGGCACTAAAGGATCATTGAGCATGCGCGCCACGGCTGCAGGAGGCGCCTTGTGCGTAATCGCCGAATACACGACCGCGGACAGCGAATAGATATCCGTCCACGGTCCCTGCCGCATGCTCTCATCATCCGCATACTGTTCGACCGGCGCGAAACCCGGCTTCAGAATCACGGTCAGCGACTGCGACATCCCAGTCACGATCTGGCGCGCTGCGCCGAAATCCAGCAGCACGGCATCGCCGTTCGGCTGGATCATGATGTTTTCCGGCGAGATGTCGCGATGCAGGATATTCGATTTGTACAGCGCGTCCAGTGCGCCCAACAGCGAGCGCAAAATGCGGCGCAGCCAATCCTCAGTCACCACATTCGGATCGTTGCGCACCAGCGTCTTGAACGTCTGGCCTTCGTAATAGCGCATGGCCATATAGGCCGTCGAATTCTGTTCCCAGAAGCGGTACACCTTCACCAGCGCCGGATGATCGAACTGCGCCAGCAAGCGCGCCTCGTTGATGAAGCTGCGCAGGCCCGCTTCGAAAGCCTCGCCATGGCGCTTGGAACGCACCGACACGCTATGGTCGTCGCCGCGCGATGCCAGCGACGCCGGCATGTATTCCTTCACCGCCACGGTGCGCTGCAGCGAATGGTCGAAGGCGAGGTAGACGATACCGAAACCACCCTCGCCGATCACGCTCTGGATTTCAAACTCGCCAAGCTTGGTGCCGATGGCGAGACAATTCAGCGATCCGCTCATGGCGCCCCCACAACCACGGCCTGCGCCGTATAGTTATCGCGCGTCTCTTCGCTGCCCGTGCTGGCGGCATCGGCCGCCGCACACAGCGCGTTCAGCCACTCCTGCGCGCTGCCCGCGCGCGCGAGGCAAGCTTCCATGACGTCTTCCGTCACCCATTCCCACAAGCCGTCGGTGCAAATGAGGATGGCATCGCCCTCCTCCAGCGCCAGCGGCCCCATGACGTCCGGCAGCACATCGCTTTCCGCGCCAATCGCGGCATACAGCACATTGCGGCGCTTGTGCGTGCGCGGATCGGCGCCGATGGCCAGGCCGCCATCGATCAGCTGCTGTACCAGGCTGTGATCGCGCGTGACGTGCAGTTCGCGTCCACCGCGGAACAGGTAAATGCGGGTATCGCCCAGGTGTGCCCAGCAAGCCTCGCCATGCGCGCGGTCCAGCAGCACCGTGGCCACGGTCGCGCTCATCGACGCCAGCTGCGGACGGCCGATCTTCTCGCGCTGCACATCATTGGTCGCCTTCGAAATCAGTGCGCGCAGCAAGGCCTGCGTGCCGCCCGGCGAGCGCTCGAAGGCGCCAACCACGGCCTGCACCACCAGTGCCGACGCGATCTCGCCGCCCTCATGTCCGCCCGCGCCGTCAGCGACGACCAGGCACACCAGGGCGCCATTGTCGGTGGATGCGCAGGCATCCTGATTGGAAGAGCGCCCGCCAATGCAGGACACTTCCGCGATATCGAGGGCGACGTTGCGCCCGGCCAGTGCTGGATCAGCCATCGTATGCCTCGTCCTGGATGCGCTCCATGCGGCGCTCATATGCTTCGAGGAAGGCCGTGCCCAGCACGGCGTGGAAATCGTCGGTCACGGCTTGTGACAGCTTCGCGTGAGCCGCGCTGTAATGTTCGAACTGCTGCGCCTTGCCGTTCCATGGCAAGGCCGCGCCAAGGCCGCGCGGAGCCGGCATCACATCCGGATCGAGACGGCGCAGCGTTTCGCCGACGGCGCCCTGCATGCCGGCCAGCACGCAATCCTGATGCGCCTGCAGATCGGCGTAGGCGTCTTCCAGCGCTTCGATCGGCCCCATGAAGCCAGGCATCTTCTTACGCAGCATCTGCGTCAGCGCGATCTGGCTCTCCGGCAGGAATTTGAGCGGATTGTTATTGCGCACCACAACCTGGGTGGCGTCGGCGTGGATATCGCGCTTGAGATGAGCACGCGCACCAAGCAACTGGAAAGTGCCGCCAATGGACTTGGAGAGCAGCTTGCCGAGCAGTTCCATGAATTCAGGTGTCAGTGGCTGATTCATGGCCGTGGCGGGCAAACCAGCTCCCTTGAGGAAGGCTGCCATCAGTACGTCGGTGTTGTCAGTATGCTCAGTCATCATGCGTCCGCGAAAAGGATGCATGGAGCGTAGCAGGAATCGTGCCTAAAGTCATTGCTTGGCAGCAATGAAACTTGCAGTTATTTCAGTGCCCGGCCGTGAGGAATAAAACAATGACAACGCCGAGCCCAATCAGCAGCACTTGCGGCACGGTTTCGCGCAGGGTGGCACGGCGCTGCATCTGCGGCATCAGGTCGCTGACGGCGATGTAAATGAAGCCGGAGGAAGCGAATACCAGCACGTAGGGAATCAGGCTGCTGGCATGGTCCAGCGTGAAATAGCCCAGCAAGCCGCCGGCTACGGCCAGCAGGCTGCACAGCAGGTTGTAGACGTAGGCGCGGGTGCGCGAGAAGCCGGCGTTCAGCAGCACGATGAAGTCGCCGATCTCCTGCGGGATTTCGTGAGCAATGATGGCCACGCCCGTCACGATGCCCAGCTGCGGATTGGCCAGGAAGGCGGCAGCAATCAGAATGCCGTCCGTGAAATTGTGCATGCCGTCGCCGACCAGGATCATCCAGCCCGCCTTGCCCGCCTCGCGCTTGTCGTGGCCGTGGGCGTGGTGGTGGCCGTCGTGCTCGTGGTGATGGGAGTGGCGCAGGATGGCCAGCTTTTCCAGCATGAAGAAGGCCAGCAGGCCCGCCAGCAGCGCGCCAAACAGGGAACGGGGATCGGCGCCCGATTCGAAGGCCTCCGGCAGCGCGTGCAGCAGCGAGGTCGACAGCATGATGCCCACCGACAGGCTGACCATGCGCTCGACCACCTTGGACAGGAGGGCGAACGAAAACACCGCCGCTGCCGAAATACTGGCAACGCCGGCGATGGTGGTAGCCAGCAGGATGGAAATCAGGACGGGATCGATTTTACGTACCTCGGGCGCGGAAAAATGCGCAAACCGGGCATTTTACAGCCCGGAGCGCATTCTTGCCGAGTCCTGCTTCAGTCAGGCGACGCCGTGGGCCTTGAACCAGGCCAGCGCACGCGACCAGCCGTCCCTGGCGTCGGCCTCCACGTAGCTGGGGCGGTAGTCGGCGTTGAAGGCGTGGCCGGAATTTGGATAGACCACGAAGGTCGACTGGCTGCTGCCTTTGGCCAGTTCGGCTTTCATCTTTTCGATGGAATCCTGCGGGATGCCCTGGTCTTTGCCGCCGTACAGGCCCAGGACCGGCGTTTTCAGCGTCGCGGCATACTCGATCGGCTGATGCGGGTTGATGCTGTTGGTTTCGCCCACCAGACGGCCGTACCAGGCCACGCCAGCCTTCACGTTCGGATTGTGCGCGGCGTACAGCCAGGTGATGCGGCCGCCCCAGCAGAAGCCGGTAATGCCCAGTTTATCGGTGTTGCCGCCATTGGCTTTGGCCCAGGCGACGGTGACGTCCAGGTCCGCCAGCACTTCGCTGTCCGGCGTTTTGGAGATGATGTTTTTAATAAGATCGGCAATCGCCGGTTCTTTTTGCGGATCGCCGTGGCGCACGAACAGGTCCGGCGCCAGCGCCAGATAGCCTTGCTTGGCGAAGCGGCGCGCGATGTCGGCAATGTGTTCATGCACACCGAAGATTTCGGACACCACCAGGATCACCGGCAGGCCGGTCTTGCCTTCAGGCTGGGCGCGGTACACGGGCACTTTCTGGCCGTTGACTTCGATGGTCACGGTGCCGGCGGTGAGGCCTGCGGTGTCGGTGTGGATGGTTTCAGCGCTGACCGGCAGCACGGCGGCGGCAAAGCCGGTGCCCAGCGCGGCCTTCAGAAAATCGCGGCGATCCAGGCCGTCCGCAGCGTTCGGTGGTGCAACCAGACTTTTTGCATCGGACAGCAGGTCTTTCATGCGCCACCTCCCAAGGTTATCAGATTGGCCATTCTGACAGAATTTGTCGGCAGGTTGCCAAAATTTGTCAGGTGGCCGTGACAAAAATCGGCGAACCCTAAAATCGGGGTCAGACCCTAGGGTCTGACCCTGGGGTTAGGGTTCAGTGCGCCTCTTCCCAGTTTTTGCCGACGCCGACTTCGGCGACCAGCGGCACGTTCAGCTTGGCGACGCCCGCCATCAGCTGGGGCAGCTTTTCGCGTACCAGCGCCAGCTCGTCGTCCGGCACTTCCAGCACCAGTTCGTCGTGCACCTGCATGATCATCTTGCTGCGCAGGTTGGACGACTCCAGCCAGTCCTGCACCGCGATCATGGCCAGCTTGATCAGGTCGGCGGCCGTGCCCTGCATCGGCGCGTTGATGGCCGCGCGTTCGGCGGCCTGGCGGCGCGGGCCGTTGGGCGAATTGATCTCCGGTAGCCACAGGCGGCGGCCGAACACGGTCTGCACATAACCCTGCGCCTTTGCTTCGGCGCGCGTTTCGTCCATATAGCGCTTCACGCCGGCGAAGCGGGCGAAGTAGCGGTCGATATAGCTTTGCGCGGCAGCGCGGTCGACACCCAGGTTGGCAGCCAGGCCGAAGGCGCTCATGCCGTAGATCAGGCCAAAGTTAATCACCTTGGCGTAGCGGCGCTGTTCGGATTGCACCTCGGCCGGCGCCACGCCGAAGATTTCGGCGGCGGTGGCGCGGTGAATGTCCTCGCCTTCCGCGAAAGCGCGCAGCATGTTTTCGTCGCCCGAGATGTGGGCCATGATGCGCAGCTCGATCTGCGAGTAGTCGGCTGACACGATATGCGAACCGGCCGGCGCCACAAAGGCTTCGCGGATGCGGCGCCCCTCGGCGGTACGCACCGGGATGTTTTGCAGGTTCGGATCGTTCGACGCCAGACGGCCGGTGATCGCCACGGCTTGTGCGTAATTGGTGTGCACGCGGCCGGTGGACACATTGATCATCTTCGGCAGCTTGTCCGTGTAAGTGGACTTCAGCTTGGACATCGAGCGGTATTCCAGCAGCACTTTCGGCAGCGGGTAATCCTCGGCCAGTTTCTGCAGCACTTCCTCGTCGGTGGATGGCGCGCCGCTTGGCGTCTTCTTGATGACAGGCAGCTGCAGCTTGGTGAAGAAGATTTCGCCGATCTGCTTGGGCGAGCCCAGATTGAAAGGCTGCTCGGCCAGTTCGTAAGCCTTCTGCTCCAGCTCCACGATGCGCGCGGCAAGCTCGCTGGACTGCGTATTCAACAGGCCGGCGTCAATCAGCACGCCATTGCGTTCAATCTTTTGCAGCACGACAGCGGTCGGCAGTTCGATGGTGTTGTAGACCGTGGTCAGGCCTTCGTGCGCGGCGACGTGGCCGTGCATCGCCAGGTGCAGACGCAGGGTGATGTCGGCATCTTCCGCCGCGTATTCGGTGGCGCGCTGGATCTCCACCTGATCGAAGCCGATCTGGCTGGCGCCCTTGCCGCACACCTCTTCATAAGCGATGGTCTTGTGGTTCAGGTGGCGCATGGCCAGGCTGTCCATATCGTGGGTGCGATGCGATTCGAACACATACGATTGCAGCAGCGTGTCGTGCACGATGCCGCGCAGGGCCACGCCGTGGTTGGCGAAGATATGCGCGTCGTACTTCAGGTTCTGGCCGAGTTTAGGCTTGGATGCGTCTTCCAGCCACGGCTTCATTTTCTCCAGCACCAAGTCGCGCTGCAACTGCACCGGCGCACCGGCATAGCGGTGGGCCAGCGGGATGTAGCAGGCGATGCCCGGCTCGATGGCCAGCGAGATGCCGACCATTTGCGCCAGCATCGGTTCCAGCGAGGTGGTTTCGGTATCGATGGCGGTCAGCCCGGCCTTGTCGATGCGCGCCAGCCAGTCGTCCAGCTGGGCCTCGGTCAGCACGGTTTCATAGCTGACGGTGGCCGGTGGCGCGGCGAACAGGTCTTGCGTGGCGCCCGGCGCGGACGGCGCAGGCGCGGCGGCCGCTGCGCCGGTTGGCGCAGCAGGCGTCATGCCGCCCAGTTCGCGCAGCAGGGTTTTGAAGCCGTACTTGCTGAAGAAGGCCAGCAGCAGTTCACGGTCTTCGCTTTTTGCGACCAGCGATTCGGAAATCGACATCATGTGCTCTTTGAGGTCGCAATCCGTCTTTACCGTAATCAACTGGCGGCCCTTCGGCAGCCATTCCAGCGCGGCGCGCAGATTGCCGCCCACGACGCCGCCGATCTTGTCGGCGTTGGCCATGATGCCTTCCAGGCTGTCGTACTCCTGCAGCCACTTGAGCGCCGTTTTCGGGCCGCACTTGGCCACGCCCGGCACGTTGTCGACAGTGTCGCCGATCAGGGTCAGGTAATCGATGATGCGGTTGGGCGGCACGCCGAACTTGGCCAGCACGCCGGCTTCGTCCAGCTTCTCGTTGGTCATGGTGTTGATCAGAGTGACCTTGGGCGTGACCAGCTGGGCCAGGTCCTTGTCGCCGGTGGAAATGATCACTTCCATGCCGTTCTTTTCAGCGTCGACCGACAGAGTGCCGATCACGTCGTCGGCTTCCACACCGTCCACCATCAGGATCGGCCAGCCCATGGCGCGCACCGCTTCGTGGATGGGTTCAATCTGCAGGCGCAGATCGTCCGGCATCGAGGCGCGCGTGGCCTTGTATTCCGGGTACATATCATCGCGGAAGGTCTTGCCCTTGGCGTCGAACACGCAGGCAATGTAAGCGGCGGGGAAATCGGCGCGCAGCTTGCGCAGCATATTGACCATGCCGTGCATGGCGCCGGTGGGGTAACCGTCCGGGCTGCGCAGGTCGGGCAGCGCGTGGAATGCGCGGTAGAGATAACTGGAACCGTCGACTAACAGCAGGGTAGTTTGCATAGAGCGGAAATATGGGGCCTGTGGCGGAAAATTCAATATTCCATTATCGCAGAGTTTTGGCTGGCAGCTTTTGGTCAGTTTGTTACAATGAACCTTATAACAAACCACGCGAACACCCCATCATGCGCGCTTCCGCCCTCACCCTGGCCCTGTCCCTCGTGGCAACTGCCGCTGTCGCCCAACAGGCGCCCAGCAAGGCGCCGCCCCAGCTCGAACAAATCGAGGAAGTGGACAACCCGATCACGGTGACCACCAAGCCAGGCAGTGACAAGCAAGTGCAAGAGAAGCGCGAAGGCGGCCGCATCACCGAATCCACGGTGAAAAGCGGCAAGAGCGTGTACACGGTCAACCACCGTCCGCCGGCCGGCACGGCCATGCCCGGCGACACCATGGGCCAAGCCATCCGCGGCCCTGCCTGGACCGTGATGGAGTTCGATATCGCCGCCAAGAAGAAAAAGCGCAGCGCAGAAAATGCCGCTGCCGAGGATGCCGCCGAGGCGCCTCCGCCGCCGCCTGCCGCGCCAGCTTCGAAATAGGCCCCATCGACTCATTTAACCTGGTTGCTCATGGCAGTTTTTACTCCCGTCACGTTGGACGACGTACGCCAATGGATTCCGCAATTCCCTCTTGGCAAGGCCCTGGCGCTGAAAGGCATCGCCTCCGGCATCGAAAACAGTAATTTTTTTCTCAGTACCGAACGCGGCGAGTATGTACTCACCCTCTTCGAGAACCTGAGTTTTGAACAACTGCCCTTCTACCTCGAACTGATGCGCCACCTGGCTCAGCACGGCGTGCTGGTGCCCGATCCGGTGCCGAACGCGGAGGGCGCCCTGTGCGTGCCGCTGCAAGGCAAGCCGGCCGCCATCGTCTCCAAACTGGAAGGCAGCTCGCAGATGGACCCGCAGCCCGTGCATTGCGCGGAAGTGGGCGCCATGCTGGCGAAGATGCATCTGGCGGGACAGGACTTCCCCCTGCAGCAGCCCAATCTGCGCGGCATCGACTGGTGGCATGAAGCCGTACCGGCCGTGCTGCCCTTCCTGAAACCGGACGAAGCCCAGTTGCTGCGCGAGGAAATGGCCTTCCAGGACGCCTTCCACGCGGACACGAACTACGCGGCCCTGCAGCAAGGCCCGGTGCATGCCGATCTGTTCCGCAACAACGTGATGTTTGACGGCGAGCGTCTGACCGGCTTCTTTGACTTCTACTTTGCCGGCTGCGATACCTGGCTGTTCGACGTGGCGGTGACGGTCAACGACTGGTGCATCGACCTGAACACGGGTGTGCTGGACGTGGCCCGCGTGCGCGCCATGCTGGACGCCTACCACGCGGTGCGTCCCTTCACGGCTGCGGAGCAGGATGCCTGGCAAGCCTGCCTGCGCGCCGGCGCCCTGCGCTTCTGGCTGTCGCGCCTGTACGACCTGCACCTGCCGCGTGAAGCCGAGCTGCTGACGCCGCACGACCCCGGCCATTTCGAACGCATTCTGCGCGAACGCATTGCCGTGGCGGCACCGGTGCTGGCGCCATGAACAAGCTGCCCGCCAGCGCCGGTTGGGATTGGATCAGACAAGGCTTCGCGCTGTTCCGCCAGCAGCCGGGCGGCCTGTTCATGATCCAGATCGCCTATATGCTGATGTTTGTCGTGCTCGGTCTGATCCCGATTCTGGGCCAGATCGTGCCGGTTGCGCTGGCGCCCGTGTTCAGCGCCATCTTCCTGCAGGCCTGCCTGAACATCGACCGCGGCGCGCGCATCGAACCGCGCCTGCTGCCGCAAGGCTTCCGTGCGCCGGGCGTGCCGACGCTCGTGCTGCTGGGCCTGCTCTACATTATGATCGCGGCCATCGCGCTGGGCATTTCCATGCTGGCCGACGGCGGCGCCCTGCTCAAGATGGTGACCGAAGGCGGCCAGCCGGACCCGAAAGAACTGGCCGAGTCCGGCATCGGCGGCGCGCTCTTGCTGGCCATGCTGATCTATCTGCCCGCCATGATGGCTTTCTGGTTCACGGTGCCGCTGGTGAGCTGGCAGCACATGGGCCTGTTCAAAGCCCTGTTCTACAGCTTTTTCTCGGTGTGGCATGCGCTGAAAGCCTTCCTGGTTTTCCTGCTCAGCCTGTTCGGCATCCTGCTGCTGTCGGTGCAGCTGATCCTGCTGCTGTTCGGTGCGGGCGGTGTGGGCACCATCCTCATGCTGATGCTGTGGATGATGCTGATCATCCTGATCCACTGCGCCTTGTACGCCAGCTATCGCCAGGTGTTCGGCGCGCCGGAGGAGCTGCCGCCGGTATAATGGCGGGATGCAAAATCTTCTCCACAACCTCAATCCCGAACAGCTCCAAGCCGTTACCCTGCCGTCCCAAAATGCCCTGATCCTGGCTGGCGCCGGATCGGGCAAGACGCGCGTGCTGACTACCCGCATCGCCTGGCTGATCCAGACCGGACAGGTTTCGCCGGCCGGGATACTGGCGGTTACCTTTACCAACAAGGCGGCGAAAGAAATGCTGACCCGCCTGTCGGGCATGTTGCCAATCAATACACGCGGCATGTGGATCGGCACCTTCCACGGCCTGTGCAACCGCCTGCTGCGCACCCACTACCGCGACGCCGCCCTGCCCCAGACGTTCCAGATTCTCGACACGCAAGACCAGCTGTCGATGATCAAGCGCCTGCTGAAGGCGAACAATATCGATGATGAGAAGTTTCCGCCGAAAACGGTGATGTACTTCATCAACAACAACAAGGACCAGGGCCTGCGCGCCTCGGCGGTGGAAGCCTACGACGCCATGGAACGCAAGCTGGTCGAGCTCTACCAGCTGTACGACGATCAGTGCCAGCGCGAAGGCGTGGTCGATTTCGCCGAGCTGCTGCTGCGTACCTACGAGCTGCTGTCGCGCAATCAGCCGCTGCGCGAGCACTACCAGCAGCGCTTCCGCCATATCCTGGTGGACGAATTCCAGGATACCAACAACTTGCAGTACGCCTGGCTGAAGCTGATGGCGGGCCACCAGTCGCAGTTCGGTGGCGCCCTGTTTGCCGTGGGCGACGACGACCAGAGCATCTACGCCTTCCGCGGCGCCAACGTCGGCAATATGCAGGCGTTTGAAAGCGAGTTCCAGGTCGGGAACCTGATCAAGCTGGAACAGAACTATCGCTCGCACGGTCACATCCTGGATGCGGCCAATCTGCTGATCGCGAATAACAGCCGCCGCCTCGGCAAGAATCTGCGCACCGACGCCGGCCACGGCGAACAGGTACGTGTGTACGAGGCTTCCTCCGATTTGCAGGAAGCGCAGTGGATCATCGAGGAAGCCAAGAGTCTGGTGGCGGAAGGCGCCTTGCGTTCCGAGATCGCCATCCTGTACCGCTCCAATGCACAATCGCGCGTGATCGAACACGCCCTGTTCTCGGCCGGCCTGCCCTACCACGTGTACGGCGGCCTGCGCTACTTCCAGCGCGCCGAGGTCAAGCACGCCATCGCCTATCTGCAGCTGATGGACAATCCGCACAATGATTCGGCCTTCCTGCGCGTGGTGAATTTCCCGGCGCGCGGCATCGGTGCGCGCACGATTGAGCAATTGCAGAACGCGGCCGAAACTTACGGTATTTCGCTGTATGCCGCCGTGCCTTATATGGTCGGCAAGGCGGGCAGCGCGCTCGGCTCGTTCACGAAATTAATTGAAGGCGTGCGCTTCGAAACGCAGCAAATGGCGCTGCCGGAACTGGTGCGCATCACGCTGGAATCGTCCGGCCTGCTGCAGCATTACCAGAACGAGAAGGAAGGCGCGGACCGCATCGAAAACCTGGAGCAGATGGTGTCGGCGGCCAGCCAGTTCGTGTCGGAAGAAGGCTTCGGACAAGGCGCGCCTGCGCACCTGGGCCCGGCCGCACAAGCTGCGTCCGGCGCGCAGGTAGTGGTGGCCGATGGCGTCGAAATCCTCGATGCCGATGCACCGCTGGCAACCGTGATGTCGCCATTGTCCGCCTTCCTGTCGCATGCTTCGCTGGAAGCGGGCGACAACCAGGCGCAAGCCGGCCAGGACGCGCTGCAGCTGATGACCGTGCACTCGGCCAAGGGCCTGGAATTCGACAACGTCTTCATCACCGGCCTGGAAGAAGGCCTGTTCCCGCACGAAAGTTCATCGAAGGAAGACGGCGGCGTGGAAGAGGAACGCCGCCTGATGTACGTGGCCATCACGCGCGCCCGCAAGCGGCTGTACATGTCCTTCTGCCAGACCCGCATGCTGCACGGCCAGACGCGCTACAACATGAAGTCGCGCTTCTTCGACGAACTGCCGGAGGAGTCCCTGAAGTGGCTGTCGCCGCGCGTGCAGCCAAGCTGGTTCGGCGGCTCGCGCCGTTCCGCCTGGGATGAGATGCCATCCGTGCCGTCGGCGGATAATCAGCTGGCCGCACGCATCAACCAGAAGTCGGGCGGCACCGGCTGGCGCATCGGCGAGTCGGTGGCGCACGCCAAGTTCGGCGAGGGGGTGATCATCAATATCGAAGGCAGCGGTGCGAACTGCCGCGCGCAGATCAACTTCGGCGCGGTCGGCATCAAGGTGCTCGACCTGTCCGTCGCCAAGCTGGAACGGATTTAACTGGCGGTCCTGCCCCGGCCAAGAACTTTCAACAGCTGGGGCGGCACCTTGCCGTCCACGATCTTTGTGCTCAACTTGGGCAGCGGATGCACGATGCCGTCATTGATCACGCCGACGATCAGCCATTCCTCGCCCACCTTTACCGAGAAGTCCCACACGCCCTCGCAGCTGGTGCCGGACATGGCGCCGGAACTGGTCATCATCGTAATGGTCGGCGTCGCCTCGCCGCGCCACCAGGACGAGGTTTCAATCTCGATCCGCTGCTCCACCACCCCGCCCTGCCGCAGCATCTCCGTGACCTCCGCCACCTTGCCCTTCAAGACCACCTTCGGCATATTGTTCGACCGCAGATAAGCCTGCATATCCGACGCCACCGCCGGCACTTTGCAGGCCGACGCGGCATCAGCGATCAGGCAGAGGACAAGCGCAGCAATGTAATTCTTCATGGCAGGCGATCTCTCAAGGTTGGCCACCCATTATGCCAGCACTTGCCTACCAGGGAAGCGACGGCAACGGGATGATGAGTGAAGACAGGGGCCGTAGCGTGCCACGGACCTGATCAGAACCCAAGGCGGAGAGCAGGTGGCTGCCACGATGTGGCAGCCACCAGTTTTACAGCACGGGTTTGGCGCGGCCGGAGGTGATGGCGTCGTCGATCAGGTCGCGCACGGTCTTGTCGGCCTCGCGCGAAAGGCGGCCCTGCTCGCGGCCCAGCTCGCCCATTTTGCGGCCCAGTTCCTGCATCGGCTTGCTGGCTTCGGCCATCTGGCGGTGCAGCGATGCCATCGGCTCGCGGCTGGAATCCAGTTTGGCGTGCTGGGCGGCCAACTGCTGGGCGGCCTTGCTCATTTGCTCCTGCAGGGGCTGCATCTTTTCCTGCAGCTGGCGCATTTGCTCGTTGAGCTTTGCGCGCTGCTCCTCGTTGGCATCGGCCATACGCTCGCCAACACGGCCCATGTCGCGGCCGATGCGTTCCTGCTGGCGGCCCAGCTGCTCCATCTGGCGCTCGAAGTTGCGCATGGCGGCGCGCTGCTCAGGCCCGCCCATGGCTTCCTGCACGGCCTTCTCGATCTGCTCGCCCAGCTTGTCCATTTCCTTGCCGCGCACGTCCATGGCGCGGCCCTGCTCTTCCATCTTGGCAGCGTGCGCTTCGACCGGCTTCCAGGCGTCAGCGACCTTGGCCAGCAGGGCTGGGTCCTGGATCACGTATGCCTTGCCGTCCTTGCGTACCCAGACGAAATCGCCTTTGACGTCGGACTGGACTTTGCTCAGCTGCTCCCAGTCGCTGCGACGGCCAGTGATCGAGACTTTCTTGCCGTCACGGATGATGGCGTAGGACAGGTTGCGGCCATCGTCGCTGAAGCTGTAATGCCAGCCGTCGCCTTCACCTTTGGGTGGCTTGGGTGGTTTGGGCGGTTTCGGCATTGGATGGGCTTGCAGGGCCGGGATAGCAGGGACGGCGGGCAACGCGGCGTTGGGTGCAGGCGGAGCTGGTGGTGCGGGCGGCACCGGCGGTACCGGCGGCACAGGGTCGATGTCGTTGCGGGCGAGACGGGCGGTACGCGCAGCATCGCGGGCAGCATTACGGGCGGCGCGCGCGGCGTCACGCTCGGCGCGGACGGAGGCGGCGTCGGCAGCACGCGCGGAGTCCGCGGCGGCTGCGGCGCCGTCAGCAGCCGCCGCCTGGGCGGCGCGGGCTGCTACCGCGGCCGATGCAGCGGCAGAAGCGTGGGCTGGAGCGATAGCAACGGCAGGGGCCGCAGCGGCGGCTGGGGCGGCAGAGGCGGCCGATGCGGCGGCAGCATCGTGGGCCGGAGCGACAGCAGCGGCAGGGGCCGCAGCGGCGGCTGGTGCTGCGGCAGCAGCAGGGGCAGCAGCAGGCGCGGCAGCTGCCGCCGGAGCGGCAGCTGGAGCAGCGGTCATTGCTGCAGCGGCGTCGGGAGCGTCAGCAGCATCGGGGGCTGGTGCAACGGCACGAGCCTCAGCTGCGGCTGGGGCCGCAGCGGGTGCGTCAGGCGGGACCGCGCTCCAGCCGTCGGGGCTGGGGGCGATGGCGCGGCTCGGGACGGCCGCTGGGGCGTCCGGCGCGTCGGCTGGCGCGCTGGGGGCGCTGGATACTGCGGCTGTGGGCGCGCTGTCGGCTTGGCCGGCGGGGGCGGCGTGGGCGTACAGCACCACGCAGGCCGTGCACAGGCCGAGCAAAGGGGTAGCCAGCTTCCAGCTGAGCGGCTCGGCGTCAGGGCGCAGCAGGCGTTTGATACGGGACATGAGATCTCCTCCGTGTGCCGCGGGGGCAGCAAAATGCGAGGTTGAAAACTGGAACTTGTCCAGTTCGGAAAGTGCAAGGGCCAGGCGCCGCGGTTCGCCGAGCGTGCTTGCGGCCAAATCATCTGCAATCTGTTCCCGCTCGGCGCGGATGCGCTTGGACAGCATCCATACCGTCGGGTGGTAGAACAGCACAATCTCGATCGCGCTCTGGATGAGATTGACGAGGTAGTCGTGGCGCTTCACATGCGCCAGTTCGTGCGCCAGGAGCGCCTCCAGCAAGTCGGGCGGCAGGCCGCTCAGCAGCGAAGCCGGCACCAGCACCACGGGACGCAATACGCCTGCCGTCATCGGCCCGTCCAGCTCATCATCCGAAATGCCCAGGCGCACGGCGCGGCGCAGGCCGAAGCGCTGGGCCAGCCGGTCCAGACGGCCTTGCCACTGCGGGTCAGCGTGGTAGTGGTCCGGCAGCGTGCGCGCCTGCACCCATTGCAGGCCAAGCGAGAGGCGCAGAGTCATCAGGGCGGCGCCGCCAGCCCATAGCAGCACTAGCCAGGGGATCTGGCGGCGCAGGGTGTAGTCGAGAGCGATCAGCTGGTCGTCGTCCAGCACGGTGGAAAGGGCCGCGCGCAGCGCCACCGCGCCTGGTGCCGCGCCGGCACCGGCCGCCTCGGCATGGGAGCTTTGCACAACGGAAGCGGGGTCAGACGCGGCGTGCGCATGAACGGAGAAGGCGTCGGCACTGCCGGGCAGCGCGGCGGGGATGGCCGCGGCGTCCATGGGTGGCGGCAGGAGGCTGGCCATGGTGGCCGCGCCGGGAGCCGTGGCGGCAGCAAGGCGGCTCACCGTGCCGGCCAGCGGGAGTGCCGCACACAGCAGCAGCGCCGCGCAGGCCACGGCGTAGCGCGCTTGCGGCCGCGCGTTGCGCAGCAGG
The DNA here is from genome assembly GCF_052114165.1 of Pseudoduganella sp. RAF19. Classification (NCBI taxonomy): domain Bacteria; kingdom Pseudomonadati; phylum Pseudomonadota; class Betaproteobacteria; order Burkholderiales; family Oxalobacteraceae; genus Pseudoduganella; species Pseudoduganella sp. RAF19. The sequence continues at coordinate 49,403 of NZ_JBFREF010000005.1, read as the reverse complement.
ACTAGGGCCACCGTGGCGGCCCAGCCGATGAGCAAGCCCTGCCACAGGAAGTGCAGCAGCGACCAGCCCAGGGCCGGTATCAGTGCGTTCAGCAGGTTGCTCATGGGTGCTCCTCGTTATTATGTGAACCTAGAATAAATGATCTAGATCTAAGTGTCTAGAATTTTTTGTCTAGATGCGGACGCGACGTGTTGAGCTGAACTTTACGTCGGCGTCAGCGCCGCCGCCGCGCGAATGCGACGGACGGCGGAATACGAGGAATAAGATGCAAAACCGCGGCAGCGCCGCGGCGGCGGCCAGCGCGGCCGCAGGGTCAGAACATCACAACGGAGCGGATCGACTCGCCGCGCTCCATCAGCTCGAAGCCTTCGTTGATGCGTTCCAGCGGCAGGGTGTGGGTAATCAGCTCATCGATGCGCAGCTTGCCGTCCATATACCAGTCGACAATCTTCGGCACATCGGTGCGCCCGCGCGCGCCGCCGAAGGCCGAGCCCTTCCACTCGCGGCCGGTGACCAGCTGAAACGGGCGGGTGGAAATCTCCTGCCCCGCCGCCGCCACGCCGATGATAATGGACTTGCCCCAGCCCTTGTGGCAGCACTCCAGCGCCTGGCGCATCAGAGTGGTATTGCCGACGCACTCAAACGAATAATCCGCGCCGCCATCGGTCAGCTGGATGATGGCGTCCACCACATTCTCCACATCCTTCGGATTGATGAAGTCCGTCATGCCGAAATCGCGCGCCATTTTCTCGCGCGCCGGATTGATGTCGACGCCGATGATCTTGTTGGCGCCCACCATCTTGGCGCCCTGGATCACGTTCAGGCCGATGCCGCCCAGGCCGAACACCACCACATTGGCGCCCGCTTCCACCTTCGCGGTGAACAGCACGGCGCCCACGCCGGTGGTCACGCCGCAGCCGATGTAGCACACCTTGTCGAACGGCGCGTCGCTGCGGATCTTGGCCAGCGCGATTTCCGGCACCACGATGTAATTGGAGAAGGTCGACGTGCCCATGTAGTGGAAGATGGGCTTGCCATCCAGCGAGAAGCGGCTCGTCCCGTCCGGCATCAGGCCCTTGCCCTGGGTGGAGCGGATGGCCTGGCACAGATTGGTCTTGCGCGACAGGCAGAATTTGCACTGGCGGCATTCCGGCGTGTAGAGCGGGATCACGTGGTCGCCCGCGCGCAGCGAGTTCACGCCCGGTCCGCACTCGACCACCACACCCGCGCCTTCATGGCCCAGGATGGCGGGGAAGATGCCTTCCGGATCGGCGCCGGACAGGGTGTACTGGTCCGTGTGGCAAATGCCGGTGGCCTTGATTTCCACCAGCACCTCGCCGGCGCGCGGACCCTGCAAGTCCACTTCCTCGATGGTCAGCGGCTTGCCCGCCTGCCATGCTACGGCTGCCCTGGTTTTCATTGTGTACTCTCCCCTGCTATGAATAAAACGACATCATAGCAAGGAGAGCAGCCATCCGCCCGTGGCGCTCAGGGTTCCAGCGGTTGCAGCGGCGGCGCCATGGCCTGTAGCGCGGGCGGCACCAGCGGGTCAATGCCCAGCAGCAGGGCCACGGTGCGCCACAGCTGGCTGGGTGAGGTCCAGGGTTTGGGCAGGAAGGCGTGCGCCTGATGGTGCGGCACCGGCTGGCTGGCCGAATACAGCAGCACCGGCGTGTGCTGGCTGCGGGCGCGCAAATGCTGCACCAGATGATGGCCGTCGCCGTCCGGCAGCCTGGGGTCCAGCACCACCAGGGCAAATTCGTGGGCGGCCAGGTGGGCCTGGGCCGCCGCCAGAGTCGCTACGTGCACCACTTCGGTATCCGGCACCAGCAAGGTGGCCAGCACCACGGCAGCATCGTGATCAGGGTCCACGTGCAGCACGCGCGGCAGCACATAGGTCTCGTCTGAAGACATAATCATGGAAATCTCCGCTACTGGGATGGTCGGCGGAGCTGGGCCGAAGAAATCGGGGACGGCGGCGGGGGAATGGCGGCCGGGCAGCGGCGCGGGCGGATGAACGGCTCGCGCTGCCGTAAGCGACAGTGTAGCGCAGCGTGCGCTGCGCAGAAAGATTTATTTCTTCAGGCGTGCATTAAATGCAGCATGCAAACCGTTCAACATTTCCTCCGCCTGCAGCAGCTGCTCGGCCACTTCATTGATCTTGCGGCGGCTGGAGCGGGCATGGTCGCGCAGCACTTCGAACGCCGTGTTGCGGTCGGTCTGGTACTTGCACATCAGGAGGCCCACGGCCAGGCTGGTTTCGCGCCCGGCCGCCAGCGCCGCGTTCAGGTTCATTTCGGTGCGGCGCAGCTGGCGGATTTCGTCGGCCCGCGCCAGGCCGGCCTGGAAGGCGGGCATCAAGTGGTGCTCGTCGACCGGCTTCACCACGAAGCCCACGGCGCCGTAGGCCGCCGCCTGCTTGGCCGCATCGGCATCGCCGCGGCCGGACAGGAACATGAAAGGCACCGAAGTATTGCGGTTGAGCTGCTTGGCCAGTTCCAGCCCGCTCATGCCGGGCATGTGGATGTCGAGCAGGGCCAGGTCGGGCTCGCGCTCGCCGATCGCTTGCAGGGCTTCATCCGAGGAATGGGCGGCCACCGTGTCATAGCCTGCATGGCGCAGCAGCTCGCCCAGGTATTCGGTGAGCAACTTGTCGTCGTCGACGATGAGGATCAGGCGCTTCGGTGCGGGAGCATTCATGTTCGGCAACCTTGGGCTTATGGCAATGCGGAAATTATAAGCCCGTTTCTCCGAACAGGGCGCGGAAGGCTTGCACCGCGCCCCCCACGTCGCTTGCCTGGTACACGCTGCTGATCGCGGCCACCATGTGCGCGCCTTGCGCCACCAGCGGCGCCGCGTTCTCTGGCGTCATGCCGCCGATGACCACCACCGGCGCGGCCAGCGCCGCGCGCGACTGGGCCACGATCTGCGGCGCCGTGGTCACCGCGTACTTCTTGACCCGCGAGGGATAGAAGCCGCCAAAGGCCACGTAGCTGGCGCCTTGTGCCGCCGCCTCATGCGCGCGCTGCAGTTCGCCGTAGCAGGTGGCGCCCACCAGCTTGCCGGCGCCCAGCGCAGCGCACGCGGCGGCCACGCTCATGTCGGTGCCGCCGACGTGGATACCGTCCGCGTCCAGTTCCTGCGCCAGCGCCAGGTGGTCGTTGATGATGAAGGGTGTGCCGTGGCGGCGGCACAGGGCCTGCAGCTTGCCGGCCTGCTCGTAGCGTAGGGCCTCGCTGGCTGTCTTGTGGCGGTACTGCAGCAGCGCCACGCCGGCAGCCAGCGCCTGTTCGGTGGCGTCCAGCAGGCGGGCGGTGTCGTCCCAGTCGGGGGTGACGAGGTAGAGTCCTTGCATTTGTTGTCTCCTTCAGATGGTCCAGCGCTGCGGGATGCGCTGGCCGGGGGCGATGGCATAAGCGGACGACAGCGCACGCTGGGTATAGCCCTGCCCTTTCGCCAGCGCCTGCGCCATGCTGCAGCCTTGCGCCAGCAGGGCCGCAATCGCCGACGCCAGCGTGCAGCCGCTGCCATGAAAACTGCCTTGCAGGCGCGGCCAGCTCCAGTTCTGCTGCTGGGTCGGCCCCAGCCAGCGGTTTACCACTTGTTCACCGTCGTCATGGCCGCCCGTCACCAGCACATGCTGGCAGCCCAGCGCACGCAAGCTGTGCGCATGCGCCAGCGCGGCGTGATGCGCACCGATCGCCGCCGCCGCACTCACCATCGCGCGCTCCCGCGCCGCGCCGCGGCTGGGCAGATCACCGGCGGAAGCTGCGCCGGCCGACCGCGCGTCGCCGGGGAAGGCGACGCCGGGCGACGCCGGGCTGCTGGCGGCGGCGTCGGCGACGGCGCGGGGGCGGCTGGTTGGCGCGGGGAGCGGACGCAGGTCGGCGCGGGCGCGCTGGGCCAGCGCGGCGGCTTCGGGGCCGTTGGGAGTGATGAGAGTGGCGAATGGCAGCAGCGGGGCCAGCGCAGCGGTGGCGTCGCCGGCACCGAGCGCGTCGCCCAGGCCGCTGCGCAGCACGGGATCGAGCACCACGGGCGGGTCGCTGTACAGCTTCGACGCCCAGCCAGGCGCCGCACCAGCTGCCGCGCGGTGCGTGGCGCGCATCTCGGCGATCAATGCCACAATGGCCGCCGCATTTTCCGCGCTGCCGGGAATGCCGATCTTCACCGCGCTGACCGGCACTGCGGCCAGCAGCGCGCGGGCCTGCTGCAGTACCACTTCCGCCGCCACCGGCACCACACTGTGCACGCGGTTATTGTCCTGCACCGTGAGCGCCGTCAGCACCGGCAAAGGATGGGCGCCCAGGGCCGTGATGGCCTGGATGTCCGCCGCAATGCCGGCGCCGCCGGACGGATCGGCGCCGGCAAACACCAGCACGCAAGGCCGCTCGCCAACGCTCACGCGATCCTCCCGGCCATCGGCGAAGACGGCGAAGCGGCAAAGCGGCGCGGCATACGGCCCGCCAGATAAGCCTCCCTGCCCGCCTGCACGCCCAGCTTCATGGCACGCGCCATGCGCACCGGGTCCTGCGCGGCCGCGATGGCGGTGTTCATCAGCACTCCGTCGCAGCCCAGCTCCATGGCAATCGCCGCGTCGGACGCCGTGCCCACGCCCGCATCCACCAGCACCGGCACCTTCGCCTGTTCGATGATCAGCGACAGATTCCACGGATTGAGAATGCCCATGCCGCTGCCGATCAGCGAAGCCAGCGGCATCACGGCCACGCAGCCAATGTCCTCCAGCATGCGCGCCTGGATCGGATCATCGCTGCAATAGACCATGACGTCGAAGCCATCGCGCACCAGTTCCTTCGTCGCGGCCAGGGTTTCCGGCATATTCGGGAACAGGGTCTTTTCGTCGCCCAGCACTTCCAGCTTGACCAGCTTGTGGCCATTCAGCAGTTCGCGCGCCATTTGCAGCGTGTAGATGGCGTCCTTCGCGTTGTAGCAGCCGGCCGTGTTGGGCAGGATGGTGTAGTCGGAAGGCGGCAGCACATCGAGCAGGCTGGGCGCCTTCGGGTCCTGGCCGATGTTCACGCGGCGGATCGCCACTGTGATGATTTCCGCTTCCGCCGCATCGGTCGCTTCGCGCGTCTGCTGCAGATCCTTGTATTTGCCGCTGCCGACCAGCAGGCGGCTCTTGTACTGCTTTCCTGCGATTGTGAGGTAATCGTTCATGATCTTCCTTTCGTGGCCGGACGCCGCGCAGAACCCGCGGCGCCAGGCTGGTGCCTGCCACGGCGTGGCAGGCACCTGTTTTACGCTTCCGGTTCTAACCGCCGCCAATGGCGCGGACGATGTCTACTTTGTCGTGTGCCGCCAGCGTGTGCTCGTGCCAGCGCTGGCGCGGCACCACGCTGCGATTGACGGCCAGCGCCAGCGCCTGGCCCTCCAGCTGCAGCGCTGCCACCAGCGCGTGCAGCGTCTGCTGCGGCGGCACCTGGTGCGGCGCCCCGTTCAGTTCAATCTGGATCATGGCTGCTGCTCGCGATAAATCTGCGCGCCGTTCTTCACGAACTCAATCGACTTTTCGACCATGCCTTTTTCCGCAAACTCGCGCACTTCCTGCGTGATCTTCATCGAGCAGAAATGCGGACCGCACATGGAACAGAAGTGCGCCACCTTGGCCGAGTCTTTCGGCAAGGTCTCGTCGTGGAAAGCGCGCGCCTTGTCCGGATCGAGGCCGAGATTGAACTGGTCTTCCCAGCGGAATTCAAAGCGCGCCTTGGACAGCGCGTTGTCGCGGATCTGTGCTCCCGGATGGCCTTTCGCCAGGTCCGCAGCGTGGGCCGCGATCTTGTAGGTGATGATGCCTTCCTTGACATCATCCTTGTCCGGCAGGCCGAGATGCTCCTTCGGCGTGACGTAGCACAGCATGGCCGTACCGTACCAGCCGATCTGCGCCGCGCCAATGCCGGAAGTGATATGGTCGTAGCCCGGCGCGATGTCGGTCGTCAAAGGACCCAGCGTGTAGAACGGCGCTTCGTCGCACTGCTCCAGCTGGATGTCCATGTTCTCCTTGATCAGCTGCATCGGCACGTGGCCCGGACCTTCGATCATCACCTGCACATCGTGCTTCCATGCGATCTGGGTCAGTTCACCCAGGGTGCGCAGCTCGCCCAGCTGGGCATCGTCGTTGGCGTCATACACCGAGCCGGGACGCAGACCGTCGCCCAGGCTGAAGGTCACGTCGTAGGCCTTCATGATTTCGCAGATCTCTTCGAAGTGCGTGTACAGGAAGTTTTCCTTGTGGTGGGCCAGACACCATTTCGCCATGATCGAACCGCCGCGCGAGACGATGCCCGTCATGCGCTCAGCCGTCAGCGGCACATAGCGCAACAGCACGCCGGCGTGGATCGTGAAATAGTCGACGCCCTGCTCCGCCTGTTCGATCAAGGTATCGCGGAAGATTTCCCAGGTGAGGTCTTCGGCCTTGCCATTGACTTTTTCCAGCGCCTGGTAGATCGGCACGGTGCCAATCGGCACGGGGCTGTTACGGATGATCCATTCACGCGTTTCGTGAATATGCTTGCCGGTGGAGAGGTCCATCACCGTGTCGGCGCCCCAGCGGATGGCCCAGGTCATCTTCTCGACTTCCTCGCCGATCGACGAGGTCACTGCGGAGTTGCCGATATTGGCGTTCACCTTCACCAGGAAGTTACGGCCAATGATCATCGGCTCCGCTTCCGGGTGGTTGATATTGGCCGGGATCACGGCACGGCCACGCGCCACTTCTTCGCGCACGAATTCCGGCGTGATCTCGTCCGGGATGCTGGCGCCAAATGACTGGCCGCGATGCTGGCGTCCCAGCAGGCGCGCCATCTTTTCGCCGTCCGGTCCCGATGCGCGCAGACCTTCGAGGTATTCCTTGCGGCGCAGGTTTTCGCGGATCGCGATGAATTCCATCTCGGGCGTGATGATGCCCTGGCGCGCGTAGTGCATCTGGCTTACGTTGCGGCCAAGGGCCGCGCGGCGCGGCGTGCGTTGCAGCTCGAAGCGCAGGGCGTCCAGCGCTTGATCGGCCAGGCGCTGCTTGCCGTAGCCGGAAGTTGGTCCATCCAGCTGCAGGGTGTCGCCGCGCTGCGAGATCCACGGCGCACGCGGTGTGGCCAGGCCTTTGCGGATATCGATTTGCACATCCGGGTCCGTGTAAGGTCCGGAGGTGTCGTACACCGTGACCGGTGCGTTATTGCCGGACAGGCTGATCTCGCGCATGGGCACGCGGATATCGGCACGGCTGCCGGTGACATACAGTTTGCGGGAATTGGGCAGCGGTGCGATCGCTGCGCTGTCTACCTCGGCCTCGGCGGCGAGGAATTGCGGATTGGCGTTCAAGTTTTGGCTCCTTTGCGGCAGGAGCCAGCAAAGGAGGTTAGGCTGCACACGCAAACACCGGCAGAGCGGCGCATGCGGACATCCTGAAGCTTCCCTTCGCTGGCATTATCCAGATCAGGTTCGGAGGGTATTTCTCACCCGCGCACCTCTCAGCGCGCAGGACCCCTAGCGTGTGCCGCCTTGCGGCAGCGATGCGATCATAACCCAGTCAGTGCGTTGCCGCCAAGCCCCCCGTTATAATCGCCGCGGGAGGAAATCAATGCGAACAGCAATCTGGGCGGCGCTACTGCTGCCTGTCGTGGCGATGGCGCAGGACACGCGGGCGCCGACGAGCGCCGAACAAAAGAGCTTCGAAACTTTTTACCATGCCCGCTATCCGGAAGCGGCGCAAGTGCCGCCCGTGCTGGTGACGCGCGCGCCGCAGCGCAAGGAGTGGCGGTTCAGCGCGTACGCCGACAGCGCGCCGCAGCGCATCGTGCTGCCGCTGTGCCGCATGCAGCGTACGGAGTTTGTGCGCGAGGACGGCGCGTGGCATGAGCGCGATCGGCAGACCACACTCACCTGGATCAATCACACGCCCCAATGCAGCGCGCCCCCCGGCACGCCGGTCGCCCTGCGCGCCGACATGCCGGATATCGACCAGTTGCGCCTGATCCAGTCGCAAAACGAACTGCTGCAAAGCGCTCGCTTGCTGATGGCGGGCAACACCAACTGCGCGCCAATCCGCTCGCGCAACTTCCACCTCATCGCGCTCGATAAAGCCAAAGACGGCTTGCCGATGATGGTGTTCGAAAGCGATATCGGCAAAACGGCGGGCGTGTCCGTACGCAAATCGCGCGCCGATCTTACTGCCTGGAATGTTTCCTGCGCGGGGACGCGTTAAAAACGCAACAACTGACAATTTGCTAGCGAATCCGTTTGCCCGGCAGCTCAGCCGGGCCTACGCTTGAGTGTGTTTCAACGCGACTATCTTGGGAGAGATAAATCATGACGCACAGCAAGCTTCTACCGCTAGCCATTGCCGCCTCAACCTTCGCCGCCGCCCTGCCCGCCTACGCCGCAGCACCGGATAAAGTCCGCGTCGTGGTGGCCTTCCAGCCCGGCGCCGCGGCCGCCGTCCGCTCCGCTGCCGCTGCCGCACACGGCGCCGTCGCGCATGAGATTTACGGCATGGACGCGATGGCGATTGAAGTGCCGCCGCAAGCGCTGCAAGGTCTGCAGCACAACCCCAACGTGCTGTATATCGAGCAGGATGAGAAGCGCTATCCGATGGCCTTGCGCAAGGCCGGCGGCACGCCCGGCAACAGCGCGCAAACCATCCCATACGGTATCAGCATGGTGCAGGCCGACCAGCTGTCCGATGCGTCGGCTGGCAACCGCAAGCTGTGCATCGTTGATTCCGGCATCGACGCCAATCACGAAGACATCATCGGCAACAACCTCACCGGCGAGTGGGACAAAGGCACCGGCTGGTGGTACACCGATGAAGACCAGCACGGGACGCACGTTGCGGGCACCATTGCCGCCGTCAACAATGCCATCGGTGTGGTGGGCGTCAATCCGAACAAGCAGCTCAAGCTGCACATCGTCAAAGTGTTCGGCGCCGATGGCTGGGCGTATTCGTCCACCTTGGCCACGGCCGTCAACAAGTGCGGCGCAGCGGGTGCGAACATCATCAGCATGTCGCTGGGCGGCGGTAAGCCGACCAAGACGGAAGAAAAGGCCTTCAACGCGCTGGCCGCGAAGAATGTGCTGTCCATTGCGGCGGCAGGCAACGACGGCAACACGGCCATCTCCTACCCGGCCGGCTACGCTTCCGTCGTGTCGGTCGGCGCGCTGGATGCGAACATGAACTGGGCCGACTTCTCGCAGTACAACAGCAAGGTGGAACTGTCGGCGCCCGGTGTGGCCGTGACGTCCACCGTGCCGATGGGGACCGGCGCCGACTCCGCGCTCACGGTCGGCAACAAGAGCTATGCCGCAGGCGATATGGAGGGCTCGCCCAAGTCCACGGCCAGCGCGCCGCTGGCCGACTTCGGCCTCGGCGACAAAGTCGACGCCAGCGTAAGCGGCAAGATCTGCCTGATCCAGCGCGGCAGCATCGACTTCGCCACCAAGGTATCCAACTGCCAGACCAGCGGCGGCAAGGGCGCCATCGTCTACAACAATGTGGCTGGCGGCTTTGGCGGCACGCTGGGCACGACCGTCACGAATATTCCATCAGTCTCCGCAAGCCAGGCTGACGGACAGGCGATGCTGGGCCAGTCGGGCCAAGTGGCTACGATCACGATCACGCCATCCAACTATGCGGTATGGGACGGCACTTCGATGGCCACGCCGCACGTATCGGCTGTCGCCGCGCTGGTCTGGAGCCTGCACATCAATTGCACCGCGGCTCAGTTGCGCACCTCGCTCGACCTGAGCGCACGCGACCTCGGCACGCCTGGCCGCGACGACAAGTTCGGCTATGGCCTGGTGCAAGCGAAGGCGGCACATGACCGTATCACCGCGAAAGGCTGCGGCAAATAGGGCGCGTTTGGGATGGGCCGCGGCGCAGCGTTGCGCGGAAGCCGCGGCTAGCTCAGCATTGTGTAACAGTCCGTTACTATGTGCCCTAACTCACTTTTAATTTTCCGCCTGGAACGGATAATGACCTTAGAACATAACCATAAAGAGGCCCATTATGAAATCCTCCCTTCCTGCTCTCTCCCTTGTCGCCGCTGCTAGTTTGCTGACCGCTTGCGGCGGCGGAGGTGGAGGTGGCAGCTCGACGCAGCCACCAATGCAGTTAGGCTCCGTCTCCGTCTCCCTGACCGACGCTCCGGCCTGTGGCTTCGATGCGGTGAACGTCACCGTTTCCAAAGTCCGGATCAATCAAAGTTCGAGCGCCAGCGATACCGACAGCGGCTGGACCGACATCACCTTGTCGCCAGCGAAGAAAATCAATCTGCTCAACCTGAACAACGGCGCGCTGGAAGCCCTGGGCACTGCGTCGCTGGGCGCGGGCCACTACAGCCAGCTGCGCCTGGTGCTGGACGGCGGCGCCAACAGCAATACCGTCATCAAAACCGGCAGCGCCAATGAGATCGCGCTCGATACACCAAGCGCCCTTCAAAGCGGCATCAAGCTGGTCAACGAATTCGACGTGGCTGCGGGCCAGCGCGTTGACCTGGTGCTGGACTTCGACGCCTGCAAATCCATCGTCAGCAAAGGCAATAGCGGCAACTACAGCCTGAAGCCGGTGGTGAAAGTCGTGCCCACCGCTTTGAACGGCATCAGCGGCTTCGTCGCCACGGCGGCGCTGGCAAGCCATGTGGCCGTCTCCGCGCAACAGAATGGCGCGATAGTGGCATCCACCACGCCAAACCCCACCACCGGCGAATTCGACCTGACGCGCCTGCCAGCCGGTAATTACGACGTCGTCATCATAGCTGACGGATATGCCGCCAACGTGGTGGGCGCCGTGCCCGTCACCGCCAGCGCCATGACGCAGATCAGCACCACAGCAGCGCCCATCGCGCCCGTTGTCTCGCTGGACCACAACATCAGCGGCAGCGTGACCCAGAACCCGGTCAGCAGCACGGAGCCGGCGCAGGTCGCAGCCCTGCAGGCGATTACCGGCGGCCCCACCGTCACCCTGAAGTACACGCTCACCCCAATCGGTGGTGGCGCCTACACCCTGACAGGCCTGCCGGTCGCTGCGCCGCGCTACGTGACGTATAGCGCCACCCTGCCACTGGTATTCGCCACCGCGGCCATCGTCCCACCAGCAGGCCAGTACCGTGTTGACGCATCGGCAACTGGCTACACCACCAAATCGGTGGCCGCAGTGAACGTCAGCACCACCGACCAGGCCAACGTCAACTTCGCCCTCACACCGTGACCATTTGGGGTCAGGCGCTTTTTGAGACACGGGCTCATGTATCAATTCGTGCCTGACCCCAAAGCGGAAGGCGGGGCTTCTTCCCGTATAATGGCTGTTTTGCCCATTTTTTCAGCCACATCATGGAATTAGCCAAGTCTTTCGAGCCTGTCGACATTGAACAGTTCTGGCGCAGCGAGTGGGAGAAGCGCGGTTACTACGCAGCTTCCCTCGACCTGTCCAAGCCGTCCTTCAGCATTCAGCTGCCGCCGCCGAACGTGACCGGCACGCTGCACATGGGCCACGCGTTCAACCAGACCATCATGGACGGTCTGACCCGCTACCACCGCATGCTGGGTCACAACACCGCCTGGATTCCGGGCACCGACCACGCCGGTATCGCCACCCAGATCGTGGTGGAGCGCCAGCTGGACGCGCAAAAGGTATCGCGCCATGACCTTGGCCGCGAGAAGTTCATCGAGAAGGTGTGGGAGTGGAAGGAAAAGTCCGGCTCGACCATCACCGGCCAGATGCGCCGCATGGGCACCTCTCCTGACTGGGCTCGCGAGTATTTCACGATGGACGAAGAGCGTTCCAAAGTCGTGACCGAAGTCTTCGTGCGCCTGCACGAGCAGGGCCTGATCTACCGCGGCAAGCGCCTGGTGAACTGGGACCCGGTGCTGGGCACCGCCGTCTCCGACCTGGAAGTGGTGTCGGAAGAAGAAGATGGCTCGATGTGGCACATCAAGTATCCGCTGGCCGATGGCAGCGGTTCGATCACCGTGGCGACTACCCGTCCGGAAACCATGCTGGGCGACGTCGCCGTGGCCGTGGACCCGACCGACGAGCGCTACACCGCGCTGGTGGGCAAGATGCTGAAACTGCCGCTGGTCGGCCGCGAAATCCCGATCATCGCCGACTCCTACGTCGACAAAGCCTTCGGCACCGGCTGCGTGAAGATTACGCCGGCGCACGACTTCAACGACTACGCCGTGGGCCAGCGCCACAAGCTGGACATGCCTTCCATCCTGACCCTGGATGCGAAGATCAACGAGAACGCGCCGGAAGCCTACCGCGGCATGGACCGCTTCGCTGCGCGTAAGCAGATCGTGGCCGACCTGGAAGCGCAAGGCCTGATGGAATCGATCAAGCCGCACAAGCTGATGGTGCCGCGCGGCGACCGTACCGGCGTCGTGATCGAGCCGATGCTGACCGACCAGTGGTTCGTCGCCATGAGCAAGCCGGCGCCGGAAGGCACCTTCAATCCGGGCAAATCGATCGCTGAAGTAGCGCTGGAAAAAGTGTCCTCGGGCGAGATCAAGTTCGTGCCTGAGAACTGGACCACCACCTACAACCAGTGGCTGAACAACATCCAGGACTGGTGCATCTCGCGCCAGCTGTGGTGGGGCCATCAGATCCCTGCCTGGTATGACGAGCAGGGCAACATCTACGTCGCGCGCAACGAAGAAGAAGCGCTGGCACAGCAGAAGGCCAAGGGCGGCAGCGGCGCACTGGCCCGCGACCACGACGTGCTGGATACCTGGTTCTCGTCCGCGCTGGTGCCCTTCTCCACCCTCGGCTGGCCGCAAGAAACGCCTGAGCTGAAGGCCTTCCTGCCATCGTCCGTGCTGGTGACCGGCTTCGACATCATCTTCTTCTGGGTGGCGCGTATGGTCATGATGACCGCACACTTCACCGGCAAGGTGCCGTTCGAGACCGTGTACGTGCACGGCCTGGTGCGCGATTCGCAGGGCCAGAAGATGTCCAAGTCCAAAGGCAATACCCTGGACCCGATCGACCTGATCGACGGCATCGGCGTGGACGCACTGGTTGCAAAGCGCACCACGGGCCTGATGAATCCAAAGGATGCGGCGAAGATCGAGAAAGCCACCCGCAAGGAGTTCCCGGAAGGTATTCCAGCCTACGGCACCGATGCCGTGCGCTTCACCATGGCTTCCTACGCATCCCTGGGCCGCAACATCAACTTCGACCTGGGCCGCGCTGAAGGCTACCGCAACTTCTGCAACAAGCTGTGGAATGCGACCCGCTTCGTGATGATGAACACCGAAGGCAAGGACTGCACCGCGAACGACGCAGACCTGTCGATGGCCGACAAGTGGATTATCTCCCTGCTGCAAAAAGCCGAACTGGAAGTGGCAAAAGGTTTCGCGGACTACCGCTTCGACAATATCGCCTCCACCATCTACAAGTTCGTGTGGGACGAATACTGCGACTGGTATCTGGAAGTGGCGAAAGTCCAGGTACAGCAAGGCACCGAGGGCCAGCAACGCGCCACCCGCCACACCCTGCTGCGCGTGCTGGAAGTGGTGCTGCGCATGGCGCACCCGGTCATCCCGTTCGTTACCGAAGAACTGTGGCAAGCCGTGGCGCCGCTGGCCGGCAAAGGCGCGGGCGACCGCAGCCAGTCCATCATGGTGCAGGGCTACCCGATCGCCAACGAGGCGCTGATCGATGCCGGCGCCGAAGCGTGGATGGACGAGCTGAAGGCGCTGACCGATACCACGCGTAACCTGCGCGGTGAAATGAAGCTGGCGCCATCCGTGCGCGTGCCGCTGATCGTTGAAGCGACCGGCGCGGACAAAGACCGTATGGCCGCTTTCGCACCGTACATCCAGCTACTGGGCAAGTTGTCCGAAGTGCAGATCGTGGACGTGCTGCCGGAATCGCCGGCTGCGGTGTCCGTGGTCGGCACCACGAAACTGATGCTGAAAGTGGAAATCGACGTCAAGGCTGAACGCGAGCGCCTGTCCAAGGAAATCGCGCGCCTGCAAGGCGAGATTGCCAAGGCTTCCGGCAAGCTGTCGTCGGAATCGTTCGTGGCACGCGCACCTGCCGCCGTCGTGGCGCAGGAAAAGGAACGCGTCGCCAATTTCGGCGCCACCCTGGCCAAGATGGAAGAACAGCTGGCCAAGCTGCCTGCTGCGTAAGCAAAAACCCGAGGCGTGAACCAGGTGGCAGCCACGATGTGGCTGCCACCTGCTTTTGCGCCGTTGGTTTTACAATCTCAGCATGCCCACCGAACAAAGCGTCCTCCGCCTCTCCATTATCGCCGCAGTCTTCCAGGCTGCACTAGGCATTGCCTTCGGCCTGCTGGCCGGTTCCCAGTCCATCATCTTTGACGGCTTCTACGGCCTGGTCGACGCCACGATGACCGTGCTGGCCCTGTTGATCGCCAAACTGATCGCCGCTTCCGCCGAACGCGGAGAACACAACCGCAAGCTGGTCGAACGCTTCACCATGGGCTTCTGGCATCTGGAACCAATGGTGCTTGGCCTGAACAGCATGCTCCTGGTCGGCGCCGCGATCTATGCGCTGCTGAATTCCGCAAGAAGCCTGATGGCAGGCGGCAATGTGATCGCGCTGGACTACGCCATCGTCTACGCCCTGATATCGCTGGCCGCCGCCGCATCCATGGGCACTTACGCGACCTTCGCCAACCGCAAGATTGGTTCAGCCCTGATCGCGCTGGACGCCAAAGCCTGGTGGATCACGGTCGCCATGACCTGCGCCCTGCTCATGGCCTTTGTGTTCGGCTACGCGGTGAGCGGCACCCGGCTGGACTGGGTCGCGCCCTACATCGATCCGCTGGTGCTGATCGTGGTTTGCATCGGCGTCATTCCCGTGCCGCTAAAAGTCATTCGCCATGCGCTACAGGACATCCTGCTGGTCACGCCAGCCGATCTCAAGCAGCATGTCGACCAGGTTGCGCAGGACACCGTGCAGCGCCACGGCTTCGACTCCTTCCGCGCCTACGTGGCGCGCGTGGGACGCGGACGCCAGATCGAACTGTTCTTCATCGTCCCTACGCAATGGCCGGCCAAACGGCTGGAAGAATGGGACGCGATCCGCAACGAAGTCGGTGAGGCGCTGGGCGAGGAAAGCACGGACCGCTGGCTGACTATCGTCTTCACTACCGACCCGGAGTGGGCTGAATAATTAGAGTTGGCGCTCCAAAGTCACCAGAATGGCCTTGGCGGTCAGCGTCAGTTTGCTACACTGGTCTGCACCCAAAAATACAAGGAGACCTGACCCATGCGCCCACTGCTGTACACCCTGATGGCCACCGCCGTGCTGGCCGCCGCCCCTGCCTTCGCACAGGACACGCCAGTCGGCCTGTGGAAGAACATCGATGACGTCAGCGGCAAACCGAAAGCACTGATCCGCATTACCGAGGACAATGGCGTCCTGCAAGGCAAGATCGAAAAACTGTTCCGCACGCCGGAAGAAGATCAGAATCCCGTTTGCGACAAGTGCTCCGACGCCCGCAAGAACCAGCCTATCCTCGGCATGACCATGTTGACCGGTCTGAAAAAAGACGGTGACGAATATAACGGCGGCGAAATCCTGGACCCGAACAACGGCAAGGTTTACCGCAGCAAGCTGAAAGTTGCTGATGGCGGCAAGAAGCTGGAAGTACGCGGCTACATTGGCGTGCCGCTGCTGGGCCGCTCGCAGACCTGGGTCCGCGAGCAGTAAACCCAGGACAGAAACAGGTGTCAGCCACGATGTGGCTGACACCAGCTTTTAAGCTCCTGGTTTTTATTTCTTTGCTGGCTTAAGCTCAATCTCGAACAGCTTGGGCCAGCGCTTCCCCGTCACGAAGAGACGCTTGGTCTTGGCATCGTAGGCGATGCCGTTCAGGACATTGTCGGCATCGTCGCCGGCGCCTGCCGTGTTGGACAGGCCGCTCAGATCAATCCAGCCAATTACCCTGCCGGAGAACGGATCGATACGCGCAATGCGGTCGGTCTGCCATACGTTCGCGTAGATCAGGCCATCCACCCATTCCAGCTCGTTCAGGCGTGGCAGCGGCAGGCCGTCCGCAGTGACGTGGATGCGGCGCACTTCCTGCAACGTGTCAGGATTGAGCACGCGGATGTAAGGCGTGCCATCGCTCATGTAGACATGCTGGCCGTCGCTGGTGAGGCCCCAGCCTTCCCCCTTGTATTCCCAGGTCGCCTTCGGCTGGAAGGTAGCGCCATCGAGAATGAAGCCGCCCTGGTTCATCCAGGTCAGCGTCACGATATTGCCGCCTACCGGGGCAATGCCCTCGCCGAATATCTTTTCAGGCAGATCGCGTTTCTGCAGCACCTTGCCGGTCTTGAGTTCCACCTTGCGCACCGAGGACTGTCCGTACTGGCCAGTGCTCTCGTACAGGAAGCCATCCATGAAAAACAGGCCCTGGGTGAACGCTTGCGCGTCATGCGGGTAAGTCTGTTTGACGACATAGCCCTGCACCGGTACGGCCGCATGCGCCGCCGCGGCTGCGCCCAGCGCCAGACCTGCAACGGCCCGGCGCAACAAGGTTTTCTGCATGGTTAATCCCGAAGTATTCATGAGCCATGCAGTATAAACCCAAGGCCGAAAACAGGTGGCCGCCACGATGTGGCGGCCACCAGCTTCATGCCTCCGGTTTTATCAGGCTTGGCCGGTCGGCATCACGGTAACCTGCATCAGGTTGACGTGCGCCGGCAGCGCGGCCAGGAAGCTGACCACTTCGGCCACATCCTGCGGTTGCAGGAACTCATACTGCTGCGCCGCGCCGGCCAGCCAATCCTTCACGCCCTGATTGGTCACATGGCTTTGCAGTTCGGTGGATACGATGCCAGGCTCGATCATCGACACGCGCACCTTCTTCGCACCAAGTTCTGCACGCAGATGGCGGCTCAGATGGCTGACGAAAGCCTTGGTCGCGCTGTACACCGAGAAGTAAGGGAAGACGTACTGGCCGGCGATGGACGAGGTGTTGATCAGGTCCGCCGTCACGCCCTGCTCGGCCGCCTTGACCAGCTGGGGCACGAAGGCATGGATCACGTGCATCAGGCCATGCACGTTCAGGTCGATCTGCTGCGTCGTGTCGCTGCGCAGGTTGGCCTCGATGGCATTCGGCAGCATCACGCCGGCATTGTTAAAGACCAGGCTCGCCGGACCCCAGGTTTGTTCGACTTTGGCCGCCGCGGCGTCAACCGAAGCCTGATCGGTCACGTCCAGCGCCAGCGCCATCGCAACGCCGCCAGCTTGCTCGATTTCCGCTACCAGACGGTCCAGCGATTCCTTGCGGCGCGCCACGACAGCGACCTTGGCGCCCTGCGCAGCCAGCAGCCTGGCGGTATGCAGGCCGATGCCGCTCGAAGCACCGGTGATGACGGCCACACGGCCATTGAGTTGCTTGTTCATTCAGTTCTCCTTGAGATGTGCCGCAAGTAGTGCAGCGTTGGGAGAACTATAGGAATTTAAGGCCAACTGAAGTAGTCCTGAAAACCCCGTTTCAGTATCAACCTTTAGTTGTCAATCCCCGGCGGGCCAGCAGCGCCAGCTCCTTGCGCGGCAAAGAGAACTCCTGGCTTCCTTGCAGACGCTCCGAGGCGAAGTCGATGAAACGCCTGATCCGGCTGGGCATATTGCGGCGCTGCGCGTAGTACAGATAAAGGCCTATGCGCTCGCTCACCTTGTCCACCAACAGCGGAACAAGCTGCCCGCTACGCAGGAGCGGCGCCGAGTTGATGCTGTCGATCTGCCCGATACCGATGCCCGCCAGCGTGGACAGCGTTTCCGACTCGGTGTCGCTGCAGCACAGCACCGCATTCATATGCTGGTTGACGATGTCGCCGTCAACATCGAACTCCCACGGCACGGTGCGCCCCGTTCCCGGCCTGCGATAGCCGATGCAGCGGTGCTGCAGCAGATCATCGAGCTTGCGTGGCTTGCCATGCTGCGCCAGATATTCGGGCGTAGCGCAAACCACGAGTTGAATGGGAAAGAGTCTGCGCCCCACGACTTGCAGGTCGGGCGCACCACCGGCACGAAAACCGACGTCGATCCGCTCGGCCACGATATCGCTGAAACCATCGGAGGCAATCAGTTCAACCTGGATCAGCGGGAAGCGCTGCTGGAATTCCGCCAGCAATGGAATCAGGATCTTGCGCACGACCGCGCCGGCACCGGCGATGCGGATCACGCCTTCGTCCTCGTTCGCCGCCTTGCGCGCCTTGCCCAGCGCGCAAACCAGTCCGTCGAGGCTGGGCTTCACGGATTCCAGCAGACGCTCGCCCTCTTCGGTGAGCGTGCTGCTGCGTGTGGTGCGGTGGAATAACCGGACGCCGAGATGCTGCTCCAGCTGGCGTATGGTCTTGCTGACAGCCTGCGGTGTGGTGTTCTGCGCTTCAGCAGCCTTGTTGAAACTGCCCATCTCGGCAGCCAGGACAAAGGTCGATATGGCGCGCAGTTCGTCCATCAGGTGCTTATTGGTCCCACAGATCGCCGGTCAGGCTGGAGCGCGGCGGCGTGGCGCCAAAGTGCTGGTAAGCGGCCGCGGTAGCCACGCGTCCGCGCGGCGTGCGTTGCAGGAAGCCTTGCTGGATCAGGTAAGGTTCCAGCACATCTTCGATCGTATCGGCCGCTTCTCCAATGGCGGCGGCCAGATTGCCAATGCCGACGGGGCCTCCGCCGAATTTGTACAGCACCGCTTCCAGCAGTTTGCGGTCCATGACATCGAAGCCGACGTGGTCGACATCCAGCATGCGCAAGGCAGCATCGGCCAGCTCGCGCGTGATGTCGCCGTTGGACTTTACCTCGGCGTAGTCGCGCACGCGGCGCAGCAGGCGGTTGGCGATACGCGGCGTGCCGCGTGCACGGCGCGCGATTTCCACCGCGCCGCCATCGTCGATGTGCGCCTTCAGCAGCGCGGCGCTGCGGGTGACGATCTTCGCCAGTTCGTCGGTCGTGTAGAACTCCAGGCGCGCGACGATACCGAAGCGGTCGCGCAGCGGATTGGTCAGCATGCCCGCGCGCGTGGTGGCGCCAATCAGCGTGAACGGCTGCAGATCCAGCTTCACGCTGCGCGCGGCCGGGCCTTCGCCAATCATGATGTCGATCTGATAGTCTTCCAGCGCCGGGTACAGGATTTCCTCGACCACGGGGGACAGGCGGTGGATCTCGTCGATGAACAGCACATCGTTCGCTTCCAGATTGGTCAGGATCGCTGCCAGATCGCCTGGACGCTCCAGCACAGGGCCGGAAGTCTGGCGCAGGTTCACGCCCATTTCGCGCGCGATGATGTTCGCCAGCGTGGTCTTACCCAGGCCGGGAGGTCCGAACAACAGCGTATGGTCCAGCGCCTCGCTGCGCTTGCGCGCCGCCGAAATGAAGATTTCCAGCTGATCGCGGATCTTGGACTGGCCGACATACTCATCCAGCAGCTTCGGCCGCAACGCGCGCTCGATCGCCTCCTCATTCGGGGAGGACGGGGCAGCATCAATAATCCGCTGCTCGGTGAAGTTGTCGGTTTGAATACTCATGCCCGGTACTGTATAAATGTTCAGGGCATGATTCTATCAAGGTTACGCTTCATGCACGCCAATTCCGGCATTTGCGGAAGTCATCAATCCCACCGCATGCCCAGTCACTACACCAGCAGTGATCCGCGGAAGCCTCTCGCCGCGTAGTACGACTCGGCGCCGTTGTGATATAGGAACACCTTGTTGTAGCGCCGGTCGCAGAACAGTGCCCCGCCCAACTCGCGAACCTCGGCTGGCGTTGCGATCCAGCTGGAAGTCTTCTTGTCGAACTCACCCAGCTTTTGCAGCTCGCGATACTGCTCCTCGGTCAGCAGCGCGATCCCCATTTCAGCGGCCATTGCAACAGCGCTCGCGCGAGGCTTGTTCTCTTTGCGGGACGCCAGCGCTTCGCCGTCATAGCACAGGCTTCGGCGGCCGCTCGGGCTCTCAGCGGAACAGTCGCAAAATACGCAGCTTCCTGAAGCTTCGTCGCGCGCTATGACATCCGGCTCGCCGCCTGTCGCTTCCATTTTCTGCACAATCGCCAGCGCCGCCGGATTGGCCTCAAGCCGGTCCTGCACGTCGGACCATGCAATGCCTTGGTGGCGCCGCACGTTCTTTTCAAAGCGTGCCTTAAGCACCTGCATCAAATCCATCGCCTCACCTCCTTCTTGTAGGCCTCATAAGCATCGCCAAAGAGCGACGACAGCACACGCTCTTCCGGCGCGATCTGGAAACGGCCGATATACACGACAAATGCGGGCGGCTTAACCGTCGTCTTCGCCCGCCGAAACGCCGCTACGCCGGCGATGGTAATGCTCAGGTACCCGAYAACCGGAGGCTGAATTTTCAACTCAAGGACATGCATATCAAAGCCCGCCATCAAGCCAGAGCCACCAGGCACCCTACCGCAAGAAAGCCCAACCAGCCGGGATGCCTGCCTTTCGTCCCCCTGTCGCAACATGCCATGTCGCCCACAGGATGCGAACCTGGAACTCGCGCAAATGCGAACCACCGCGAGTCGGTACCAGTCCCGACACACTCAGGTGTCTGAACATAAGCCGCTCGCCGAGCAGCGAAAGCAGTAGCCCAATCAGGAAAATGAGAATCGCCGCAGCGAGCAGAAAGGGATTCATTCGATGTAGGCCCAGCTATCAGCGCCGTCGAACTTTCGTACTCCGACGTCCGCAATCGCCTGCGGCTCGAAATTTCGCATATTCACCCCGACGCGCGTGCCAGCTTCCGGTGTTATTGGTTCCCAATGCGTAACGCAACCGCATGCAGTGCAGCGCATGGTGCGGATCGAGCGCTGGCCCCAGACATAGGCCGTGAGGCCATCGCGCGGCGCAGAGACTTCGACCATTCCGGCCTCGTACAGCGCCCACAACGCGCCATAACGCCTGCAGATCGAGCAATTGCAATCGATCAGATGCTCCGGTTTCTCTTGCACGGACAGGCGAATTGCGCCGCAATGGCAGCTCGCATGCAGCATGATGTTCAAACGTCTCCGTTGGACAGCAGGCCTGCGAGGGCCATAAACCACAGCGTCACCAGCACTACATTGCTGATCGCGAAAGCGGTAAGACGATGCATCACCTTGTTATAGGTGAGATGAATCACGCTGTGCAGGATACGAAGCGCCACATAGGACCAGGCCAACATCAGCATCGACGACGTGCCGATCTGGGTCACATAAATCAGCAAACAGACCACATAAAACAGCATCGGCATTTCGAGCAGATTCATATAAGCCCGGTTCGGTATGCAGACCTTATCGGGCACGGATGCCGACTCGCCGTACTTGAAATCGTCCACCGCGATCTCGTGGCGCTTGACTGCGCGGGCGCGGTAGAAAGGGATCAGCAGCAGAACGAGACTGGTCCAGAAGGCCAGCCCAAATACCGGGTAGAGAATATCTTTCATCCGTGCGCCTCAAGCATTTTTGAAATGGCAGCAATCACCTGCGGCGAAAGCTCGGACATCGACACAGGCCGCGCATTCAGGAGCGGCAAGGAATCCTTCAGCAAATCAAAGTCTGACGCCAGCGCATCAGGCGCGCCATGCAGCCACTTGATAACCGTGGCGTGTTTGCCGGTCCCGTTCGTGACACAGAATGCAGCACCGTTGTGCGACACGCCGATTACCGCAGGAATGTTGGAACCCACATCCACAATCGCAATATGATCGGCCCCACCAAACTCGCGCTTCACGAGCCGCTGCACGCGCCTGCCACGGATACTCGTCATATCCTTCGCGTAGTCCTTTACGAGCGAGTTCAAAGTCTCTGAGTCGATAGCCATTACGTAAGTTCTCAATCAACGACAAAGGCGTTCAGCTTTCTTCATACACCGGCAACAGCTTTCTTAGCCTTTTCAACCACATATTCGCGCGCATCATGCCGGTGGTCCGCTTGCTTTCTTGTGGAACTCCAAAGGCCGTACAACTCATACACCACGAAAATACTAGCTACGACCAGGCGGCCGCCCCAAGTCAGATGCCACCATTTGACCAACGCATGTCTTTTTTCATAGCTTGCGTTGGTCTCAGCCCTGAACTTGGGGAACAGTAGATAGCGCCATGGCCGTACACTCGCGACAAGGATCATCAACCCCACCTCAACTGCAAAAAGCATCACGGGCAAAAGAACTTCGACGCTCAACGAAGCGATACCTTCTACCAAAGCTCGTCCTCCTACGCCCCTGCCGGCAGAAATTGCGACACTTTCGCCTGCAACAGCCTGACCAAATGAGGGTCCATGTATTCATAATCGTCAGGAATTCCGAGACAAATGACGCGCTTGCCGTTTAACGAAGCGCGGTACTTCTTTTGAAGCTTATTGCGGTGCTCACGCTCCATAACGAAGATAAGGTCCGCCCATTCCACCAATTCCGCCGTCAGCGGGTTTTCGGCATCATTGTTTGTGCCCGCAGAGCTGACTTCCAATCCGCGCCAGGATGAGAATACTTGTTCCGCCGTCGGGCTTCTCAGCCTGTTCTGGCTGCATATGAACAGGACCTTCTTCATGTGCGCGCCTCGCGATAATGAAACGCGAAGAGTACCGCTGCGAACAGCACTTCGATGAGGAATCCAGCCAGCGCACTGTTTGCGGGATATGCCGCGGAGCGTCCGAGAAGATAACCTGCGCCGGCAAGTACAAGGCCGCAGGCCCAGTAAGTGCGCATGCCAAACAGCGAACTGAAAACCAGATACCGCCCGCCAATCACAAACAGCATGGCCGGGAAAAACCATTCGATGCGCAGCAAGGAAACGCCATAGGCAAGCGGCAGGCTGAAAATCAGCCACAGCGTACTGGCCCACGCCAGCGGTCCAAGCGGATTCCCTTTCGAGTGATTTCCAGGCCTGCCGAGAATCTTCGCGATGACCACGCCGACCGGGTGAATCAGCATGCCGCCAACAAAGAGCGTCCACACAGCCCGCTCAGGTGTGCCTTTAAATGCCACCACGGCAGCACAGGCCCAGGCGAGCGACGACGCAAGCATTCCAACGGCGCCGTTACAGTAGGCGAAACGCATATCCGCTTGCGCGCGAGCGAGATCATTAGTGATGACTTCCACGGCGTCCCCAAGTTAGTTTTTTGATAAATACTAACATGCGCTGGGCAAGCGCCAGGATCAGACGAGGAGAGATGCCAGCAACGCACAAAGTGCGCTGAACTGAAGCGCAAAGCGGGCCGCGTGCGAATACTCCCATTTCCGGCGCCAACGCATCCAGTCATGAGGGAGCGACTGTTCCGTCCATTTGGCCGTTTGCCTGTTCACGGCATTGGTAATTGGCAGCCATATGCCAAAGAACGCCATCGCCTGGCTTACCGCTGCGATCAGCGTCAGCCAGAACGTTGCTCCAGCATCGCGCATAAAGAACGCGAGAACTCCGGATGTAATGATCGCGACAATTTCAATGAAACCGCCAACTGTTGCGAATGATGCGTATAGGGTGTGCTGGAATGTCATCCAGCGAAGTCCCTCAACTTTCATCTTTGCAGGCATTTCCAGCACGTGACAGAAGCTCGTGCCCATCAAGAGTGCGGCCATCAGCACCGCGATGAATTGCAAGATCGTGAGGTACATGGGGGACGAGCATGGCACACGTCCCGATTTCCTGTCGCCGTCTACGTCCTGTAGGCTCTGAATTCGAGCAGGTGCTTGTTTGGATCGTTGAAATAGAGCGTCGGCGCCAGCCCGCGCGCGCCAGACTCTTCGCCCGCACCGGCATTGCTGCCTACTGAATCGAAGGTCGGGCCATATTCGATGCCGGCTGCTTTGATGCGCGCGGTGATGGCATCAAACTCTTCTTGCGAAACCGCGAAGGCATAGTGTTCGAAGCCAGGGGTTCCCCAAGGGGCGAGTTGCAGTTGGCACTCAGGGCCAACGCGGATGATGGTGAATGGACCATCCGTGCCTTCTGCGGCAAAGCCCAGAATCCCGGTATAGAACCTGACGCTGGCTGAAAGATCGTTGACCTTCACGATTAGGTGATCGAGTATTGCCATCAGACCGGCTCCTCTTCATCAAGCAGCGCTTAACGCACTGACCATCACATAATAGCCATCCGGATCGCGCAGCGCGAATTCCATAGTGCCCGTCGCGGGATTCAAATGAGGCTTCTCCTCCAGCTTAAAGGCCAGCTGCCGTGCACAGCGCAGGATTTCATCGAAATTATCGACGCGGAAGAACAGCAGCAGGCCATTTCCCGGCGTGCCCTGATCGGGACTCGTCAAGGTGGGGTGATCGTGGGCGCCCCATTGGTGCAGGCAAAGCAGCACAGTGCCATCGTCATCCAGGATCTGCCCGAAATAGTCATGCGCGGGCGCTGACTTCCGCTGCGCGAACAGCGATTGATACCAGTTGAAGCTGCGAGCCACATCAGTGACTCCGATGATGGTCCAGGTACGCTTCATTCGGGTTCTCCTGTGAACAGTCCAAATCCGGAAATGAGACTTTAACTACGAATGGACGCGGCGTTCTGCTTCCACGCGTGTCCTCATGTCTTCATATGCGACTTTGATGAGCTGCTCCAGCGCGATGGCGTCCAGCTCGCGGGCCGGCCGCAGCTTCACATGGCGCATGAATTTTCCCGTGCCTTCCAGAAGCCCGGCAGGATCGGCAATCTGCGCGCCGCGGAAGAAGCCGACGTTCACGTGCGCAGTAAAGACGTTGACGTAGCCGAACGCCGCGTCGCCAATACAGGCTGTCGGATGGCCATCATGCAGCACCTCTCGAACGTCGTCGCCGCAATTGCGCATGAAGGCAAACCAGCGCTGCGCGATGGCGCCAAGTTCGCCCGGGTGTTCAACCATCCACTGCTCGATGCGTGAGTCCCGAGCGGTTGCGGTGGGAAATCGCATGAGCTGTGTCATTTGTCAGCCTTTCGACAACGCCTTCAAGGCCTGCTTGATGCCGTCGGAGACTGACGACCCGGCGGGGACGGTCTTCAGCGCTTGCAGGGCTTCCTTGTCGGAGTAGCCCAGTGCCAGCAAGGCATTGAGGATGTCGGCTTGGGAGTCGTGGACGGGATGCGCGCCGGCTGCGCCGATGTCGGCGCCGAGTTTGCCCTTCAGTTCGAGCAGCAGGCGCTCGGCAGTTTTCTTGCCGATGCCAGGAATCTTCACCAGGCGCCCGGCTTCCTGCAGCGTCACGGCTTGCGCGAGGTCGGCAATCGACAAACCGGACAGGATCGAAAGTGCAGTGCGCGCGCCGATGCCGGTGATCTTGATCAGCTGGCGGAACACGGCGCGCTCTTCGGCGTTACCGAAGCCGAACAGCAGGTGTGCATCTTCACGGATGGTGAGGTGAGTGAACAGGGTCACGCGCTCGCCGGTGTGCGGCAGGTTGTAAAAGGTGCTCATGGGGACGTCGACTTCGTAGCCGACGCCTTGTACATCTACCAGCAGTTGCGGTGGATTTTTTTCGAGCAGGATGCCGGAGAGACGTCCGATCATGGGATTCCTTTAAAGTTAGCCGACCAGGCGGCCGCGTTTCATGCGCAAGCCGGACAAGGCGGGATGGCCGGTCTGCACCACGGACAGCGTGGCCTGCGAGTGCGCATGGCAGATGGCGACGCCCAGCGCGTCGGCGGCATCGGTGCCGGGCAGGCCGGGTAGCGCGAGCAGGCGCGAGACCATGTCCTGTACCTGGGCCTTGGTAGCGCGGCCGGTGCCGACGACGGCTTGTTTCAGTTGGGTCGGGGAGTATTCGGCGACGCTCAAGGCATTGCTGACCAGCGCGCAGATCGCGGCGCCGCGGGCCTGGCCCAGCAGCAGGGTCGATTGCGGGTTGACGTTGACGAAGACTTTTTCGATTGCGGCGCAATCGGGTTTGTAGGTGGCGGCGATTTCAGACACGCCGTCGAGGATGACTTTGAGACGCTCAGGCAGTTCGCCCTCGCCGCTC
Source organism: Pseudoduganella sp. RAF19 (assembly GCF_052114165.1). Classification (NCBI taxonomy): domain Bacteria; kingdom Pseudomonadati; phylum Pseudomonadota; class Betaproteobacteria; order Burkholderiales; family Oxalobacteraceae; genus Pseudoduganella; species Pseudoduganella sp. RAF19. The sequence goes on along the minus strand of NZ_JBFREF010000005.1, from coordinate 23,496 downwards.
TTGATGGTGCCGGAGGCGATGTAACGCAGCTTGGTGCCCTGCTTTTGAATGACGCCAAAGCCAGTGGTACGCAAGCCGGGGTCGATGCCTAAGATAATCATGGATAGATTGTATGTAGGCAAAGACGGCGGGTCAATGACCCGCCCTACGCGGCGAGTAGGGCGGATCATTGATCCGCCATTGATTTTAGTGGCGGAAGTGGCGCACGCCGGTGTACAGCATGACCACGCCGCGCTCATTGGCAGCGTCGATCACTTCCTGGTCGCGCATGGAGCCGCCCGGCTGGATCACGCAGGTGGCGCCTGCATCAACCACCACATCCAGGCCGTCGCGGAACGGGAAGAAGGCGTCGGATGCCACCACGGAACCCGCCAGCGACAGGCCGGCGTTCTGCGCCTTGATCGAAGCGATACGCGCGGAGTCGATACGCGACATCTGGCCAGCGCCCACGCCCAGGGTCATATTGTTACCGCAGAAGACGATCGCGTTCGACTTCACATACTTGGCCACGCGCCAGGCGAACATCAGGTCCTGCAGCTGCTGCTGGGTAGGCTGCAGTTTGGTGACCACTTTCAGTTCGTTCAGATGCACGTTACGGGAGTCGGCCGACTGCACCAGCAGGCCACCGCCCACGCGCTTGAAGTCCATCGGGTTCACGCCCTCGCCCAGCGGGATTTCCAGCAGACGCACGTTCTGCTTGGCGGACATGATCTGCAGCGCTTCAGCGGTGAAGGACGGCGCGATCAGCACTTCAACGAACAGCTTGGCCAGTTCAGTCGCCGCTGCGCCATCGACCGGCACGTTGAAGGCGATGATGCCGCCGAAAGCGGAAGTCGGGTCGGTCTGCAGCGCGCGCTGGTAGGCTTCCACCGCAGTCGCGCCCAGGGCCACGCCACAAGGATTGGCGTGCTTGATGATGACGCAGGCGGTGCTGCCCATCGACTTCACGCATTCCCATGCCGCATCAGCGTCCGCAATGTTATTGAAGGACAGTTCCTTGCCCTGGATCTGGCGGTAGTTGGCCAGTGCGCCAGCCACCGGGTTCAGGTCGCGGTAGAAGGCTGCGGACTGGTGCGGGTTCTCGCCGTAGCGCATATCCTGCACTTTTTCGAAGTGCACGTTCAGGGTCTTCGGATAGGCGTTGCGGTTGGCGTGCGAACGGTCCGGGCCCAGGCTGCTCAGGTAGTTGGTGATGGCGCCGTCGTACTGGGCGGTGTGCGCGAACACCTTCTTGGCCAGCATGAAGCGGGTTTCATACGACACATAACCCGGCGCATTGTCCGTGGTCTTCATCTCAGCCAGCACCACGCCGTAGTCGGCCGGGTCGCAGATCACCACCACGTCCTTGTGGTTCTTGGCCGCGGAGCGCAGCATGGTCGGGCCGCCGATGTCGATGTTCTCGATGGCGTCGTCCAGGGTGCAGCTGTCCTTGGCTACGGTGGCCTGGAAGGGATACAGATTGACCACCACCATGTCGATGGTCGGCATATTGTGCTCAACCAGCTTGCTCATGTGCTCCGGCAGGTCGCGACGGGCCAGGATGCCGCCGTGGACCTTCGGGTGCAGGGTCTTCACGCGGCCGTCCAGCATTTCCGGGAAGCCGGTGTAGTCGGCAACTTCCGTGACCGGAACGCCGTTATCGGCCAGCAGCTTGGCCGTGCCGCCGGTGGACAGGATGTTGACGCCCATGGCCGACAGCGACTTGGCGAATTCCAGAACGCCGGTCTTGTCGGAAACGGAGATGAGAGCTTGTTTGATCATGGCTGTGGAGGGAGGTTGTTGAATATTCTGGTTGAACAAACCCACCGGCCCCACAGGCCGGTCACAGCCACATTGGGAGCCGGACGGTAGTAAGGGCCTTACAGCAGGCCGTGTTCCTGTAACTTCTTGCGCAAAGTATTGCGGTTAATGCCGAGCATCTGGGCGGCATGCGACTGGTTGCCATCGGCGCGCGTCATCACCACTTCGAGGATGGGGCGCTCAACGGTCATGACGACCATGTCGTAGATATTCGAAGCCTGCTGCTCACCCAGGTCATTGAAGTAGTCTTCTAGGCTTTTCTGGACGACTTCCTGGATACTTTCTTTGCTCATTTTATTGTCATTCTACTAAATTTTTTGCCATTGCCAGCGCCGGTCAGGCGGCTAGCTGTTCTTCGGCGAGGCGGTATTGTAACCGCTCACCATACTTCCATTGGGATTCAAAGAAGCTGTCGACCGCGCGCAATTGCTCTTCGGTCGATTCGAGACGGTTCATTTCCTGACGGAAGGCCTCCCCGCCTGGGAGGTCGCGCACATACCAGCCGATATGCTTGCGCGCGGTTCGCACGCCCAGGTATTCGCCGTAGAAGGCGTAATGGGCGCACAGGTGTTCGTGCATGAGCTTGCGGACTTCGGCCACCAGCGGCGCCGGCAGGTATTCGCCGGTGCGCAGGAAATGGTCGATCTCGCGGAAAATCCAGGGACGGCCCTGCGCGGCGCGGCCAATCATGATGGCGTCGGCGCCGGTTTTATCCAGCACGTAGCGTGCTTTGTCCGGAGTGGTGATATCGCCGTTGGCCACCACCGGAATCTTCACGGAGGCTTTCACTGCGGCGATGGTGTCGTATTCGGCGTCGCCGGTATAGCCGTCGGCCCGGGTGCGGCCATGCAGCGTCAGCATCTGGATGCCGGCCTGCTCGGCGATGCGCGCAATGCGCAGAGCGTTCTTGTTTTCACGGTTCCAGCCGGTGCGGAATTTCAGCGTGACCGGCACGTCGACCGCCGGCACGACGGTATTCAGGATGCGCTCAACCACGTCTTCGAATTGCAACAGTGCGGAGCCGCACCAGTTGTTGCAAACTTTTTTGACCGGGCAACCCATATTGATGTCGATGATCTGGGCGCCCTTGTCCACATTGAACTTGGCGCAATCGGCCAGCTCAACCGGGTCGGCGCCGGCGATCTGCACGGCTTTCGGTTCCATTTCGCCCGCGTGATCGATGCGGCGCGAACTCTTTTCGCTGGCCCACAGACGCGGGTTGGACGCGGCCATTTCGGATACCGCATAGCCCGCGCCCAGCTCCTTGCACAGTTGACGGAAAGGACGATCCGTTACTCCCGCCATGGGGGCAACGAAAACGTTATTTCGGAGTAAATGCGGTCCGATTTGCACTGGCAGGGTCCAAAAGTGAGCGGAGAAACCGGTAATTCTAACCGAAGCTCTGCACAAATAATAAGCACTATTTTTTATTTAAACGGCAAGTGTGCAGCTTAGGCGTTATGAAACAGTGTTTTCTTGAGGAAAATTTAAGTACGAACGTGCATCACAAGTCATCTATGGATGCAGTTTGCAAGTGAGCCACATCGCCCCATTGTTCCAAACCCAGCTTTGACGCTTCAAAAATGAAGCGATTGATGCTGGCGTTCTTCACCTGGAAGTCGCGCGGGCTGTCGAGCGCCATGCTGTTGGCCGCGCGGTAAGCGCATTCCAGCACGCCACCGTGGGCCACCAGGGCAATCGTTTTCCCTTGCCATTCACCGGCCCAGCGCGCTATGGCGCCGATGCAACGGTCGTAGAACTGATGGAAGCTTTCAGCAAAGCGGTCGCCGTGCGGCATGATGGAATCCACGTCGCGCGCCTGCCACTCGGCGAACTCGACCGGATATCGCTCGGCGATCTCGGTATACAAAAGTCCTTCGAACACGCCATAGGCGCGCTCGCGCAAGGCTGGATCGATTTGCAGGGCAAGCTTGTGGTGGGCCACCACCGCTTCCGCCGTCTGGCGGGCGCGGCCGAGGTCGCTGGACACAATGACGTCGATCGATTCGGACGCCAGCGCGCGGCCCAGCGCCAGGGCCTGGCGCTCGCCGACTTCGCTCAAGGGAATATCGATGTGGCCCTGCAAGCGGCGCACAGCGTTCCACGCCGTCTCGCCGTGACGGATCAGGATGATGCGTGTATTCATTTAGCGCAGCGTGTAGGTACCGATGAATTGCGCCTCATCGAGAATATGGCCGTGGATGGCCTCGATCACATCCTGGCCGGTAAAGCGGCCTTTCAGCTCCAGGCGCGGCACATCCAGCGCATAAATGCGGAAGAAGTAGTGGTGCACCAGCTCGTCGTTCCACGGCGGGCACGGACCATCGAAGCCGTAGTAATCGCCGGACATATCCTTATCGCCCGCGAACCAGCCGGTGTAATCGTTGACGCCCTGACGCAGCGGCGCAGGCAGCTGAGCCGGCTTGCCGCGCGGCGTCACTGCGCTGGAAAATTCGCCAGCGGCAATCGAGCTGCGCGACAAAGGAATATCGATCAGCGACCAGTGGAAGAAATCCACGCGCGGCAGCGAAGCCGGCACAGTCTTGCCTTCCTGGTTCACATCAGTGCCGACGCTCGGCACATCGCCGTCGATCACCAGCAGCACCAGCGATTCGGTGCCGGGCGGCACATCGTCCCAGGCCAGATGCGGATTGCGGTTGGACGACAGGCGCACATGGGTGGCCGGGTCCTTGACCGCGAAAGCGAACTCGCCGGGAATGGCGCCGCCGTCTTTGAAAGAATCGCTCCAGAGTTTCATACTTAACCCCAAATTCCGGGTCAGACCCCAAGGGTCAGACCCTCGGGTCAGCCCCAGGTTTAGGGTTGACCTGCAACCAGAACGTGACAGGACCGTCATTAGTCAGCGAGACCTTCATGTCCGCGCCGAACTGGCCCGTCTCCACTACTGCATGTTTCGCGCGTGCCTGCTTGACGAAATAATCGAACAGACGCTGCCCGTCGGCCGGAGAAGCGGCCGGCGAGAAGGACGGACGTGTGCCGGAATTGGTATCCGCTGCCAAAGTAAACTGCGGCACCAGCAAGAGGCCGCCCGCCACATCGGTCACGGAACGGTTCATCTTACCAGCGTCATCCGAAAACACGCGATACGCCAGGAGTTTCGTGAGCAGTTGGTCCGCCTCGCGCTCGGTGTCGCCCTTTTCTGCGCACACCAGCACCATCAGGCCGCCGTCGATCGCGCCAATGGTAGCGCCATCGACGACCACCTTGGCGGACGTTACACGTTGCAGCAGGCCGATCATGCTGACAGCGTCACTTTCGCGAACTTGCGCTTGCCGACTTGCAGCACAAAGGTGCCGGCGTCCACTTTCAGTGCCTTATCGCTGACGACAGTGCCGTCGATACGCACGCCGCCCTGGTCGATCATGCGCAGCGCTTCGGAAGTCGAAGCGCACAGATTAGTCTGCTTCAGCAGCTGGCCAATGCCGATCGGCGCGCCGGACACGGCAACTTCCGGCACGTCGTCCGGAATGCCGCCCTTGGAGCGGTTCACGAAGTCGGCCAGCGCATCTTCAGCCGCCTGGCGCGAGTGGAAGCGCTCCACGATTTCCTGCGCCAGCGCCACCTTGGCATCGCGCGGATTGACGCCGCCTTCGATGGCTTTCTTCAGCGCGGCGACGTCCTCGATCGACTTCCAGGACAGCAGCTCGTAATAACGCCACATCATGACGTCGGAAATCGACATCACTTTGGCGAACATGGTATTGGCCGGTTCGGTAATGCCGATGTAGTTGTTCTTGGACTTGGACATCTTATCGACGCCATCCAGGCCTTCCAGCAGCGGCATGGTCAGCACCGACTGCTGTTCCTGGCCGTAGTCCTTCTGCAGCTCGCGGCCCACCAGCAGGTTGAACTTCTGGTCGGTGCCGCCCAGCTCCAGGTCGGCTTTCAGTGCGACCGAGTCATAGCCCTGCATCAGCGGGTAGAGGAACTCGTGGACCGAAATCGGCGTCCCATTCTTGAAGCGCTTGGCGAAGTCGTCGCGTTCCATCATGCGCGCCACGGTGTAGCGCGAAGCGAGCTGGATCATGCCGCGCGCGCCCAGCGGATCGCACCACTCGGAGTTGTAGCGGATTTCAGTCTTGGCCGCGTCCAGCACCAGCGAAGCCTGCTTGAAATAAGTCTGGGCGTTCAGCTCGATCTGCTCGCGGGTCAGCGGCGGACGGGTCACATTGCGGCCGGACGGGTCGCCGATCATCGAGGTGAAGTCACCGATCAGGAAGATCACCTGATGGCCAAGATTCTGCAGCTGGCGCATTTTATTCAGCACCACGGTGTGGCCGAGGTGCAGGTCCGGCGCGGTCGGGTCCAGGCCCAGCTTGATGCGCAGCGGCACGCCGGACTGCTCGGAGCGGGCCAGCTTTTGAGCGAACTCGCTTTCGACGATCAGTTCATCGACGCCGCGTTTGGTGATGGCGAGGGCTTCCTGCACCTTGTCAGACAAGGGGAGGTTCGGGGCGGTCGCCTTCTGTGGCGAAGCGGTGTTCGTATCCATGTTTAACGAAATTCTCTCAAATTGTTGTGGCGCCTGCGGACCCTGTTATAATGCCCGATCCCATCAATGTTGCCCGTCGAAAACGAGACAAATCAATAACTTAGAGCGAAATAACAAGAATCCTAAAAGTTCAAGCGGCAAATTTTAACTGATTGCATGAACCCTATAAACAAGTTCACAAGCTCCGGCTTGTACAATCTGCTAGGTTCGACGCGCAAGGCGCGTATCATCAGCGCCTCCGCCCTGTTCCTGGCGGTTTGCGCTTTTGGTGCGGCCGGCGTGGCGCCGCTCGCGCCTGACGCGAGCGACCTGCCCGTCAAGACCATTGCCCAAGACATCCAACTGCCCGACCTGTCGCAACAGATCGCAGCCCTCGAAAAGCAGGACAGCACCCAGACCTACATCCACGAAGAGAAGATCCGCGCCGGCGATACCCTCGCCACTCTGATGACGCGCCTCGGTGTGGAAGATGAAGCAGCCGAAACCTTTATCAAAAAGGACAAGGTTGCCAAGGCCGTGATGCAGCTGCGCACCGGCAAACGCGTACAAGCCCAGACCGACGAAGACGGCAACCTGATGTGGCTGCGCGCCACCGTTGTCGATGGCAAGGATAACCCTGTCAAGAATATCGCTGTTACCCGCAAGGGTGACAACTTCACGGCCGAAGAAGTTCCCGCACAGCTGGAACGCCGTGTCGAAATGCACGCCCGCGAAATCACCACCACCCTGTTCGCAGCAACCGACTCCAGCGCCGACGGCACCCGTCTGCCGGACTCCGTTGTGGCGCAGATCGTGGAAATGTTCTCGACCAATATCGACTTCCGCTCCGACCTGAAGCGCGGCGACCGTTTTAACGTGGTCTACGAAACCTTCTGGCAGGACGGCGAGTTCGTGCGCGCAGGCCGCATTCTGGCGGGTGAGTTCAGCAACAAGGGCACGACTTACCAGAGCGTGTGGTTTGAAGATCCGACCACCAAGTCCGGCGGCGGCTACTACAGCTTCGACGGCAAATCGCTGAAGAAAGCCTTCCTGAAATCGCCGCTGGAATTCTCGCGTATTTCGTCCGGTTTCTCGATGCGCGTGCACCCGATTTCGGGCCAGTGGAAGCAGCACAAAGGCATCGACTTCGCGGCAGCGATCGGCACCCCGATCCGCGCGGCGGGCGATGGTACGGTTGATTTCGCTGGTGTACAAGGCGGCTACGGCAATGTGGTCGTGCTGAAGCACTGGAATAACTACACCACCGCGTATGCGCACATGAGCCGCTTTGCGTCCGGCCTGAAGAAGGGTCAGAAAGTGTCGCAAGGCGATGTGATTGGTTATGTTGGCACCACCGGCTGGTCGACTGGCGCTCACTTGCACTACGAGTTCCGTGTGGCGGGTGAAGCCAAAGATCCAGGCAACCTGAACATCCAGGCCCAGGCCCCGCTGACGGCTGCTGAAATGTCCCGCTTCAAATCCGTGGCTGGCGACATGATCCATCGCTTCGCCCTGCTGCGCCCCGCCGGCTCCGTCAGCACCCTCGCCGCCAAATAACCGCCCTCCACCCTGGGGTCAGATCCGACATTCGACCCTGGGGTCAGATCCGACATTCGGACATTTTTGAGACTCTTTCTTTTGTAGCTCCCCCGACATCGTGCACAATAGGTGCACTTTGTCGCGGAGATCTGCATGAGCTTATATATCGGTCTGATGTCGGGCACCAGCCTCGACGGCGTGGATGGCGTGCTGGTGGACTTTTGGGCAGGCGCCGCGCGCACCATGTCCGCGGCCTATGTGGCCTTTCCCGCAGCACTGCGCGCTGAACTGATGGCCTTGCAGGCCGCGTCTCCCAACGAACTCGAACGCGAAGCGCTGGCAGCGAATCAGCTGGCAGCGATCTATGCCGAGTGCGTGGCCGAGTTACTGGTCAAAGGTGATATGAAAGCGGCCGACGTGCGCGCAGTGGGCGTGCATGGCCAGACCATTCGCCATCGTCCGGAGCTGGGCTTCACGCGGCAAACCAATAATCCCGCCCTGGTGGCCGAGCTGTGCGGCATTGACGTAATCGCCGATTTTCGCAGCCGGGATATCGCCGCGGGTGGACAAGGCGCCCCGCTCGTTCCCGCTTTTCACCACGCCATGTTCGGGGAAAAGGGGCAAACGCGCGTGCTGGCGAATATCGGCGGTATCGGCAATATCTCGGTGCTGCATGCGAATGGCCAGGTCACCGGTTTCGACACCGGCCCCGGCAATGTGCTGATGGATGCCTGGATCGACCGTCATCAAGGCAAGGAATATGATGCGGACGGCGCCTGGGCCGCCACTGGCAAGGAGGTACCTGGCCTGCTGTCAGTGTTGTTATCCGAGCCCTACTTCGCCCAGCCAGCGCCGAAGTCCACCGGCCGCGACCTCTTCCACGCCGACTGGCTCGACGACAAGCTGCGCCCCTTCGCCGGCGCTGCGCCCGAAGATGTCATGTTCACGCTCACCCGCCTTACCGCCGTCAGCCTGGCCAACGCCATCAAGGAATACAAGACCGACGCCGTCTACCTCTGCGGCGGGGGCGCTTACAATGCCACGCTCAAGCGCGAGCTGGAAGCCGAGCTGGGCAGCAACGTTACGGTGAATTCAACAGATGCGCTAGGCGTGCCGCCAAACCGCGTGGAAGCGCTGGCGTTCGCCTGGCTGGCATTCAGATTTGGGGAGCGTCAGCCGGGCAATCTGCCGGCTGTGACGGGAGCGCGGGGCGAGCGCGTACTGGGAGCGCTGTACCCGCGTTAAGCAGGGTCGCGAAAATGTCCGAATGTCGGATCTGACCCCAGGGTTGCCCCCAGGGTGCTGGGGCGCGCGGAGGCGCCCCGGGCGCGTTAAACGCTGAAGGAGGAGCCGCAGCCGCAGGTCGAGGTGGCTTGCGGGTTCTTGATCACGAATTGCGCGCCTTCCAGGTCGTCCTTGTAGTCGATCTCAGCGCCCACCAGGTACTGGTAGCTCATCGAGTCGATCAGCAGCTGGACGCCGTTCTTCATCATCGTGGTGTCGTCTTCGTTCACGATTTCGTCGAAGGTGAAGCCATACTGGAAGCCGGAGCAGCCGCCGCCCTGCACGAATACGCGCAGTTTCAGGTCAGGATTGCCCTCTTCTTCGATCAGTTGCGCTACTTTTTCAGCGGCCGCATCGGTGAATACGATCGGCGCTGGGATTACGTCTTGCGCTTCGGCTACTGCAGTCATGTGTTACTCCTAGCTAAATTCAGTTGAACCATTATAGACCAAGCCGTGGCTGGCCGCTTTGTACCACTGTTGTTGTTTCGGATACAACAACTTTACCTTTTTCCGACATCGTGACTTTTGCCGACAGCGCTTCCGCTCCGTCCGGCAGTTCCAGCGTTCCGTCGACCCGCTGATAACGCGCCACCTTGATGTCGTAACGTTCAGCTCCCTCTTTGGGGAACTCCAGCACGGATTTCTTGCCATCGATCTTCACCGTCACCGCCAGCTTCAGCCGGCCTTCGAACGATGGATGGGTTTTCTTCGTCCCATATGAGAGCAAAACCGTGTAATGCAACAGCTTCGGCGAGGCCATGCGCGCTTGCATGCCACGGATGATCAGGCCTTCGCCTTTCGCCACCGGCGGCAGCACCGATTCCAGCAACGCCAGGTCGGCCGTCATTTTCTCCAGCTCGCCCTCGGCCACGCCGTTGAACGCAGTGCTGGCGGACGCGGAAGCCGTTGCACCGGCAGAAGCAGAAGCAGCCTGGGCCGCCTTCAGCTTTTCTTCCAGCGCATCGCGCTCAGCCGTCATCCGCGCCAGTTCGACTTCGGTGGCCGCCAACTGCTTCGATACCGCCGGCCCGGACTCGCCCGAACTGACACCCATCAGGCGCTTGCCCAGATCGACGCCCCAGACAATCAGCACGCCACCCATCACCAGAACGGCGGAAATACCCAGCACACGCGCCAGCAACGGCGCGCGCACCTCTTCTACAGTCGTCACTTACGGCATCAGGGCGATGGTTTCCAGGCCCATGCCTTCCGACAGGCCGAACATCAGATTCATACACTGCACGGCCTGGCCGGACGCGCCTTTGACCAGATTGTCCTGCACCACCAGCACGATCACGGTGTCGCCGTGGCGATGCAGGGCCAGGCGCAGCATATTGGCGCCGCGGGTGGAGCGGGTTTCCGGATGCGAGCCGAACGGCATCACATCCACGAACGGCTGATCCTTGTAGCTGTCTTCGAACAGCTTCTGCAGCTCTTCATTCGAGATTTCCTTGGTCAGGCGGCCATACAGGGTCGAATGCATGCCACGGATCATCGGCACCAGGTGCGGCGTGAAGATCAGGTTGACTTTGTCCGAAGTGAAACGCTGCAGCTGGGCTGCGGTTTCCGGGGTGTGGCGGTGGCCGCCCACGCCGTAAGCCTTGAAGTTGTCGGACGATTCAGAGAACAGAATGCCGATCTCGGCCTTGCGGCCAGCACCGGACACGCCGGATTTACAGTCGGCGATCAGATGGCCCGCATCGATCAGGCCGGCCTTCAGCAGCGGCACAAAGCCCAGCTGCATGGTGGTCGGATAGCAGCCCGGGTTGGCGATCAGATTGGCTTGCTTGATGTCTTCGCGGTTCAGCTCCGGCAGGCCGTACACGGCTTGCTCCAGCAGCTCAGGCGCGGTGTGGTCGATCTTGTACGTCTTTTCGAAGACGGCGCGGTCCTTGATGCGGAAGTCGGCAGCCAGGTCGATCACTTTCACGCCTTTGGCCAGCAGATCAGGCGCCTGGGCCATGGCGACGCCATGCGGGGTGGCAAAGAACACCACGTCGCACTGGGTCAGGTCGACCTTGTCCGGCGCCGAGAACGCCAGGTTCACGCGACCGCGCAGGGAAGGATACATGTCAGCTACTGGCAGGCCATCTTCCTTGCGCGACGTAATTGCCGTCAGCTGCACTTGAGGGTGGACGGCCAACAATCGCAGCAGTTCCACTCCGGTGTAACCGGTGCCGCCGACGATGCCAACTTTGATCATGTTCTTTCCTTGCAAAATATGGGGTTGTTTGAGGCGCCCATTTTATCAGCGTTGAAAAATTGGTGCGCCAGATGGAAAAAAAGCCGCTGGAGTAAACCAGCGGCCTTTTGCACAGCGTCGAGCGCTGTAAGAAACGAATTAACGCTTCGAGAACTGCTTTGCGCGACGTGCTTTGCGCAGACCCACTTTTTTACGCTCAACTTCACGAGCGTCACGGGTTACGAAGCCGGCGCGGGCCAGATCGCCCTTCAGACCTGCATCGTAGTCGATCAGAGCGCGGGTGATACCGTGGCGCACTGCACCTGCCTGGCCGGACTCACCGCCGCCATGCACGTTTACCTTGATGTCGAAACGCTCGACGTTGCCGGTCAGTTCCAGCGGCTGACGGATCACCATCAGGCCGGTTTCGCGGGAGAAGTATTCCGAAGCAGGCTTGCCGTTCACGATGATCTGGCCAGTGCCGACCTTGATGAACACACGAGCAACTGCACTCTTGCGACGGCCGGTGCCGTAGTTGTAGTTACCGATCATGTCAGTTCCTTAGAATTCGAGTGCTTTTGGTTGCTGGGCAGCGTGCGGGTGGGAACCCTCAGCGTACACTTTCAGCTTCTTGATCATGGCGTAGCCCAGAGGACCCTTCGGCAGCATGCCTTTAACAGCTTTTTCCAGGGCACGGCCCGGGAAGCGCTGTTGCATCTTCAGGAAGTTGGTCTCGTAGATGCCGCCTGGGTAACCGGAGTGACGGTAGTAGGTCTTCTCGGTTGCCTTGGTGCCGGTCACGCGCAGTTTGCCTGCGTTCACGACAACGATGAAGTCGCCGGTGTCAACGTGAGGGGTGAATTCTGGCTTATGCTTGCCGCGCAGTCGGCGTGCCACTTCGCTGGCAACACGGCCGAGGACTTTGTCCGTCGCGTCAATCACGAACCAATCGCGCTGGACTTCATGGCCCTTAGCGGAAAAAGTTTTCATGTTTTGACTTTCTGTGAAAGATTTAAAAACGCTCAATGGTGGTTCCGCACAAGTGCTTCAGCGGACGCAGCCTTATTGGTGTTGATTTTCCCGAGCGAAAAGGAAAGCTGGCGATTATAGCCCGACAAACGAATTCCGGTCAAGCCACAGTGTGGCGTCCGCCTGAGCATGTTTCGTTGCCAAGAAGATATTGCAGGACTAGTATGGAATACCGTCCTGATGAGAGGCGTTTATGCTCCGTTTAATGCTTCTTGCCCTTGCCCTGCTGCCGCTGGCGGCCAGCGCCGCGGTGACGCCCGCGCCCGGCAAGGATTGCCACCTGCCCGGCACCGAGGAAGCCTTGCGCTGCCTGCGGGTCGATGTGCCGCTGAATTATAAACAAGCCGGCGCCACGCTCAGCCTGCACGTGGCCGTGGCCCCTGCCCTGCGCGAATCGGCGCGGCGCGATCCGCTATTCCTGCTGGCCGGTGGTCCCGGCGAGGCGGGCAGCGATCTGGTGCCGCTGCTGAATGCCTCCTTCCGCAAGGTGCGCGCCACGCGCGATATCGTGCTGATCGACCAGCGCGGCACGGGCCTGTCCGGCAAGCTCGATTGCCCCTCGGACGAACCGAATGAGGAAACCATCAGCGAAGAAAAGGCGCTGGCCGACGCGCGCGATTGCATCAAGTCGCTGAACAAACCTTACGCCGACTACACCACTGAAGCGGCGGCGCGCGACATCGACCTGGTCCGCAAAAAGCTCGGCTACGCACAGATCAACCTGTGGGGCGGCTCTTACGGCAGCCGTTTGGCCCAGACGTATGCGCGGCTGTTCCCGGAACACGTACGCGCCATGGTGCTGGATGGCGTGGCGGCGCCGGACCAGATCGTGCCCGCCGGCGGCCGTGATGCGCAAGCCGCGCTGGATAAGCTGTTCCAGCAATGTTCCGAGAACCAGCCTTGCGCCCGCGCCTTCCCTGCCTTGCGCTCGGAGTTCGCATCCATCGTGGCGGCACTGAACAAGGCGCCGCTGATGCTGGAGCTGCCCGATCCGCGTACCGCCGAAATGCGCCAGGTGCGCATGACCAGCAACCGCTTCCTCGGCACGGTGCACAACATTCTGTATTCGCAGGCGGACAGCCGCCGCCTGCCCTTCCTGATCCATAGCGCTTACCAGAACCGCTGGCAGCCTTTCATCGCCCGCAGCAATGTGGCGCGCGATTTCGCGGCCGACGCTGGCCCCGCCATGCCGCTGCATCTGGCCGTAGTGTGCGCTGAAGATTATCCACGCCTGACGCCTGCCCTGCTGGCTGAAGACACGCGCGATTCCTTCCTTGGCAAGCCGCAGATCGAACGCATCGGTGCACTGTGCGAGACCATGCACGTTCCCGCCGTACCCTGGACCACGCCGAGCAAGATCGAGGCGCCGGTGCTGCTGATGTCCGGCGCCCTCGATCCCGTCACGCCGCCGCGCCGCGCGGAAGCGGCAAAACAATACATGACGCACGCCCAGCACCTGATCGTGTCCAACGGCGGCCATATCGTGTCGCAGCTCGGTTGCGGCCCGCGCCTCTTGCGCGAATTCCTGGACCTGCCGGACAAGCCCGTTGCCGCCGAATGCCTGAAAGAGATTCCGGCGCCGACCTTCCAGCTCAATAGCGCGGGACCGCAACCATGATCGAAGTAAAAAACCTCTGCAAACATTTCGGCAAAGTGCAGGCGCTGGCCGGCGCCAGCTTCAAGGCCGAAGACGGCAAGATCACCGCCCTGCTTGGCCCCAATGGCGCCGGCAAGACCACATTGCTGCGCACTCTCGTCGGCCTGCTGCAACGCGATCACGGTGAAATCTCCATCGATGGCGTGGACCCGGCAGTCGATCCCATGGCGGTGCGCCGCAACGTCGGCCTGCTGACCGACCAGTTCGGCCTCTACGACCGTTTGAGCACGCGCGAATATCTGGCCTACTTTGGTGAGCTGAATGATATGAAGCCGGAAGACATCGTGCGCCGCATTGAGGAAGTGACGGAGCTGCTGTCCCTGCAGGACATCATCGACCGCCGCGCCAAGGGCTTCTCGCAAGGCCAGCGCATCAAGGTCGCGCTGGCGCGCACGCTACTGCATCGCCCGCGCCACCTGCTGCTGGATGAACCGAGCCGCGGCCTGGACGTGATGAGCACCCGCGCCCTGCGCCGCGCATTGGCCGCGCTGAAGGCCGACGGCAGCTGCGTCATCATGGCGACCCACGTGATGCAGGAGGTTATCCATTCCTGCGACGACGTGATCGTGATCGCGCGCGGCAGCACAGTCACCCAAGGCACGCCGCAGCAGCTATGCGAACTGGCAGGCCTGGAAAGCCTGGAAGACGCCTTCGTCAAACTGGTCGGCACCGAGGAAGGGATCGAACCGTGAAAGCCAAATTCCTCATCATTCTGCGCAAGGAATTCAAGGAAACCCTGCGCGACCGGCGCGCCCTCGGACTGCTGGTGATCTTCGTGCTGATGTATCCCATGCTGGTCGGCTTCGTGCTGCACAAACAGATCGACCGCGCTACCCGGCCGGAACGCGAAGGCGTGTCGATCGCCGTGATCGGCGCGGCACAGGCGCCCACCCTGATGAATCAGCTCAAACAGCGCAACGTGACGCTGACGGAGCTGGAACCGATGGACGAACAGGGCATCACCGCAGAACTGCGCAAGCAAAACATTACGGCGGTGCTGCGTCTGCCGCCCGAATTCACCGCCAACTACAAGGCCATGCGCCCGGCGCGCGTGGAGGTGTGGTTTGACTCGGCGTCCGACAGCGCACGCAAGCTGGACGAAGTGGAAATGGTGCTGCGCGAATACAGCCGCCAGATTGCAGGCGCGCGCTTGCTGGCACATGGCGTGTCGCAGGCCAATCTGAATCCCGTGATCGTGCAGAACTACGACACCGGCACCAGCGCCTCGCGCTCGGCCAATACCATCAGCACCATGCTGGGCATCTTCTTCATCCCTGCCTTCATGTTCTGCATGTCGACGGCAGTGGACAGCACGGCAGGCGAACGCGAACGCCGCTCGCTGGAAGTGCTGCTGGCGCAACCGGCGCGCCCTGCGGATCTGATTGTCGGCAAGTGGCTGGCGGCGGCCATTCTGTCCATCATCGGCATCACGCTGGAGCTGGCGATTGCCCACGGTATCCTGAAATGGCTGCCACTGGAGGAAATCGGCCTGTCGTGGCGGCTGCAATGGCGCGACCTCGCCATGGTCTGCCTGGCCTCCGCCACGCTGTCGCTGTTCGCGGCGGCGCTGGAAATCGCCCTCGCCATCAATGCGCGCTCCTTCAAGGAAGCGCAGACCCTGGTCAGCTTCACGATGATCGTGCCGATTGTGCCTGTCATCGTGGTGCCGATGATGAACCTGAACACCGCATGGTGGATGTATCTGGTGCCCGTGCTGTCCAACCAGACGCTGTTGCGCGAACTGGCCAAGGGGCAGAGCATCGGCATCCTGCCCTTCGCCCAGACCTTCTGCAGCAGCCTGCTGCTGGCCATGGTCTGCGTCTGGTACACCGAGCGGCGCATGAAGAGCGAACGTTACATGATGACCGTATAATGCTGAGACGCTATTAACGGAGAACAGTAATGGAAGTGAAAGTCAGCTGGAATGGCCCGTCGGGCATGAGTTTCCGCGCCCAGACCGGTTCCGGCCACATGGTCTCGATGGACGGCGCGCCGGAAGGCGGCGGCCACAATCTGGCGCCGCGTCCGATGGAAATGGTTTTGCTGGGCACCGGCGGCTGCACCGCCTATGACGTGGTACTGATCCTGAAACGCGGACGCGAGGATGTGCGCGGCTGCGACGTGACCTTGCAGGCCGAGCGCGCCGACGCCGATCCCAAGGTTTTCACCAAGATCAATTTCCACTTTGTCGTCACGGGCAAGAACCTCAAACAGAGCACGGTGGAACGCGCCATCGCGCTGTCGCACGACAAATACTGCTCGGCCAGCATCATGCTCGCCAAGACCGCGGAAATCACCCACAGCTTCGAAATCATCGAAGCCTGACACTTGCAAAACCCACGGCCTGAACCTGGTGGCTGCCACATCGTGGCAGCCACCTGCCGTTCACGGTTTCGGAAACGCCAGCCGCGCCAGCGTCGCGGCGGAATTCTCGCCAAACAGTCGGAAGACGTTCCGGCGTACCGGCATCGACGCTGCGCTACTACGAGCAAAAGGGATTGATTGCCTCGGCGGGACGCTCCGGCATACGGCGCACGTTTGCGCCCAAAATGCTGGATCAATTGGCGCTGATCGCGCTCGGCCAGTCGGCCGGATTGTCGCTGGACGATATCGGATCGATGTTCGATCCGGAAGGACAGCCCGCTATCGACCGCAAGCTGCTGCTGGCGAAAGCGGATGAAATCGATGCGCGCATCAAGCGCTTGAAAGCCATGAGCGACGGCTTGCGCCACGCGGCCGAGTGCAAGGCGCCCAGCCATGCCGAGTGCCCGAAATTCAAACGCCTGTTGAAAGCAGCCGCCTCCGGCGCCATCGAGCGCCGCCCTCCGCAAGCCTGGACGCCGCGTGCGCGGCGGGTCAGATGTAGTAAGCAGTGGAGGTCATGAGTTTGGACATGCCCTTCATCGCCACCTGAATCGGCAGCGGCGTGCTGGTCGCGCCCATATCCTGCGCAGCCTGTCCATGCGCGATCTCGTCAACGCGCATCTGCTCCACGATGGCGCGCGACTTCGCATCCTGTTCCGGCAAGCGATCCAGATGGCTGGCCAGATGCGCCTCCACCTGGCGCTCCGTTTCCACCACAAAGCCCAGCGACTGCTTATCGCCCACCATCGCCGCAGCGGTGCCCAGCGCATACGCGCCCGCATAAAACAGCGGATTCAATACGCTCGGCTGTGAACCCAGCTCCTTCAAGCGCTGCGCGGTCCACGCCAGATGATCTTCCTCTTCGCGGCTCGCCTTCTGGAAGGCATGACGCATCTCATCGCTTTTGGCAAAGCGCGCCTGCGAGTTGTAGAGCGCCTGCGCCATCACCTCGCCCACATGATTCACGCGCATCAAGCCTG
Organism: Pseudoduganella sp. RAF19; assembly: GCF_052114165.1. Lineage (NCBI taxonomy): Bacteria > Pseudomonadati > Pseudomonadota > Betaproteobacteria > Burkholderiales > Oxalobacteraceae > Pseudoduganella > Pseudoduganella sp. RAF19. Next base: position 6,167 of record NZ_JBFREF010000005.1, on the reverse strand, counting down.
CGCTGTGCTTATGCTCCTTCTCCGTCATCTCCGCATCCGCCGCATGCGCCGCCGGCGTCGGCCGCGAAGCCGAAGCCACGCCAGCCAGCACGCGCAATGCCTTATCCGCGCTGCTAATGAATTGATCGAGTGGAGTGTGATGACGATTCATGATGATTTATCCAGCTTGTACGGAAAACCACATTATAGGCCGCCTTCTTCCCTGAGGATGCGCTGCTTCTCGATCCAGTCGGCGACGGGGCCGCGGACGTCGATTTTGGAAAGGTCTTTCGCCACGCCCAGATTCAGGCCTAGCAAAAATGGAATCGAATCGAGCGGTACGTCGGGGCAGCATTCGGCCATCGCGCGCTGGAAGCGGGGCGACTCGACCACTTTCACGACTTTGCCGCCGCTCATGTACTGCAGGATGGACGTGATGCTGTGTCCCGGTCCGATCGAGCGGTAAATGAAACGGTTGAATTCCTTGTCCAGGGCCTGGAAATCCAGCGTTTCCTTGGTCATCAGGCTGGCCAGATAGTACAAGCCAAGCGCGGTGCGGAAGAAGCCGGTGGCTTCGGACTTGTCTAGTCCGCAGCGGGTGACTGCCAGGATTTTCTCCTGCAGCGCAACATCGAGTTTCGGGTGAGGTATCGCCATAGCGACCAAATATATATCAAGCCTGATACTTTTTGTGCCTTGCGTTAGGGTATCGGACTTGCTACTCTTGAAACTTTAGTGATAAACCATCAGCCAATGGCCCGCTCCGTTCCCCTGAAAGCGCAATCTGGTCTGCCGAAAGCACCGGCTGTCGCAATGGGGCAACCCGTATGTCGCGGATTCAATACAATGCCATCATGTGAAAAGAGCATAGATGGTTCGTCACCAGGCGCACCATGCTGCGCTGCACCAGCATCAATTCAGGAGTAAGCATGGAATTACGCATTCGTAACTTGTCGAAGACCTATGCCAATGGCGTGGTAGCGCTAGATAACATCTCGCTCACCATCCCGGCCGGCATGTTTGGTCTGCTCGGCCCGAACGGGGCCGGCAAGTCGACGCTGATGCGTACTCTGGCGACACTGCAGGAATGCGATTCCGGCTCCGTCTTCTTCGGCGAGCTGGATGTGCTGGATGAAAAAGATGAAATCCGCCGCCTGCTGGGCTATCTGCCGCAGGACTTCGGCGTCTACCCGAAAGTCACGGCCTACGAAATGCTGGACCATTTCGCGGTCCTGAAAGGCCTGTCGCACCGCTCGCGCCGCCGCGAAGTCGTGGACGGCCTGCTGCAGCAAACCAATCTGTTCGAAGTACGCAACCAGCGCCTCGGCACCTTCTCCGGCGGCATGCGCCAGCGCTTCGGCATCGCGCAGGCCCTGCTGGGTGATCCCAAACTGATCATCGTGGATGAACCAACGGCGGGCCTGGACCCGCAAGAGCGCGTGCGCTTCCACAATCTGCTGTCCGATATCGGCGAAGACCGTACCGTACTGCTGTCCACCCACATCGTGAGCGACGTGGCCGACCTGTGTTCCAACATGGCCATCATCAACAAGGGCAAACTGCTCGTTTCCGGACCTACGCAGCAACTGATCGACGATGTCAGCTGCAAGATCTGGGCGCGCTTCATCGACAAGCGCGAACTGCCTGCCTTCCAGCAGCGCCACTCCGTGATTTCGACCCGCCTGATGTCCGGCCGCACCCTGATCCACGTCTACAACGACAACGATCCGGGCGACGGTTTCGAGGAAGCGATCGGCGACCTGGAAGACCTGTACTTCGCGACCATTCTCGGCCGCCACGACGTCAGCAACAACTGCGACTGACGAGGCGCCTATGTTCCAGATCGCCTTGTTTGAAGCGAAGCAGCGCCTGAAGCTGTTCTCGACCTGGGTCTATTTCAGCATGTTCACGCTGCTGGCTGTCCTGTGGATGGCCGCTGCGGGTGGCGTGTTCAAGGAAGCCATCGTCAACTTCGGCGGCCGTGTGCTGATCGACGCACCGCGCTCAATCTTGCTCACTGCGTCTTTCCTCGGCTGCCTCGGCGTGATCGTGATCGCGGCCATGATGGGCCGCTCGGTGCAGCAGGACTTTGAATACGAAACGCACCACTTCTTCTTCAGCGCACCGATCCGCAAATACCAGTACATGTTCGGCCGCTTCATCGGCGCGCTGGCCGTGCTGTGCGTGGTCTTTGCCAGCATCCCCTTCGGCACCTGGCTCGGTACGCAAGTGCCGGGCATCGATCCGGAGCGCTTGGCGCCCTTTAATCTACAGGCTTACCTGATCCCCTACTTCGGTGCGCTGCTGCCCAACCTGTTCATCTTCGGCGCCATCTTCTTCGTGCTGGCTGCGCTAACGCGGCGCATGCTGCCGGTGTACGTGTCGAGCGTGGTCATGCTGGTCGGTTATATCGTGGCGCCGGGACTGGCGCGCGACCTTGATTACAAAACGCTGGCGGCGCTGATCGATCCTTTCGGTACCACGGCCGTGATTCGCCTTACCGAATACTGGCCGATCGCCGAACGCAATACGCGCATGGTGAATGTGGAAGGCGTGTATCTGCTGAACCGCCTGATCTGGTCCGGCGCGGCGCTGGTGGCGCTGTTGCTCGGTTACTGGCGCTTCCACTTCGTCAGTACGGTGGAAAATGGCGCTTCCGCGCGCGGCGACAGCGAAATGCCGCTGCACCTGAGCGCCGCAGCCACCGACACCAGGGAAGCGCCCGACTTCCATGCGCGCAGCCTTGGCCTGCTGCTGCTGCGCTCCTCCTGGCTGAACCTGCGCGAAACCACCAAGAACATCTACTTCTTCGTCATCGTGCTGGCCGGCGTGCTGACCATGTTCGCCAGCTCGCTGGACATGGCGCCGATGTTCGGCACCTCCACCTATCCTGTCACTTATCAAGTGCTGGAAATGGTGACGGAAACCTTCTCCCTCTTCATGCTGGTGGTGACCACTTTCTACGCCGGCGAAATGGTGTGGCGCGAGCGCGAACACCGCATGGCACAGATGATGGATGCGATGCCGACACCAAGCTGGCTGCCTTTGCTGGGCAAGCTGTTTGGCCTGTTCGGCGTGCAGGCGCTGCTGATGTTCATCGTGATGATCTGCGGGATGCTGATCCAGCTGTTCAAAGGCTACTTCAACCTGCAACCGGCCTTGTATCTCCAGTGCCTGTTCACCATCCAGCTGCCGGCCTATATGCTGGTGGCTGTGCTGGCGATTGCCACGCAGGTGCTGATCAATCACAAGTACATGGCCTACTTCGTGATGATCGTGTATTACATCGCGACGCTGACCTTCTCCACATTGGGCCTCGATCATCCGATGGTGCTATACGGCGTGACGCCGGAATTCCACTACTCGGACATGAACGGCTACGGCCACTTCCTGGTGCGCGAGCGCTGGTATGAACTGTACTGGGCGGGCGCCGCGCTGATGCTGGTGGTGTTGTCCGTGATCTTCTGGTCGCGTGGTTCCAATACCGAATGGCGCCAGCGCGTGCAGCTGGCGCGCCATGCGCTGACCATGCCGGTATTGGCAACCTTCAGCCTGGGCCTCTTCCTGTTTGCCGGTGCAGGCGGCATCATCTACTACAACCTGCACATCGCAAACGACTTCAAGACCGTCTTCTATCGCGATGTCGACCGCGCCACCTACGAGCGCAAATACAAGCAGGTGCTGGATGTTGCACAGCCACGCATTACGGATGTAAAGCTGAACGTCGATATCACGCCGGCAAAGCGCTCGCTGGCCGTGAAAGGCTTGTACACGCTGGAGAACAAGACGACCCAGTCCATCTCCACCATTTACGTGCAGCAGAACTCGGACGCCGATTTCGCCCCGCTGCGCTTCAGCCGCACCACCCACCGCGTACTGAACGACACGGAACTGGGCTTCTACAGCTACCGCCTCGACAAGCCGTTGGCGCCGGGAGAAAAACTGGCGATGGAATTCAGCGTCAGCTACGCACCGCACGGCATCCTCGGCCTCGGCAAGGACACGCCAGTGGTCTACAACGGCACCTTCTTCAACAACAGCTACCTGCCCCACATCGGCTATCAGCGCCAGGCCGAACTGAGCGATCCGCGTGACCGCAAAAAGCACGGTCTGCCGCCGCAGGAGCGCGCGCTGCCGCGTGACGATCCCAAAGGCCTGGCCGACAACTTCGCCAGCAACGACGCCGACTGGGTGAATTTCGACGCCATCGTCAGCACCGCATCCGACCAGACCGCGATCGCGCCGGGCAATCTGGTCAAGGACTGGAACGCCAATGGCCGCCACTACTTCCACTACAAGATGGATCGCGCCATCCTGAACTACTACGCTTTCCAGTCGGCGCGCTACTCGGTAAAGCGCGACTGGTGGCAGGACGTGGGTATCGAGATCTACTACCAGCCGGGCCACGAATACAATCTGGACCGCATGGTGAAAGGCGTGAAGGAATCGCTGGATTACTACACCAAGAACTTCAGCCCCTATCCGTACAAGACGTTGCGCATCGTCGAATTCCCGCGCTACGAGAAGTTCGCGCAATCCTTCCCGAACACGATTCCGTATTCGGAAGGCATGGGCTTTATCGCCAGGGTGGACGACAAGAATCCGAAGGATATCGACTACCCCTTCTACGTCACGGCACACGAAGTGGCGCACCAGTGGTGGGGCCACCAGCTGGTCGGCGGCAACACGCGCGGCTCCACGGTGCTGAGCGAAACGCTTGCCGAGTATTCCGCACTGATGGTGATGAAGAAGAATTTCGGCGCCGCCCGCATGCGCCGCTTCCTGCGCTATGACCTGAACAATTATCTGTGGGGCCGCGCGCTGGAGAACAAGAAAGAGCTGCCGCTGGCCGATAACGAAGACCAGGGCTATATCCACTACCACAAGGGCAGCCTGGCCATGTACCAGCTGCAGGACCTGGTCGGCGAAGACCGCGTCAACACCCTGCTGGCCGCTCTGTTACAACAATACGCCTTCCACAGCGCGCCGTATCCGAGCGTGTCGGTGCTGGTGGATGGCTTGCGCAAGCTGGTACCGCCGAATATGGCTTACCTGGTGGACGATCTGTTCGAATCCATCACGCTGTACGATAACCGCGCCATCAACGCCGTCGCGCACAAGCTGGTGAACGGAAAGTATCAGGTCACGGTGATCGTGCATTCTTCCAAGCTGCGGGCCGACGAACTGGGTGCGGAAAAGGAAGTCCCAATCCATGACCTGGTCGAAGTGGGTGTGGATGACAAGGATGGCAATCCGCTGATTCGCGAACGCAAGCTGGTGGAGCAGCACGAAAACATCTACAAGCTGATCGTGAACGGCCGTCCCGGCAAGGCGGGCATCGATCCGGACAACAAACTGATCGACCGCAAGCCGGACGACAATATGATTGCAGTGGAGAACCTGTAAGCGCGGCGTGTTTCCAATCCGGCTGGGCAGTGCTAAGCTTTCCTATGCATAGAGAACAGCGAGGCCGCCATGAGCATACTCAGCAATATCTACAGCAAGATCCTGCCGCAATCCGCCGCGCCCATTGCGCCGATTCTGAAAGAAGCTGAAAGTGTGGACGTCGCCGCCGTGCTGAGCGAAAAAGCCCAGCTGGCAGGCGAACAACTGCACTGGCGCACCTCGATCGTGGACTTCCTGAAGCTGCTTGATCTCGACTGCAGTGTCGAATCACGCAAGCAGCTGGCCCACGAACTGCACTACACCGGCGATACCGGCGACATCGCGAAGATGAACGCGTGGCTGTACCGGCAGGTCATGTTCAAGCTTGCTGAACATGGCGGCCGGGTCCCGAAGGAATTCATGCATTAAGCGGCAAGGCGCAGCGCGGTACGCTTGGTGCTGGTCACGGCGGGAGCGGCAAGCGCTGGACCGGCCAGCTTGAACACGCTGACGGCGGACGTCAGCGCGTCGGCTTGCTGCTGCAGCGAGACGGCGGCGGCGCTGGCTTCTTCCACCAGCGCTGCATTCTGCTGCGTCACGCCGTCCATCTCGGAGATGGCGCGGTTGACCTGCTCGATACCGTCGCTCTGCTCTGCGCTGGCGGTGCTGATCTCGCTCATGATGTCGGTCACGCGCTGGATGCTGTCCACCACTTCGCTCATGGTGAAGCCGGCCTGCTCCACCAGCTTGCTGCCCGCTTCCACCTGGGCCACGGAATCGCCGATCAGGTCCTTGATTTCTTT